>JAVEDE010000025.1 GCA_030841105.1 Pyrinomonadaceae bacterium
CACGGCCTGCGAAGAGATCGTGTGTAATGTCTGGGCGGAGGTGTTAGGTAAAGAGCGCGTTGGGGTGGACGAAGACTTCTTCGCGCTGGGCGGCCACTCGCTGTTGGCGACACAGGTCGTCTCGCGCGTGCGCGCGGTGTTCGGTGTGGAAGTGCCGCTCAGGGTCTTGTTCGAGACGCCGACTGTAGAAGCGTTAGCGGCTGAGGTCGAGCGTCTACGTGAGGTTGAGCGCGGCAGGGCGGCGGGCGACAACCTGAGTGCGCCGCCGCTCGTGAGAGCGGAACGCAACGGCTGGCTGCCGCTCTCGTTCGCGCAACAACGCTTGTGGTTCATTGATCAACTCGAACCGGGCAACCCGGCTTACAACTCGCCGCGCGTCGTCAGGCTCGAAGGCGAACTCGATCACACTGCGCTCGTCGCTGCGCTCACGGAGATCGTGCGGCGGCATGAGGTCTTACGCACCTCGTTCCCGACTGTGGACGGCGCACCCGTGCAACTCGTTCATGAGGCGCAGGCGTTGAACGTGCCCGTCGTGGATGTGGAGCATCTGGCGGGCGGCGGTGACGCACAAGGTACGGCGCGCGACACATCTGTCAGGGAGCGGGCGGCGCGGGCGGTGGTGGAGCGGGAGGCGGCGCGCCCCTTCGACCTGTCGGCCGGGCCGGTCGTGCGTGCCCTCCTGGTGCGTCTCAGTCAAGAGGAGCACGTGCTGGTGGTGGTGCTGCATCACATCGTCAGTGACGGCTGGTCAGCCGGTGTGCTGGTGCGCGAGTTCGGCCTGTTGTACGAAGCCTTCCGGCTGGGGCAACCCTCGCCGCTCGCAGAGTTGCCCGTGCAGTATGCGGATTATGCCGTGTGGCAGCGGGAATGGCTGACGGGCGACGTGCTGGAGCGTCAACTCTCATACTGGCGCGAGCAACTGCGCGACTTGGAAGCGTTGGAGTTGCCCACCGACTATGCCCGGCAGACGGTGGGGGGCACGAGCCGCGGGGCGGTGGTGCGCTTTGAACTCAACACAGAGGTGACGGCACAACTCCGGGACGTGAGCCGCAAAGAAGGCGTGACGCTCTTTATGCTCTTGACGGCGGCTTTCCAACTCTTGCTCTCTCGGTACAGCGGGCAGCGGGATGTGGCGGTCGGGACGGCGATTGCGAATCGCAATCGGTTGGAGACCGAGCCGCTCGTGGGCTTCTTCATCAACCAGTTGGTGTTGCGCGCCAGAGTGGATGAGTGCCGCACGACGAGAGAGTTGTTAGCGCAAGTGAGAGAGACCGTGCTGGGTGCGTATGCTCATCAGGACTTGCCTTTTGAGCGGCTCGTTGAGGAAGTGCATGCGGGGCGCGACCTGTCGCGGTCGCCGCTGTTTCAGGCGATGTTTTTGTATGAGCGGCGCGAGCCGCAGGCGGCGGGTCTGGCCGACGTGGCGGACACGGCGCAGGAGGTGGAACACCAGTGGGCGAAGTTTGATCTGACGTTGATGGCTGAGGACACGCCGGAGGGGTTGGGCTTGCGTCTGGAATATGCCACCGATCTCTTCAAGCACTCGACGGCGGAACGTTTCGCGCGCAGCCTGCAACTGATACTCGAAGCCTTCGGCGCGCGGCCGGAACAGGCGCTGGCGCAGTTGCCGATTGTTGATGCGGCCGAGTCGGCGCTCATCTCGAAGTATTGGAACATGACGACGCGGCCTTACGAGTCGCGCCTCGTCCACGAATTTTTCGAGGCGCAGGCCGCGCGCACGCCCGACCACAAGGCGATCACTTGCGGCGACGCGAGCCTGACTTATGCCGAACTGAACCAACGCGCCGATGCGTTGGCGGCGAGGCTCGTCGCGCTCGGAGCGTCGCCGGAGCGTCGCGTCGCCGTCTGCGTCGAACGCGGCTTCGATCTGCCCGTCGCGCTCCTCGGCGTGCTCAAGTCGGGCAGCGCCTACGTGCCCGTTGACCCGGAGTACCCGCGCGAGCGCGTGAGTTACGTGCTGGCGGATTCGGGCGCGACCCTGTTGCTCACGCAAAGACACCTGCTCGCCACCTTACCGCAGACGAGCGGCACGGTCGTCTACGTTGACGCGCCGGAAGAAGGGGACGTTCAGGCGACCGCTGCGACGGGCATGACGACATCATCAACGGCTGTCGCGGGCGCGCGCGTCGCGTGTGTCCCGGCGAACACGGCCTACGTGATCTACACGTCGGGTTCGACGGGTCGGCCGAAGGGCGTCGCCGTCTCGCACGACAACGTGGCGAACTTCTTCGCGGGGATGGACGATGCTATCGCGGACGGCGGCGAAGGGAAGTGGCTCGCCGTTACGACCGTCAGCTTCGACATCTCCGTGCTCGAACTCTTCTGGACGCTCGCGCGCGGCTTCGAGGTCGTCTTCCCGTCGTGGGTCGAGTCGGCTTCGCAGCAGCGAGCATCTTTAGCAGAAGCGTCCGCGACGCAGACCACGGATTTCAGTCTCTTCTATTTCGCGGCCGAAGACGGCGGGAGCGGCGACGCTTACCGTCTCTTGCTCGAAGGCGCGAAGTTTGCCGACGAGCACGGCTTCAGCGCGGTGTGGACGCCCGAACGACACTTCCACGCCTTCGGCGGCATCTACCCGAACCCCGCCCTGACGAGCGCGGCCGTGGCAAGCGTCACGCGCAACATCGCCATCCGCAGTGGCAGCGTCGTCTTGCCGCTGCGTCATCCCGTCGCGGTCGCGGAGGACTGGGCGGTCGTTGATAACTTATCGCGCGGACGCGCGGGCGTGTCGTTCGCGTCCGGCTGGCACGCGGCCGACTTCGTGCTCGCGCCCGAAGCCTACGCGGATCGCAAAGCCCTCATGCTTCGCAACATCGAAGTGGTGCGCGCGTTGTGGCGCGGCGAGACGATCCGCCTGCCGGGCGGCGCGGGCAAAGAAGTTGACGTGCGCATCCACCCGCGCCCCGTGCAGAAGGAGATTCCGATCTGGCTGACGGCCGCGGGCAACCCTGAGACGTTCCGCATCGCCGGACAGATCGGCGCGAATTTATTGACGCACCTGCTCGGCCAGTCGGTCGAAGAGTTGGCCGCGAACGTGCGCGTCTACCGTGAAGCACGGCGGGAGAGCGGGCGCGAAGGCGCGGGTCACGTCACGCTGATGGTGCACACCTTCGTCGCGCCCGACGAGGACGTGATCAGGGAACAGGTGCGCGCGCCGTTCACGGAGTACCTGCGGCAGTCGCTCGATCTGGTGCGCGCCTTCGGACGCGCCATCGGTCTCGACGTTGACGCGAGCGAGTTTTCGTCGGAGGACATGGAAGCCCTGCTCGGCCACGCGGCCGACC
Organism: Pyrinomonadaceae bacterium; assembly: GCA_030841105.1. GTDB lineage: Bacteria > Acidobacteriota > Blastocatellia > Pyrinomonadales > Pyrinomonadaceae > JAIVJZ01. The sequence continues at coordinate 3,306 of JAVEDE010000025.1, forward strand.
GCTACATGGACGCGGCGAGTTTGATCGGGACGCCCGAAAAGTGTCTCGCCATGGCAGCCGAACTCAAGGCGGCGGGCGTGGACGAGATCGCATGTCTCATAGACTTCGGCGTCGAGTTCGAGGCGACGTTGGAGAGTTTGCGCCTGCTCGACACCGTGCGGCTCGCAGCCAACCGTCCCGCGTCGCACTCCGAATCAATCCCGGCAGTGATCCGCGAGCAGGGCATCACGCACCTGCAATGCACGCCGTCGCTCGCGGGCATGTTGCTCGCCGAGGCGAAGTCGGGCGACCTCGCATCTTTGCGCGGCCTGTTCGTCGGCGGCGAGGCGTTGCCGGGCGCGCTCGTCTCCGAACTGCGCGACTCTTACGACGCCCCCATCTTCAACATGTACGGGCCGACGGAGACGACCATCTGGTCGGCCGTCAAACCTGTCGGCGACGCGAACGGCGGCACGGTGACGATTGCCAACCCGATTGCGAACACGCAACTTTACGTGCTCGACGGCGAAGGCATGCTCTGCCCCGTCGGCGTCGCGGGCGAACTCTACATCGGCGGCGCGGGCGTCGGCCTCGGCTACGTCAACCGGCCGGAGTTGACGGCCGAGAAGTTCGTGCCCGACGCGTTCGGCGAGCAACCCGGCGCGCGGCTCTATCGCACGGGCGACGTCGTGCGACGGCGCGAGGACGGGGAACTGGAATTTTTAGGCCGCCGCGACGGGCAGGTGAAGCTGCGCGGCTACCGCATCGAACTCGGCGAAGTCGAAGCCGTGCTCGCGACGCACGAGGGCGTGCGTCAATGCGCCGTGGCGGTCAGGGAGATCGCGGGCGCGCAGACGCTCGTCGCCTACGTAGCGGGCGATGCCGACCCGGCCGAGTTGCGCGAACACGCGGCGACGCGTCTGCCTTCGTACATGATCCCGCAACGCATCGTCAAACTCGACGCGCTGCCCTTGACGGACAACGGCAAACTCGACCGCAAGGCGCTGCCCGCGCCCGACGAGGTCGAGGCGACGCAGGCGGCGTCGAGTTACGCCGCGCCGCGCACGCCGACCGAAGAGATCGTCTGCAACGTCTGGGCGGAAGTGCTGGGGCGCGAGCGCGTCGGCATCGGCGAAGACTTCTTTGAACTCGGCGGCCACTCGCTGTTGGCGACGCAAGTCGTCTCGCGCGTGCGCTCGGTGTTTGGCGTCGAAGTGCCGCTGCGCGTGTTGTTCGAGACGCCGACGGCCGAAGCGTTGGCGGCGGAAGTTGAACGACTGCGCGATGCCGGAAGCGGGACGACGAGCGCGCCGCCGCAGTTGGTGCGTGCTGATCGCAACGGCCGGCTGCCGCTGTCGTTCGCGCAACAACGCTTGTGGTTCATAGATCAACTCGAACCGGGCAACCCCGCTTACAACTCGCCGCGCGTCGTCAGGCTCGAAGGCGAACTCGATTACACCGCGCTCGTCGCCGCCCTCACGGAGATCGTGCGGCGGCATGAGGTCTTACGCACGTCTTTCCCGACCGTTAACGGCAAGCCCGTGCAGCGCATCGGCGAGGCGCGTGAGATGGCCGTGCCGGTCGTGGATGTCGAGCCGCTCGGCGGCGTGGCGGGCGAACGCGCGGCGCGTGAGTTGGCGGAACGTGAGGCGAGCCGTCTCTTCAATCTCGCCACGGGGCCGATGCTGCGCACGCTGCTCGTCAGGCTCAACCGGCGCGAGCACGTGCTCGTCCTCGTTCTGCATCACGTCGTTTCGGACGCGTGGTCAACGGGCGTGCTGGTCAGAGAGTTCGGCATGCTCTACGAGGCTTATCGCCACGGGCAGCCTTCGCCGCTCGCGGAACTCAAGGTGCAATACGCCGACTACGCCGTGTGGCAACGCGGCTGGCTCAAGGGCGACGTGCTCAAAGGCCAACTCTCTTACTGGCGCACGCAACTTGAAGGCTTGCAGCCGCTCCAACTGCTGACCGACCGCCCGCGTTCGAGCGCGGTGGGCAACCGCCTCGCCGGGTGGCACTCGTTCCGTTGGTCTGCCGAGACGGCGCAGAAGTTGAACAGCTTCAGCCGCCGCGAAGGCGTCAGTCTCTACATGACCCTGCTCGCGGGCTTCCAGGCGTTGCTCTCAAGTTACACGGGGCAGAACGACATCGCCGTCGGCACGGACGTAGCCAACCGCACGCTGCTTGAGACCGAGGGCTTGATCGGCTTCTTCATCAATCAACTCGTGCTGCGCACGCTCATCGCGCCCGGCATGACTTTCCGCGAGATGCTGCGCGCCGTGCGCGAGACGACGCTCGAAGGCTACGCGCATCAGGAGTTGCCCTTCGAGAAACTCGTCGAGGAACTTGCGCCGGAGCGACACCTCGACCGCTCGCCGCTCTTTCAGGTGAAACTCATTTTGCAGAACGCGCCGGAGTCGGAGTTGTCGCTCGGCGAAGTGAGTCTCAGCCAATTGCCCATTCAACAGCCGGAAGGCCGTTTCGAGTTGGTGCTGTCAATCGTGGAGAGTCCGGGCGGCATCAGCGGCAACGTCGAGTTCGCGGCGGGCTTGTACGACGAAACGACCATCGCGCGCATGATGGAACATCTGCGGCTGCTCTTGGAGAACGTCAGCGATGAGCCGGACACGCTCGTCTCCGGCCTGCAAATGACGGCCGCGGCCGAGCGCGAACAGTTGCTCGCCTTCGGCGCGGGCGAAGCAACGAACTCGAACGTGGTCGAAGCGACAAACGCGGACGCGAGTGCGACCGAGTGGCGCGGCGTTCACGAACTCTTCGCCGCACAGGTCGCGCGCACGCCGCACGGCGTCGCCGTGTTTGACCAAGGGCTGCCCTATTTTTATCTGGAAGTTGAGACGCGCGCTAACCGTCTCGCCAATTACCTGCGGCGGATCGGCGTCGGCGCGGACGTGCGCGTCGCGCTCTACATGGAACGCGGGTTCGACCTCGCCGTCGCCACGCTCGGCGTGTTGAAGGCGGGCGGCGCTTACGTGCCCATCAATCGTGCGTGGCCGGAGGAGCGCATCGCGCAAGTGCTCGACGATGCCGCCATCCCCGTCATCCTGATCCACGAAGCGTTGCGCGAAGGACTGCCGACGACTTGGGGACGCGTCATCAGCATTGACGCGGACTGGCCGGACGTGGCGGCGGAAGACGCCGAACGCCCGCACGTCGAACTGCACCCGGAGATGACCGCTTACGTCATCTACACGTCGGGTTCGACGGGTCGGCCGAAGGGCGTCTGCGTGTCGCACCGCGCGCTCTCGTCGCGCATCAACACGCTGGCCGAAATGTACGGACTCAAAGCGGGCGACCGCGTGCTGCAATTCGTCTCGCCAGCCTTCGACCCGTTCGGGTTGGAGTTCTACCCGTCGCTCATCAGGGGCGCGGCGGTGGCCTTCGAGCCGGGCATCACGGAGATGTCGGGCGCGGAGATCGCGCGGCTGGAACGCGAGCGCGGCATCACCGTCTCGCTGCTCTTGCCCGCCCAACTCGAAGAGGTGGCAGCCGCCGTGCGCGCTCTGCCGGAGTCGGAGCGATTGCCGCTGCGCCTGTTGTTGTCGGGTGGCGAAGCCGTCTCGGCCGCGGGCGTCAACGCTTGGCAGGAGACTTTCAAAGTCCCGACGCTTCATCAATACGGGCCGACCGAGGCGACGATCCTCGCCTCGGCTTACGCGCGCGACGCGAACACGCCGCCGGACAATGACGCCACCGCGCTCGTGCTCGGCCGTCCGATTGCGGACACGCAGTTGTATGTGCTCGGCGACGAAGGGCAACTCTGCCCGCTCGGCGTCCCCGGCGAACTCTACATCGGCGGCGCGGGCGTCGCGCGCGGCTACTTGAACCGCCCCGACCTGACGGCCGAACGCTTCATTCCCGATCCGTTCTCGACTGTGGAAGGCGCGCGTCTCTACCGCACAGGCGACGTGGCGCGCTGGCGCGACGACGGCCAGTTAGAGTTCTTAGGCAGACAAGACGAAC
>JAVEDE010000124.1 GCA_030841105.1 Pyrinomonadaceae bacterium
CCGGTCTGACGGAATGTCAGCCCGGCCTTCACTTTTACTCACTACCCTTGCTCGTTAGTTCGTCTCAATCATACTTACAGGCAACTTACGGGCGGCCGTTGATGATGCCCGGCAGGCGACGCCACCAGTTGTCGTCGTTGTTGCGGCCGTTGCGGTTGTCGCGCGGATAGTCGCGGTTGCGATTGTCGCGCGGGTCGTAGCCGCCGTTGTTGCCGCCGCGGTAGTAACCGTCGTCGTAGCCGTCGTAGCGCAGGCCGTAGGCGTTGGCGATGGTGCGCAGGTCTTGCTTGATCTGACGCCAGTCGGAGTAGGTGCGCGAATCAACGCGCAGGCGCGAGAGCATGCGCTCGGTGTTGTTGGCGGCCTGCAAGAGATACTGCGCTTCCTGAGAGCCGCGGTTGCGGTCGTTGCCGTTGTTGCCGACGCGACTGCGGAAGCGGTCGGCGGCCTGACGAAACTCTCTCACTTCGTTGTTGATGCGATCTTCGCGGCGCGTGCCGTTGGCGCGGCTGTTGTCGAGGAAGCGATCCACATCGCGCTCAAGGTTGCGCGCGCTGTCTTTGACGCGCTCGGCCACGTCGCGCAGGTAGCGCGTGTCGTAGTTGCCGTTGCGGTTGTTGCCGTAGCCATCGTCGCGGCGGTCGCGGCGATAGTCGCGGTCGCGATCCCATTGCGCCGAGGTGACGGTGGGCAAGCAGAAGGCGAAGAGGATGGCGGCAGCGGCAGTCAAAATAGTCGTGCGTCGGTTAATCATGTTGTGCGAACTCCTTACGTTCAAACTTGCGGCTACGGGCGCGTAGTGCCGTTCACGGGGCGAGTGATTGGCGTTGGCGGCGGACTCGTCTGCGACAGCCGCGTCTCGTTGTTCATCGAGAAAGATGACAGCGAGACGCCGGGAAGTATGGCAAGCCTTATGCCAGCGCGGGCGCGTGCGTCGGCGCGGCGTTATGTTCGTGAAATTTGGTGAATTAGGCGGGGACGGGAACTCAAACTGCGTCGGCGCGCGTTGTATTGTTCCAAAACGTGCAGGCCGCGACGCATATCGTTTGCGACTTTGCGGGTCGAACTTAATCGAGCAGAAGGGCGATGTGCTGAATAGAGTTTAATCGAGCAGGCGGGCAACGTGGTGGCGCACGCGCGCTTCTTCGAGCGTGGGGCGCACGCCGGCGGGATCGAGGACGAGCCAGCGCGGCGCGGCGTCGCCCTTGCTTTGCATGAGCAGGAGTTCGTCGTTGGCGGAAGGATTGCCGAAGTGTGCGATGCGCGCGTTAGCCAGCCCCCCGCCGCGCACGATGCCGTCACGCGGCGTGCGCGGCCAACCGGCCTCGATGGTCAGGACGCGCACGCCCGTGCTCAGCATCAAGCGATGTCCGGCCATCGTCGAATTGCCGACGCGGAAGCGGTGCGCGTCCGTGTTCGTCAGCCCGATGCTCGCGCCCGCGCGGTTGGCCTCGCCCGCCTGCGCCGTGAAGGTGGCGAGCAGCCATTCGACGCCGGTGTTGCGCGCGAGATCGTTCAAGGCGCGCAGGGCGAGATAGTCCGCCACGTCGCTGCGCCCGCTCTGGCGCGCTCGCTGTTCGGCTTCGGCCAGACGCCGCGCCCATTCCGCTTCAAGTTCGCTCAACGCCCTGATCGCTCCCCATCATCTTAGCGGCCGCCTTCATCCGACTCGCGCCGTGATGTTATCATGCCCGCACGCTCGTCGTTAATTTACGCCACAGACCAGACACTCCCGACTCGTCTAAAGCGAACGTTCGCAAAGAGGCTACAGATGACACACCAACGCGCCCGCGCCGCCGCCGCAGCAGCAGTCCGCCCCGGCCTGAGTTTAATTCTTTCGACACTGCTCGTACTGATCTCCGTCGCCACAAGCGCGAACGCGCAAACGTCGCCGCGCGCCGCGAGACGCACGACCGCCAACGCCGCCGCGCCGCCCGCCGGAGCAACCGCCGCGCGCGCGAGTCAGACGGCGACGGTGCGGCCGCGACTCGTGCTCGTCATCGTCGTGGATCAATTCCGCGCCGACTACTTGGAACGCTTCGGCGATCTCTTCGCGCCGCAGGGCGGCCTGCGCCGTCTCGCGCGCGACGGCGCGCAATGGACGAACGCCAACTACGATCACATGCCGACTTACACCGCGCCCGGACACGCCACCGTGATGACCGGCGCGTGGCCGTCCGAGACGGGCATCATCGCCAACGATTGGTACGACCGCGACGCGGGGCGCATCGTGTCGAACGCATCCGACCCGGAAGACAAGCCCGAACGCGGCCGTTGGCAACTCTTCGGCGGCGGCGCGAACGAGCGTGCTTCCAGCCCGCGCCGCCTGATCGCTTCGACGCTCGGCGACGAGATTCGACTCGTCAACAACCGCTCGAAAGTGATCGGCATCTCCTCGAAGGATCGCGGCGCGATCCTGCCCTCCGGACGCCACGCCAACGCGGCCTACTGGTTCAGCCCGCTCACTGGCAACATGGTCTCCACCAACTACTACTTCAACGAACTGCCCGCGTGGGTCGCGCGCTACAACGAAGCGCGCCCGGCCGATAAAGTTTGCGGCTCGGAGTGGACGCGCCTGCTCACGGGTCAGGCGGCGGGCGAGTACGAACGCCGCGCCGGGGCAGACGCGCCGCCGTGGGAGAACATCGCGACGACTTCCGACACCAACACCTTCCCGCACAAGCTCCCCGGCAGCCCGACCGACGCGGACGGAAAGTGTTGGGGCATGCTCGACTACACGCCCTTCTCGAACGACCTGCTCGTGAAGTTTGCGCAGGCGGCGATTGAGAATGAAGCTCTGGGGAGCGACGCCGACACGGACGTGCTCACCGTCAGTTTCTCCGCTAACGATTACGTCGGCCATCGCTTCGGTCCCTACAGTCAAGAGGTGATGGACATCACGTTGCGCACGGACGGGCAGATCGGCGCGCTGCTCAATTACGTCAACGCGAAGGTCGGTTTGCAGAACACGCTCGTCGCCTTCACGGCCGACCACGGCGTCGCGCCGATCCCGGAACACGCTTCGGCGTTGGGGCTGACGGGCGGGCGCATCGGCAACACCGACATCATGAACGCCGCGCGCAACGCCGTCCGCGCGCGCTTCGGACGCAAGGGCGAAGACAAAGATTCGACCGCCGACTACATCTCCGACACGCTCTACAATGCCAACCTCTTCTTCAATACCGTCGCCCTCAAACGCGACGGCATCAACCGCGAAGAGATCGAGCGCGTCGTGGCGGAAGCCGTCCTGACAGTGCCGGGCGTCAACCGCGCCTTCACGCGCACGCAACTCGAAACGGGCAGCATCTCCGCCGGAGACAACATCGGGCGGCGCGTGCTGCACGGCTTCCACCCGCGCCGCAGCGGCGACGTGATCATGGTGCAAGAGCCTTTCAAATATTTCAGCGAGGGCACGTTCGCGATCCCGGCGACGCACGGCTCGCCTTACTCTTACGACACGCACGTCCCGCTCATCATCATGGGGCAGGGCGTGGCGGCGGGTCGTTACGCGCAAGCCTCGACGCCCGCCGACATCGCGCCGACGCTCGCTTCGATCCTGCGCATCCAAGCGCCGAGCAACACGGTCGGGCGCGTCCTCGTCGAAGGGCTGAGTAAATAAAACTTTGCGATGAAGTTGTTCGGAGAGAGAACTACAAGTTTGTTATGAAGATTCAAAAAACGATTTCTCACGTCTGTTTAATGATCCTGCTCGTGAGTCTGGCGGCGAGCGGGGCGGCCGTCGCGCAGCAGAAGAAAAAGCCTGTGGCTAAGGGCACGCAGAAGCAGCCGCCCGCGAAGGCGCGCGCCGCGCAGCAGGGCGACGAGGCGGCAAAGGCGGAACTCGAAGCATTGCTCAAACTGCCTTCGGCCGAACGCGTCGCGGGCTTGCGCGCGTGGCTCGAAGCCAATTCGCAGTCGTCGCTCAAGACACGCGCGACCGAGCAACTCGTCAGCGCGCACGCCGCGCTCGGCGACGAGCGTTTGCAGGCGCAGGACGGCGCGGGCGGCGTCGAACTCTTCAAACAGGCGGTCGCGCTCGCGCCCGCGGGGATGTCCGACAAGTTGTATTACGAAGTCGTCTCGCAGTTGCCCGCGAACCTCTTTCTGCGCGGGCAGTCTGCCGCCGCGCTCGAACTCGCGCGCGCGGTTGAGGCGAAGGCGGGCGCGGACGCCAAACGCCTGCTCGCGCTCGCGGCCTTTTACGTGAGCGTCGAACAGGCCGACGAGGCCGCGCGCGTGGCGAAGGCGGCCATCGCGCTCGCGCCCGAACTGGCCGCCGCGCATCAGGCGCTCGGCGCGGCGCACCGCCTCGCCTTGCGTCTCGACGAGGCGACGGCCGAATACGCGCGCTCGGTCGAACTCGACCCGCGCTCCGCGCCCGCGCGCCACAGCCTCGCGGACTTGCGACGCGCGACGGGCAAACCCGAAGAAGCCTTGACGCTCTACCGCGAACTCCTCGCGGCCGACGCCAACGACCGCGGCGCGCGCAACGGTGTCGTGCTCGCACTCTTCGACGCCGACAAGCGCGAAGAGGCGGAGCGCGAACTCGAAGCCGCGCTCACGGCCGAGCCGCGCAATTTGTCGCTCCTGACCGGCGCGGCCTACTGGTACGCGGCGCACGGCGTACCGGCGCGCGCGCTTGAGTTGGCGGGTCAGGCCGTCCGCATCGAGCCGCGCTTCACTTGGGCGCAGGTCGCCCTCGCACGCGCGCTCATCGCCAACAAGCTGCCGCTCGAAGCCGAACGCTCTTTGCGCTTCGCGCGTCAGTATGGACGCTTCCCCACGCTTGATTACGAACTCGCCAACGCGCTCGCCGCCGCCGGTCTCTACAACGAGGCCGCCGATGAACTCGCGCGCACCTTCACGCTCAAGGACGGCCAACTCGAAACCCAACTCGCCGGGCGCAGACCCGCGCGCGCCGCGACTTTCACGGAACTGCTCGCGCCCGAACGCCGCGCCAGCATCTTCCAAGCCAACGCCGCCGACACCGAGACGAACGCGCGCATCCTCAAAGGTCTGCTCGCGCTGCACCTCGCGCTCGACGCCACGGCGACGACAGCGGGCGAGGGCGGCGCGGCAACTCAAGCGGACGCTTCGGCCGTCGCCGCTGCCGCAAACGATTTCACGTCGGGCGCGGACGAGATGCGCGCTTACCGTCAACTCTACGCGGCGAGTCGCCTGCTGCGTCGCGGCGTCGCGCTGCCGACCGCGCTTGAGTTGACGGCCGCGGCGCGCTCGAACGTCGAGGCCGCGATTGACGCGCCGTCGGCCACCGCCGCGACGACCGCCGACGAGCTGCGCGACGTGCGCGCCAGCGCCATCGCGCAGGGCGGCACGCCCGACATTCCCGTGCTGCCGCGCAACGCCGTCTCGAACCTCCTGCGCGGACGCATCGAAGAGTTGACCGGCATGGCCTTGCTCGGTCAGGGCAAGACGGCGGAAGCCGCCGCCGCCCTCCGCCGCGCCGTGAGCGTGCTGCCGGAACGCAGTCTCTACTGGCGCACCGCGCAGTGGCGTCTCGGCATCGCGCTCGCGAGCGGCGGACAGGAACGCGACGCGCTCGCCGCTTACATCAAAAGCTATAACCCCGACGCCCCCGACGCCGCGCGCCACGCCGTCATCGAATCGCTCTACACGAAAGTCAACGGCTCGCCCGCCGGACTGGAAGCGCAAATCGGCCCCGCGCCCGCGCGCCTCGCCACGCTCGAAGCCGTGAGCGCCAGCCCGGCCGCAACGCCCGCAACAGTAGACGCGACAACGCCCGCGCCTACCGAGACGCCCGCGCCCACCGTCAACACACCGGCCGTCAACACGGCGACGCCCGAACCATCCCCTTCACCGTCAACCACACCCGACGCGCCCGCCGTCACGGCGGCGACGCCCACGCCCGAACCGTCACCGTCCGCGACGCCGGAGACGCCGTCCGCGACGCCCACGCCGGAGTCGCCCGTCGCCACGCCGACGCCCTCAGTTCAACCTGAACCGGAGGCAACATCCGCCTCCACCAACGCGCCTTCACCCACGCCGACGCCCGCGCCGACGCAAGCGACCGCGCCTGCCGAAGCGTCCCCTGTGCCGTCCGCCGCGCCGAAACGAACAAGGGCTAAGCGAGAGTCGTCGTCATGCTCGCTCGTCTTGAGCGCGAGCGCGTTGGAGTTGACGAACAGCGGCGGCTCGGCCAGCGTCGTCGTGAGACTCGAAGGCAACACGAACCTCGCGGGCATCAACGCCGCCACCGCCAACTGGTCGGACATCATCATCCTGCGCGAACCGCAAGGCGGCGCCGACTCCGACGCGCTCAAGTTCACCGTCACCTCGATCAGCAAAACCACCGGCAACTTCAACGTCACCTTCAAGTCGCCCTGCGGCGCGCAAGAGTTGGCTGTCAAGGTCAAATAAAACTAAGGGGCAAGGGACAAGGGTAAGGGGTAAGGGAGAAAGCGAACAGGAAGTCGCGGCGAGTGTTTCCTGTTCGTTTTTCTCCCTTTACCCCTTACCCTTGTCCCTTGCCCCGGTTTCAGACGTGCACTGCGAGACGCGCGGCGATGGCCTGCCTGGGTTGCGCGCCGACGATGCGTTCGACAAGTTGGCCGTGTTTGAAGATGAGCAGACGGGGGCGTTCCGACTTACGACTCGCGCCTTCTAACTTCCGACTCGCGTCCTGTCAGTTCTGCTTCTCGACCATCTCGCGGAGCAGTTGCTTGATCGTTTCGACGAGCGAGGTCATGCCTTCGGGTTTCTTCAGGAAGATGTTGACCCCGGCGGTGCGCGCGTCGCGGCGTCGTTCGGTGGCCGAGAGCATGACGACGGGCGTGTGGCGGCGGTGTTCGAGCGAGCGAGCACGCGCGACGAGTTCGATGCCGGTCAGCCCCGGCAAATCGTCGTCGAGCAGGATGAGATCGTAGGGCGCGCGGCTCTCGATGTGGCCGAGCGCCGTTAGCCCGTCGTCGCAATCTTCGACGCGCCAGCCTTCGAGTTCGAGCGTCTCTTTGACGATGAGTTTGACGGGTTGAAAATCTTCGGCGTACAGAATGTTGATGGGTTGCATTCCGGGCTGACATCCTTTAGTGAGAGTCGGGACGGGGCGCGCGGCCTTCGACGCCGCAACGGACGACGGGTGAGAGTCGTCGGCGGCACAGGCGATGCGCCGGGACACGAACCGCCAACTCGGCGTTCGTGTCCCGTGTCTTCTCTATGCAGGAATCAGGCCAGTGTGGGAGAAGGCCGTTTTACGGCGCGCGTGCACGTGCGTAAAACGGGCGGGGTGGAAAATTTACTGCGCGTCAGCCGCGCTTGGGTTGGTAGTTCTTGATGATGCTGCGCTTGCGAGGCTTTGCGGGCGTTCTTGCAGCGAGCAGGCTCTTGTTTCTGTTTTTGAGACGCCAGTTGAGAGATTCGTGGTGTTTGAAGCCGAGCAGGCGCGCGGCGTTCGACACTTTCCCCTGCGCGTCGCGCAGCGCCTTCTCGATCAGATGTTCCTCGAAACGCTGCACCTCTTCCTTGAGGGAGAAATTCGCCCACGGGTCTGCGAAGTCGGCCTTGCCCGTCAGGCGCAGCGCGACCGTCTCCACGGCCTCGGCCTCGATGGTGCTGCCGTCGCCCGCCGCCATCATCGTGCGCTCAATGAACGAGCGCAACTCGCGCGCGTTCCCCGGCAGCGGCAGACGGCACATCGCCTCAATCGCCTCGGCGGTGAAGCGCACGCGCTTGCCCTGCCGCGTCATCGCCTCGCGGATGAAGTGCTCGGCGACGGCCGGGATGTCCTCGACGCGCGCGCGCAGCGGCGGCAGTTCGAGTTGAAAATTTTGCAGGCGGTAGTACAGGTCGCGCCGGAAACGTCCCGCGGCGACCTCGTCTTCGATGACGCGGTTCGTCGCCGCCATCACGCGCACGTCAACGCGTTCCGTCGCGTCCGCGCCGACCGTGTGAATCTCGCCGTACTCGATGAAGCGCAGCAGCTTGCTCTGGTTCGTCGGACTCAACTCGGCGATCTCGTCCAGAAAGAGCGTGCCGCCCGCAGCGAGCCGCGCCGCGCCCGGATAGTCTTCCGACGCGCCCGTAAAACTCCCCCTCACGTGGCCGAACAGTTGCGACTCGATCAGAGACTCGCAGAGCGTCGCGCAGTTGACCGCGACGAACCGACCGGCGCGTCCGCTCCACTCGTGCATCAAGCGCGCGAGCAACTCTTTGCCCGTCCCAGTCTCGCCCGTCAATAGCACCGCCCCCTGCGAACGCGAGACGAAATGCGCGTGCCTGAGCAGAGCGGCCGTCTGCTCCGACCCGTAGGCGAACCCGGAAGTGTCGAACTCGATGTTGTGCGTGCGCTCGGCCGCAATCACGCGCCGCGCGCACGCGCGCAGACGCTTCAAGATGCTCGGGTGCTGCGTCCCGGCCAGAAGGTAATCGGCCAGTTCGTAGATCGCGCGCAGGTCTGCAATCGTCAGGTGCTCGCCCAACTCTTCGAGCATCGTCAACTCGGCCGTCCCGGCCTCTTCCAGCGCGCCCGCCTGCTCCGCCACTTCAAACGCACGCTGCAACACAGAGCGCGCCTCGCTCCGCCTGCCCAGACGCGCCAGTGCCGTGCCTTGCGTCGTCAACGCCCCGGCCAACAGAGCCTGCTGCCCGCCCGTCTGCAAACGCTGGACGGCCGCGGCCGCCACCCGCTCCGCTTCCGTGCTGCTGCCCTGTGCCAGAAAGACGCGCGCGCGCGTCTCGTCCACCTGCGCGATGTGGACGCTATCTTCCAGATTCACAAACAACCTGCGCGCAAAATTGAGGTGGTCGAGGGCTTCGTCGTAACTGTTCCTGATGAAGAGGAAGAAGCCGAAGTTGTTCTCGACGCCCGCCTGATATGGCGTGTGACCCGCGCGTTCCAGATGCAGGCTCGCCTCAGCGTAGGCCAGCAGGGCGCGTTGCGCGTAGTCGTCGCGGTGCTCGCCCGCGCTCAAGGCTTCCAGCACGATGGCGAGTTCCATGTGGAAAAAGCCCTTCTGGGCGTCGCTGTCACCAGCCTCGAACAGGGGCGCGGCCTCGGTGAGAAAGCGCAGGGCGTCGCTGTAACGCGTGGCGCAGGCTTCGACCATCGCGCTGCGAAGCAAGGTCGTGGCTCTCTGCGCGACGTTGGCCGGGGAGACCTGCGTGAGCGCTTGACTCAGGATCACGCGCGCGTCGTCGTATGCGCCCGCGCGCCAGTAACAATGGCCGAGTTCGGTTTGCGCTTCCGCTACTTTTTCCGTCGCCCCCACTGCTTCGTATAATCTGATACTTTCGCTGATTAAATCTTTCGCCTTCTCCTGCGCGTCCGTAATCTGCCTGGAACTACCGATATAGCCCGTTAAAACGCCCGCGCGCAACAATATCTCCGCTGCGCAGGCGGTCTCTAAATTGTTCACACGCGGGCGCGCCCCGACGCCCTCCCACCACTCGGACAGTGAGACGCAGCCAGCTTCGTAATTGCCTGTCTCTTCAAACTGTTTGGCCGTCAGGCAGCTAACTCTGACTCGCTCCGCGAGCGGCAACGCCGAGTCAAGTTGCTGGGGGGAGACTTGATTTGCTAAACCCATGTTAGTGTTACCTTTCTACTATCCTGCTAATTAACTTGCAAGCAATTAAGCCTTTGCCTATGATGCCTGTGAAAGTATTTTGTCTGTCCTATAAACACAAGTGTTTAGACGGGTATCGCCGACCACAACAACTTTGCTTCAGGAGAAACCATGAAAGTCTTAAGACAACTTTGCGCCGTTGCTGTATTAACCATCGTGCTCGCACAGGCGACTCTAGCTGATGATGGCGTCATACACCCCGGAATCACCCCGCCTCCGCCGCCTCCGCCCACTGGCGTGATCCACCCCGGTTTGGCCGACCCTTGCGTAGAAGAACTCATTTGCGAGGAGACGGAGGATGACTTAATGACGGAGATGACACTGATCCTTGCCCGGAATTTACTCGCGCTGTTCTAATTGATTCTTCAGTTTTCCGTCCCTAAACTCGCTGCTGTGATTAATCTCAGGCGGCGCGGCCGACGTGTGTTGACCGGGAAGACTTGGCCTGCGCGGGGGGCACGGCAGATGTCCGGGAGAGGAGATATCCACAGCACGGCGAAGATTAACTGTTAGGGGTCGGTAAATGCAATTGTTTTCTTCGTTTGTAGAGCGTAAAAAGTTTCAGCGCGAAGGTGTTGGGCGCGGCGTCGCCTTTCGTAGTAAGATGCGCAACGAAGGCTTTCTTCCATTACATCCGAAATAAGCAAAGGAAAGTTGCATACGATGCTTCTACGTCGCACGTCTCTGTTGTCGTTCGTGTGGGTTCTGGTTTTGGTCGCGGCTCAGGGGGCGGGCGCGCAACAGCAGCAGCAGCGGAATACGCGTGCGCCCGCGGCGGGCGGCGCGCCCGACATCTCCTACACCGTCTCGATGCCCGAACCGCACACGCACCTGTTGCAGGTGGAGATGCGCGTGCGCGGCGCAGCGGCGTCGAACCTTCCGGCGCAGGTTGATCTGGTGATGCCCGTGTGGACGCCGGGGTCGTACCTCGTGCGCGAGTACGCGCGCCACGTGCAGGATTTCGCGGCGACCGAAGCGGGCGGCAGCAACCGTCCTCTCACGTGGCGCAAAACTAACAAGAACACTTGGCGCGTGGAGACGGGGGGCGCGGCGCGCGAGGTGCGCGCGACCTACAGCGTCTACTCGAACGAACTGACCGTGCGGACGAACGAGTTGCACGACCGCCACGCCTTCTGGAACAACGCCGCGCTCTTGATGTACGTGGACGGCCAACTCGCCTCGCCCTCGACCGTGCGCGTCGTGCCGTTCGGCGATTGGAAGGTGGCGACGGGGCTGCCCGCCGTCTCCGGTCAGCGCAACACTTTCCGCGCCGAGAACTTCGACGTGCTTTACGACTCGCCGTTTCTCGCGAGCGACTTCAAGACCATCTCGTTCGAGGTACGCAACGTTCCGCACCGCATCGTGATTGACGGCGAGGGCAACTACGACCCCGAACGCATGCGGCGCGAGGTGCAGAAGATCGTGGAGACGTCCGTCGAGATGATGGGCGGCGTGCCGTACCACGATTACACTTTCATACTGATGCTGCACCCGTCGGCGGGCGGCGGCCTCGAACACTTGAACTCGACCGCGCTTATCATGCGCCGCTTCGCGTTTCGCCCCGAAGCCGCTTGGGATGATTTCCTCTCGCTCGTCGCGCACGAGTATTACCACCTGTGGAACGTCAAGCGCATCCGGCCGGACGCGCTCGGCCCCTTCGATTACACGGGCGAGAACTACACGCGCCTGCTGTGGGTCGCCGAAGGCATCACGAGCTACTACGAAAACATCCTGTCGCGCCGCGCCGGAGTCATCGGCGACAAGGAATATCTGACGACGATTGCCAACGCGATCCGCGGGTTGCAGAACACGCCGGGGCGGCTCGAACAGAGCATCGAAGAGGCCAGTTTCGACGCGTGGATCAAGTATTACCGGCCGGACGAAAACTCGCTCAACTCGGCCGTCTCTTATTACGACAAGGGGGCTATCGTCGGTCTCCTGCTCGACCTCGAAATCCGTCGCCGCTCGGCGGGCGCGAAGTCGCTCGACGACGTGATGCGTTATCTTTATAACGAGTACGCGAAGAAGAACCGCAACTACACGCCCGAAGATTTCCAGCGCGCGGCGGAACAGGCGGCGGGCGCGAGCCTCGACGATTTCTTCCGACGGTACGTTCGCGGGCGTGAGGAACTCGATTACAACACGGCCTTCGCGGGCGTCGGCCTGCGTCTGGAGACGGTCGCAGCCTCGGCGAGCGACGCGTCGAAACCCGCCGCGCCGAAAGCCTACTTCGGCGCGAACCTGCGGCAGGACGGCGACCGCCTCGTCGTCTCAAGCGTTCCGTCCGGCACGCCCGCCTACAATCAGGGCATCACCTTCGGCGATCAGATCGTCGCGCTCGACGGCCAGCGCGTGACGCTCGCCACCTTCAACGCGCGCCTCGAAGAGCGGAAGCCGGGCGACGACGTGCGGCTCTCCGTCTTCCGTCTCGACGAACTGCGCACCGTCACGATCAAACTCGGCGGCCGCGCCGAAGAGAACTACCGCCTCGTGCCACTCACGCCGCAGACGCCCGAACAGAAGCGACTGTACGAGGGCTGGCTCTACACGCTCCCATCGCAGCGCGGCGGCACTGACGAATAGTCGGGCGGCGCGAGAGTTAAAGCAACTGGTGAAACCACCAAGGCACAAAGACACAAAGTTAATTCATGAAAATTTCTTCGTGCCTGTGTGCCCTGGTGGTTAGTTTATGCAGGCGGTCTTGAATGCGCGGATGAACTTCGACGGCCAAGTTGCCATCGTGACGGGCGCGGCTTCGGGCATCGGCCGTGCGTGCGCGCTCGAACTGGCGCGCGGCGGGGCGGGCATCGTGCTCGTTGATCTGGCGGGCGAGGATTTGATGACGGAGACCGCGCGCCTCGTCCGTGACGCGGGCCCGCGCGTCGCCAGTTTTCATGCGAACGTGTCGGACTACGGCAAGGCCGAACGCATCGTCGCGGAGACGCGCGTCAGATTGGGCGGCGTCAACATTCTCGTCAACGCCGCGGGGACGACCGAGGACGCGCCCGTCTGGAAGATGACCGAGACGCAGTGGGAGCGCGTGCTCAATGTGAATCTTAAGGGGACGTTCAACTACATCCGCGCCGTCGCGGGCACACTGCGCGCGCAAGGGTCTGGGAAGATCGTCAACGTCGCCTCCATCGAAGCCCTGCGCGGCCGTTTCGGCATCAGCAACTACGCGGCGTCGAAGGCCGGGGTCATCGCTCTGACACGCGCGGCCGCCGCCGATCTGGGGCGCGACGGCATTAACGTCAACGCCGTCGCGCCCGGCTTCATCCGCACGCCGATGATCGAACGACTGCCCGCGGAAGTGATCGAAGAGGCCGCGCGCGAGACCGTCTTCGGGCGCATCGGCGAGCCGGAAGAGGTGGCCTCCGTCGTCGCCTTCCTCTGCTCCGAAGCCGCGCGCCACGTCACCGGCGAAGTGATCCGGGTTGACGGCGGGCAAATGCTTTGAAGACAGTCACGAGTGACAAGTGACGGGTGACAAGTTGAAAACAGTAAATCGTAGAGCAAGCACAACCAACTTTTAGCCGCGCGCAAACGACTGTTAGCCGCACACAACCAACTTTTAGCCCGGCACAACCAACTTTAGGATTGAATGATTAGCGATTTACTATTAACTTGCTTCCGGCTCGTCACTCGTCACTTGTCACTCGTCACTGTCTTCTTATGAATAGCTACGAGCACATAAATTTTACAATCGAGGATCGCGTGGGGCGGATCAGTCTGGCGCGCGTGCCGCTGAACGTTTTGAACATCGCGATGATGCGCGAGATGGGGGCGGCGCTCGAAGAGTGTTCGCGTGTGCGGGAGATGGTGGCGGTCGTGTTCGAGGCCGCGCCGGGGTCGCGCGCGTTCAGCGCGGGCGTGGCGATCGAAGAGCATGTGGCGGAGACGATCTACCAGATGCTCGAATCGTTTCACAACATCTTCCGCGCGCTCGAAGCGATGTCGAAGCCGGTCGTGGCGTTGGTGGACGGGGCGGCGCTCGGAGGCGGGTGCGAACTCGTGTCGGCGTGCGATATTGTCATCGCGACGGCGCGCGCGCGCTTCGGGCAGCCGGAGATCAAGTTGGGCGTGTTCCCGCCCGTCGCCGCGATCATGTTGCCGCGCGTCATCGGTGAGCGGCGCGCGCGCGAACTCATCCTGACGGGCGAGTTGATTGACGCGCCCGAAGCCCTGCGGCTCGGACTCGTCAACTACGTCGTCGCGCCCGACGAACTCGAAGCGAAGGGGCAGGAGATACTCGCGCGGCTGCGCGAACTGTCCGCGCCCGCGCTGGAGTTGACGCGCCGCGCGCTCGATCTTGCGCGCGAGGAACGTCTGGAAGACGTGCTGGCGCGCGTCGAGAGTCTCTACCTGAACGAGTTGATGAAGACGGAGGATGCCAACGAAGGCGTCAACGCCTTCATGGAGAAGCGCAAGCCCGTCTGGCGCAATCGTTGAGTTGATCGGGCGCAATCGTTATCGTTGAGATAAGTCAATGCGACAACCGGCACATTGCGAAAGTAAGAAGAACCGACAACGGCCGCGCGTGTCTCTGTGGTGCGTTGCGCTCGCCTGTGCGTTCGGGTTGATGTCGGGCGGCGTCGCGCGGG
Source organism: Pyrinomonadaceae bacterium (assembly GCA_030841105.1). GTDB lineage: Bacteria > Acidobacteriota > Blastocatellia > Pyrinomonadales > Pyrinomonadaceae > JAIVJZ01. The sequence continues at coordinate 14,204 of JAVEDE010000124.1, forward strand.
CGCAGTCGCAGTCGTTGCAAGTCGGTCGCACGGCGGGGCGAATCGAGTCGGGGCGTTCGGTTGACGAACTCGTCAAGCGCGCGATGGGCGTCGCGTGTGCGGAGCGGGAGCTAGACCCGCAGGGCAGCGCGCCGATTGACGAGATGCAGGCGCGGCCGTCGCTGCCCGTGCGCCATGCGGAAGTCGTGGCGGGGGCGGAGCGCGCGGAGCGTCTATTGCCGGTCGCAAAAACTCTGGCGGCGGAGTCGCTCCGCAGACTCGTGCGCGAGTACGGCATCAAGGAGACGGCGGGCGTGCGCGCGGCCTTCACGCGGCTCTCGCAGGTGAGCTTGATCAAGCCGGACATGGAACTGCGTGACAACGCCTCGGTGCTCTACAAAGAGCCGCGCACGATCCGCTTCGGCACAATTTTTCTTGCGGGCTTGCGCTCGGACGAAGGCATGCTCGGCGTGCTCGCGCACGAGTTGACGCACGCGGCCGACGGCGCGGGCGGCAGTTTGCGCGAACTCTTCCGCGGCGTGGCGCAGCGTGCGGGGGGCGCGGCGAACTTGCGGATCAGCGCGCGGCGCGGCGAAGAGTTGACGTGCGATCTGGTGGGCGCGCAGGCCGTGCGTGCTTACATCGCGCGCACGCCGGGCGTCGAGACGCTGGCGCGGCGCACGGCGCGCGCCCTCGCGCACAACTGCGTCGAGCGCGACCACACGGATCGCGCGCACCTCTCGCCGCGCACGACGATGCGCGCCCTGCTCGCGCTCGACCCCGCGCTCGCGCGCGAACTGACGGGCGACCCGTTTGAAGCGAGTGCGCCGCCCGCCAACGTCCCGCCCGCGCCGCGCCGCACGCAACACCGCGCCGCGCATCCCATCTCCCCGCGCACGCCGCGTCGTTGAGCGACGCGGCACAGGGAAAAGCTTACATCACGACACCACCCAAACCGGGAGCAGTGGTTCAGTTTGAAATTAAAGCACGCGTCAACGTTGACTCGTAATTTCAAACTGAACCGCTACTCAACAGGGTCGCACGTTGACATGGCCGCGCGTTGATGTGGCCGCACGTTGACATGGCCGCACGGGCTTCCTATCATTTCCCGTTCAAGATGAGTAAAAAAATCAGGCAGGGAAATCATGCGCGTCCGTCTTCGTCCGCCGCCAGTGCGGCGCGTGTCGCGCAAGTGTCGCGCGCGTTCGTCGCGTGCGCGCTCGTTGCGGTCATGCTCGGCGCGGGCGGTTGCCGTCGCGTGGGCGAGAAGTTGGGGATCAGCGCGGTGCGCCCGCGTGAACTGCGCGATGTACCGTCGGCGCGCTTAGCCTTCCGCTTGGAGACGGACATCAGCGACGACGTGCTGCCCGAACCCTTGAAGACGGACACGCCCGAAGAACTGCTCGCGCCGGTCAAGACGCAGTTCGAGACGAGCCGCAAGGACGAGGCGTTGCTCCGCACCGTCGTCTCGCCCGACGGCCAGCGCGCTCTCGCGCTCTACGATCCGGGCGGCGGCCAGCCCGCCGACAACACTTTCCGCATAGACCTCTACGGCGCGGACGGCATGTTCGTGCGTAACATCCTGCCGCCGAATTTGGAAGGCATCACGCTCTCGGCCGTCGCGTGGTCGCCCGACGCGCAGTGGATCGCGTTCATCGGCCGCGAACGTCCGAACGCGACGCCCAGCCCGACGCCGCCCGACGAACTCCCGGTCGCGCCGCCCACGTTCGACCCGAACGCGTCGCCCGTGCCGACCGCCTCGGTCGCGCCGTTCATCGCGCCCGTCCCCGTCTTCAAGACCGATCAGATTTACGTCGCCGACCGCAACGGCGAAAACCTGCGGCCGCTCACCACGCGCGACGGCCTCATCTATTTGAACCTCGCGTGGTCGCCCGACAGCCGCGCGCTCGCCGCGCTCGCCTGCCGTCAGGACGAACTCGAAGCGCGCATGAACGAGGGCAGGGAGTTTGCCGGTCGCCCGCGCATCATCGAACGCGCCGACGGCAAAGAGCGTCTCCTCGACGATCAACTGATGGACGCGCCGCCCGTCTGGTCGCCCGACTCGGCGAAGGTCGCCACGGCCACCGAGACCGACGTGGCGATCTACGACGCCGCGGGCAATGCGCCGACTGGCGCGCGTCTGCCCCTGCGCGATCCGCTACTCAACGCCTCCGCCGCTTACGACGCGTCGAAACTGAAACGCGCCAACGCCACCGCCGCGCCCGCGTCTGCTAGCAGCAGCGGCACGCCGATTTCGTTCAACCCGGTCATCCGCCTCGAATGGTTGCAGCCGGAGACGCTGCTCGTCCGCACGGGGTTCGTGCGCTACTATCAAAACAGCCCTGAGCCGACGCGCGGCTATCTGCGCTGGCACGTCCTCCACCTCAGCCCGCAGGCCGTCGTCCTCAGTTGAAGAGAAGCGCGCGGCCGACTTTAAACTAAAGGAGTCGAACACCCCCTTGATCTACCAAAGCCTTGCGGACATCTACGCCGCCAACGACACGGTGCGCCGCCAACTCGCCGCCCGCGTCGAAAATTTAAGCGAAGCGCAACAAACTTTCCGCCCCGCCGAAGGCGCGTGGTCAATCGCCGAGATCATAGACCACCTCTCGATCACCGAGCAGAACATGGCGCAACTGATCGGCATGCTGCTCAAGAAGAGCGAGGGCGCGCGAGCCTCCGCCGCTGTTGCCGCGAGCGACGGCGTTGACGGCGTTGACGCGTCGCCCTCCGCGGGCGCGTCGCCCTTCCAGCCCTTCACGCTCGACAACTACATCGAACAGGTGCGGGAAGTAAAACTAACCGCGCCCGAACGTGTCAGGCCGGGCGGCAACGTCACGCTCGCAGACGCGCTCGCCAATCTACAGCGCACGCGCGCCGACATCGAAGCCCTGCGCCCGCGCCTCGAAGCCACAAACCTCGGCGCGGCCACCTACCCCCACCCGGCCTTCGGCGAATTCAACTCAGCCCAGTGGCTCGCCTTCATCGGCCTCCACGAAGGACGCCACCTCCGCCAGATCGAGAACCTCATGGCCGCGCCCGGCTTCGCTCAAGCCGAAGGTTAAACTAAACAGCGTTCGAGACAATCAACCACGAAGGCACGAAGACGCGAAGTTAACTCATCAAGTCAACTTCGCGTCTCCGCGTCTTCGTGCTAAACGACCTCGCGCACCGTCCTCCAGAACGCCCGCTTGCGGCCTCCGTCACGCGACCCTATAATCGCCGCCGCACTGCGTGCAATTTCTGCCCTCTTAGCTCAACGGTTAGAGCAGCGGACTCATAATCCGTTGGTTGTAGGTTCGAATCCTACAGAGGGCAATAACCATTTCAAAAATCGGCGGGCGCGGCGTCGGCGTAACGCTCTACGAGCGGCGCGGGAGGCAGATGTTGGCTAAGGGAAACTCCATCGGCATCGGCATCATCGGCTCGGGCTTCGCGCGTGCGACGCAGATACCGGGCTTTCGTGCGTGTGAGGGCGCGCGGGTCGTGGCGATTGCGAGTGCGCGCCGCGAACGCGCCGAAGCGGTGGCGCGCGAGTTTGAGATTCCGTTCGTCGGGCGCGACTGGCGCGAGGTGATCGAGCACGCGGACGTTGATCTGGTGAGCATCGTGACGCCGCCCTCCACGCACCTCGAAATGACGCTTCACGCGCTTGCGCGGGGCAAGGCCGTGCTGTGCGAGAAGCCGTTGGCGATGGACGCGTCGGAGACGGGAGAGATGCTGCGCGCGTCCGGTGCGGCGGGCACGCTCGCGCTCGTTGACCACGAACTACGTTTTCTCGAAGGGCGCAGGCGTGCTCATGCGATGTTGCGCGCGGGCGAGATCGGGCGCGTCCGTCACGCGGCCGTCGTCTATCGCGCGGACTCGCGCGCGGACGCGGGGCGCGCTTGGGATTGGTGGTCGGATGCCGCACGGGGCGGCGGCGCGCTCGGCGCAATCGGCTCGCACGTCGTTGACGGCCTGCGCTGGATGCTCGGCGCGGAAGTGGCGCGCGTCTTCTGCCAACTCTCCACACACATCGCGTCGCGCCCCGGCGACGACGACAACAGCGCGACGCGTCCTGTGACTTCGGACGACGCTGCGAACTTGCTCCTCAACTTGAACGGCGGCGAGTTGACCGTCGCGTCGGGCGCGACGGCGAACGTCTCGATGTCGTTCGTCGAAGCGGGCGAGCCTTTGCATCGGCTGGAAATTTTCGGCGAGCGCGGCGCGCTCCGGGTCGAAGGCGACGGCGCGTTGTGGCGCGCGGAGTTGGGCGCGGGCGCGTGGCAGCGCGTCGAGACGGCGCGGGGCGAACTCGCCCAAGGCATGCGCGACACCGGCTGGTCGCGCGGCTTCACGCACTTCGCGCAAGAGATCGTCCGCGCCTTACGGGAAGGGCGCACGACAATCGAGGACGCGGCCACGTTCGACGAAGGCCACCGCACCCAACTCGTGCTCGACGCCGCGCGCCGCTCGCACGCCTCCGGTAGTTGGGCGACGCCCGCAGGCGCATGAAAGCGACGCCCGCAGGCAGTTGAAAGCGACGCCCATTAACGGTTAACGGCGACAGGACTTTTAAGTCGCACGGCGCGGCTGACGAGACGAAGCGCGCGACGGAAGTTGAGTTCTCCACACGTCGAAGAATCATCACGCGGAAATCATCAGTAGATCGTCACGCGGAAACTACCCGTGCCTTCTCTTAAAACAAACATACAGCAACGGCGGCGCGTGCGGGTCGGCGTGGACACGGGCGGGACGTTTACGGATTTCGTCTACGCGGCGCGCGACGGCCGTTTGAGTATCTTCAAACTCGCCTCCACGCCCGACGACCCGGCGCGCGCCATCGCAGAGGGCTTGCGGCGCATCGCGGCGGAGACGGGCGCGGCGCGCGTCAACGATCTGGAGATCGTCCACGGCACGACCGTCGGCACGAACGCGCTCTTGCAGAGACGCGGCGCGCGTGCCGCGCTCGTCACGACCGCGGGGTTCGAGGACGTGCTCGCCATCGGCCGACAGGCGCGACCCGCGCTCTACGATCTCGACGCCGAACGGCCGGAAGCGATCATCCCGCGCGCGCTGCGCTTCGGCGTGCGCGAACGCGTCGCGGCGACGGGCGAGGTGTTGGAGGCGTTGGACGAGGGCGCGCTCGCAGGGTTGGTCGAACGTCTGCGGCGTGCGCGCGTCGAGTCCGTAGCGATCTGTTTGCTGTTCTCGTTCGTGCGGCCGGAGCATGAAAAGTTGATCGCGCGCGCGCTCGAAAGTCTGTGCGTGCCGCTCTCCGTCTCGCACGAAATCCTGCCTGAGTACCGCGAGTTTGAACGCACCTCGACGGTCGCCATCAACGCTTACTTACAACCACTGTTGGGCGCGTATCTGAAGAAACTCAGCGCGCCCGGCCTGCGCGTGATGCAGTCTTCGGGCGGGAGCATCTCGGCCGGACGGGCGGCGCGCGAGCCGGTGCGGACGATTCTGTCGGGGCCTGCGGGCGGCGTCGTCGGCGCGCTCAACGCCGCCCTCGCGGCCGGTTCAACCGACATCATCACGTTCGACATGGGCGGCACTTCGACCGATGTGTCGCTGTGCGCCGGGGGGCGCATGCGAACGACAAACGAGGCGACGGTGGCCGCGCTGCCCGTCGCCGTGCCCGTGTTAGACATTCACACGGTCGGCGCGGGCGGCGGCTCAATCGCGCGCGTGGACGCGGGCGGGAGTCTGCGCGTTGGGCCTGAGTCGGCGGGCGCGAGTCCCGGCCCGGCGGCCTACGGGCGCGGCACGCTCCCGACCGTGACCGACGCCAACCTCGTGCTCGGACGTTTCGGCGGCGCGGGTCTGCTCGGCGGCGACTTCGCGCTGGACGAACGCCGCGCGCACGACGCGCTCGCCGGGCTTGCGCGCGAGATGGGCGCGGCGAGCGGGCGGCGGACGACGGCACACGAGGCCGCGCTCGGCGTGGTGCGCGTGGTGAACGCGGGGATGGAACGCGCGCTGCGCGTCGTGTCGGTCGAGCGCGGGTTCGACTCGCGCGCCTTCGCGCTCGTCTCGTTCGGCGGCGCGGGCGGTCTGCACGCCGTCGCGCTCGCGGCGAGTCTGCGCATCCCGCGCGTCATCGTGCCCCGGCGGCCGGGCGCGCTCTCCGCCCTCGGCGCGCTCGCCTCGGACGTGGTGTTGGACGCGAGCCGCACCGTCATGCTCGACGCGGCGGGCGGCCGACTCGACGAACTCGAACGCGCGTTTCGACAGATGGAACGCGCCGCCCGCGCCGCGCTCAAACGCGAAGGCTTCGCGGACGAGCGGCGCACGCAGCGACACGCGCGCAGCGTGGCCGCGCGTTACCGCGGGCAGTCGTTCGAGTTGGAGATCGAATGGAAGTCGGCCGCGAAGCTCGCCGCCGCGTTTCACCGCGCGCACCTCGCGCGCTACGGCTACGCCGAGCCGGAGAGCGCGGTCGAGGTGGTGAGCGCGCGCCTGCGCTCGCGCGGGCTGGTGGCGAAACTCAAGCGCGAACGCGTCGCACAAAGCGCGAACGCGTCCGTCGTCGCGCCGCACCACAGCGCGCTCGTCTATTTCACGATCAAACCGGCGCGCGTCGGCGTCTACGCGCGCGACGACTTGCGCGCGGGCGCGCGACTCAAAACGCCCTGCATCGTCACCGAGTATTCCGCAACCACGCTCGTGCCCGCAGGCACGCACGCGCACATAGACGCCGACGGTAACTTGATCATCGAACTATGAAACGTCAGCCCGCTTTCTTATGAAACGACAGCCGCCCGATTTCGATCCCGTCACGCTGGAAATTTGCCGCGCTCTCTACACCTCGGTCGCGGAGGAGATGGGCATCGCGCTCCGGCGCACGGCGCACTCGCCGAACATCAAGGAGCGGCGCGACTACTCGTGCGCCGTCTTCGACGCGGCGGGACGCGTCGTCGCGCAGGGCGACCACATGCCCGTCCATCTGGGCAGCATGCCGATGGCCGTCGCCGCCGCTCTCAACGAAACTCACATCGCACCCGGCGACGTGATCGCGCTCAACGACCCGTTCGCGGGCGGCACGCACCTGCCCGACGTAACGCTCGTCGCGGGAGTCTTCGCACGAAGCCGCCGCGCGCCTCTGTTCTACGTCGCCAACCGCGCGCACCACGCGGACATCGGCGGCGGCTCGCCCGGTTCGATGGGGATGGCGGCGGACGTGTACGGCGAGGGCTTGCGCATCCCGCCCGTCCATCTCGTGCGCGGCGGGCGCGTGAACGAAGACGTGATGCGCTTGTTGCTGGCGAACGTGCGCGGGGCTGACGAGCGGCGCGCGGATTTCGCGGCGCAGACGGGCGCGCTCCAGACGGGCGCGACGCGTCTGCTGGAAATCGTCGCGCGCGCCGGGGCGCGTGAAGCCGTCAGCTACGCCGCGCATCTCATCAACTACTCGGCGCGGATGATGCGCGCCGCGATCAAAGAAATTCCAGACGGAGTGTACGAAGCGGAAGACGCGCTCGACGACGACGGCGTGGCGTCAGACGCGCCGTGCGTGCTCCGCGTGCGCGTTTGCATCGAAGGCGCGCGGGCACGTGTTGATTTCACCGGCAGCGCGGCGCAGGTCGCGGGGCCGGTCAACGCGGTGGAGGCGATCACCGTGTCGGCGGTGGCATACGTCTTCCGCTGCCTGCTCGGCGCGGGTGAAGTCCCTGCGAGCGCGGGGTTGATGGAGCCGATTGAAGTCCACGCGCCGCGCGGCACGATTGTGAACGCGCTGCCGCCCGCACCCGTCGCGGGCGGTAACGTGGAAACGTCGCAACGCATCGTTGACGTGTTGTTCAAGGCGCTCGCGCGTGCGTTGCCGGGGCGGATTCCGGCGGCGAGTCAGGGCACGATGAACAACCTCACCATCGGCGGCGTTGACGCGCGCAACGGGCGCGAGTTCGCCTACTACGAGACGGTCGCGGGCGGCATGGGCGCGCGCCCCGCGCACGACGGCCTGAGCGCGGTGCACACGCACATGACCAACAGCCTCAACACGCCAATTGAGGCGCTCGAATACGCTTACCCGCTGCGCGTGCGCGAGTATGCGATCCGCGCGAACTCCGGCGGCGCGGGCAAGCGGCGCGGCGGCCACGGCGTCGTGCGCGAGATCGAAACGCTCTCGGACGCGCGCATGTCCCTGCTCGCAGACCGTCGTCGCCTCGCGCCCTACGGCCTCGCGGGCGGCGCAGACGGTCGCGCCGGTCAAGATTCGATTGTGCGCGTTGATGAAGGTGGCCGCGCCCGTGCGCGTCGCATCAACGCGAAAGGCTCTTGGGAACTGAAGGCGGGCGACCGCGTGCGCATCGAGACGCCGGGCGGCGGCGGCCACGGGAAGAAAGTATGAACACGGAATGATGAAGGTTGAATTTAAGACAAACACCTTCAATTCATCAGGTCGCGTTGACACTTCGCCTTTTCTTCGTCAGTTGTTCAATTTAGAATGTCATTTCTCGAACACGTTTGAAGGGGGCAACTCATGCGCGTCACCATCGGGCAGATCAACACGACGAACGGCGACTATGAGGGCAACGTCGCGCAGTGCTTGCGCGCCATCGAGCAGGCGCGCGCCGACGGGAGCGATCTGGTGGTGCTGCCGGAGGTCGCCGTGCAGGGCTACATGTCCTTCGACTGGTTCATGGATCGCGACGTGATCGCGCACGCCACCGAGCCGCTCGATCAGATCGTCGCGGCGAGCGCGGGGCTGACCGTCATCGTCGGCACGGTGCGCCCGACGGGACAAGAGCAGGGTCGCAAACTCTACAACTCCGCGGCCGTCATCTCCGACGGCAAGCTCTTGGGCTTCGCCGACAAGACGCTGCTTCCCGAATACGACGTGTTCGACGACCCGCGCTACTTCGAGCCGGCGAAGGAGCGTCGGCTATTCGACGTGCGCGGCGTGAGGGTCGGCATCGCCGTCTGCGAGGACATGTGGAACGACAAGACCTACTGGCGCGAGCGGCTCTATGCGAACGACCCGACCGACGAGTTGATCGCGATGGGCGCGCAAGTGATCGTCTCGATCAATGCGTCGCCCTTCAACAAAGGCAAGATGGGGCAACGCTGCTCGATGGTGTCGCACCGCGCGAAGGCGGCCGGGCTGCCCATCGTCTTCGTCAACCTCGTCGGCGCGAACGACGGCGTGATCTTCGACGGCGCGTCAATCGTCACGGATCACAAGGGTCAGATCATCTTGCAAGCGCCGCCCTTCGAGGAGTTTTACGGCTCGGTCTCGCTGGACTGCGACGAGTGCGACACCTACTGCCTGCCCGGCGACGACATTCAGACCGTCCACGACGCGCTCGTCCTCGGTATCCGCGACTACGCGCGCAAGAACCGCTTCGAGCGCGCCGTGCTCGGACTCTCCGGCGGCATTGACTCTGCGCTCGTCGCCGCGCTGGCGTGCGAGGCTTTGGGCGCGGAGAACGTCCTGTCGGTGATGATGCCCTCGCCTTTTTCGTCGCGCGGCAGCGTGGACGATTCCGTCGCGCTCGGTAAAAATTTGGGGATGCCGACCATCGAACACCCGATCAGCGCGGCCTACGAAGTGCTCGTCAAGGAATTGAAACTGGAGAACCCCGCGACGGCGCTGGAAGAGATCGCGCGGCAGAACACGCAGTCGCGCCTGCGCGGCAACATGTTGATGGCGATCTCGAACGCCGAGAGCCGCCTGCTGCTTTCGACCGGCAACAAGTCGGAACTCGCCCTCGGCTACTGCACGCTCTACGGCGACACGAACGGCGGCCTCGCCGTCCTCGGCGACGTGCTCAAGACAGAGGTCTGGGCGCTCTCGCGCCACGTCAACCGCGAGCGCGAGATCATCCCGCACGCGATCATCGAGAAACGCCCTTCGGCCGAACTCGCGCCGGGTCAGTTCGACGATCAATCGCTGCCCCCTTACGACAAACTCGACCCCATCCTCAAACTCTACTTCGAGCGCAAGGCGACGCCCGAAGAGATCGTCGCCGCAGGTCACGATCAGCAACTCATCTTCGACGTGCTCAACCGCGTCGAAGCGCCCGCCAACGAATTCAAGCGGCGGCAACTCCCGCCCACGCTCATCATCTCGCGCCACGCCATCGGCATCGGCCGCCGCCGCCCCGTCACGCACCGCTACCGCCGACAGGTCTTGAAGGCCGTCGAGCGCGCGGCGGAGTCCGGCTGAGAGTGCGTCGGACAAGCCGCGCGCGGTGAGGGGCGGTTGCTTCGTCCTCTAACGTACAGTCAATGTTGGTTGCCGCGACTATCATTCGTCGCGTCCCGAAATAACTTACTAGGAGGGTTTTCACCATGACTTTGAAATCGCTCACAACGCTCGCGCTCGGCGCGGCGTTCACGCTCGCGTTCGGCGTCTCGGCTCTGGCCGCGCAAAACACGAACGGCAACACGAACGGCAACATGAACGGCAACATGAACGGCAACATGAACGGCAATATGAACGGCAACACGAGTTCCCACGGGGGCGGCCACGCCAAACGGCACACGCCGCGTCGCGTCCGACGCGGGCGCAACACCACTCCGCGCACGCCCCGCCGCTCCGTCAACAACAGCAATACCAACACGGGCGGCAACACGAACAGCAACATGCGCTAGGCGCGCCCGCACCTTAAACTTAAAAGCCCCGCGCGGTCTGTTTCCGCGCGGGGCTTTCGTTCATCCTTCACCGGGTCGCCTACGAGATCGAGACGAGCGCGGGCGACAGCATCTCGCCTGCGGGGTCGGCGTGGCCGATGGCGGCGTCGAGTTCCGATTCGATGTCCCCGGCGGAGACGGGCGCGAGGTTGCGGAAGTCGAAGAGTTTGGGGTCGAGCAGGTGGGAGGGCACGGCGTTGCCGAGCGCGGTCAGCATCGAACTGCGGACGTTCGGTATCTCACGCTCCAACTCCGTGACGAGCCGCTTGATGCGCGCGCGTTTCAGATTCGACTGCGAGCCGCACAAATCGCACGGGATGATCGGAAACTCTTTCAGCGCGGCGTATTCGGCGATGTCCGTCTCGCGGCAATAGGCGAGCGGGCGGATGACCGTGTTGAGGCCGTCGTTCGAGCGCAGGACGGGCGGCATCGCCTTGAGTTGGCCGACGAAGAAGACGTTCAGAAGGAAGGTCGAGATGATGTCGTCGGCATGATGACCGAGCGCGATCTTGGTGCAGCCCTCCTCCTGCGCGATGGTGTAGATGATGCCGCGCCGGAGACGCGAGCAGACCGAGCAGTAAGTTTTGCCTTCGGGCACGAGCCGCTTGACGATGGAATAAGTGTCGCGCTCGACGATGCGGAAGGGCACGCCGCGCTCCTTAAGGTAGGCGGGCAACACGTCGGCGGGAAAGTTCGGCTGCTTCTGATCGAGGTTGACGGCGAGCAGGTCGAAGTGGACGGGCGCGCGTTCGCGCACGTCAAGTAGTAAGTCGAGCAGAGTGTAACTGTCTTTGCCGCCGGAGAGGCAGACCATCACGCGGTCGCCGTCGGCGATCATCCCGAAGTCCTTGATCGCTTCGCCCATCTGCCGGAGCAGCTTCGTCTTGATTTTGCTTTCGATAAACATGTCACACGGCGGGACGCGCAACCCAAGCGCGCCCACACCTTTCTCCCCGGCCTATAAATTCCTCTGGATAGACTCGACCGCGTCCTTCGCTTCGCGCAGGCTGCAATTCGTCCGCGTGCGATAAACTTTGATCGCTTCGATCAAACGACGCTCGCGGAGGTGTCCTTTGATCTCCTCAAGCGAGTCCGCGTCGAGCGCGCCCGGCGCCTGTGTCGCTGCGTTGGCAGCAGCAGCGGCGCGCGCCGCATCGAGCGTGCGCGGCGCGTTAAATGTTTGGAGCATCGGTTCGCCGCTTGCGCCGCGCCGCCCCGACCATCTGCCGAGCACGTAGCAGACGAGGCCGAAGAGGACGAAGGCGAAAATAAGTTTGACGTTCATCAACTCCACAAGTCTCCGCGCATATCAAACTGCGGCACGTCCAGAGTATCGCCGAAGACCGCGTGCGGGTTCAACCCGCGGAACGCGGCGTCGCGCGAACTGCCCGCGCGTCGCAACAGCATCGCAATCAACTTTCAACGCCCCTGCAACCCAGCACTGCGGCGCGCGATTTATATTCTCTCGCAACGGACATTCCTTCAATGAGGAATCATGATCGAAAGCGTCGGGCTTGGGGGAGTCAGGCGCTTTCGATTCTCCTTCGAGTCGGACAAGTGGGCGACGAGCGGCGCGGGTCGCGAGTCTCGAACCTTAAGCAGCAGAGTCAACATGAACGAAAGGGCAGACCCTAACGCCGGGTCTGCCCTTTCACTTTTCAGCGACGACTGCGTGACTGCTGTTGTGTGACTGCCGCACGCTCCGGCGACTCGATGATCGTCTTACTAATTTCGCCAGCTACTGTTGTGCTCCCAGATGTGCGCGGAAGAAGCGGATGGTGCGTTGCCACGCATCGGCGGCGGCCGTGGCGTTGAAGACTTCGGGGCGTTCGTCGTTGAAGAAGGCGTGATCCGCGCCCGCGTAGACGTGTATCTCCGCCGACTTGTCGAGCGATTTCAGTTTCGCTTCGAGTTCGCGCGCGAGCGCGGGCGTGGCGAAATCATCGCGTTCGGCGTAGAGGCCGAGCAGCGGCGCGCGCAGGTTGTCGAGGTCGGGCTTGACCTTCGGGTGGCCGCCGTAGAAGACGACGCACGCGCCGACCTGTCCGTTCTTCGACGCCGCGTAGAGCGAGAGCGCGCCGCCCATGCAGAAGCCGACCGTGCCGACCCGCTCGCCTGTGACCGCCTCGTGCGCGAGCAGGTATTCGATTGCGCCGCGCAAATCTTTCTCCGCCTGCTCGATGTTGAGCGCCATCATCAGCTTGCCCGCCTCGTCGGGCGAACCTGTGGTGCGGCCGTGGTAGAGGTCTGGCGCGAGCGCGACGAAGCCTGCGGCGGCGAAGCGTTCGCACACGTTTTTGATGTGCGGCACGAGTCCCCACCACTCCTGTATGACGATCACGCCCGCGCCCGCGCCGGATTCGGGCACGGCCAGATAGCCTTCGGCCGTGCCGCCGTTGCTCTTGAATTCGACCATCTCGTTCGGCATAGATTTCCCCCGTATGAAACACCGATTCGGTGATGTGTGAGCGTTGATTGCCGGAGCAGTTTAGTTGAAAAGCCGTCAATCGTGAATCGTAGAAAGGCGTGAATCCTAGATCGTGAATCGAAAATCGAGAAAACCTGTCTTGAATCTATTTACGATTCACGATTCACGATTGACTACTTTTCGGCTATTATCACGGGCAAGTAGAGAAGGCGGAAGTTTTGGCGGTCGCGCGAGTCGGCCGCGAGCAGCAGCACCCGCCGCCGTAGTCGGCAGCAGCCCTACGACCTTGTTTTCATTTCCAACGCCATCAAGCGCACGAACCCTAGAGATAGTGAAGGGAGACTTAGATGTTTAGACCGGGAAAACCTAAAGACCAACCGGGCAGCGAGCACCCTAGCGAGCAACCCCAACCGGCGACTTCGGGCTACGGCACGGCGGCAGACGCACAGAGTCGCAACACCTCGACCGCGGATCAAACCTCTTCAACCGGAGCACGGAACATGAGCGAATCTCAACCGATCACCACGCGCGCCGTCAGCGAAAGCGAATCGCTCGCGCGCGACATCAAGGAAGGCACTCTCAGCGGCTTCGTCGGCAACGGCACGACCCTCACCGGCGAGGCCAACTTCAAAGGCATGCTGCGCGTTGACGGCCACCTGTCGGGGCGCGTCAGTTCGCAGGACGGCACGCTCATCGTCTCCACGGGCGGGCAGGTTGACGCCGACGTAGAAGTCTCCGTCGCGCAAATCTACGGCACGGTCGTCGGCAACATCACGGCCACCAAACGGATCGAACTCGGCCGTGTCGCCAAGGTGACGGGCGACATCCAGACGCCCGCGCTCGTCATCGAGCAGGGCGCGGTGTTCGAGGGCAGTTGCCGCATGCAACAGATCAAAGACGAACAGGCCAAGGGCGAAGCGCGCGCCGCCAACAGCAGCAGCGCCGCCGCGTCGTCTTCCACGGCCTCAACGTCGGGCGCGTCCACCTCGCCCACCGCTTCGTCGGCGACCTCCTCGTCCTCCAAGCCGACCGACGGCGCGGCGGGCGCGTCAACCGGATCGAGCGCGAGCGGATCATCAACCGGCGTGCGCGACCAGACGCCCATCAAGACCACCTAAACTCGCCCGCAACGCTCAAGACGCGAAAAGGCAAAAGTGATACCGGGAGCAATTACGCTCCCGCTTCACTTTTGCCTTTTCCGTTAGTGACCAGACAACGCGCTTTGCCGCAGCGTCAACATTGAATCAATCAAATTCCGGTCAAGGGATGAGCAGCATTTCATGCGGGTCAAGTGCCGCTTGAGTGGCGCGAGGCGCACTATGCTACAATGCGCTTGAGCCAGACGAACCGAAGTGTTCCTACCCCGAAGTTGGCGCTTCGTTATCTTCCCAAACAATAGAAGGATTCATTAAGACATTATGAGTACTGTCATTGATCCGCCGCCCGCCGCGCCGCCCGTCGAAAAACAGTTCGAGGAAGTCGAGACCGTCACCATCCGCTTCGCCGGCGACTCCGGCGACGGCATGCAGTTGACGGGCACGCAGTTCACGAACACCTCCGCCGTCCTCGGCAACGACATCTCCACTCTGCCCGACTTCCCCGCAGAGATTCGCGCGCCCGCCGGGAGTCTCCCCGGCGTCTCCGGCTTCCAGTTGAACTTCTCCTCGCAGGACATCCGCACGCCCGGCGATCAGCCGAACGTGCTCGTCGCGATGAACCCCGCCGCGCTCAAGGTCAACCTCTTCGACCTCGAAGAGGGCGGCACGATCATCGTCAACACGGACGAGTTCAACAAGGAGAACTTGAAGAAAGCGGCCTACGCGGCGAACCCGCTCGAAGACGAGACGCTCAAAGGCTACCGCGTCCATCATCTCCCGATCACGACTTTGAACCTGCGCGCGCTGCAACAGGCCGAGGTGAAACTGACGCGCAAGGAGATGGATCGCTGCAAAAACTTCTTCGCGCTCGGCGTCCTCTACTGGCTCTACGACCGCCCGATGGAGCCGACGCTCGAATGGATCGAATCGAAGTTTAAGAAGTTGCCGGAGGTGGCGCGCGCCAACGTCGTCGCCCTGCGGACGGGCTACAATTTCGCCGACACGACCGAAGTTTTCACCACGCACTACAGCGTCAAGAAGGCCGCGATTGCGCCCGGCAAGTATCGCAAGATCACCGGCAACGAGGCGACCGCCATCGGCTTCGTCGCCGCCTCGCAACTCTCCGGTCGCCCGCTCTTTTACGGCTCGTATCCGATCACGCCCGCCTCCGACATCCTGCACGAACTCGCGCGTCACAAGAATTTCGGCGTCAAGACGTTTCAGGCCGAGGACGAGATCGCGGCCGTCTGCGCGGCCATCGGCGCGGCCTTCACCGGACACATCGGCCTGACCGGCACGTCCGGCCCCGGCGTCGCTTTGAAGCAGGAGGCCATCGGCCTCGCCGTGATGACCGAACTCCCGCTCGTCATCATCAACGTGCAGCGCGGCGGCCCTTCCACCGGACTTCCGACCAAGACCGAACAGGCCGATCTCTTTCAAGCCGTCTGGGGCAGAAACGGCGAGTGCCCGGCCGTCGTCGTCGCGCCCTCGACGCCCGCAGACTGTTTCCACATGGCGGTCGAGTCGGTGCGCCTCGCCTTCCGCCACATGACGCCCGTCTTCTATCTCTCCGATGGCTACCTCGCCAACGGCGCGGAGCCGTGGGCGATCCCCGCGCTCGAAGATTTGCCGAAGATCGAAGTGAAGTTTGCAGACGACCCCACGGGCTTTCTTCCCTACGCGCGCGACGAGCGGCTCTCGCGCCCCTACGCCATTCCGGGGACGCCCGGCCTCGAACACCGCGTCGGCGGCATCGAGAAGGAACACCTGACGGGCAACGTCAACTACGACCCGGAGAATCACGAATTCATGGTCAGACTCCGGCAGGAGAAAGTTGATCGCGTCGCCGACGACATCCCCGACCTCGAAGTGTTCGGCGAGTCGTCGGGCAAGGTGCTCGTCCTCGGCTGGGGTTCGACCTACGGTTCGATCACCTCGGCCGTCGAACGCTTGCAGCGCGCAGGCCGCTCCGTGTCGAGCGCGCACCTGCGCTACCTGAATCCCTTCCCGAAAAATCTCGGCGCGGTGCTTCGCTCCTTCGAGCGCGTCATCATCCCCGAGATGAACCTCGGCCAACTCGCCACCATGATCCGCGCCAAGTATCTCGTTGACGCCGTCACCTTCTCGAAGGTCAAAGGCCGCCCCTTCCAGATACGCGAGATCGTGGAGAAGGTGGAAGAGTATTTGTAGGACTAAGCAGGACTAATATTGAAGGATAAATTATGAGCACTAATGGAAACGGCAATAACGGCGACGCGCCGGAGGTGACGGACGCGGAGGCGCGGAGCATCGGCGGGAACGTCAGTGGGAGCGGCCCTGCGCCGGAGAGCGAGCCGGGGTCGGTGGTGGCGGGCGAGGTCGCGCCGCCGCCCGCGCAGTTGAAGAAGGCTGATTTCGTGTCGGGACAGGAAGTGCGCTGGTGTCCGGGCTGCGGCGACTATTCGATCTTGAACAACGTGCAGAAGGTGATGCCCGAACTCGGCATCCCGCGCGAGAAGATCGTGTTCGTCAGTGGCATCGGCTGCTCGTCGCGCTTCCCCTACTACATGAACACCTACGGCTTTCACTCGATCCACGGGCGCGCGCCCGCCGTCGCCACCGGCATCAAGGCCGCGAACCCTGAACTCTCCGTGTGGGTCGTCACCGGCGACGGTGATGCCTTGTCCATCGGCGGCAACCATTTCATGCACGCTATCCGCCGTAACCTAGACATGAACGTCATCCTCTTCAACAACCGCATCTACGGTCTGACGAAGGGGCAGTACAGCCCGACCTCGGAACTCGGCAAGCGCACCAAGTCAACGCCGATGGGCGTGATTGACTACCCGCTCAACCCGCTCTCGGTGGCGATTGCGAGCGAGGCCACGTTCGTCGCGCGCTCGCTCGATCTGGACGTGAAGCACCTCGGCGCGACCGTGCAGGCCGCCGCGCGTCACAAGGGCGTCTCCTTCATAGAGGTCTACCAGAACTGCAACATCTTCAACGACGGCGCGTTCGAGTATTTCACCGAGCGCAGCGTGCGTACCGATCACATGATCTACCTCGAACACGGCCAGCCGATGATCTTCGGCAAGGAGCGCAACAAGGGCATCCGCATGAACGGCGCGCACCCGGAAGTCGTGACCATCGGCGAGAACGGCATCACGGTTGACGACCTGCTCGTCCACGACATCCACCTCAAAGACCCCTCGGTTGCCTTCATGCTCGCGCGCATGGAGTACCCGGACTTCCCGCAACCCGTCGGCATCTTCCGCGCCGTCGAGCGCGACACCTACGAGGACATGATGGAGGCGCAGATCAAGGCCGCCATCGCCAAGCAGGGCGCAGGGAACTTGGAAAAACTCATCAACAGCGGCGACACTTGGATCGTCGGCGGCTAAAAGTTAAGATGACGGGCGACGGGAGGCGGCCTGCTGATGTCTCCTCTCGTCGTCCGAGAATTTTCGTTCGCTTAAACTCTCGTTCGCTTAAACTCTTGTTCGCAAGTGCTCTCGTCTCCTTGAATTTTTACGCGGGGCATCATCCCTCATTCGCCCGCGCCGCAAACATCGCCGTCACCGCCGCCGCTGCGGACTCGTAGATCGAACCTCGCTCCCAAACTAACCGGCAGGAACTTATCGGCCTTCCAAAACACCGGCTTCCACGGTCGCGCCCGCGACCCGATGGACGCACGACGGCCGCCGCTCTTTCCCTTTTCCGGCCGACTCTTCACAGGAGGTACACGCCATGAGACTCGCCCCGCTTAAATCCTTACCGCCTACGATGCTCGTCCTCGCGCTCCTCTACAGCGCGGGCTACCCGCTCGCCGCGCCTCACGCCACACACGCCGCGCCCGCCGCCGCCGACGAACAGACCTTCGGACAACAACCGACGCCGACTCCCGCTCCGATCATCCGGCCGCGACCGCGTGTGCGGCCGACCCCGACGCCCACGCCTACGCCCAAACGCGGCGACATCCGGACGACCCAAGACCCGACGCCCACGCCTACGCCCACCCCCACGCCCAAATCCGGCGGCGGCCTGAGCACGGGCGAGAAGATCGCCATCGGCGGCATCCTCGGCGCGGTGGTCGGCGGCGGCATACTGGTCGCGAAAAGCGGCGGCGTGAGTTCGGGCGATCTGTCGAAGAACGGCCCGCAGTTCCCGTCTGCCTTGACGATGAGCAACATTCAGGTGACGGGTTTCGCGGACGCCGGTTGGCCTCTGTTCGTGGGCTACGAGTTGCAACAGCCCGCCTTGGTCACGCTGACGATCAAAGCGGACAAAGTTGATCCGTTCGTCCAACAACTCGAAGGCTCGCCGGGGGCGCACGAGTTAACCTTGACCATCCCCGCGCGCTTCGACTCGAAGAAGCCGCGCGTAACCAGTTTCTCCCTCACCGCCGTGAGCGACAACCCGTCCGCACCCGCGCCCGTCGAGTTTGTCTATGTGGACATCTGCGCGGGGCACAACGCGGTCGGCTCGGTGGGGATTGACAACGTGAGTTTTCAACCCGGCGACGTGCAGGCCACCGCGCAGTCGCAGAAAGCCAACTACAAGTTTCACTCGCTCTTCGACTTTGACAAAGTGACCGCCGACTTCATGTTGATCGGGAGAAACGACAAACGCGAGATCGTGGCGAAGCGCGTGGGGCGGGAAAAATTCGACCGCGGCATCAAGCGCGACGGCTGGCTCGCGAGCGACTGGGATTGCCGCGACGGTAAAAAAGTCTCGCAGGGCAGGCATCAACTACAGGTGCGCGGCTGGCGCGGTTTGGAGCAAGGCGGCGACTGGGTGGCAACCATGTCGAAGCAGTTCGTGCGCGTCCGTTGAGACGAGCCACCGCCCCGTGTCGCTGAGACAAGACATCGCCGTGTGTCGCTGAGACAAGCAAGCCGCCGCTGCGTGTCCCGCGCGCGGCCGTGCGCGCTTTGAGGAGTTCAATATGTCGTCCGACTTGAAGTCGTACCTGCGGAAGCGTTGGGTGCGGGCGTTGCTCGGCGGGGCGGTCTTCGTCGCGGTGATCTACGTGCAGTACAGATTGGCGGACTGGCCGGTCGCCGTTGACCTCGCCGAGACGGGAAAATTCTCCCCCGTCACTCTCCGGCTGGGGCAGGAGGAACTGCTCATCGAACGCCCCGTCGTCAACTCGCCCGAAGGCGTGCTGCTGGCGCACACGGGCGAGCCGAACGAGATCGTGGACATCCGTTTCGACAACGCGCGGCTCGACCCCGACACGTTTGAGATGCTCACGGACTTGGGCAGCAACCCGCCGTCTGCTCCCGCCGCGATCAAATTCAGCCCGCGCGAGTTGAACGTACCAAACGGCGGGATGGGCGGCGACCCGTGCCGGACGTTCGTCACGGCCGGGTGGGCGAAACCTGACAGCGCGCCTGCGGAACTAAAAATTTTCCAGCTGGAGACGCCCGGCCTCGACCGCTTCCGTTATCTGGAAATGCAGGTGACGGGCGGCGAACTCCTCGTCCAGATCTTGCCGAAGTCGGGCGAGTCGGACGACGGCGGTGACAACAGCGACAGCGGCGGCGGCGATGCGAAGGTGGCGACGGGCTGCCGGAATCTGCTGCGCGCGGGCGACATGGAAGAGACGCTCGGCGAAGTCGGCGTCGGGGCGATTGCCGCCGACGGCTCAGCGTTCCGCTGGCACTTCCGGCCGCGCATGCGTGGCGTCTACCTGTGGAGCGGCGCGGACGGGCTGTTCCAGCCGTTCATCCTCGGCCAGCCGCAAGTGAGCGCGGCGAACGCGCCCCCGCCGCTACAGGCGCGCGCCGTCCGCGTCAGATCGTTGGAAGCGGGACGCGGCGACGCGGCTTCGTCGGCGCAGCCCGAACTACTGAGCGCGCAGAGCGTGGACGGCGCGCCGCTGCTCAGCCTCTCCGCCTTGAAGGTCGGCTCGGATCAATTGCAAATCAACGTCAGCGGCAACGGGTGGGTCAGAATCAACGGCGTGGATCGCTCCGTCAATCTCTTCGAGCGACTCAACGATCTCTCGCCGCTCGGCGCGCTGCTCTTCGCCGCGCTCAACGGCGCGCTCTTCGAGGGACTCCGCCGCTTCGTCTTCGGCACACCCAAGACGCCCGACCCCCAACCGCCCGCCGACGCCTAGCCGCGCCTGATGCGGCTACACGGCGTCAGCGGCGCGCGCCGGAGGTTAAATCGAAGCCGGGACAAGCAAGGGACTACTCACCGATGCCGCGCATGGTGAGTAGTCCCTTGCTTGTCCGCCCGGAACTATTCCTTGAGACCGGCCTTCGCCATGATCGTCGCGACGAAACCCGCCATGACCTGCACCTCCCTGAAGTTGCCGAGAAAATTCTCTCCCCAATCGGCGTTGAACTTGTTCAAATGTTCCGTCAGTTGCTCGTCGTACTGCGCGACCAGCGCCTCGAATTTTTCCATTGGCGTCTTCTCCAAGGTCGTCAGGGCTGACTCAAGGTAACTACGCGTGCCGTCAAACTCCTCCTGGCTGATGCTGCCATCGCTTACCAGAGCTTGAAAATGGGGCATTCCCAAAGTGCCGGAAACCCCGTGGAGCACAAAAATTACTCCCGCTGCATTCATATCGTTTTCTCCTTCCGAGAAACACCGCACCGCAGATCAAACTGATCAGTATCATGTAGAGAACAGGAGAACAATATGGATGCCGACCCTTGCTGTCAAACGCTTGATGGAGAACGGCGTCATTGCTTCTCCGTCGCTTGACCACCAACGCAATCTGCCGCGATCATGCGTGGCATGAAGAGATCGAAGAAGGCGTCTCTGATCGTCGTTGCGCTGGCGCTCGTCGCCTGCCTCGTCTGGCTCGTGTCGCGACCGGGCGAGCCGGACGAGCCGGTCGGAGCGGGCGTCTCGGACACGTCGGGAAGCCCTTCGTTCGAGGTGCGCGTCGAGAAGCCACGCCTCGCCCGTTTCCTCTTCGGCATACTTCCGACCAAGTTCGAGGATAAGCTGCTAGGCGGCAGCGAACTGCGGTTCGACCAAGCGAGCCGCGGCGCACAGGTCGGCAGCGTCGGGCAAGACCGCCTCGAACTGCGCGCCGACGGATGGGAACTCCTCGTCCAGACCGACGGCCAGGGGCGCATCACTCCGGCGACGCGCCTCGTGTTTCCGATCCTGCTTGCCGAGAGGAACGTGAGACTGAACTGCCGACCGGCGGACGCGCCAACCGGCTATCTCCACACCAACGCGCGCGCAAACTCCGACTTGATTGACGGCCGCTTTCTCGTCGAACTCGCCGCCTGCAAGAATGCCGAGTCGGGGAAGGCCATCGAGTGGCCGCCCGCACCGCTCACCGTCCGCGGGAGTTTCAATGGCCTGCTCACACCGCGGCCGTCGCCGGAACCCAAGCAATAGCCGCCCGGCGCATATCTCTTGCGCGCACGCGGGCGTCGGCCATAAAATGCGCGCAGCCTCGCCGTTTCAATCCTCAGTTCTCACACTCTAGAGGAGTAGATCAATCATGGCTAAGAACCGGACGCGCCGCCTCCCTCCCGAAGTTCTCGCGGAAGATTTGAGGATACTTGAGGCGATCAAGGCAATCCCGGATTACAACCCGTCCGATCCCAAATACAGTGTGGCCGCGCTTGAGGCGGCGCATGCCGCGATGGTTGCGGCGCAGCAAGAGGAAGCGCGGGCACTGGCAGCGGTGGAATCAGCGCGTGCTGATTCGGCGCTGGCGCAGTGGGAATATGAGAATGCGTTGCTCAGCGCGGACGATCAAGGGAGCGCGCAGTACGGCAAAGACTCGAAGGAGTGGCAGGCGCTCGGCAAGAAGAAGAAGTCGGAGTTCAGCAAGCGGGCGACGAAGAAGAAAGCCGGAAACTAGAAAGACGAAAGGGCAAAGGGTAAAGGGGAAGGGCAAAACGCGCGGCCGACTGTGCCCGTCGCTCGCTTCTTCCCCTTTGCCCTTTACCCCTTCCCCTTGCTCCTTTATCCCTTCGCCTTGCCGCCCTTCTTCGCGGCCTGTCGCTGTTTGGTGACGCGTTCGCCGCCGGATTCGCCGTGCTTGACGCCGGTGGGGATGGCGGCGGGGAGCGAGGGCGTGTTGGAGCGCGGCGTGGCAGCGTCGCTGCCGGTCTGTTGCGAGGACTCGTCGGCGAAGAATTTGTTGGCGTCTTTGCGCTTGCCGCGCAGTGCGGGCGTGTTCGCCTCGGCCTCTTCCTGCTTGGCGGGGACGTTGCTGTTGCTTCGCTCGTCGCCCATCTGCTGACCGCGCCGGGTGGCGGCGATGCCCGCCTTGCTCTGTGCCTTTTTGTTGACCACGTTGCCTCCTTGAAGAAGGGGAAGGGAGAAGGGGTAAAGGGAAAGGGTTAAAGACGAAGCTGGAAGTTGCTCACGTCGCTCGGTGTCTTTCCCTTTACCCTTTACCCCTTCCCCTTTACCCGATTCCTTTTCCCTTAGTGTTTCTCGCGGACGCGCAGGGCTTCGGGTTGCGCTGGCGTTCCGGTCGGTTGATTGCGCGCGGCGGCGTCCACGCTCGCGGGCGGCGGGGGCGGCGGGTTGGCGACGAGTTTCTCCAACGCCGCGTCGAGCACTTCGCTGATGCGCGCGACGAGGACGATCTCCAACTCCTGCCGCACCTCCGCGGGAATCTCTTCGAGGTCGGCCTCGTTGCGCGAGGGCAGGATGATGCGCCTGATCCCTGCGCGGTGCGCGGCCAGCACCTTCTCCTTGATGCCGCCGACGGGGAAGACCAGACCGGAGAGCGTGATCTCGCCCGTCATCGAAGTGTTATGACTGACGCGCCGCCCCGTCATCAACGAAGCGAGCGCGGCCGTGATGGCGACGCCCGCCGAAGGGCCGTCCTTCGGGATCGCGCCCGCCGGGACGTGCAGGTGGACGCCGTAGGATTTGAACATCTCCGGCGGGATGCCGAACTCGGAGGCGTGCGACCAGAGGTAGGAGCGCGCGGCGCGCGCCGACTCCTGCATCACTTCGCCGAGTTGTCCGGTGATGGTCAAGCCCTGCCCGCCGGGCAACAGCGTCGCTTCGATGAAGAGGATTTGCCCGCCCATCTCCGTCCAGGCCATGCCCGTCGCCACGCCCGCGGGGAGTTCTTTGCGCGCCTCCTCCGGGTAGAAACGCGGCGCGCCCAAAAACTCTTTGATGTCGCCCGCGTCAACGCGCACGGCCGTCGCTTCGCCCGTCGCGATCTTCAACGCGGCCTTGCGCGCAACCGAGCCGATGGTGCGTTCGAGTTGACGCACCCCGGCCTCGCGCGTGTAACGCTCGGCGATGAGCATGATGGCCGCGTTCGTGATCTCAAACTGTTCGGGGCGCAACCCGTTCTCGCTCACCTGTCGCGGCACGAGGTATTGCAGCGCGATGTGCAGCTTCTCCTGATCGCTGTAGCCCGCGAGCGAGATGATCTCCATGCGGTCGCGCAAGGGCGGCGGGATGGGGCCGAGTTGGTTGGCCGTCGCGATGAAGAAGACCTTCGACAGATCGAAGGGCAGGTCGAGATAGTGATCGCGGAACGTGTTGTTCTGCTGCGGGTCGAGAATCTCCAAGAGCGCGCTCGCCGGGTCGCCGCGAAAGTCCGCGCCGAGTTTGTCAATCTCGTCGAGCATCATGACGGGGTTGTTCACCTTCGCGCGCCGCAAAGATTGGATGATGCGGCCGGGCATCGCGCCGATGTAGGTGCGACGGTGGCCGCGCAGTTCCGCCTCGTCGCGCATGCCGCCGAGACTCAAGCGTTCAAACTCGCGGCCGAGCGCGCGCGCAATCGAACGACCGAGGCTCGTTTTGCCGACGCCGGGAGGGCCGACGAAACAGAGGATGGGACTCTTCGAGTCGGGACGCAGTTTGACGACGGCGAGAAATTCGAGGATGCGTTCCTTCACGTCTTCCAGCCCGTAGTGATCCGCGTCGAGCACGCGTCGCGCTTCGGCCAGATCGAGACGGTCTTCGGAAGAGTTGCGCCAAGGCAGTTCGAGCACGTACTCCAGATAAGAGCGGATGACGTGATAGTCGGGCGCGGCGGCGGGCAGGCGTTCCATGCGCTTGAGTTCGCGCTCGGCCTCTGTGCGTACCTCGTCGGGCAAATCGGCCTCGGCCAGACGCTCGCGCATCAACGCGGCCTCCGCGCCCTCGCCGTCCTCGTCGCCGAGTTCCTTCTGGATGGCCTTCATCTGCTGGCGCAGGACGTATTCGCGCTGCGCCTTGTCCATCTCGGTCTGCGCCTCACTCGCGATCTTCGAGGTCAACTGCATGATCTCGACTTCGCGCGCGAGACGCACGTGCGCGAGGCGCAGCAACTCGTCGGTCGTCTCGGCTTCGAGCATCGCCTGCTCGTACTCGACGCCGAGGTTGAGGACGGAGGCGAGGAAGTAAGCGATCTGCGTCGG
Source organism: Pyrinomonadaceae bacterium (assembly GCA_030841105.1). Lineage (GTDB taxonomy): Bacteria > Acidobacteriota > Blastocatellia > Pyrinomonadales > Pyrinomonadaceae > JAIVJZ01. Next base: position 38,674 of record JAVEDE010000124.1, read on the forward strand.
CTCTTGCGCGCCCATCACGGCGGCGCGCACTTCGGGCGGCACTTGCGGCAGGATCGCCAGCGCGCGTTCGATCAAGACGCGCACGTTGCGCTGCAACGCCTCGACCTCCTGTTGGTCAACCGTTGCGAGCGGCGGCAACACCTCGACGCGCGCGCGCAGGTAAGGATCGGTCTGCGTCCAGTCGAGGACGCGCACGCGCTCCGTGCCCTGCACGATGATCTGCAAGGCGTCCTCGCCGCGGAACATGCGCTTGACCATGACGAGCGTACCCACGCCGTAAATCTCTTCGGGCGTCGCTTCCGCCTCCGTGCCCTTGCCCGGCCGCACGCTGACGCAGGCCAGCAACTTCTCCGGCTGCGCGAGCGCGGCCTCGACCGCCGCGATGGAGCGCGGCCGACCCGCCGCCAGCGGCACGACCGTGCCGGGAAACAGCGTCGTGTTCTGCAACGGCAGCACCGCGATCTCGAACGGCGTGGCGGGCGTCTGCTGCGACGTGGCTTCCGTGCCCGCCGCCGTGGTGATGTTTTCAGCCATAATAATTGGTCAATAGTTCGTCGTTAGTTATCAGTTGTTCACATCCGCCTTTAGTAACTCGTGTGATGATCATATGCAACTGACAACTGACTGCGGACATCTGACGCTTCCCCTATTCTTCACACTCCTGCGGGCTGCGCAGGCGGAGCAGCAGCAGACCGTCCTGATAGTCGCTCTCGATGCGCGCCCCTTCGATCGGGCAAGGGAAGCGCAGCGTCTTCTCGAAGCGGCTGTAAGAGATTTCCACCTGATGATACGAGATCGTCTCGCTGCAAGAGGTGTCGCGGCGCGTGCCCTCGATGACGAGCATCGGCCCGGCGATCGTGATCTCCAACTCGTCCGGGCTGACCCCCGCCAGATCGACTTTGACGAGCCACCCGTCGCGCGTCCGGTACACGTCGGCCGGGGGCGACCAGTGCCGCTCGCATAGACGCCCCGGCTTCGTCACCGGCATAAAACGCAAATAACGCTCGATTGATTTTGCCATAAGAAAACAGTGACGAGTGACGAGTGACAAGTGACGAGTTAGTACAAGAACGTAAACCGCGCGAATCGTTAATGCGGATAGACGGAAACTATCTTCAACGTGGATAGACGAGCCTTGTCCTCATCCACTAACGATTCGACTGTTTTCTCTTGTCACTCGTCACCTGTCACTTGTCACTCTCCTATTGTCACTCTGCTATCCAAAGATTCTGTTCCAGAACGAAGAGCCGCTGGAAATCTCTTCGAGTGCTTCGGCCAGTTCGCGGTCGTCGTTCGTTTCCAAGGCCACGTCGGCCATCGAGATGATGCCGCGCAGCGTGCGATCCTGATCCACGATGGGGATGCGGCGCACCTGCTTGTCGCCCATCTTGCGGATGGCTTCGATGACGCGGTCGTTCGGGTGCGCGGTGTGCACCTCTTCGGTCATGATCTCTTCGGCGCGCGTCGTGCGCGGGTCGCGCCCCTCGGCGATGGCGCGCACCACGATATCCCGATCCGTGATCAGGCCGACGAGCCGCCCGTTGCCGTGGATCGTCGCGTGAACGCGTCGCGCTTCCACACTCGTACCTGCACTCGTGCCCGTCGTGTCTGTCGCGGTTGTGCCCGCCGTGGGGTTCGCCCCGGTGTTCGTCTCCTCGGCTCGATCCACGACGGGGATGACGCCCGTGTCCTCGTTCTTCATCAGGCGGGCAACGTCTTCGAGCGACGTGTCGCGCGTGGCGACCGTCACGTCGCGCGTCATGATGTCGCGGCAACGGACGTGCGAGCGCGTCGCGCCGCGCCGCCCCTCGACGCGACCACGGCCGCCGCTACTACTACTGCGCCGCCCGCGCAAAAAGTCTCTGCCCTCTTCATACATCGAACGCCCCTCGCGTTCGTCTTCTTCGTAACGGCGCGGCCGCTCGCGCCCCTCGTAGTCGCGCCCCTCGTTGTGCCGCGCGCCGTAGGCATCGCCGCCGCCGCGCTCGCGTTCGTCGCGATAGTCGTCGCGCTCGCCGCCGTAGCCGCCCGCACCACGCCTGCGCCCGTAGTCGTCGTAGTACTCGCGGCCTCCGCCAAAGTCGCCGCCGCGCCGGTCGTCGCCGTAGCCGCCGCGCGCGCCGCGATCTTCGTCGTAGTCGCCGCGCCGCGCGCGTTGCCGGTCTGCGTAAACATCGTCGTCCCTGTCATCACGGTATCTCGACATAATCTCCTCCTGAAACATCTACGAAGATAACTTGCGCCCGCGCCGTGCGACCTGAACCGGCGCGCGTCGCATGCAACCCGCCCGCGAGCCAAACGCGCACCCCGGCATCCGACGACGGCGCGCGCCTCTCGCGCTCTTTTTCGACTTCGAGGGGAACACCCGCGATTATAAGAGACTGCGGGGCGAAAGGCGAAAGGCGGAAGTGAAGACAAAGGCCGACGCGCCCCTGTTTCCACACTTCCGCCTTTCTAGTTCCGACTTTCTACTTTCGCCTTTCTACTTTCGCCCTGCCGACTCGGCCTACCGCTCCATGTTGATCTCGGCGACGAGTTGCACCTGCGCGCGTATGTCGAGCGTGCCGATCTCGACGGGCGTCTGCGCCATCTCCATCGTCTTCCCCGCGATGCCGCCGCGCGCCGCACGCTGGTCGTAAATCGGCACGGGACGCCCCGCGCTCGCCTCTTGCACTTCGACGATGCGCCCCACGCGCCCGCCGAGCGCGACGGCCATCACCTGCGCCTTGCGCAGAGCCTCGCGCGTCGCCGCGGCCAACGCCTGATCGCGCGCGGGTTCGTCGCGGCGCAAGGTGAAGGAGAGACTGTCTATGTTGTTCGCCCCGGCGGCGGTCGCCGCGTCAATCACGGGGCCGACTTTCGAGAGGTCGCCGAGCGTGACCGCCACGGTGTTGCGCGCCTCGTAGCCGCGTATGAGCGGCGTCTGGTTCTCGCGGTAGGTGTACTGCGGCTGCAAACTGTAGCCGCTCGTCTCGACCTCCGCGCCCGCGCCCGCCGCCGCTTTGAGCGCGCGCACCATCGTCTCGCTCCGCCGCGCGTTCTCCTGCTGCGCCGCGAGCGCGGTCTGCGCCTGCGTCACGACCGCCACAGAGATCATCGCCGTATCGGGTCGCGCCTGCACTAACGCATCGCCGGAGACGACCACGCGCGTCGTCCCAAACGCCACTGCCGCGCCCGCCTTCTGCTCAACCGTTGCGCCCGCCGCGACCTGCTGCTGTTGCTGCGCCGACGCCTGCTGCTGCGCGACGGACATCAAACTCAACACGGCGACACACGCCGCCGACATCAATCTGCTTCTTCTCATCATCTCTCCTTCTTCCTTTCCCGCATGTGTGTCCGCGTTCGCGAGTCGCGTCCGGGCGACGGCGAGAGAGTACCGTCCGATAGACCCGGCGCGCGGGAAGATTCCCGTTTCGCGCCCGCCCTTCAAGAACGCGCGCCCCGCCCGCGCCTTGCGCGCTTTTGCCTAACGACCGACCATTTTGTTACGCTCTCCCACACCAATGCAAACCTTCGATTCCGCCTATCAAAACTTCAAACGCCCCGCACGCACGGGCGCGCTCGTCACCGTCGGCCGCGTCGAGGACGTACCACCGGGGCGCGGCGCGACCGTCGAACTCGACGGCGGCGCGGAACTCGCCCTCTACAACGTCGCGGGACGCTTCTACGCCGTCGAAAACTTCTGCCCACACCGCGGCGCGCCCCTCGCCGACGGCAACCTCTGCGGCGCGTCCGTCGAATGCGACTGGCACGGCTGGCGCTTCGACCTCTCCACCGGCGCATGCCTCAACCGCCCCGACGCCCACATCCAATCCTACGAAGTCCGCATCGAAGACGGCTGGATCAAAATCGTCGTCTGAACCGCCGCGCGCACATAAAAGCCGCCCGCAGTTATCTCTGTGATCAACTGCGGGCGACAATGAGTGTTCCTTTTGCGCGTGCTACTCAACGCCTCTTGCTACGCGCGCCAGCCTTGCGCCTGATCCCTTCGTGCTTCGTCGGACTTGGCAACTTGCCGGGCAAATCAAGTTCATCGTCAATCAGCACATCTACCCACACGCCCGCCGACCGCGCATATTTCAATAGCGCGTGCAGCGGCGGTTCACGCTCTCCGCGCTCATAGCTGGAAATATTATTGCGATAGAGGTCTTCGCCAAGTCCTAAATGCTCAAGCATCCCATTTTGTGAGAGGTTCAGCGCGAGACGAATCTGAAGAAGTTTTTCGCCAAGCCGCTCTTGCTTACGTCGCGCAGACCTTCCCATCAGGAGATTCCTCATGACGAAAAACCAACCTTGGCCTTGTTCGTGCTAGTCAATGCTTCTTGGCACGCGCGCTGACCTTTCGCCTAATTCCCTCGTGCTTCGTCGGACTTGGCAGCTTGCCGGGCAAGTCAAGTTCATCGTCAATCAGCACATCTACCCATACGCCCGCCGACTGCGCATATTCCAACAAGACCGGAAGCGGCGGTTCACTTGTTCCGACCTCATAAGCAGACACCGTAGTCCGAGAGAGTGTTTCACCAAGTCCTAACCGTTGAAGCATCCCATCCTGTGAAAGCTCAAGCGCGAGGCGGATTTGCAGCAACTTCTCAGGCAGCCTTGCGGGTTTAGGACGAGGCACACGCGCCATCAGAAGTTACCTCCCGACGGAAAGCCAACCTTGTTATTGTTCATGCTAGTCAACGCTTTTTGCTACGCGCGCCCGCCTTGCGTTTAATTCCTTCGTGTCTCACCGTGCCGGGAATCTTAGCGGGCAAATCGAACTCGTCGTCAATCAGATCATCCACGTAAACGCCCGCTGCGCGTGCGTATTCCAAGAGGACTGGCAACGGCGGCTCGCGCGTTCCGAGTTCGTATTGCGAGACGTTGCTACGAAACAACTCTTCGCTAAAGCCTAAACGCTCAAGCATACCGCTTTGAGATAAACCCAACTCGACGCGAATACGAAGCAACTTTCCCCCTAACCGGGCGGCCTTAGTGCGGGAGGTGTTTCCCATCAGGAGATGCCTCCCGACGGAAAACCAACCTTGACATTAACCCTCCTGCTAGATACGATGGTATCTAGCAGGGCAGCGCATTTAGTTGTCACCAAGAAAGTAGAAAGTCTCTGCTTCGTGGCGACGCTCATCACTCGTGAGTGGGTGAGGGTGAGCTGTTCAATGCGACCGTTGCCAGTTGATTTTCAAAGATAGAGCGCGCGCATCATACCAGAGAGCGCGTCGCTCCCGTATCCTTTTCTCACCGATGGAAGGACAACTATGGTGATCCCGCGTCCACGCGTCATCCTCTACCTCGAAAACAACGAGCGGCTGCGCGAGTTGGTCTGCGACGTGTTGGAGTTCGCCGGGTGGTACGTCAAGGCGACGCCGGACAGCGTGCACGCATGGGCGACGCTCGATTGCTCGAAGGAGCATTTCGACTTGCTGCTGTTTGACCACGAGGTGCGAGGCATCAACGGGCTGGAACTCGTGCGCCGCGTGCGTCGCATGCCGCACCGTCAACCCACGCCGATCATCCTCATCTCGCTGGAAGACCTCGAAGGCGAGGCGCGCGAGGCGGGGGCGGACGCGTTCTTGCGGAAGCCGAACAACCTGATCGAGTTGGTTGATACGATCCGTCGCCTGTTCGGCGAGACGCGCGCCGGATGAAAGCCCAACAAGCGAGGCCGCAAGGTAAGTCCTGTCACGGAGAACTTGCCGCGCGGCCTTTCGTGAGTTTATTGATCCGTAAAGTGACTCTTAACCGTTGTCGCCGATGGCTTCGACGGGACATTCCTCGCGGACGCGTTCGCACTCTTCGCGCTCCGCCTTCGTCTCCGGTTGCTTGTAGACGAACGAGTAGCCGCCGTCGTCGTTGCGCTTGAAGTTCTCATGCGCGCTGTCGCGACACACGTCGCAGTCAATGCAGTTACTGTCTACGTAATATCCACCCGGCGCGTTATCCGGGTAACGTTCATTCGGGTCTGCCAAAACCGTCTCCTTAACGAAGTGATGAGTAATGAGTTAAAAACTTTAGTCTTTCACTCATCACCCATCACCGATCACTTCTTCTACTTGATCGCCAGCATCCGGTCGAGGGCGACGCGCGCCCAGCGTGCCGTCTCTTCCGGCACGGTGATCTGGTTCGGCACGACACCCGCGAGCAGCGATTCCAAAACCCACGCGAGGTTCTGCGGCGCGATGCGATACATCGTCGCGCACATGCAGAGGTCGGGCGCGAGCAGGCGGATGTGCTTGTCCGGGAAGCGCTGGACGAGGCGGTTGACCAGATTCACCTCCGTCCCGACAGCCCAAGACGAACCGGCGGGCGCGGCTTCGAGCGTCTTGATGATGAACTCGGTCGAGCCGTTCAGGTCGGATTTCTCCACCACCTCGCGCACGCATTCGGGGTGAACGAGCACCTTGATGCCCGGCGTCTCCTTGCGCACCTGATCCACGTGCCACGCGCGGAAACGCCCGTGCACCGAGCAGTGGCCTTTCCACAGGATGAGACGCGCGCCGCGCAGCGCTTCTACCGTGTTGCCGCCGAGTTCTTGAAACGGATCCCACACCACCATCTGTTCGAGCGGGATGCCGAACTTGACGCCCGTGTTGCGCCCCAGATGTTGGTCGGGGAAGAAGAACAACTTGTCCGCTTCCTTCAAACTCTTGTCGAAGAGCGGCACGGCGTTCGACGAAGTGCAGACCACGCCGTCGTGCTTGCCGCAGAAGGCTTTGATCGCGGCGGTCGAATTCATGTACGTGATCGGCATCACGCGGAAGTCTTCGAGGATGCCCGCCGCTGCGAGTTGATCCCAAGCGTCCTCGACCTGTTCGGCCGAAGCCATGTCGGCCATCGAACAGCCCGCGCCGAGGTCTGGCAGGATCACTTTCTGGTGCGGCGCGGAGAGAATGTCGGCCGACTCCGCCATGAAATGCACGCCGCAGAAGACGATAAACTCCGCTCGGTCGCGCTCCGCGCCGAGCTTCGAGAGTTTGAAGGAATCGCCCGTTACGTCTGCGTGGACGATCACGTCGTCGCGCTGGTAGTGGTGGCCGAGGATGACGAGCCGCTCGCCGAGTTTGGCGCGCGCCGCCTCGATGCGCTCATGCAACTCCGCATCCGACAGCCCGAAATAGTCTTCCAAGACGGGCGGTTTCGTTAAAGTTGCCACAGTCATGCTTCGTCCTCCTCAGGCGGCCTTACACCTCCACGGGCGCGACCCGCGCGTCCGGCGTCGTCCGCCGCAAACGAAAACTATCTCACTTTGAGAAACATTGCGCAAGCACTCGCTTTGCCGCCCGCGCACGCTACAAAATAGAACGACGCGGGCGAATATTTAGATGCAAAAGAGTGACGCGCGGATGTGTGTTTGAGGCGCGGGGAGGGGCAAAGGAGAAGAGGTAAAGAGAAAGGAAAAGCAAATGTTAGAGCGAGTGAACTTGATGCCTAAGATATCGAGTCGCGCCTATTTCCTTCATCCTTAATCGCGTCTTCCGCATTGACGCGGTGCGCGGACATCACATCGCGATTGAGCCGTAGCTCACGCAAACGTTCGACGATCTCTATTTTCTCCTCGAATGAAAGTTGTGCGAGTCGTCGCCTGCGCGCCTGTCTCTGCTGCAACAGTTCGCTTATATCTGTGTCGTCCATCATAAGTTAAATTTGCGTTTGAACTCTTTCCACTGTCCAGCTAGATCGTGCCGCGCCAGCACGTCCGAGAGCCGCGACCACTCGACGGCCTCGTTTTCGAGAAATTGAATGATGCGGGCATAATCCTTCGGTCGCCCTGTTTGTAACATCACCGCCACTAAATGCTCCGCACGCATGACGCGTGTAGGGGTAGTTTTGAACCGGATGGCCTCGGCTTGTGACAGAGCCTCTTCAAGGAGCAGGGTGAAAGCCGGAAGAAACTGCACCGGCCAGCCTTCAATCTCGACCGCTTCGCCCACGGCCTGATAACCTAGAGCGGCAAGATAATCGTAGAGCGGGGTGAGCGAGAGAAACTTGTCGGCCGCCCCAACGACGGTAAAGAAAATGTCCAGATCGAAGGTCGAAATAGGCTCGACGTAAAAGGTGGCCGCAATCGCTCCGCCGATAGCATACTGCTCTATCAGCCCATCGGCCTGCATCCGGTTCAGCACTTGGAGCGTCTTCTCCACACCTCTCCTGATTCCGCCATGTTAGTGCAACTCTATCGCCTTTACCCTTTCACTTTTGCCCCAAAGCGCTTACGGGTGCGTCATCTCTTCCGGTTTGACGTACTCGTCGAACTGTTCGCCCGTCAGGAAGCCGAGGGCGACGGCCGACTCGCGCAGGGAGATGCCTTTTTTGTGCGCGTTCTTGGCGACCTGCGCGGCGCGGTCGTAGCCGATGTGGGGGTTGAGGGCGGTGACGAGCATGAGCGAGTTGTTGAGATGCGCCTTGATCTGCTCGCGGTTGAGTTCGATGCCGTTGACGCAGTAGTCAACGAAGCCGTGGCAGGCGTCTGTGATGAGGCGAATGGAGTGGAGCAGGTTGTGGATCATCACCGGGTTGAAGACGTTCAACTCGAAGTTGCCCTGCGACCCGGCGAAGCCGATGGCGGCATCGTTGCCGAAGACCTGCACGGCGACCATCGTCATCGCCTCCGACTGCGTGGGGTTGACCTTGCCGGGCATGATCGAAGAGCCGGGTTCGTTCTCCGGCAGGACGAGTTCGCCGAAGCCCGCGCGCGGCCCCGAAGCGAGCCAGCGGATGTCGTTCGCGATCTTCATGAGCGACCCCGCGAGCGTCTTCAAAGCGCCGCTGGCAAAGACCATCTCGTCGTGCGCCGAAAGCGCGGCGAACTTGTTCGGGTGCGACTTGAAGGGCAGCCCCGTCAACTCCGCGATCTTCCGTGCGGCGCGCTCGGCAAACTCCGGGTGCGCGTTCAGACCCGTGCCGACCGCCGTGCCGCCGATGGCGAGATCGTAGAGGCCGGGCAAGACCATCCGCAGGCGTTCGATGTCGCGCTCGACGAGGCTCGCCCAGCCGGACATCTCCTGCCCCACGGTCAAGGGCGTCGCGTCCTGCAAGTGCGTGCGCCCGATTTTCACCACGTCGCAGTATTCCTTCGCCTTCGCGTCAATGGCCGCGTGCAGCCGCTCGACTTCGGGGATCAACTTGTTCATCCGCTCGGCGGCGGCGATGTGCATGGCGGTGGGAAAAGTGTCGTTTGACGACTGCGACATGTTGACGTGGTCGTTCGGGTGGATGGGTTCTTTGCTGCCCATGCGCCCGCCCGCCATTTCGATGGCGCGGTTGGAGATGACCTCGTTGGCGTTCATGTTGGTCTGCGTGCCGCTCCCCGTCTGCCACACGCGCAGGGGAAAATGGTCGTCGAGTTTGCCTTCGATCACCTCGTCGGTGGCGGCGACGATGAGGCGCGCCTTATCGGGCGGCAACTTGCCGAGGTCTTCATTGACGAGCGCGGCGGCCTGTTTGAGAAGGCCGAGCGCGCGGATCATCTCGCGCGGCATGCGGTCGTCGCCGATGTTGAAATGGATCAGCGAACGCTGC
>JAVEDE010000019.1 GCA_030841105.1 Pyrinomonadaceae bacterium
CGGTCAATGTTTCCCAGATCAATTTGTGCGGCGGCGATGGTGACGACGTAGGAGAGCGGTGTGCGTGCGGCGCGCTCGCGGGCGAAAGAATTGATGTAGTCGGCGTAGGCGCGTGTTTCGGCGTCGAGGTCTGCGGGCGTGATGGGTGCGCGGTTCGGGTCGAGGCCGTTGAGGACGCGCGCCGAGCCGAAGACGGCGGTGCGGTAGGGGTGCGGGCGGCTGATGAAGTCGCTGAAGTGCGCGGCGTCAATGTTCGAGTAGTAGAGTTGCTGGTAGAGCTGCTCCTTCTCTTCGGCGAGTGTGACGCCGGAGAAGACGAACATGTGCGGCGCCCAGAGCACGGCCTGCGGCGCGACTGTCGGCAGGCGGTTGGCGAGCGCGATGTCGGGGCAGAAAACTACCGGCCGCCCCGTGCTCGGTTCGAGTTCCACGCCACGCTCGCGCGCCATCTCCGACAGGCGCAGGTAGACCGGCCGCACCTCGTCCACCCACAAGTTTAACTGCGCCGCGCGCCGCGTCGCGACGACGACCTCGACCGACGCCCAGCCGAGCGCGACAAGCGCGACTCCCGCCAAAACTTTTCGCGAGATGCCCACACGTCCAACAGTCTCACGCGCCACACCCCCATCAGTCTCATGCGCCACACCCACGTCAGTCTCTTGTGTTGTGCTCCCGCCAGTCTCTCGCGCGGCATGACCGCGCCGGACGAGAAGGCAGGCCAGCGTCAGCGAGAGCAGCGAGACGTAGTTCGCGATGAACTGTTCGTAGTGGACGGGTTGGAGCGAACGCCCCGTCAGCAGTTGTTGATTGAAGACGGCGAAGGGCGTGAGCGCGAACGAGGCGGCGAGGAGCGCGCCCCGTTCGCCGCGCCAAGCGATCCGGCCGCGCCACGCGCAGAGGATGAGGACAGAGAGCGTGAGCGCGCCGAGCAGTTCCGACGTGCGGAAGAGATCGGGGGCGCGCGTGTGGACGAGGGCTTGCACGGTGTTCATCGTCGGCGCGCGGCGCGCGAGCAGCCACGCGTAGGGCGCGAGCGAGAGGGCGGCAATTGAGCCGACGAAGAGGAGCGTGCGCGCGGCGCGGCGGCGTTCGTCGCGCGCGTCGGCGGCGACGAACCAGAGTAGTGCGAGGCAGACGAGCCACGCGGCGGCGGTCGTCCAGAGGTAAAAATAGGAATAGACGAGCAGTGTGAAAGTGAGTCCGGCGAAGACGGCGTTCGCGCGTGCGGCGCGGCGGTCGTCAGTCGTCAGGGCGCGCCAGACGAGCAGGCAGAAGATGAAGAAGAAGGCGAACGGCAGCGCGGGCAGGTAGCGCCGCAAAAAGGGGAGCGGCAGGTAGGAAGTTTCTAAACCGCGAAGTGTGCGGACGGCCTTCTGGATGAAGGTGCAGAAGCAGAGCACGACGAGCGCGAGCGTGGCGGCCGCCGGTTCGTCGTGGATGACGGCGTGGAGCAGGCGCGTGAGCGCGAGCGTGGTGGCGAAGGCGGCGAGCGGCCATAAGATGATGAAGACGGCGGCGGCCGAGAAGTTGAAGAGGCGCGCGGGAAGAGCGACGGCGTAAGCAGGGATGAACTGGATCGAGAAGAGCGACTCGGCTTGCGGCGCAGACGCTTTGTCGTCGCGCCCGGTGTAGGGGTCGTTCAGTCGCGGGCGTCCCTTGATGAGCGCGTTAACGTAAGACTCGTAAGCGGCCTCGTCGAAGTAGAAGGAGAAGTCCGCGCCGTGCCACGCGCGCCCGCGTTCGCGCCAGAGGTGCAACTGCGGCACGAGCGCGACGAAGGCCAAGGCCAGCGCCGCCAAGACGCCCCAACGCCAACGCTTCGCTTCGTCCGTCATCCGGCGCAAACTCGTCGTCCTCGAAGTCTGTAATGAGAAAACGGGCGCAAGTCGCGGAGTGAACTTGCGCCCGTTAGTTGATAATTCGGACTGACACCGGCGGGGCGTCTTAACTCTGCGGTGGCGCGGGCGCGCTCCCGGCGGCACGCGCGCCGGAGAAGTCGTAGGTGACGTGGAGACGCAGCGCGCCGTCTTTGACTTCGGAGCGCACGTCTTTGGCCTGCGCGCGGAGCGTGCCGTTGCTGGCCTGCACGGGAATGTTCAGAGAGAGTTGCGCGCCGCGCATCAGGACGAGCGGGTTGACCTTCTGGTTGATCGCCGTCTGGACGAAGCCCGTCACGAACGGGCTGGCGAGCGGCGACACGCCGTCGAGGTTCACGCCCGCGATGGTGATCTGGCCGTAGAGCGTCTGCTCCTCGGCTTTGAAGTAGAGCGTGATGTTGGCCTCGGCCGCGCCCTGAAAGTTCATGCAGTTGCCGAAGACCTCGCGGCTGCCGCTGAAGGCGAGCGGCGCGACGATCTGACCGTTCTTCAAACTCACGCCCGTGCGCACGCCGCCACCCTCTTGCGAAACCACGACTTGATTCGTGCAGCCGCCACCGCCGCCTTCTTGCGCCTGCACGAAGCGGAAGCCTGCGGGTTGCGCCAAAGCCATCTGCGACTCTTTCGGCATCGTGGCGAGGCGGAAGGCGGGCGCGTTCAGGTCTCGGAAGATCGTCGAGAGCAGCGTGTCGAAGAACTTCTCGTCGAGCGTCAGGACGGCCGTGCCGGGCGGGTCGCCCGCGGCGTCGGGCGCTTGCAGAGGCGCGCCCGTCTGCGCCTGTTTCATGCGCGGCGCGCCCACGAAGATGTAGAACGTCAAGGCCGCGCCGAGCAACGCCCCGACGAGGAGCAGGAGAATATATTTCATCTGTTTCTTTTACCTCGTCAGTGCTAACGCGTCGGCGACGTGACGGGCGACGCGCTTGCGCCGCCGCCTCCGCCGCCGGGCTTGAACATCGCGGGCGTCGCGCCGGTTGCGGGCGATGCGCCTCCGGCCGGAGTCGGCGTGGTGGCCGGGGTCGTGGTCGTGCCGCCGCCCATGCTCTGCGCGTTGATCGCGCTCAGGGCGAACTGCAAGAACTGGCCGATGGCCGACACCTGCTGCTTGATCTCTTCTTCGCTCAACTTCGTCAGACCCGTCGGCAACTCGAAGAGCGAGGCGTCAACGGTCGTCTGAATGTCGCGCATGTCGGCGACGAGCGAGGCGCGCTTGACGCCCTGCACGTTGCCGGTCGCCTGCCCGGTCAGGTCGGCGTGGAGCGGCAGCCCGGTCTCCTTGTCCACGTAGATGAAACTCTCGGTCGCCACGTCGCCCGCGGCCGAGGCGGTCTTGGCCGTCGTCGCGTGGCGATACTTGATGACCGTGCGCCCTTCGCGCTGCTCTTCGCCGACGCGCTCGACGCCCTGCTGCTTTTGCAGCACCGCGACCATCTGCCCCGGCGTCAGCGAGCGCACGTCGAAGCCGATCAACTCCGGCGTGATCTCGGCGTACTGCTTGCGGCCGGGCAGGATGAGATAGCGTTTGTCGGAGCGGTCGAGGAAGATGACTTGACCGAGAACGGGAATGTTGTTGAAGGCGTAGCGACGGTTGTCGCCGCTGCGCGCCACGTCAATCGGCAGTTGGAGAGCTTTCGACTGACCCTCGGCGGTGGCGGTGAACACGAGCGTCGCCTTGTACTGCTCCGGCTCACGCGTCTCGATGGCGGCGGCGGAAATCGTCGGCGTGGCGGCCACGTTCGCGTTCGTGGCGTTCGAGTTCGTTGCGACGGCGTTCGAGTTGGTGGCGGCGGGCGGCTGGCAGGCCGCGAGCGCGAGCAAGAGTGTCGCGCCGAGCAGTGTGCCGGAAAATTTCAGTGCGCGCATAAAAGTCTTCTCCTGTAAGTGGTCGGGCAAAATCGCACGAGCGTTAGATTGTATTGCAGGGGAATTGGCGGGGGAAGAATAGCACAGAACGCGGGACGCGGGGGAAACGTTGTAAGGAGGAACGCGGAGCGTTGAACTGAAAGCAACTGCCTTTACTTCAACGCTCCGCGTTCCTCCTTCAACGGTTCAAGAGTCTACTTCTTAATGTAGCTGCGGTGCAGCCACGGCCCCGCCGCGGAGCGGTCGCGGGTCTCGAAGAGGAGGTTCACCTTCGACTCGCGCGTGATCACTTGCACGCGCTTCGTCACGTCCTTCTCGGTGGCCGCGCCCGTCTCGGCGTCGTCGAGAAACGCGCCCACGTCCTTAGGCGCAACCGCGTCGAACTTCTGACCACGCTGCAACTCTGCGATGGCCTCGACCGCGCTCGCCTTCAACAAACTCGGCCAGAGTTTGCGGAATAGCGCGTTCGCGGCGTAGACGTCCGCGCTGTTGACACGGCCGTTGATGGCGAAGGCGTAGCCGATCACGTCCGGTTGGTTGTCGGCGACGTGCGCGAGGGCTTTGAGGTAAGCGTCGGCCGTCTCCTGCACCTGCCGGTTTTCGAGCGTCAACTGGAAACTCGACTGCGAGACCGGAGCGTTGACGCGCGAGCCGACATTCGCGCTCAACTTCGTCTGCGCCTCCGCGACTTTGCTCCACACCTCGCCCTGCGATTTCGACTTGTTCGCGGCGATCTTCAACTCGCGCGTCGCCACGCGGTCGGTCGAAGAATCGAAGCGCGTCACCTCTTCGCGGCCGCGCTTCTGCCAGCGTCCCTGCTCGACGCAGAAGGCCGAGATCGAAACCTTGCCCGAACGCGGCGGCACGATGAGGTCAACGCCGAGCATGCGATCCTGCTGCCCGCCCTTCACGATGTCGCCCGACTGGACGTACACCTCTTCATACCTCGACAAATTTTCAATCGCCAACTCGTTGACGTTCTTCGTCTCGTAGACGACGACCTTCCGCTGCTTGAGCGCCTCTTGCAGCGTCAGGAAAGTCTTGCCGCCGAGTTTGTCTTTACCGTGAATGAGAAAAACCGCGAGGTTGTGGTGCGTGTAAGGGCCGGAGATTTTGTAGTCGTTCGTGGTGGCAGTCGGCGGCCTGCGCTTCTGTCCGGCGGGACGGCGCGTGCCGTGTGCGAACAATCCGAGCGGCAGGGCGAACGCCAGCACGGCGACCAGCAAAATCTTGAACATCGTTTGGGATTTCATCTCGATACTCCTCGTTCTTCAACGTGGCAGAACTGTGAACACATCTGGGGTTCATTCCGTTGAACGAGGCTCGCGGAAAATTCTTGCATGTGATTCCGCGCGCGCTTAGACGAGTTGCCACGCCGCGCGCTGCGACGGGCGAACGAGAAGCCGACTCATCTTCGCGCCTTTACGCCTTTGCGAGAAATTCATCTCACGCAAAGGCGCGAAGGGAAGACACGCGTTGTCGCTGTGATGTTCGGGAGCGTTGGTTAGCCGACGTTATCAATATACTGTGTGGGCGCGTCGGCGTGCGGGACGAAGCAGCGGCGGCAGCGTGCTTCGTAGGAATCGCCCGCGCCGACGACCACCTGGCCTTCGACGTTGACGATGCGCTGCGAGTAGTTGGCGGGCTGGCCGCAGCGGACGCAGATGGCGTGCGTCTTGGTGATGTATTCGGCGATGGCGAGCAGTTGCGGCATCGGCTCGAAGGGGCGGCCGGTGTAGTCCTGATCAAGTCCGGCGATGATGACGCGCAGGCCGCGCCGCGCGAGTTGATTGGCGACCGAGACGAGTTCGTTGTCGAAGAACTGCCCCTCGTCAATGCCCACCACGTCCGTCGCCTCTTCCACCTGCGCGAGTATCTCGGCGGCCGTCTCGACCACGCCCGATTCGTGTCGCATCTCGGAATGCGAGACGATGTGGTCGAGCGAGTAGCGGTCGTCAACGACGGGCTTGAAGACCTGCACGCGCTGGCGCGCGATCTTGGCGCGGCGCAGACGGCGGATCAACTCTTCGGACTTGCCGGAGAACATCGAACCGGCGATCACCTCGATCCAGCCCGGCGTCGTGCGGTGCAGTATGCTCAAGTGCTCGTCGTTACCCTGTGCGATAAACTCATCCATGCCGTGAACGATTCCTGTCTGAGGTGAAAATTAGCGGCGGACGGACTGCCCCTGTGCGTCGCCGGACGACTTCGTGTAAGCGTGATGTGACGGGCGGGAGATGCCTTCGTCGTTCGTCACTACTGAAGCGCGACGAAGGCTATAACAGAGTCGGGCGCGGAGTCAAAAGCGCGCATCCGGCCGCTCTGTGCCGGATGACACCTGCTTGACTTTCCCCACGCCCCTTGTTGTAATTCACTCATCCTGAACACGCCACGCAAAGCGCGAAATTTTCCCGTACAACGGAGGTGAGTGGAAGTGCCCGCAAGTGAATTGATCTACGATTGGAACACCGTCGCGCCGTCGCACCCCGCGCCCGGTCGCCACATCGGTTTCGACGACGAGACGCTGCGCGACGGGCTGCAATCGCCCTCCGTCTGCGAGCCTTCGGTCGAGAAAAAGTTAGAACTCCTGCACCTGATGAACGACCTCAAGATTGACACGGCCGACATCGGACTGCCTGGCGCGGGCGGCACACACGCGGCGGGCGTCGAACGTCTCGCGCGCGAGATCGCCGAACAGCGCATGCAGATTCGCCCCAACTGCGCCGCACGCACGCACCAGAACGACATCCGCCCCATCGCCGAAATCTCGCAGCGCGCAGGCATCGCCATCGAAGCCTGCACCTTCATCGGTTCGTCGCCCGTGCGCTTCTATGCCGAAGACTGGACGCTCGACAAGTTGCTGCAACTGACCGAGGACGCCATCAAGTTCGCTATCGGGGAAGGGCTGCCCGTCATGTACGTGACCGAGGACACGACGCGCGCCGACCCCGACACTCTGCGCGCGCTCTACACGGCGGCCATCCGCGCGGGCGCGCGCGCCGTGTGCGTCTGCGACACCGTGGGTCATTCGACGCCGGACGGCGCGCGCGCCGTCGTCTCGTTCGTCAAGGGCATCATCGAGGACGAGGGCGGCGGCATACGCCTCGACTGGCACGGCCATCAGGACAGGGGCTTGGGCGTCATCAATTCCATCGCGGCCATCGAGGCCGGGGCTGATCAGGTGCACGGCTCTGCGCTCGGCGTCGGCGAACGCGTCGGCAACACGCCGATGGATCAACTGCTCGTCAACCTCAAACTGATGGGCTGGATTGACAACGACCTGTCGAAACTGCGCGACTACTGTCAGGCGGCCGAGTCGAGTTGCGGCTGGACGATTCCCGTGAACTACCCGGTCTTCGGCCGCGACGCCTTCCGCACCGCGACGGGCGTCCACGCGGCGGCCGTCATCAAGAGTTTCAAGAAGGGCGACACGGAACTGGCCGACCTCATCTATTCGGGCGTGCCCGCCGGACTGTTCGGCATGCGGCAGGTGATCGAAGTCGGCCCGATGAGCGGCAAGTCGAACGTCGTCTACTGGCTCGAATCGCGCGGCATCGAAGCGACCGACGAACGCGTCGGCCGCATCTACGACCACGCCAAGAGCGCGTCGGGCGTGCTCGACGAAGAAGAGGTGAGGCAGCTTGTTTAGTGACGAGTGACAGGTGACAAGTTAATACAAAGAGCTTGTCTTCAACTTATCACCTGTTACTTGCCTCTCGTCACTCGTCACTGCTCTTGTCACTTGTCACTTTTCCTATGTTTCCCACCACGGCCATTGCCCCTGAAGAGATCGTCCGCGAGCTGCTCGCCGCGCCGCGGGTACGGCGGGCGTTCGAGTTTTTCGCGGAGCACGCGGAGGAGATCACGCGGGAGCAAGTGGCGATCTGCGAGATACCCGCGCCGCCGTTCGGCGAAGAGGCTCGCGCGGAATACTTGGCGGCGCGCTTCCGCCAGTGCGGGTTGAGTGAGACGGTGATTGACGCCGAGGGCAACTGCGTCGCGCTCAGGCGCGGGGCGAGTTTGCATCCGCTCTTCGTCATCAGCGCGCACCTCGACACGGTGTTCCCGGCGGGGACGAACTTCACCGTGCGGCGCGAGGGCGCGCGGATGCTTGCGCCCGGCATCGCAGACGACGGCTGCGGCCTCGTCGCCCTGCTCGCGCTCGTCTGCGCGCTCGAAGAGTCGGCCATCGAGACGGAAGGGTCGGTCTTGTTTGTCGGGACGGTGGGCGAGGAGGGCGAGGGCAACTTGCGCGGCGCGCGACACCTGTTGACGGCGGGCGAGTGGGCACGCGAGATTGACGCCTTTGTCAGTCTCGACGGGCCGGGCATCGAAGGCATCACGCACCGCGCCGTCGGCTCGCGTCGTTACCGCGTGCGTTTGGCGGGCGCGGGCGGCCATTCGTGGGGCGACTTCGGCGTGCCGAACCCGGTGCACGCGCTCGGTCGCACCATCGCGCGGCTCATCGCTTACCCTGCGTCCGCGCGACCGCGCACCACGTTCAACGTCGGGCGCGTCGAAGGCGGCGCGGGCGTCAACTGCATCGCGCAGGAGGCCGCGATGGACGTTGACTTGCGCTCGGAATCGCCCGACGAGTTGAAGCGGCTCGACGCCTACTTCCGACGCGCCGCGCGTGAAGCCGTCGAAGAGGAGAACGCCGCGCGCCGCGCGCGGACGCCGCCCCTCGAACTCGAAATGAAACTCATCGGCGACCGCCCCGGCGGCGAGACGCCGAAAGACGCGCCGCTCGTCCGTCTCGCCGAAGCCGCCACGCGCGCGCTCGGCTCCGCGCCGCGCCTCGACTGTTCCTCCACCGATGCCAACATCGCCATCTCGCTCGGCGTGCCCGCCGTCACCGTCGGCGCGGGCGGCCTCTCCGCCAACTCGCACACGCTCGACGAATGGTACGACCCGCGCGGGCGCGAACTCGCACTTAACCGCGCGCTGCTCCTGTTGTTGGGGATGGTCGGGATGAAGTAAGGAAAACGGGAAAAGGGAAAAGGGTAAGGGGTAAAGGTTAAAACAGACCGGAAAGAAAAAGCGGGGACAGCAGTTGAATGCTGTCCCCGCTTCTTGTCTATGCTTTGTCTTAACCGTGACCCCTTGCCCGTTATCCCTTGCCCGTTACCCCTTGCCCGTTTCCCTTTGGTTCGATTAGTTGATCGGAATCGTGACGACGGTCGAACCGGCTTTGCCTGCGGGGAAGCGTCGGCCGCGCGCGACGCGGACGGCGGTCGAGGCGTAGGCTTCCGCGCCGGGGCTTGAGCCGACGACTGAGGTTTGCGTGACGCGCCCCGCCTCGTCGTAGGTGATGCTGACACGAACGCTCTTCGGCCCGCTCGCCGGTTTCGCGGCGGCTTCGGGCGCGGCCGCGTCCGTGGAGGCTTGCGCGGCGGCGTCCTTCTTCGCTTCCTGTAGTTTGCGTTGACGCTCTAAGCGCGCCTCGCGTTCGCGGCGGGCGATGCGCGCGGCTTCTTCTTCGGCCGCACCAGCCGTCGGCGCGGCGCTGGCGTTCGGGTCGGTCGTGGCCGACGTTGATGCGCTCGCGTTGTCGCCGCCTTGAGCGGTTGTCGAGTCGTTCGTCGTTTGCGTGACGACGGGTGCGGAGGCGGCGTTGGTGGCCGCAGGTGAACTCTTGAAGCGTTTGCTGAGCGGGATGGCCGCGACGACGCAGACGAGGACGAGCGAGGCGGCCACGCCCGCAAACACCATCTTGCTTTTCCCGCCACCGCTGTGCGCGGCTTCGAGCGTCTGCGAGAGCGGGAAGGAATCGTTCGCCGCGCTGCTGGCCGACTTGGCCGAAGCCTGCTGCGACGCGTCTTTCGCCGCCGCCTCTTCCTTCGCCACCTCGATGCAGTTCAGGTATTCGATGGTCGCTTCGTCAATCTCCTCTTCGCTGGCGAACGCCTGCGCGGCGTCGGGCAGGATGCCCTCGTCAATGCGGCGCAAGCCTTCGAGCACGACGCTCGCCCACGACTCCGTGATCGTGCGCCGCGACGACTGCATCCCCGCGCTGAAGTCGAACGACGCGCTCGGCAAGGTCAGCGCGAAGAAGACGGCGTCCGTGCCGTTCAATGCTCCGACTTTCGCGTCAACGAGATCGCCGTCCTTGATGAAGAAGACGCCGGGGGCGAGCGCGTAGTCAACTTTCAGACGCCCGGTCTTGCGTTGGTTGCAGAAAAATTCGATCAACTCGCTCAAGGCGAGGTCGTTGAGTTGTCCGGTGAATGCCATCTGTTTTGATCCTTCGGTGTGGTCGGGGATATGAGGTTGAGATCAGAGCGAGAAGTTGTAGTTGATGATGCCGGAGACGCGCACCGGCTGGCCGGACAGCAGGGCGGGCGTAAACTTCGCCATCCGCGCCGCGCGCTCGGCGGCGTCGCGCAACATCTCCGGGCCGCTCACGGCGCGCGCGCCGATCACTTTGCCCGACGCGTCAATCACCACTTCCACCGTGACGACGCCTCCTAGTTTCGAGCGCCGCGCCGCTTCCGGGTAGACGGGCTTCGGCATCTCCACGGCCTTGCCGTTGAGCACGCCGCCGGAGACGGGGCGCAGAGAGGCTCTGACGGCGGGCTTCACGGGCGGCGGGGGCACGTCGTCGTTCGTCTTGACGACGGGCGCGCTGCTAGTGTTGTTCGAGGCCGCCAGCGTGGCGGCGTTCGGCATGCCGAGCGAAAGCGCCGTCGTCGCGGCGGCGGCGGGCGCGCCGGAACTCGCGGGCGGCGCGGGCGCGTTCGTCACGTGCTTCACGGGCGTCGCGGAGGCATTGTTGCTCGCCGCCGCGTTCGGGGTTGAAACTGCCGCGTTAGACTTGGGGGACGCCACGTTGGAGTTCGCGGGCGCGGCCGTCAGCTTGGGCTGCGACGCTGCGGGTTCGGACTTGGCAGGAGCAGGAACGGGAGCGGAGACGTTGGCGGCCGGTTTGTTGTCGGTTAATACTGCGGGCGACACGGTCGCGGCGGCGTTCGTGTTGTTCGCGAGCGAGGCCGTCTGGAGTTTCTTGGCGGTGGCGTCTTCGAGGTAGTAGGCGATGACGCGGTAGGTCACTTCGGTCGGCTCGAAACTCATCTGGCCGTTTTCGATGACTGCGACTGAGGTCGTCATCCGCGTCCAGTTGCCCATCGCGTCGAACTCGTAATCGTATTTCTCTTTGCTCAAGACCGAGCCGTCGGTGTTGAAGAGCGTCATCTCGACGATGTTGCCGCGGTCGTCGTACTTGTAAACTTCCTTGCCCGTGAGCGAGCCGCCCGCGCCGAGAAAATAAGCGGTGTCAATCTTCGCGCCCTTCATGTCATAAGTTGCCGTCTCCAACACGACGCGCGCGCCTTCGGTCAGCTTCCCGCCCTTGCTCATCAGTTTCGAGGTCTCGGTGCGAACACGCCGGACGGGGCCTTGCAGTCCGTCGCGGCTGCGGTCGGTTTCCGTGTCGCCCGCGACAGAGACGACGTGCGACGGCGACGCCAGCAGAGCCGCGGGCAAGCGGCGCGCGTGGACGACGGACGCGGCGGAGATGTTGAGCGCGACGAGGAACAGGGCGGACAGCAGAATGGGGGTGCTTTTGCGCATGGCGATTGACTCCAAAAGTGTTGTGTGTGGTGAGGGGGAAACTTCTACGGGCTGGCTTCGCTAGTCGGCCGAGCCTTCCGCGTCGCTTGCGAGACACCGGACGCGCCGCGCGGGACATGCGCTCGACGACTGAAGACAGCCGCACGGGGCAGGTGCTGGCTATTCAACTTTTGTCCGGTGTTCGTGCTGGACGGCTCGTCCGCGGGGCGTGGATTTTGTCTTGAGTCGCCCGCTTCCGCTGCTTTGTGGCAGCAGCGAAATTAGTATGCCATGTTTAAACAAAGTTTGTCTAGGCTAAACTTCGCCCCGACAAAAATCGGCGGGAATGTCGTATTTAGCGGGAAAAAGGCAGACGTCGGGCGGAGAAGTGTTTAACTGGCGAAGAGAGATGTGGCGCGTTCGGCGGTGAGGGCGGAGCGCGTCGCGCTGTAAGCCTCGCCGGTCGTGATCTCTGCGATGGCCTGTTTGTGGAGTACGCGGTGACGCTCGCCGGGCGGGACGTAGGCGTCGAGCATGGGATGTTCGCTCATCAGGATGACGACGGGCGTGCCGACCGACGCGGCGATGTGCATCGGCCCCGTGTCGTTCGAGATGAAGACGGACATGCGCGCGGCGGCGGCCGCGAGTTGGGGGATGCTCAGGCGGTCGAAGATGATCGCGGAGGACGGAAATTCGGCGCGCATCTGTTTGACGAGCGAGCGTTCCTCAGGCCCTGCGAAGACGACTGTGCGCACGCCGTCGTTGTTTTCGAGTCGCAGGGCAAGTTCGCCGAAGCGCGCGAGCGGCCAGCAGCGACTCGGATGTCCCGCGCCGGGAAACATCCCGACGAGCGTCGCGTCGCGCCCGGCGCGCGCCTTCCGCAGTAACTCGTCCACGGCGCGCAACTCTTCCGCACGCACAGGCAGGCGCGGCACGCGCGCCACCTGACCGACGCCGAGCGGCGCGACGACATCCAGATAACGATCCACGGCGTGCTTCGAGCGATCTTCGACGACGGGGCGCGGGCGAAAGTTTGAGAGGAAGTCGAGCGAGCGCGTGGGGCGGCGGCCGTAGAGCCGCGCGCGCGCGCCCGACAGGAAGCCGAGCAAGTTAGTCTCGGACAGACTGTGCAGGTCAATGACCAGATCGAAGCGGCGCGCACGCACCTCTTTGACGAGCCGCGCGATGCGCCACACGGAGACGGGCTTCGACCCGTCGCGCAGACTGACGCGATCCACGACGAGCGTGTCGTCGGCCACCCCGGACATCTCGACCACCTGCTTGCCCGGCTTACCCACGGCGACCGTGATGCGCGCATGCGGAAACTTCGCGCGCACGGCGTTGAGCGCGGGCAGGCTCAGCACCACGTCGCCGAGTTGGCCGAAGTCTATGACGAGAATATTTTGCGGCTCGAAGTCCATAACAAGTGAAACTTAATGATAACAGCTTGAACGTCTCACTTCGACGCGCCGTGCGCGAAGAGGCTATTCGTATAACGCTTTCAACGCCCGGCAAAGTTCAACTTTGACGTTATTTTGTGGACGCTCTCCGGCGTTTCGTGCCGCGACGCGCTTTAGATTCCGGCGGTGTTCATCAGGACGACGCGCCAGCCGTCGGGGTCTGCGACCGTCACGCCGCGCGCGTCCCAGTAAGGGTTCTCGGCGGCGACCGCCGGGTAGCCGAGCGCCGCGAGCCGCGCCGCGATGCGCTCGACGGCCGCGGCGTCGGGGATGTAGAGGACGAGCAGATTGTCGGCAGACGGCGGCGGGTAGTCTGTGCGTGCGTCTTCGTGTTCGGTGAACTCCAGATGGTAGTCGTGGCCGGGGAGACCAAGCATGAGGCCGGAATATCCTGAGTGTCCCTCGAACGAGCCAATCACTTCGAGGCCGACGCCTTCGCAGTAGAATTTTTTCAACTCACTCAGGCGGCCGGTCGGGCGCGCCACGCGCACCTGCACGACCGGCAGACTCTCCGGCCATTCTCTGTTCATCGGTTTCGTCCCGACGCGCGGGCGCGCGCCGGAGTGTCCTCCTTCTGCCCGCCCAGAGTAGCAGATGCTATAGTAGATTTTAAGGAATCAACCGGCAGCGAACTGACAGCGAGACGAACACGGGACGTATGGACACGTTACTCAAGATCATCTACATCGGCATCGGCGGCACGGCCGTCGTCATCGCGTGCGTCTATTTAATCTGGCGCGCGAAATCCGTCTACAAGCTCAAACTCGCGGGGCCGCCGCCGCAGCGCGCCCACCGCAAGAGCCTCTGGCGCGACCCCGGCGCGGTCGAACAACTAGACTTCCACGCAGGCCCCGGCGGCCGAGACGGCGCGCCCGCCGCGCCCTTCGAGTTCGTCGCCGAACACGCTGCTGGATCAAACCCCTGCGTGTCCGTGCGCGACGCGCGCGGGCGCGTGTGGCGCGTCAAGTGGGGCGACGAGGTGCGCTCCGAAACCTTCGCCACGCGCATGGCGTGGGCGGCCGGTTACTACGTCGAAGTCGCCTACTTCATCCCCGAAGGGCGCATCGAAGGCGCGGCCGAACTGACGCGTGCGCGCGCGTGCGTGGGCGAGGATTGCAAGTTCGCGGACGCGCGTTTCGAACTCGATGAGGAGGGCGTGACGAAACTCTTCGACGAGCACGGCTGGGCTTGGGACGACAACCCCTTCGTCGGCACGCTCGAACTCAACGGCCTCAAGATCATGTTGATGCTCACGTCGAACTGGGACAACAAGGACGTGCGCGACGTGGCGCGCGGCTCGAACACGGCGGTCTTCGAGTACGCGCTCGCGGGGGGTCTGGTCGAAGCGCGCTATTTGATCATTGACTGGGGCGCTTCGATGGGCAAGTGGGGCAGCAATCTGTTTCGCAGCAAGTGGGACGCGGCCGGGTACGAGGCGCAGACGCCGGAGTTCGTGACGGGCATCGGCGAGGACGGTCTGGTCAGTTGGAGCTACCTCGGCCAACGAACGGCGGAAGCGCGCGACCGGATCACCGTC
The DNA here is from genome assembly GCA_030841105.1 of Pyrinomonadaceae bacterium. GTDB lineage: Bacteria > Acidobacteriota > Blastocatellia > Pyrinomonadales > Pyrinomonadaceae > JAIVJZ01. The sequence goes on from JAVEDE010000019.1 coordinate 14,286, forward strand.
GAAGACGTGCGCTGGCTCTACCAATACATCGGGCGCATCACGGACGCGCAACTGCGCGACGGCCTCTGCGCGAGCGGCGCGACTGAGGAAGAGCGTGACACCTTCACACGCGCCATCCGCGCCCGCCTCGACACGTTGAAACGAATCAGCGAAGAGAGCATTCAAGGTTGAAGGAAAATGGCGCAAAAAGGGCAGAGGCGGCGACCCCTGCCCTCCGGCTCTCCGTCCCTACTTTTTCTTGGCTTCGAGCTGTTTGTAGAAGCCGCCGAGATCGTGCGCGTATTGATCCGTGGCGCTGATCTCTTCGGAGGTGTGGCCTTTTTCCAAGTCCGGCTTGACGGAGACTTCGCTGTCTTTCCCGACCTCCGTCGTGCCGATGACTTTGCCGTGCGCGTCGCGCACGATTTGAACTTTCATGGGATTTCCTCTCTTCCGGTGTTAGCAGTCGTCAAAAACGTGAGTGGCGTGACAAGAGTTAGAGTCTAGTCCATCTCTTCGGCCGAAAACTTGAATTTCACCTGCTCCGTCCCGATGATGGAGACGGAGGCCTTGTAGCGCGTCGGCTTCAAAAACAGCGTCACGCTGTTGAGTCTGATCCCGGAACTTCCCGAGACCCCTCTGATGACGACATCATCCGCCACCGAAAGCGCGCTTCCCGAAATCGTGTAAGTCAGCGTCGTATTCCCATTTTGCGTTGCTTGTACGCTAGTCCAAGACATAGGATGCTCTCCTTTGCAGCTGGAATTGCCATTTACTTAGAAGGGGTGAAGTGAGGAGTAGCGGGGGCGAGAGATCAAACTTCAGACCGTCATTGATGAACTTGGCAATCTCATCCCGCTCAAGTCTGGAGATGATTACGTTCCTCGATTGCAGATCGAATTTAATGATCTAAAGAGGCATCTCTCTTGAGTCTGGCAACATAAAGGAGCAATTGCCGTGCCCGTCTCTATCGTTGAGCAATTCGCACACGCTGACAAATTCGCCCGCGGCCAGTGTGTACATTAGGAGCGAGATGCAGCCCGGTGTGAACAAAAAGAGACAAGCGCAGACGTCCTTCATTCCGGCTTTGATGAATCCACTTTAAAGTCCTTTGGATCGAATGTGTGGAAGAACCAGTCGCGCAAGGGGCGATGGCCGAGTGCGCTGTACCAGCCGTACTTCTGCATCTCGCCGAACGCCTGTTCCTTCGTCCAGCCGCAGTCGGTCACGCGGTAGACGGCGACGAGCATCCCCGTGCGATGCCGACCGCCGCGACAGTGTGTGAAGAGCGCGCCGTGCGTGTCGGCGGTGCGGATGTAGTCGAGCCACTCGCGGACGCGTTCGGGCGCGGGCGCGTCGCGGTCGGAGAAGGCGATGTGTCGCCACTCTTTGATCCCGGCCGAGAGCGCGCGTTCGCGGTCGGCGCGCACCTCGTGCTCGATGATGCTGCACACGCGCTCGACGCCGACACGCTCAATGAGGCCGCGGTAGCCCTCCTCGTCCGGCAGCGCGCCCCTGTAGATCGTCTTCGTCACCTGCGCGAAATTAGGGATCGGCACGCCGAACGGGTTCTCTTCCGAACGCGTCTTCGCCCACTGGATCAACCACAACGCCACACTCTTCTCCTCCCCCTCGTTCGCACGCGACTCTAGCCGCGCGCCGTCTCCCGCACCGACTCGTCGGCTTGCTGCGTATAAGACTCCGGCGTCGCCCCGCTTCCGGCGGAGTCGCCCGCCGCGTCGTCGCCCGCGCTCAACTCATACTTGCCCCGGTGCTGTGCATAAAACTCGTTGAGAAAGTTGACCGCCTCGGCGGGGCTGAGCGTGTGCAGTATCTCCATGTTCTCGTTGGCGCGAAACTTCTCGCGGCGGTCGGGGCGTTCGAGATAGCCGCGCCGGTATGCGAGCGCGGCGTCGAGCGGCCGCACACCTTCTAACTCGCGCGGCGCGAGGAACGCGTTGTTGTACTCCACTTCGATGATGGCGTAGCCGTGGCGCGCGGCTAACTCTGCGAGGCTCTGGATGCTGTAGCCGAAGAAGTGGTGCGTCATCTGAAACGCGGGGTCGTAGCTCACCACGAACTTCACGGGCGGCGGAATCTTCTCGTTGATCTCCGTCACCACCACGCGCGGGCGAAACTCCGAGAGCACGGCGTCGAGCACCCAGTAGTCGTAGCTGTCTATGTCGAGCGACAGCACGCCGAACTCGCGCTCGATGTCGTAGGCTGTGAGGAGCGCGCAGACGTTCGCGGGCGTGACCACGCAATTCGCGGCCGACACCTGCGGGTAATGCTTGTAGGCCGCGGCCAACTTGCAGACCTTGCGGTTGCTCCCCTCGAACCCCACGCCCCGCCAGCCTTCGCGAAACAGCGCGTAAGTGTTCGAGCCGCGCACGCCGTCGCCCGCGCCGATGTCCACGGCCGTCCGGCTCGTGCCCGCGGGCAGCAACTCCGCGATGTACTTCCGCAAAATCTGCTCCTCGCCGAAGTTGGAAAACGTCGCACGCCCCGCCCCGACGCGCGTCCGTTGCAGCCGGTGCTCCAACCGTTTCAAATACCCCTGTGCCGCCTTCGTGATGCTCATCGTCCCCAGACTCTACACGCGCCCGGCAAATCGGGACACGACCGTCGATCAAGATTGAACGCTCCGAGATAATACACGAAACTTTCGCGCCCTCTGGAAGCGCCGAACTTAACTTCCCCGCAGGCCGGCGATCATAAATCAGCCCGCCTCGCACAGGTATCTCAAATTGAAGCAGGAAATTACGATTGAAACGCAGGGAAGAATGGTGCATGTGGCGAAGAAATAAACGTCTCGATAACGGAGTTGATCGCCATCTTTGTAGGTTCTATTAAAATAAGCGAGTGGGAGGAAGGTGCAAATCAGAGAGGTGAACAGCGACACCCAAATCGTCCTTTGAGGCGGCGTCACAAACAGGAGGTAAATACAGGCTAGACTCAAACCGGACGCGATAAATGGTGATTTCCACCCGGGGGCATCTTCCGGTTGGCCGAGGCGGTCTGTGATCGTCAGAGCCACCCAAATCAATGCGCTCATGATGATGCACGCAAAGAGCACTATGAAGAAAACTTTGAGAACGACGTAGTCCGGGTTAAGCCCCACCACCACCAACACCAGTGAGAAGATGATCAAAACAACCGAGTTATAAATGTTAATGGTGGCGATGGCGCAGAGGCGCACGCCCGTCTGTCTTTCTTGTCCCTCCTCCCGCGACTTACAGATGAACGCCGCCGTCTCTGTCATCAGATGCCCGCCGGTGAAACACGAGAAAGCGGCAGCCCCCAGAGCGGCGATCAAATACTGGAAGAAAACTGCTTTGATTCTATCCGTATTAAACGCCATGACGATGCTCAGCACGGTGATGCTGACGCCGCCGAGCGCGCCGAGGAACGTGCCGTACAATTCGGAAAGTTTCTGGTAGTCGGGTGTCAGGTTGTCACGAGGCATTTCGATTCTTCCCCGCACCCCTTGCTCTGATTCGCGCGTGCCGAGTTGATTCGTCTTCGCCGCGGGTGCGTTCTGGGTGGGGACGGCGTGGACGATGGTTCGTACAGTAGGTTGTGAGATGTAGAATAAGTTAACGCGAGACCGCCTGTCCCGCGCGCTTACTTGTCAGGGTTAAATTTAGCACTGAGCGCGGCAGTTAGGTTAAGCGTCCGGCCTGACGGAGGCCAGAAACCGCTCGGCCTCGGCGGGCGAACGCAGCCGGACGACTCGTTTGCTGCCCGCGTGCTCGCGCATCAGTTCGATGATTTTCGGCTTCCGACGATTCGGATAATCCCACACCCAGCGGGCAAACTCCCAGTCGAATTGTTCGCGACACCCGGCGGCCATGTCCGGCCTACTCCGGCCGCGGTACATCACCCGCCGCTTCAACACGCGCCACAGGCAGAGCCAGCGCGCCGTGTCGAGGAAGATCACGGTGTCGCAAGCGGCGAGCCTGAGATCGAGCGTGCCGGAATAGTTCCCGTCCATGACCCACGCGTCGCGCCGCGCCAACTCTGCGACCTTCAACGCCCACTCGGCCTTGTCCGGCTCGACCCACCCCGGATTCCAGTAGAGCGCGTCGAGGTGGATGACTTCCACCTTGATGATCTTCCCCAGCCGCCGTGCGAAGGTGCTTTTGCCCGCCCCGCCCGAACCGATCACTAAAACCTTTCTCATAACTTTCCGCACGCCGGACACGCCCGACCGGTCTGTTCAACTTCGCACAAGGCTCGTCGCTCACGGTGAGCCGAGTATAAACGATCCGGCCGGTGAAAGGACGCGCCCGTCGAGCGACTCTCAAGCAGCAACGCCGTGGCGTCGCGTCCCGAAAATTGTTCGGCGGGCGCGTCCCCCGCGAAAGACCTTTGAGGTCTCTGCCGACAGTAACCCGGCGAGTCCGAAATATAAGGACGCACGCCATCAGCGTTGAACGTCAATCCTTAAACTCGCACGCCGGTCTTGATCGCCGCGCCCGTGTGGCGGCGGCGACTGAGTTGACGCCTATTTCTTCTTCGGCGGGCCGACGACGATGTCGGCGTCCTTGTCCGCCTTCTTGTCGCCCGCGGCGGCCACGGCGACGGCGGCGGGCGACGCCGTGCGCAAGGCGTAGAAGCAGCCGGTCGAACTGCCTGATGTGGCGTAGCCCATGATGCCGACGAGCGCGTTGCGGGTCACGTTCGCCGTGTAGATCAGGCCGGGGGCGTTGTTGAAGTTCCACGCGGCCATGCCCTCGACTTGAATCCAGAAGCCGCCGCCGAACTGATACGTCCACGTCCCGTTGGCGTTAAAGGTGAACGCGGCGGCCGCGGCCTGACTGCCGTCGCAGCCCCAGTCCACGATGATCTTTTGCCACGTCCCGACGATGCTAGTACCTGTAGCCATTTTCAACCTCCTTCGTTGTGTTGGTGGGAATGTCTTGGTTCACAAGACGGTTCGGGCAGAGGTGTGGAAGGTGGCGGGGCGATTTGAGTGTAGCCCCGGAGAGGTTTCCAGCGAGGTCTGCCCGCAACGAGTGCGCTGCCCTAGTGGGATCGAGTCTTAACCCCGGTTCATTCGCGGAAAGTGAGGCTCACGACAGCAGAGGCTTTGGTCAGAGCTGGTAAGCGGGGGAACGATATGACCGTCGCGCCCGTTTGTCAATACCCGCGACGCAACCTGACAATTTAAGGAATCATTAGATGAGACTTAGCATCGTCCGAGTCGAAAGTGTGAATCGCCGCCGAATGCTTTCGCAGCAAATCTTCCGTCGTCTTGACGGTACAATTACCGACGCGGAGCCAGATAAATTTCGGTGGACTGCCGTAGAGCAGACTGCGTTGTTGAAAGTCCGAATCTTTGGAACAATCGCGAACCCGTGCGACTTGGCGTAGTCCCAAATAACGTTGTCGCTCGTATCGCGCAAGCCGACTTCTCGGACGTGGACGCTATCGGCGTAAATGTCGGCGAGCACCGGGGAAGGCGCGGGGAGAGGTTTTAATCAAACAGCAGTTTCATATTCCGGCAGCGTCGCGAGTTTACGCTCGCGGTCGGCCGCGAACGCAAGACAGGCGCGAATGTCTTCGGCGGTGAGGTCGGGGAAGTCCGCCAGAATCTCCGCCTCGGTCATGCCGCCCGCGAGATACTCCAGCACATCAGTCACCGTCATGCGCGTCCCGCGAATACACGGCTTCCCGCTGCGCTTGCCCGGTTCGATGGTAATGATTTTGCTGTAATCCATAAATGAATGGTAGCAAAACGTCGTCATCCCGCAAGGCGTGTAAGCCGACGGGACGTGTCCCTCCTAGTCCGGCGTCGTTAAAGTTCGCGCAGATCGCGCCCGGTCATCTCGGTGGGCTTCTCTAAGCCGAGGAGGCCGAGCATGGTGGGGGCGACGTCTTCGAGCGCGCCGCCTTCGCGCAGGCGGAGGCCGCGCGAGGCTTCGTCTATGAGGTGGAAGGGGACGAGGTTGGAGGTGTGCGCGGTGTGCGGTTGCCCGGTGGTCGGGTCAACCATCTGCTCGCAGTTGCCGTGGTCGGCGGTGATGAGGGTGCGGCCGCGCGCCGTGCGCATGGCGCGCATGATCCACCCCAGACAGGTGTCTACGTGTTGGACGGCCTCGATGGTCTTCTGGAGGTTGCCGGTGTGGCCGACCATGTCCGGGTTGGCGAAGTTGATGACGAAGACGTCGGTTTCGTTCTCCTCGATGGCGCGCAGGATTTTGTCCGTGAGGATGAAGGCCGACATCTCCGGCGCGAGATCGTAGGTCGCCACTTTGGGCGAGGGGATCAGCAGGCGACGTTCGTGCGGGTACTCGCGCTCCGTGCCGCCGTTGAAAAAGTAGGTGACGTGGGCGTACTTCTCGGTCTCGGCCATGCGGTAGTTGCGCACGCCGACCGAAGCAAACACGTCGGCGAGGATGTTAGTGGGCTGCGTCTTCGGGAAGGCCACGGGGAGTTTGAACGTCTTGTCGTACTCGGCGAAGCAGACGAAGCCGACCGCGGGGCGGTGCGACACGTCGAAGCCGTCAAAATTGTCTTGCGTGAGCGCGGCCGTGATCTGGCGTGCGCGGTCGGCGCGGAAGTTGAAGAAGATAACGGAGTCGCCGTCCTGTATCGTCGCCACCGGCTCGCCCTCGTCGCGCGCGCGCGTGACGACCATCGGCTCGACGAACTCGTCCGACACGCTGCGCTCGTAAGACTCCTTGATTGACGCGACCGGATCGATCACGCGCTGCCCTTCGGCGTTGACTAACATCCGGTGGGCGCGCTGCGTGCGCTCCCAACGCTTGTCGCGATCCATCGCGTAGTAGCGCCCGCAGACGGTGGCGATGCGCCCGCAGCCGATCTCTGCGCACTTCACCTGCAACGCCTCGACGTAGCCGTAGGCCGACATCGGCGGCGTGTCGCGCCCGTCGAGGAAGCAGTGGACGTAGACGCGCTGCAAGCCCTTGTCGTGCGCCATCGAGAGCAGCGCGTAGAGGTGTTCCTGCGACGAGTGGACGAGGCCGTCGGAGAGCAGCCCCATCAGGTGCAACGCGCGATTGTTTGTGAGGGCGTCATCCATCGCGCGGTTGAGCACTTCGTTCTGCCGGAACTCGCCCGACTCGATCTCGTAGTTGATGCGCTCCACGTCCGTCCGCAGCACACGACCCGCGCCGAGGCAGAGGTGGCCGACGTTGGAGTTGCCCATCACGCCCGACGGCAAGCCCACACACTCGCCCGACGCCTGCAACAGCGTGTGCGGGTACTTCTCCCGAATCTCGTCGTAGAACGGCATCGAGGCGAGCGCGACGGCGTTGCCCTCGCGCGCGGGGCTGTAGCCGAAGCCGTCGAGGACGATGAGCGCGAGCGGCCCTTGTCTGTCGGTCACTGTCAAATTCTCCAGAGGTTGAAACTCGAACGGTTGAACTGGACGCGCGCGGCTTCAAGGCTTCCGCGCTTTGAACATCTCCAGCCACGCTATGGCTAAGCTACAGAGCAGCACCCCGATCATGAGGCCGCTCACAAACCCGCCGCGCGCGGAAAGCTCGCGGTAAGAGAGATACGCGGCGGCGATTGAGACGACCGCGAGCATCCAGACGTGTTTTCTTTGAAACATGGCGTGGCCTATTTCTTCGCGCCGCGGGCTTTCCCGGCCGACTTGTTCGCGCCCTTGCTCCCGCCCTTATTCGCGCCGCCCTTCGCTGATGCGGACTTCGCCGTGGCGTCGCGTTCGAGTTGGTAGAAGGCGTCCGCGCCGGGGAAGCGCGCAGAGGCGCGTAGGTCTTCTTCGATGCGGAGGAGTTGGTTGTACTTGGCGATGCGGTCGGTGCGCGAGAGCGAGCCGGTCTTGATCTGCCCGGCGTTGGTGGCGACGGCGAGGTCGGCGATGAAGGTGTCTTCGGTCTCGCCCGAACGGTGCGAGATGATGGCGGTGCGCCCGTTGGTGCGCGCCAGTTCGATGCAGTCGAGCGTCTCGGTGAGCGTGCCGATCTGGTTGACCTTGATCAGGATCGAGTTGGCGACGCCGAGTTCGATACCGCGACGCAGGAAGTCCGTGTTCGTCACGAACAGATCGTCGCCGACGAGTTGGACGCGCGCGCCCATCTCATCCGTCAAGGTCTTCCAGCCGTCCCAGTCGCCTTCGGCCATGCCGTCTTCGATGGAGATGATCGGGTACTGCCCGACCCAAGACTTCCAGTAGGCCACCATCTCGTCGCTCGTCAGTTTCCGCTTGTCGGATTTTTTGAAGACGTAATGCTTGCCGTCGTAAAACTCGCTCGCCGCCGGGTCGAGCGCGAGCAGGATGTCGTCGCCCGCCGTAAACCCGGCCGCCGAGACGGCTTCGAGGATCGTCTCAATCGCCTCTTCGTTCGAGCGCAGGTCGGGCGCGAAGCCGCCCTCGTCGCCGACGCCCGTCGCCAAACTTCGCCCTTTCAAGACGCTTCTCAGCGAGTGGAAGATTTCCGCGCCCGTGCGCAGAGCCTCCGCGAAACTCGACGCGCCGACGGGCATCACCATGAACTCCTGAAAGTCCACGTTGTTGTCGGCGTGCGCGCCGCCGTTGATGATGTTCATCATGGGGACGGGGAGCGTGCGCGCGTTCACGCCGCCGAGGTAGCGGTAGAGCGGCATCTCAAGATGCGCCGCGGCGGCGCGCGCCGTGGCGAGCGAGACGGCGAGCAAGGCGTTCGCGCCGAGTTTGGATTTCGTCGGCGTGCCGTCGAGGGCGATGAGCGCGGCGTCAACTTCGGTCTGGTCGAGCGCGTCGAAGCCTTCGAGCGCGTCGGCGATTGCGCCGTTGATGTTCTCCACGGCCTTGCGCGTGCCTTTGCCGCCGTAACGCTTCTTATCGCCGTCGCGCAGTTCGACGGCCTCGTGCTCGCCGGTTGACGCGCCGGAAGGGACGGCGGCGCGCCCCTGTTCGCCGCCGATCAAAAAGACTTCCGCCTCGACCGTCGGGTTGCCGCGCGAGTCCAGAATCTCGCGCGCGCGTATCGCCTCAATCAAACTCATAAGTTTGCCTTCGCCTCCCGCCAAAATTTGTGTCGCCGGTTTTTAAAGCGCAAATCTATCTCATATTCGTCACAGACAGTCAAAGTAAAAGCGCGCCTCGCACACAATTGCACGATTTTGCAGACAACGGCGCGACGAACTGTGTGTATAACTCTTAATTCGGTTGGCGGCACAAGAGGGGATCATGACTCAGCAGGACGCGGAACAGAGACCGGCGGGCGCGCCCGCGACTCAAGCGGAGGCGGCCAGACCGGCGAAGCGACGACGCCCGCTCGCGGGCTACTTCATCGCCGGGGCGTCTCTCGCGCTGCTCTTCGGCATCGCCGCCCTCAAGGGGCGCGTTCCTGATGACAACACAGATAGCGAAAGGGGATTAGAGTAAATGTCAGCACAAGGATTAGGTAAAGCCACGGGCACGGATATTCTCGGCGGCAACACGGGCACGGGTGGTCAGCCCACCAAGACGGACAAAGCCGAAGTGATGTTGAAGACGATTGATAACACGACCGTCGAGTCAACGGGCATCAGCCTGTTTCATATTTTGACCATCGGCAGCATCGGTGCGTCGCTCGCACTCTTCTTCAGCGGGAACAAGCAGGCGGGGATTTTCGTCGGCCTCTGGCCGCCCACGTTTCAGGCTCTGAAATCAGTGGTGGACAAGAGCAACAAGCAGTAGCAAGCGGGAACAAGCGGGAACAAGGGGTTACGATCAAGGGGGACGGCGGCGCGGACAGGCAACTGTCCGCGCCGCTTTTTGTGCGCGGCCGATTCGGCGTGCGCGCCCTCCGCGGGTTAAAATACGCAGCACTTCTCCCCACAGTTAAAAAGCGCGCCCGCGCCCGCGTCGCAATCGCGCGGCGGACGCGACCGCAGCAGCAGTAGCAACAGCAGGCGCGGCCGTCTGTTCGCGGAAAGTTTTCGAGAGGGAGACAATCAAGCAACGCATGAGATACTTCGCCCACGCAATCGTCATCGTCCTCACCGCGACGCTCCTTCTCCTCCTCGCGTCCCACGCACTCAACCCCGGCGCGCACGCGCAAACGCCCGCGCCCACTCAACCGCAGCAACCGCAGCCGACGCCCACTCAAACACCTTCGCCGACTGAAACGCCGACTGCGACTCAAACACCGTCGCCGATTCAAACGCCCGCTCAAACGCCGACACCGGCTGCCGGGGTGGGCGACGATGATGAGGTCGAGCAAGTCGAAACCAATCTCGTCAACGTGCTGTTCAACGCCGTGGACAAGAATCGCCGCTTCATCACGACGCTCCGGCAGGAGGACGTGCGCATCTACGAGAACAACGAGGCGCAGACGGTCGCCACCTTCGAGCGCGAAACGTCGCTTCCGCTGTCGCTCGCCATCCTGATTGATGTCAGCGAGTCGCAGGACGTGACGCTGCCCGGCGAGAAAAAGGCCGCGCGCGATTTCATCGAATCAATTTTGCGCCAGCGCGACGACAAGGCGGCCGTCCTCTCGTTCACGGGCACGGCCACCGTCGAACAGGACTTCACGGCGGACAAGGCGTCGCTTCAGGGCGCGGTCGAGCGCGTGGAGATCGTGTTGGGGGCGGGCAAGGATGCGATCCAGGAGTGGGAGCAGGCCGAGAAGGCGGAGGTCGTGCCCGCGCGCCTCGAAGAGATCGGGCTGCCGGGTTCGACCGCCATCTGGGATGCGATCTGGGCGACGGCAAACGAACTGATGCCGCAAACTTCTTCGCGCGCGCGACGCGCCATCATCCTCCTGTCGGACGGCGACGACACGAGCAGTCGCCTGCGGAAGGAGGCGGCGGTCGAGGCGGCGCTCCAGAACAACACGGTCATCTATTCCATCGGCTTCGAGTCGTTCTGCGACCAGTGTCGTTTCGACAAGAACGCGCTGCGGAAAGTTTCCGAGCCGACCGGCGGGCGCGCCTTCTTCCCCGAAGACGAAGCGGAACTCAACGCCGCCTTCGCGCAAATCCAGCAGGAGTTGCGCACGCAATATCTCATCTCCTACTCGCCCACCAACAAGGCGCGCGACAACACGTTTCGCCAGATCAGGATCGATCTCGTCAATCCCGAACTGCGCAAGCAGAAGTTGAAACTCACTTACCGCAACGGCTACTTCGCGCGCGCGCCCGCGCCGCCACGCGCCCGCGGCGCGGAGGGCACGACGCGGGCGCGACTGCCGCGCCCGAAGCGGCCGCCGAAGAAGCGTTGAGAGTGCCGCGCCGAATCCGAAATTATGGAAGCGAAATACGCGCGCACTTCGCTCGTTCGCGCCCTTTAACTTTTGCCTTCCACGTTGCGTATATATACAATCGGCCGAGTTCGTCACCCTACGTCAAGTTACCGGAAGCGCAGCGTTGTTCCCCCTCATTTGCGCTGCCGTTGACGTTCTCTCACGTTCACGTGGCCGACACGTTTTCAAGTCTCTCAGGTGAAAAGGATGCTCTCAAGTATGTTGACGAAAATTATGCGCCCCGTTGTGCTCGCCCTGCTGTGTCTCGCCTTCGCGCCCGCCGCCGCGCTCGCGCAGTCGAAGACGAGTCCGAGTGACAAGTTCAGGCAGCTTGAGGAAATTCTGCCGACGCCGAACGAGCAGCGCGCGGCTTCGGGCGCGCCCGGCCGCGCCTACTGGCAGCAGCGCGCAGACTACCAGATCAACGTCGAACTCGACGACGTGAACCAGCGCATCACCGCCTCCGAGACCATCACCTATCACAACCAGTCGCCCGACACGCTCGCCTACGTCTGGCTCCAACTCGACCAGAACATCTTCCGGCAGGATTCCGACGCGCGCCTGACGCAGACCACCGGCGGCTTCGAGCGTGTGCCCTTGGGGCAGATCGAAAACTTGCTCCACGCGCGCGAGTTCGAGGGCGGCTATCGCATCACGGCCGTGCGCGACGCGAAGGGCGCGCCGCTCAAACACACCATCGTCAAGACGATGATGCGCGTTGATCTGCCGCAACCGCTCGCGCCGGGGGCGAGCGTGACGTTCTCCGTGGATTGGAACTACAACATCACCAATCAGCGGAAGATCAACGGGCGCAGCGGCTACGAGTTCTTCCCCAAAGACAACAACTATCTCTACGAGATCGCGCAGTGGTTTCCGCGCATGGCCGCCTACAACGACGTCTCCGGCTGGCAGCACAAACAGTTCTTAGGCTCCGGCGAGTTCACTTTGGAGTTCGGCAACTATCGCGTCTCGATCACCGTGCCGGACGATCACATCGTCTCTTCGACGGGCGTCTTGCAAAACCCGAACGCCGTGCTGACGGCCGCGCAGAGCACCCGCCTCGAACAGGCGCGCACGGCGAAAGAGCCGATGTTCATCGTCACGCCCGCCGAGGCTCTGGCGAACGAGTCGCACAAGCCGACGGGCAAGAAGACGTGGATTTTCAACGCCGACAACGTGCGCGATTTCGCCTTCGCCACGTCGCGCAAGTTCATCTGGGACGCGCAGGGGCACAACGTCGAGGGCAACCGCGTGATGGCGATGTCGTTCTATCCGAAGGAGGGCGAGCCGCTCTGGTCGAAGTATTCGACCCACTCGATCATCCACACCTTGAACGTCTATTCGCGCTACTCGTTCACCTACCCTTACCCCATCGCGCAGTCGGTCAACGGCCCCGTCGGCGGCATGGAATACCCGATGATCTGCTTCAACGGCCCGCGCCCGCAGGAAGACGGGACTTACTCGGCGGGCACGAAGTACGGTTTGATCTCCGTCGTCATCCACGAAGTCGGCCACAACTATTTCCCGATGGTCGTCAACTCGGATGAACGCCAGTGGACGTGGATGGACGAGGGGCTGAACTCGTTCCTGCAATATCTGGCCGAGCAGGAGTGGGAGGAAAACTATCCTTCGTGGCGGGGCGAGCCGCAGAACATACGCGAGTACATGGCGAGCCAGAATCAAGTGCCGATCATGACGAACTCAGAGTCGGTCTTGCAGTTCGGCAACAACGCCTACGGCAAACCCGCGACCGCTCTGAACGTCCTGCGCGAAACCGTGCTGGGGCGCGAGTTGTTCGACTTCGCCTTCAAGCAATACTCGCAGCGTTGGAAGTTCAAGCGGCCGATGCCCGCCGACTTCTTCCGCACGATGGAGGACGCTTCCGGCGTTGACCTCGATTGGTTCTGGCGCGGCTGGTTCTACACCACCGACCACGTGGACATCTCCATCGAGCGCGTGCGCCTCTTCCAGCCCCTCACGGGCAACCCCGAACTCGACAAGGCCGCGCGCGTGAAGGAGCGCGGCGAGCAGCCGCAGACGCTCTCGCAGGAGCGCAACAAGGCTCTGCCCAAACGCGTGGACGAGTTCCCCTCTTTACGCGATTTCTACAACACCTACGACGAACTCGTCGTCACCGAACGCGACCGCGAGCAGTATCAACGCTTCCTGCAAACGCTCACGCCGCGCGAGCGCGAACTGCTCCAGACCGGACTCAATTTCTACGTCGTTGATTTGAAGAACATCGGCGGTCTCGTCAGCCCCGTCATCTTCGACATCGAATACACCGACGGCACGCACGAGATGATGCGCATCCCCGCCGAAATCTGGCGTTACAACAACACGGAAGTCTCGAAGCTGATCACGACGTCGAAAGAGATTCGCGCGATCTCGCTCGACCCGCGCCTTGAGACGGCCGACGTGGACATGGCGAACAACAGCTTCCCGCGCCGCCCCGTCAAGTCGCGCTTCCAAATCTTCAAAGACCAGCAGGCGCAGCCCAACCCCATGCAACTGCTCGAACGCAAACAGACGCCCGCGCCGCAGCCGACGCCGACACAGTAAGATTGGGGAAAGGGAAAGGGGGAAGGGGAAAAGGTAGAAAGCAAGCGGCGCACGATAAACGCGCCTCCTTCTTGTCTTCACCTTTCACCTTTTCCCCTTCCCCTTTACCCGTTTTCTGAGAAAGTTGATTTATGAAGTTTGCCGGTTACATGTTGGGTCTCGCGCTCGTCGCGGCGTGCGGGCTGTCGGCGGCGCACGGTGGTAGCGTCCCGGCCGCCGGGGCAGCGGCGCACAAGTTCCACACGAGTTTTACGGAGGCCGACTACAACGCGCCGGAGCGTTCGCTGCAAATCACTCTGCGGACGTTCCCGGACGATCTGGAAAACGTCCTCGGCCGCCGGAGCGGCAAGGCCGTGCGGCTCGACCGAAAGAAGGAGTCAGAGCCGCTGCTCGTCGCCTACCTGCAAGAGACTTTCCAGTTGAAGAACGCCAAAGGCGAGATTGTCAAACTCTCCTGGGTCGGGATGGACGCAGGTGTTGACAGCGCGTGGCTCTACTTCGAGGCGAGCCTGCCCGACGGCTGCGCGGGCGCACAACTCCGCAATCAATTCATGTTCGACCTCTACGACGACCAGATCAACCTCGTCAACGTCAAACAGGACGACCGCAAGCAGTCCCTCACCTTCAAAAACGGCGACACCTTCCAACCGCTCGCGCCGCGTTAATTAATCCAAGCCGCCGAACAATCGCCTCGTCAGGAGCAAAGGCGATTAAGCGCCGCGAGAACTCCTTCCCCTCACGCCCCCTAAAACTTCATGGCGTGACTGTGATCTTGCCCACCCGTCTCATGTCCAGACTCTTTGAACATTTGGAAGGGTTGATGAAGTAGTAGGTTTCCGGCGCGGCGATGACCTTTGAAAAGGTGTGCGTGTAGCTGTCCGGGAAAGGGTCTTGGAGATGAGGGTTGGCGGGCACGATTAACTTTCTCCTCTTCTCATGGAGTTCCTCCGACCAGTCGAATAGATTCCTTGAGTAAGGAGAGCCTAAATTCGTCCGCTTCTCATCCAGTGCTTTGGCACTCTGGCCGGTTCCGAGAGAGTGTTGAATCTCCCACAACCGCTCTTCATAGATTTCGAGGAAGACGCCGTTGCTGTTGAGGGTCAGATTCCAGAGAGCCGAGGCCAGATCGACTTCCGAGCCGACGCCCTCGGTGTTGTTGGTCTGGAACCCGGTGATTTGCGAATGGAGTGTACCCTCCTCGACAGCCCACGGGTTGGGGCAGCCCGCGGTTTTCTGATCGGCGGAAGTGCCGATCCCGATCGAAAAGGCCGCCCGTTTCGTTCCCGTATCTACAGGCACGGCCTGCGAACATTTGCCGGTTGCCACGTCGGGGACGATATCATCGTTGGGCAGTCGGCCGAGTCCGCTGTGTTGGGGCACGAAGAGTTTGCCGGCCACGTCGTCTTTACCCAACCCGAACGGATCAACGAAGCGTCCGGTGCGCCCTTCCTCAAGAATCTTTTCGGTCTGTTCGGTGTCGTCCAGATCATCCGATGTCACGCCGCGCGGCTTCAGCAGTAACTTCTTCAACTGGTCTTTCAAAGAATCACCCAGGAAGTTGGTGCGGCTGACCACCCTCGGAAACCCGGATTGGATCAACTGATACCCCATAGACTTTCGCTGGTAAAAGGAGTCGTAGATCGTGTTTTCCACGACCCGGTAATACTCGTAGAGACCTTCGGGAGTGTAACCGGCGTCAGCCCATATTTTGGGATTACACACGCAAGGGTCTGTGCCGATGGTATCAAGGAACTCGTCGCCGTCGCCGTCGTAACATCTTTTCGGCAGGCGCGCTTCGGAGGAAAAAAGGTTAGCTCCGGAGATTTTCACGGAGGCCAGCGACTGAAACCAGCGTGAATCCTCGGCGACGTGAGCGGCTAGCTTTTTGAGCATCGCGACATAGAGTTCCCTGTAGGCGGGGTCGGTCGGTGAGCCGAGGCAGACATCATACCCGCAACTGTTCTTATTCGGCGGCGCTCCCTCGCTGCCCCAGTCCTTGAACTTGAGCTTGGTTACCGGGCCGGGGCCGACAGCCCCCGCATAGTCTGTGAAAATCCAATCGGGCGTGCCATCCTGCCCGGCGCGAACATCCAGCGTAAAGAGTTTCCCGCTTTCGACCGCCCGGTTCATTTCCCGGTCGAGGTTGTCCCAGTAATAATCAATGTAAGGTTTGACGATCACAGGCCGCACGGCGACCACGGGCGGGCCGGGGAGCACACCCGGTTTCACGACCGCGGGCGGTTTGGCGATCACGGCGGGTTGAGCCAGCACCGGCGGTTTTAAGACCGGAGCCGGTTTTACGATCTGAATGTCACGCCAGTTGATGCGGATGGTGACGCCGGTCACGTCGGGGTTAGCCCACGTGCTGTCGAGTATCTGGAGGGGAGCAGCTTCCCCCTCACAGAGTTTGTAGGTGTTCCCGTCCAGCGAGGCGACTTCCGGAGGGACGCACGGTTTGGGTGTCTTTGACGCGCCGCTGCAAGCGTCGTACACCGCCTCCTGTTGCTCCGACGCACAGGCGCAAGTCTCTTTCGCCGTTTTTTGCACGGAGCCGGGCTTGGTTGGCCCCAGCACGAAAATTCCCGACACGCCCTTGCGGCTCGGCCCGGTGAATTCGTTGGGGTCGGACGCGGCGAAGGCGTGGTCGCGTTTGTTGTCCTTGATCCCGCACGGGTCGGAGAGAGGGAAAAGCTGTGGGGGAGGGAGCACGTTCGGGGGGCCGATTTGGACGATTGAATCTGTCCGCGTGAGATTGACCCACTTTACCTTGTCGCCTTGTTTGATCTTAATCTCGTTCGGCGTGAATGTGCCGTCATCGTTTACGGTCACAGTCACGGCGGGCGGCGGCGGCGCATACGCGCTCGGCGTAAACGTGCCCGGCGTAAACATGCCGGGGATGAACGCGCTTATTACGAAGATGACACAAGCCGTCAGGTTTGTGATGCCCGCGCGTCGCCGTTTACGTTTCCCGGCAACGGGTGTGTGGTTTTTCATGCCGACTCCCTTTTCCGTCATTCAGTCTGCCTCCCCGTGCCGCTTGGCCGCGTTGCCTGATTGTTCAGTCTTCGTCTCGGAGGTGAAGGAAACCGGCCTCAACGCCCCAATGGTTTCGTTGCTTAACAATAACAAGCGGCGGGAGACATACGACTCCCGCCGTCCATCACATGATGCTTCCCGGATCGCGAGTTGGCACAAGACAACCCCGGCGCGCGCGGCGACGGGAGTCTTAGGAAACCCGTCATGTGGTCGCACCTTACCGCAGCAGAGTTTCACGGAGCAACAAAATAATTCAACGGGGCGGCGGCCGGTAACTAGGAAGTCGGCCTTTCCTTAATATTGATCTCAGGTTAGAAGTTAAGCCGGAGCGAACGTAGAAAAGGCGCGTGCGAGTTTGTACTCGCACGCGCCACTCGCCGG
>JAVEDE010000028.1 GCA_030841105.1 Pyrinomonadaceae bacterium
GGCCGCGAGGACGCAAAGCGCGTAGGGCAAAAAGAGACGTGCGGGAAGTTTCATGGACGTGCCTCCTGAGTTGTTCGAGTGATTGCGCCTGAGAGTATAGAAAGAAGTGAGGGAAGGGGTAAAGGGGAAAGGATGAAGAAGGGGAAGGGGAAGGACGGAAGGTAGCAGGGAAAAGGGGAAATGGAAAAGGGGAAATGGGTAAAGGGAAAGGATAAAAGAAAGCAGCGCACGTCGAGCGCGCCTCTTGGCTCTTACCTTTCCCCCTTCCCCCTTACCCTTTTCCCGATCCTCTAAGCCGTCGCGGGGCGCGAAGAGGCGTCTATGTTGAGCCGCTGTTCGACGGCCTCCCAATCAATGTTCGAGAAGAAGGCTTCGATATACTTGGGGCGTTCGGCGGGCATGTAGTCGAGGAGAAAGGCGTGCTCCCACACGTCCATCACGAGCACGGGCGTGAAGCCGGAGACGTTGCCCGTCTCGTGCAGCGTGATCCAGTGGTTCGAGAGCCGCCCGTTCGCGGGGTTCTGGTAGCACATCGCCCAGCCGACGCCGCGCATCTTGCCGATGCCGACGAAATCGGCCTTCCACGTCTCGTAGCTGCCGAAACTCTCTGCGGCCACGCGCGCGAAGCCGGACTCTTTGGCGGGATCGCCCGTGCCCTGTCGCTTCATGTTGCCGAAGTAGTACTCGTGCAAGACCATGCCGTTGTACTCGAAGCCGAGCCGCCGGGTCAGTTCCGAATAGGCGGGCATTTCGTCCTGATCAACTTTGCCGTCTTCGAGAAACTTTGAGATGCGTTCCGTCAGGTTGTTCGTCTCTTTGACGTAGCCCTCGTAGAGTTTGAAGTGCAACTCTAAGGTCTTGTCGGAGATGCCGTTTAAGCCGCTCAGGTCGAACTGCTTGGGCTTGTAGGAATTGTTCGCGTCCATACTATTCGCTCCTCACTTCCGTCTCAATGATTGCGTTGATTCTACGCCCGCCAGTCTATACCCGCCAGCGCGCACGTGTGTGACGAATGAGTGAAGAGGGTAAGAAGAAAGAGTGACGAGTGACAAGTGACGGGTGACAAGTTAAAGCAGAACTGTCTTGTTCTTTAACTTGTCACCCGTCACTTGTCACTGCTTTCAGGCTACTTGCCGAAGATGACGTAATCGCCGTGCGAGGTCGCCATGAAGAAGAGCATGGGGAGCGAGAGCCAGGCGTTGGCGCGCGAGGCTAGGAAGGCGCGGCGCGCGAGTTCGGGCGGCGCGGCCGGCCCCGTCCCCGCGGTGGCGGCGATGATGCGCTTCTGCGAAGGCCAGATGATGCCCCAGACGTTGAGGAGCATGATTAGCCCCAGCGCGCCGCCGATGCCGATGGAGAGGGTCTTGTTGCTGGCGTAGCTGTCGCCGCCCGGCACGGTCAGCGAAGAGTTGAGCCAGTACACGATGATGATCGCCATCACGATCACGAGGATCGCGATGACGACGGCGAGCACCTTCCCGTCCTTCGTCAGCGCGGGCACGCGCGTGATGATGAAGAACTCGATGGCGAAGGTGGCGACGGCGATGACGAGCCAGACGATGAGGATGAGCCACGTGTTGGCGTTGCCGCCGTTAGCGTTGGCGTTCACCACGTCGCTCTTGAGGATGTACATCGCGTAGTACATCAACCCGACGAGCACGGTGGCGAGCGCGCCCCAGCGGAAGTACCAGAGGGCGCGCGTGAGCAAATCGGGGTTCACCTTCTTCTTCGTGTCGGCGTCCAGACCCTTCTGGAAAGGGACGTTGACGAGGTTGAAAAAGTACAGCAGCCCGATCCACGTGATCCCGGCGACGAAGTGCGCCCAGCGCAGCAGGACGCGCACGAGCGCCTCTGCGCCGGGAGCGTGAAACATGTCTTGCAGCATCGCGAAACCGAAGGGGAGATGAACGGACGACTCGATCAGCATATGACCTCCGAATGATGTTCTTGGTTGAGTTGTGGCTTGCTACCGGATGTTACGCGCGAGAGATTAGCACCAAGCCGGATGTGCCGCAATGGATTTCAGAGGTCAAAAAACAGCGGCCGGAGGCGAGAGGTCGGAGGTCAGTTAAAAACATTCCACTCTAACTAACCTCTCGCCTCCGACCTCCGGCCTCTGTTTTCGACTTCTACTCTTCCGTGGGTCGAGTTCCCGCCGCGAGGTTATCAACGCTGGCCTGACGTATGACGCGCACTTTGAGATCGTCCTTGACGCGTACCTGACAGGAGAGGCGGATGGTTTCGGCGAGTCCGGTTTCTTGGGCGAGGCGTGCGCGCTCGGCCTCGCCGATCTCGCCGGGGTCGCCCGCCAGCACTTCGACGCGGCAGGTGGTGCACTTGGCGTTGCCGCCGCAGCGGTGGAGGATGTCAATCCCGGCGTCTTCGAGGACGAGGACGAGTTTGCGTCCAGCCTCGGCGTCAATCTCTTGTGTGCCGGTCGCGGTCTCGGCTTGGATTACGGGCATCTTCGGGTAAGCTCCTAATATTAAATTTTTGGTGATTGCTTCGGTGGGCGAGAGTTTACACCAAAAACCGAAAAGCGCGGTACGCGAACGTGCGAGCGCGCCTGTCGCCCCCGTTTAAGAGGGCGACAGGCGCGCTCGCACGTTCACGCGACAGCGTCTCGAAGTTCGGACGCCGCGCTCGCGTCTTCCGATTAGGCGGTGAACGAAGACCCGCAGCCGCAGCCGCCGGTCGCGTTCGGGTTCTTGAACGTGAAGCCCGAACCCATCACGCCGTTGACGTAATCAATCTCGACGCCGTTCAGATATTGCATGCTGAACATGTCCACGAAGAGACGCACGCCGTGCGCGTCCTGAATGTGATCGCCCGGCTTCGACTCCTCTTCGATGTTCAGGCTGTACTGGAAGCCGGAGCAGCCGCCCGGAACGACGCGCACGCGCAAGCCCGACGTCTCCGGCAATCCCTCTTCGCTCGACATAAACTTCTTGATCTCAATCGCCGCGTTCTCCGTCACGTTGACCGTCACGGTCGGCATCGTTGCTGTTGACATGGTTCTCTCTCCTTAAAGTATGACCCGTTAATTCAGTATGCGGTTATTAACCGTTGGTTAGATGTTGATTGCCCGTCGCCCGTTGTCGTCAGTTGTTAAGATCAACCGCGTGGCTAATATTACCTACCTTACGCGCCCGCCACAAGCAAAGAACGACTCACTGCTGACCACGGACGATTGACGATTTTACTGCGCCTGCGTCACCACCACTTTGAGTTCGGGCTTCAACGCTTCGATTGAGACTTGCCGCGCGATCTCTTCGGCCACGCGCCGGAACGCCTCAGCCTGCGGCGAATCCGGGTGGCTGAGGACGACGGGGACGCCCGCGTCGCCGCCCTCGCGCACGTCCAAGCCCATCGGGACAGCGCCGAGAAACGGCACGCCGTAAGCTTCGGCCAGACGCTCGCCGCCGCCCTCGCCGAAAATGTTGTAGCGCGTGCCCGTGTCGGGCGCGACGAAGTAACTCATGTTCTCCACGATGCCGAGGACGGGCACGGCCACGGTCTCGAACATGCGGAGCGCGCGGCGCACGTCGGCCACTGCCACTTCCTGCGGCGTCGTCACCAAGACCGCGCCCTGCACCGGGACGAGTTGGGCGAGCGAGAGTTGCACGTCGCCCGTGCCCGGCGGCATGTCAACGATCAGGTAGTCGAGTTCGCCCCAGAGCACGTCTTGCAAAAACTGCCGGACGAGGCCGTGCAGGATCGGGCCGCGGAAGATCATCGGCTCGTCGCCCGGCTTCAAAATCGCCATGGACATCATCGAGAGGCCGTGCGCTTTGACCGGCAGCAGTTTGTTGCCCGCCACCTCTGGCTTCGAGTCGCTGACGCCGAGCATCAGCGGCGCGTTCGGCCCGTACACGTCCGCGTCCATCAACCCGACGCGCGCGCCGTCACGCGCCAGCGCGACCGCGACGTTGACGGCCACGGTTGACTTGCCGACGCCGCCCTTGCCCGAAGAGATCGCGACGATGTTGCGCACGCCCGGCACCGTCACCTTCTCGCCCAAGCCCCGGCCTTTCGGCACTTCCGCGTCCATCGTCACTTTCACTCCGGTCACGCCCGCGAGCGCGCCGACGTACTGCTCGGCCGCCGCCTGCATCTGCTCCTTGACCGGGCAGGCCGGGGTGGTAAGGACGATGCGGAATGAAACCTCGCCGCCGACGATGCGTAAATCTTTAATGAATCCGAGTGTCACGATGTCCTTGTGCAGATCGGGGTCAACGATCCGGCGCAGGGCATCGAGCACGCTTTGTTCCGAAACTTGTGCCATAATTGCCATCGGGTAAATTATAAAGGTATTAACCGGCTACGTACAATTGAGCGGCATGATTAACGAACCCGAACGCAAAATAGTTCGCGCGGCCTGCCCGCACGATTGTCCAGACACCTGCGCGATGCTCGTCACGGTTGAAGGGGGACGCGCCGTGCGCGTCGCGGGCGACCCAACGCACCCTTTCACGCGCGGCACGCTCTGCACCAAAGTCGCCAACTACGAACAGCGCACGCACAGCCCCGACCGCCTACAGTCGCCCCTGCGCCGTGTGGGCGCGAAGGGCGCAGGCGAGGAGGCACGCTTCGAGCGCATCAGTTGGGACGACGCGCTCGACGAGATCGCTACGCGTTTCCGCGCGCTCGCCGCTTCGCCCGAAGGCGCGGAGACGATCATGCCCTACAGTTATTGCGGCACGATGGGCTTCGTCCAGTCCGAGTCAATGGACAGGCGTTTCTTTCACCGGCTCGGCGCGTCCCTGCTCGACCGCACGATCTGCGCCTCGGCCGGTGCGGCCGGTTACGACGCCACCAACGGCGCGCGCATCGGCACAGACCCCGAACGCTTCGCCGACGCGCGCCTCATTATCCTCTGGGGCACGAACACCATCACGAGCAACGTCCACCTCTGGCCGTTCATCCTCGAAGCCAAGCACAAGGGCGCGCGCGTCGTCGCCATTGACCCGCGCCGCACGCGCACCGCCGACCAGTGCGACGAGCACGTCGCGCTCCTGCCCGGCACCGACGCCGCGCTCGCGCTCTCGCTCATGCACGTCATCTTCGCCGAAGGCTTGCAGGATCAAGACTACCTCGACCGATACGCCGTCGGCGCGGACGAGTTGAAACAGAGTGCGCGCGATTACGCGCCCGCACGCGTCGCGGAAATCTGCGGCATCGAAGCGGAGACCATCGTGCGGCTCGCGCGCGAGTATGCGACGACGCGCCCCGCCGTCATCCGCCTCAACTACGGCATGCAGCGGCACGCGGGCGGCGGCATGGCTGTGCGCACCGTCGTGTGTCTGCCCGCTGTCACCGGCGCGTGGCGCGACGCGGCGGGCGGCGCGCTCCTTTCGTCGAGCAGCGCGTTCCCCGTCAACCACGACGCACTCAAACGACCCGACCTGCTTCCCTCGCCCGCGCCGCGCACGCTCAACATGTCGCAACTCGGCGACGCGCTGACGAAAGTTTCCGACCCGCCCGTCCGCGCGCTCTACGTCTACAACTCCAACCCGGCGGCGGTCGCGCCCGATCAGGCGAAGGTGCTCGAAGGCTTAAGGCGCGACGATCTATTCACGGTCGTGCACGAGCAGTTTATGACCGACACCTGCGACTTCGCGGACATCATCCTGCCCGCGACCACGCAGCTTGAGCACTTCGATCTGCACAAGGCTTACGGCCACCTCTATCTCACCGTCAACGAACGCGCCATCGCGCCGCTACACGAGTCGAAGCCGAACACGGAAGTGTTCCGCCTGCTCGCCGCGCGTCTCGGATTCGAGGAGGAGTGCTTCAAGGATTCCGACGAGGAGATCGCGCGGCAGGCGATTGACGTGCAGCACCCCGCGCTCGAAGGCATCACGCTCGAACTTTTACGCGAACGCGGCTGGATGCGCCTGAACGTGCCGGAAACTTACGCGCCCTTCGCCGAGGGAAACTTCCCCATGCCGTCGGGCAAGTGCGAACTGCGGAACGCGCGGCTCGAACTGCAAGGCTTGCCCGCCGTGCCTGAGTTCATCCCGCCGCGCGAGTCGCACCGGAGTGCGCCGGAACTCGCGCGCCGTTTCCCGCTCGCGCTCATCAGCCCGGCGGCGCACGCCTTTCTCAATTCGAGTTTCGCCAACCTGCCCAAGCAACTGCGGCAGGAGCGACGCCCCTTCGTCGAGATCAACCCGGAGGATGCCACCGCGCGCCGCATCTCGGACGGCGACCGCGTGCGCGTCTCGAACGAACGCGGCTCGTGCGAACTGACGGCGGTCGTCACGACGCGCGCCCGCCCCGGCGTCGCCGTCTCGCCCTCCGTCTGGTGGAACAAGCTCTCGCCCGGCAACACGAACATCAACCAGTTGACTTCGCAAACCGTGACCGACATGGGCGGCGGCGCGACCTTCTACGACGCGCTCGTCGAAATCGAATTGCTGGATTGACGTTCCAGCCCCGCCGGTTTAGTCATCGGCATACCTCCCGACGATCATAAAGATCACCAGTAGTATTCCGACCGCGATGGCGACGTTGACGGCGATTCTTCCCCCGGTCGAGAGGTTATGTCCCGTGACCTGTTTCACCTGCGGGTAAAACACGGTGGTGGTCACGCTCGTCTTCGGATCAACGACGACAAAGTGCGCGTCGCTCACCTCACTCACGTAGCCTCTCAGTTTCGTCTTATCACGCAACGTAACTTTCACCTGAGCCTCCGTCCCGCTGCCGAACGTGGCAAGTTTGGTCTTCAACTCTGCCACGAATTTCGCCTCTTTCTCCGGCCTCGTGCTTGCGCTCACGGGCGCGACAAAGGTCAGGTTGAGTAGCAAGCCGACGACAACGAGTGACGTAATTTTTTTGAGCATAAAGTTTCTCCTCATCTGAGCATAAATTTTTCCTCATCGCTGAGGCGCAATTTTCCACGACGCGCGCCAGTCGGTCTGAGGGCGCGGCGTCGGCGGGATAAAGCCGGGCGCGTGTCAGTCGAGCGTGGAGATCAGGATGGCGAGCACCGTGAGGACTGCACCGACTCCGATGGTCGTGCCGATGGCGATGTTGCGCGCGGTCGAGTGGCCGCGGTTGCTGTCAACTCTCTCGACATCCCGGTACAGGACGACGCTCGGCGCGTCCGTCTTGCGGTCGCGCACGACGAACTCTTCATCCTTCGCCTGCGAGATATAGCCTTTCAACTTCTTCCCGTCCTTTAATCTCACCGTGACGCGAGCCTTGTCGCCGACGCCGAGGCGTGCGACCTTCACCTTCACCTGCTCCGTCAACCCGGCGTCGCCCGCCGCCTGCTTCTTCCCTGCGGCGACGGCATTAGATGGCATCACGGCGAACGTCTGAAGCAACAAGGCGACCAGCGCAAGCGTCAAATATCTTCTTTTCATCTTCCACACCTCTTTCGATTGTCGAATAAATACATAGCAGCAATGGCAAACGTGATGCCAACCGGAAGTTCGTGGATAACAGGCGTGAAACGGCGTCGGGCGCGCAGAGAAATTCCGCGGTCGTGTGTGCCGAGCGCAGTAAAGTTCAGACAGGTGGCGGAAGATTGGGGTAAAGGGCGAAGTCGGGGCGCGGCGAAAGGCGACAGAAGTAATTCACCCGGCCATTCTAAAGTTTGCTTTCATCCTTCAACCTTGCACACGCCGTCTCTGCTTTTGCCGACTTGACAGAAGCGGCGCGACTCGCCGATACATACATGAAGTTTCCCCGCGCATGCGCCGTGCGCCTGACAGTGGCGCGGGCTATCCCGAAAGTAAATTTAAAACTCATGCGAACTATGGTTCACACGGAAAAAGTATCGAGCCTTGCCGTCGCCAAAGGGCGCGCCGCAACCGTCGCCGACAGCGGCGATGCTGCCGTCACAGGCAGACGCAAGGCAAGCGTCGTCCCCACGTGGCTCACATGCGCGCTGTGCCTGCTCTTCACCTGCGTGCCCGCCGTTGCACAGGCGAAGCGCGCGACGGCGGGCGCACGCACGACCGCCGCGCGCGCGGCAGTCGTGCCCGAAGAGACTTTGCTGCGCATCGTGCGCGCAGAGGACGAGCGGCGTTGGGACGCGGCAGACCTCGGCGCGCTGCTCTCGGACGCGTCTGCGAGCGTGCGCGCGCGCGCCGCGCTCGGCGCGGGACGCATCGGCGACGCGCGTGCGGTCGCCCCGCTCGTCGCGCTGCTCCAGACGGACAAGCACGCGGGCGTGCGCGCGGCGGCGGCCTTCGCGCTCGGCGAGATCGAATCGGGCGCGGCGGCCGAAGGTTTGTTGAGTGTCCTCGAACGTAAACCCGCGGCGGGCGCGGGCGTCGCCGCCGAAGCGCCGGCCGTGCGCGCGCGCGTGGTGGAAGCCCTCGGCAAGATCGCGGCGGCGATGCCGCAGGCGGACGCGGCGCGCGTCAAAGAGATCGGCCGGGTGTTGCTCGTCGAACTCGAAACGCGCGGGCGCATCGCGGCGAACCGCGAAGCCGCGCTGCTCGGACTAACGGCCGTCCTGCGCGCGCGTCCCGAAGGCGCGGGGCGCGTCGTCGCACTCTTCTTAGACTCCGCGGACGCGCGCCTGCGCGCCGACGCCGCCAACACGCTCATGCGTTTGCGCGCGAAGAACGCCAACGATCAACTGCGCAAGCTGCTCGCCTCGGACACCGACGCGGTGGTGCGCGCTAACGCCGCACGCGCGCTCGGCGTGGCGGAAGACAAGGGCGCGTTCGAGTTGCTGATCGAACACGCCGCGAACGACAAAGACGAACGCGTGCGCGTCAGTGCGCTCCGCTCGCTCGGCACGCTACGCGACGCGCGAGCGGCCGACCCGCTCGTCAAACGCGGCGAGACTTTGCTGAGCGCCTACCGCGCGGCGAAGACCGCGAACGCTTCGGCGCGCCCCGCCGAGTTGAACGAACTGCTCGAACTCGCCACCTCAATCAGCCGCGTGCTCGCGGGCACGGGACACGAACGCGCGCTCGCCTTCGTCCGCGCGTTTCGCGAGGCCGAGATGTGGAGCGCGCCGGAGGCCGAAGCCGCCTTCGCGCGCATCGCGCCCAACCAGTATTTGCGCGAACGCCCGTTTCACCAACTCGCCTTCCGCGCGCCCGACAGCCGCGTCACCTGGCAGACTTACGCGGCCGTCGCGCAGGGACTCGGCGAGGTCGCCGCCGTGGCGAACGAGCGGGCGGGCAACAGCGTGGTCTCCGTGCAGGCCGACGCGCAGTTGGCCTTGCGCACGATGCTCGGCGAGGCCACGACGCCCGCGCTCGCCGTGCCCGACGTGTTGACGGCCATCGCCGCATTCAAACCGCCCGACGGCGCGCTCGTCATGCGCGGCCAACTCGCCGCGCCCGACGTGATCGTGCGCGCCACGGCCGCAGGCCAACTCGGCGAACTCGCGCCCGACCCGGAGAATGCGTCCGCGCTCGCCGCCGCCCTGCCCGCCGCCTTGCGCGACGAGATGAACGACGCCGCGCTCGCCATCCTCGACGCGCTCGCCAAGCAAAAATCCGAAGCCGCGCTCGCCGCGATCCGCACCGCGCTCGACTCGCCCGACTACCTCTTGCGCCGACGCGCCGCCGCCATCCTGCAAGCCGCGCAGCCCGATGCCGAAGCCAATGCCGAAGACGGCCGCATCGAAACCGTGGCGACGCGCAACCGCATCGGCGATTACCGTCGCGCGCTCGCGCGCAGGGGCGCGCGCGTCGTCGCCACCGTCAACACGGACAAGGGCGTGTTCAAGTTGGAACTGCTGCCCGACGACGCGCCGCTCACGGTTGACAACTTCGTCGAACTCGCACGTCGCGGCTACTTCAACAACATCGCGTTCCACCGCGTCGTGCCGAACTTCGTCATACAGGGCGGCGACCCGCGCGGCGACGGCAACGGCGGCCCCGGCTACCAGATTCGCTGCGAGATCAACGCCACGCCTTACGCGCGCGGCACGGTCGGCATGGCGCTCTCCGGCAAAGACACGGGCGGCTCGCAGTGGTTCATCACGCACTCGCCGCAGCCGCACCTCGACGGCGGCTACACCGTCTTCGCGCGTGTCGTCGAAGGCATGGAGACGGTTGACCGCATCACGCGCGGCGACCGCATCCTCGCCATCAACGTCGCCGAGACGCGGCGCAAGTAGATTCCGACGGAGAACTGTTTGACCCGAAGATTTCAACGCGAAGCATCGCAGCCGCGAAAGAAGTTTTTTAAGACTCCTTCGCGCCTTCGTGCCTTCAAGGTGTCAACGCGCGCCGTTCTGCTCTTGGCACTCGCAGTCTGCGCGTCGCTCTCATGCGCCGCCTCGCTCCGCGCGCAGACGCCCGCCCCAACTCCGCAGAGCAAAGCCAACGCAACACCGACGCGCCCGACGCGTTACCAGATCAATTTCGCGCTCGACTTCGACGCGCGCACGTTCACGGCCACCGAGCGCGTGCGCTGGGTCAACAACGACGACCGCGCCGCCTCGGTCGTCTATTTCCACCTCTACGCGAACCAGCGCAGTAACAACGGCAACGGCGGTAACAACAACGACGCGCCGCGCGCCGCGCCCAACACCACCGCCGACGCCGCGGGTGAAGAGACGACGGCGGCGTCAGACGAACCGCGCATCGAGATCAAGAGCGTGCGCCACGCCGAGACGCAGAGCGCGCTCGCCTACGCGCTCGACGAACCGGCGACGCTCTTGCGCGTCAACCTGCGCGAAGCGGTCGCGCCCGGCGCGGCGACCGACATCGAGATCGCGTTCGCGGGCAGCGTCCCCGAAATTGACCCCGACGAGACGAGCCTGCCCTCGCACGTCATCCAGCAACTCGGCGCGGCCTTGCGCGACACGCGCGAGACGCGCCGTGCGCGCGACACCAACTTCCGCGCGCGCGGCGTGATGCTGCTCGGCACGGCCTACCCGGTGCTCGCCGTGCGCGACGGCGGCGAGTGGCAGCGCGAGGTGCGCGCGACTGTCGGCGACCCGCTGCACACGGAAGTGGCCGACTACGAAGTGACCATTGACGCCCCCGCCGACATCGCCCTCTTCACCTCCGCCGAAGCGCGACACGCGGGCACAGCCACGACGAGCAACGGTGCGGCCACGACAAGCGGCGGCGCGAGCACGAACAGTAACGCGGGCATCGGCAATACGGGCACGAGCGGGGGCGCGGGTGCGGACGCGGCGAAAGCGTCCGCGCGCTCTTTCGCCGGAGAGAACCTTCGCAACTTCGCCATCCTCGCCGGGCGCGGGCTGCAATCCGGGGAACGAACGGTGGGCGGCGTGCGCGTGCGCTCCGTCTGGACGATGGAACATGAGAAGATCGGTCGTCGCGTGCTCGACACGGCGGCCGAGGCCGTGCGCGTCTTCACGGCGCGTTACGGCGCGCTGCCCGTGGCGAGTTTGACCGTGGCGGAAGCGCCGCTCGTCGCCGGTCTCGGCAGCGCGGAGTTCGCCAACCTGAGCGTCATCGCCAGTGCCTTCTACGTTGACTTCGACTCGCCCGCCGTCCGCAACCTGCCCGAACTCGTGCGCGAGCAGCGCGCCTCGGTCGAAGACAGTCTGGAGTTCGCCACCGCCCACATGCTCGCGCATCAGTGGTGGGGCATGCTCGTCGGCAACTCGCCGGAACGCGCGCCCGTGCTCGACGAAGCCCTCGCACACTGGTCTGCGCTCGTCTACTACCGCGAGACGCACGGCGCGGTGCGCGCGCAGGCCGCGCGCGACGATCAACTGCGCGGCGTCTACGAAATCTACCGCACCTTCGGCGGCGAAGACATGCCCGCCCTGCGCCCCGCGCGCGACTTCCGCAACTCCTTCCAGTATGCCGCAATCGTCTCGGCCAAGGGCGCGCTGATGTACGACGCGCTCGTCAAACTGCTCGGCGAGGAGCGCGTCTTCACCGCCCTGCGCCGCTACGCCGAAGCCAACCGTTACGAGATCGCCGAACTCGACGATCTGCGCGGCGCGTTCGTCGCCGAAGCGCCCGTCACACAGCGTCGCGCCGTCACGCGCACCTTCGACCGCTGGCTCTCCGAGCGTCACGGCGACGAAGACATCGCCCCGCCCAACCCGCAACTCGCCGCCGCGCTCGGCCTCACGCCCGAAACCACCGGCACGCCCAACCGCAACCCCGTCTCCCGCCTCGGCCGCTTCTTCTGGCGACAGATGACGCGCATACGCTAATCCCCACGCGCTCCATCACCTCAACCCATCACGACGATCAGTCATTCACTGATCTTCAACCCATCACGGCGATCAGTCATCAACTGATCTTCTCTGCGCTTCGTTGTTCGCTATAACTTTCAACGCGCCTCGTCGCGCGTAAAAAATCTGGAACTACTTCTCGACTCGCGCAAGGGGTGTTTCCAATTCGGGTGGCGCACGTTGCGCACGCGTCGGTTTGAACGGTCAGCTTGATGTCGCCTGAGTCAAACAGACGGATGCGTGCGGCGCGCGTGGCGCGTGCGTTCGGTTTCGTGAAGTTTTCGTGACGGGTTTAAGCGGCACGCCGATTGTTTAAGTATCAGCGTCCGGCGAAACACCCTGCCGCGCCATCCGCTGTAGCGGAGCAGGCTTTAAAACACACGAGGAACTTAAATTGATGCGTAGGTCAACCCCCCTGACCCTGTTACTGGTTTATTCACTTCTGCTCTCGCTTGCCGGGGCGTCTCTGCCGCTCACGTCGGCGCGCGCCGCGTTTGGAACTCCCGCTCGTCGCAACGGCGACGCGCCCACGGGCAAGCTGTCGAACTTGTTGCGCGCGCGGGCGCGGCAGGCGAAGCGTGGCGACGGCGCGCGCACACGCGTCATCCTCAATCTGGCCGACGAGTCGGCGGCGAATGAAGCGCGAGCGATGTTGCAGGGCGCGGGCGCGAGCGTCCGCGGGGAGTTGAACGAACTCGGCGTGATGGTCGCGGACGTGCCCGTCGAGCGGCTCGAAGAACTCGCCGCGCGCGACGAAGTTTCATGGCTGTCGGAAGACGCGGAGGTGCGCACGCTGGCGACCACGACGACCGACAACACCAGCCATCTTGAAGTGACGACCGGCGCGAGCAATGTCTTGCCCGCGGACGTGACGGATGGCGGCGCGGGCAACGGCGTCGGCATCGCCTTCCTCGACAGCGGCATCAGCCGCCCGGACGCGGCGGAGTTCGCGGGCTACAAACTCGAATCCACTGGCGGCCTGCTCGGCGGCGGCGGTCTGCTCGGCACGGGGCTGATCTCCACCCCGACGCGCACGCCCTACAACCGCATCACGCAGGAAGTTGACTTCACCGGCGAAGGCACGAAGCTCGACAACTACGGCCACGGCACGCACGCCGCAGGGGTAGCGGCGGGCACGGGGCAGGCGAGCGAAGAGTACGCCGCCGCGCACGCGGGCGCGCCCACCTACGGCGGCATCGCGCCGATGGCGAACCTCGTCAGCGTCCGCGTCCTCAATTCGCAGGGCGTGGGCACGGTCTCCGGCGTCATTGCCGGAATCAACTGGGTCATCGCGAACAAAGCGACTTATAAAATCCGCGTGATGAACTTGTCGCTCGGCACTTCGATCACGCAGAGCTACAAGACCGACCCGCTGTGTCAGGCGGTGGAGCGCGCGGTGGATGCAGGCATCGTCGTCGTCGTCGCGGCGGGCAATCTCGGCAAAGACAACAACGGGCAGACGATCTACGGCGGCATTCTTTCGCCCGCCAATTCGCCGAAGGTGATCACGGTCGGCGCGACCAACACGCAGGAGACCGTCGGGCGTTCGGATGACACGGTGACGAGTTACTCGTCGCGCGGCCCGACGCTCGTTGACGGTCTCGTCAAGCCCGACCTCGTCGCGCCCGGCAACCGCATCGGCGCGGCCGAGTCGTCCGTCACCTCTCCCACGGCGAGCAATTCTTATTCGACGAGCGGCGGCGGTCTGCTCGGCGGCTTGGTGTTAGGCAACTCCGCCACGACGACGCCGGACGCGACCGGCACGTATCGCATCTGGAGCGGCACGTCTTTCGCCGCGCCGGCCGTCGCCGGTACGGTCGCCTTGATGCTCGAAGCCAACCCGTCGCTCACGCCGCGTCTCGTCAAAGCACTCGTCATGCGTACCGCGCAGCGCCTGCCCTATTACGAAACCAGCGTGATGACCGGGAGCATGTCTTCCTTCGAGCGCGTCATCACCGAAGGTGCGGGCGAGTTGAACGCCAACGCCGCCGTCGCGCTCGCGCGCGCCGTTCGCAAGGACGCAGACCGCGCGCGTGTGGGCGAGAACCTGATCACGAACACCAAGATCACTTACGCCACCGTACCCGGCATCACCGCGCCCATCGGCGGCCAATCCGTGCCGCTCAACAACGGCGTCGTCTGGGTTGACGGCGTTGCCTTCAACAGCCGGCTGCAACTCACCAACTGCTACCAACTCGCCGACGGGCAGACGATCTCCAGCGGCTTCGCCGTCGCCGACGGCTACATGAACGCCAACGGGAGCTACGTGCTCAGCAACGGCATCGTCGTCGCGAGCGGGATCGTCGTGGCAAGCGGCATCGTGGTAGCGAGCGGAATTGTCGTCGCCAGTGGCATCGTCGTCGCGAGCGGCATCGTCGTCGCGAGTGATTACGTGTTGGCTGACGGGCAACTGCCCACCGGAGCGTCGAGCGGATTGAGTTTCGACAACGAGGCGATCTGGGCGTCGAATTTAGTTGACCCGGCGACGGTGGACATCCGGCCGGATCGGGTCATTCTGCTCGGCGAGGACGCAGTGCCCGTCGGCGTCGCGCGCCTGTCACCTAACAGCCCGCTTTACCCGCGCCCCTAACCGGGCGGCGCGAGACGGGGCGGGGCGTCGTGCGCTCCGCGCCCGCTGACCTTCGAGAGTGCGGCACATGACGGAAGAGAACCCGACAGCAGGAAGCAACAACGCGACAAGCGCCACTGCGACGAGCACCATCGCGGCGAGCAGCACTGCGACGAGCAGCACCGCGACGATCTACCCGACGATGCTCACAGTCGTGAGCCTCGCGTTGTGGCTCGCGGCGACCGTGAGTTTTGTCGCCGGGGGCGCGTCGTGGCATGAACAACTGAGCGTGCTCGCGCTGCTGCCGCTCGTCGTCGTGACGGGCATGTTCCCCAACACGCTGCCGCTGCCCTCCGGCCTCAAGCTGTCGCGCGAGCGGATGAACTTCACGCTCTCCGACGCGCTCGTGTTGCTCATCGCCTGCCGCTACGGGTTCGCCGCGTGCGTCTTCGTGGCGGGCATCGAGGGACTCACCTCTTCGCGTCGCGCCGTGCGCCGACTCTCAAGCAATCTCTATTCGTTCGGCATGATGTCGCTTGCGGCCGCGGCCGCTGCGGCTAGCCTCCGTCTGGTGCTCGCCTACGGGTTCGGCGAAGTTGCGGGCGGCGCAGAGCGGTCTTTCCCGGCTGTCGCCGTCGGCGTGCTGGTGGCGAGCGTCGTCCACATCAGCGTCAACACGGGCGTCATCTCTTTGCTGTTTGCGACGCGCCTCGGCGTCTCCGTGCTGTCGAGTTGGCGTGAGAATTTTCGCGTGGCCGCGCCGCTGTTTCTGCCGACGAGCGCGGCGGCGAGTTTGATGTACGTCGGTCTTCAATCGGGCGCGTTGACGATGTTCGCCATCGGCGCGCCCGTCCTCATCGCCATCCACTTCGGCCATCGCCGCTATCGCGACAGCATGCAGGAGCAACTCGACATCATCGAGCGCGCGCAACAGGAACGCATCGCCACGATGGAGAAGGCGCACCGCGAAACTATCGAAGCCCTCGCCGTGACCATCAACGCCAAGGACGAGGTGACGCACGAACACGTCCTGCGCGTGCAGATTTACGCCGCCGGGGTCGCACGCCTCCTCGGCTGTTCGGACGCCGAGATCGAAGCCCTGCGCGCGGGCGCGCTTCTGCACGACATCGGCAAGATCGCCGTGCCCGATTACATCATCAACAAGCCGGGCAAACTCACCGCCGCCGAGTTTGAGCAGATGAAGATGCACACGCTCGTCGGCGCGCAGATACTCGGCCGCGTCGGCTTCTCCTACCCGGTCGTGCCCGTCGTCCGCTCGCACCACGAACGTTGGGACGGCAAAGGCTACCCCGACGGGCTGGCGGGCGAAGCCATCCCGCTGACGGCGCGCATACTCACCGTCGTTGACTGCTTCGACGCCGTGCGCGAAGACCGCCAGTATCGTAAAGGCATGACGCGCGCAGAGGCCGTGGAGTATCTGTTGGGCAACAGCGGCACGCAGTATGACCCGCGCGTCGTCGGCACATTCATCACGCACCTGCCGGAGTTCGAGGCTGAGATCGCGGCGCACCGCAACACGGCCGCGCCGACCTACGGCATCGAACCCGTCGAACAACTCTCCGAGGCCGCGCGCCACGTGCCGCCCGCCGCCGGTCTGGCCGAAGCGGCGTCAACGGGCGCGTCCCAATTCGCAGATGTCGCCTTCACCGCCGCCGAGCGCGCAATGCTCGACGACGCCGCACGCCGCTTGAGCGAGGCGAACAGTCTCGACGAAATGCTCGCTTCGTTCGTGGAGAGCTTGAAGGCAGTCGTGCCTTATGACACGTGCGCGTTGACGCTCGCGCCGCCGCACGCCGACGATTGCATCGTGGCGCACGCGGACGGGCGGCACGCCGCACAACTCTACGGCCGCATAGTCGTCGCGGACGAAGGCGTCACGGGCTGGGTGCTCGTCAACCGCCAGCCGTTCTACAACGCCGACCCCAGACTCGATCTCCCGCCCGCGCTCGTCGCGCGCGACGCCTCCTACCGCACGCTCGCCGCCTGCCCCATCATGCACGGCACAGAACTCCACGGCGTCGTCACCCTCTATTCGTCAAGCCTCCCGAAATACGAGGCAGCGCACCAGCAACGCCTCGAAGCGTTGACCGCCCTCCTCGCAACGCAACTGTCAAACGACGCGACGTCAGAATTGACAAACGTTGCGTCGCCCGAATTGACAAACGTCGTGTCGCCAGAATCATCTAACGTCGCGACGCACGTCTCGCCGCGTCTCCCTCTGCCCGCGTCGCCCTTCACCGTCGGCGCATCGCAAGTCGCGCCCGTTTTCGCCTTGCCGCAGACGAGTCTGACGGGCGTTGCGATTGAATCCGAGTTATCGCACTAAACTTTCCGACGCCGCCCGCGCGCTCCCCCATCTAATTTTTCCTTCCCGCAGTCTTTCCGCGCTGCCCGTTCGTACTACTATGTGGGGCGCGACCGCATCTGATTGTCGGCGCGTCGCGGTTCGGCGCGCGGGCTTGCCACGACGGCGTGGACGCGCCCGTCGGTCGGAATCGTTGCAGCACGGGGAGGGATCGCATTGAGAGAAATAAAACAGGCGGGTGGCGGGCGCGAGACGGCGAAAGAGTTGGCGCGCGCGGCGGGCAGGGCACTCGTGCCCGAACGGCCGCGCTCTCAAGTCGAGATCGAACAGAGCCTCGACCAGTTGAGCCGCTGGATGGACGGGTTGTTCCGCATCCCCGGCACGGGTTGGCGGTTCGGCCTCGACGCCATCGTCGGCCTCATCCCCGGCATCGGCGACACCGTTTCGACGCTCACAGGGTTCTACATTCTCGCGGCGGGCGTGCGCTACCGCGTCTCGAAGGTGACGCTCCTGCGCATGGGACTCAACATCGGCGTGGACTACGTCTTCGGCGCAATCCCCGTCATCGGCGACATCTTCGACGCGGCATGGAAGTCGAACACGAAGAACGTTGAACTGCTGCGCCGCCGCGCGACCGTCTCGGCCGCAGATGCACACTCCGGGCGCACGAGCGACTGGCTCTTCGTCGGCCTCGTCATGCTCGCCCTGCTCGCCCTGCTCGTCGGCTCGATCACGATCCTCTGGTTCATCCTGAGATTCATCTACGGCCAACTCTCGACGAGTTTCTAACAACCTGACGCCAACGAAAAAGAAGCGGGCGATCCTTTCAAAAGGATCGCTCGCTTGCCCGTCGTCAATCGTGACGCGCGCCGCGCTAGAAGAGCGACTTGCCGCCCGGCTGTGCGGCGAGCAGGCGTTCGAGCGCAGGCCCGACCAACTTCAAACCGCGTTCGCCCGCCGCGAAACTCCGCAGCTTGCCCTCGCCGTCGTACAGGTAATAGGCGGGCACGTAGCCCTCCTTGTTCTCAAACGCCTCGCGCAGCTTGTGCTCGTTGTCCACGGCGCACGGCTCTGTGATGTGGTTGAGCGAGACGGCGTCGCGCACCTTCTCCGTGTCCGTGTCGGCCTCGTAGCGCGGCATGTGGATGGCGATGACGCGTAAGGAGTCGAACATGTCGCGCCACGCCGCCACGTGCGGCATGTTGTCTTTGCAGATGCGGCAACTGACCGACCAGAAATGAACGAGCGTCGGGTGACCCTTCGCCTCCGCCGCCGCGCGTGCGCCCGTCGCGTTAAACCACTCCGTCGCCCCCTCCAGCGACGGCATCTCCGTCCCGATCCTCGGCATAACTCACCTCTCGAAATCAGTGACAAGTGACGGGTGACAAGTGACAAGTTAAAGCAGCACTCCGGTCTTTAAACTTGTCTTGTCTCTTGCTCGTCACTTGTCACTCGTCACTGCTCTTAAGCCGCCAGCGTCTTCTGACCCGGCTTCCACTCGGCCTGACAGAGGCCGCCCGTCTGCAAGGCTTGAATCACGCGCAGCGTCTCTTCCGCCGAACGCCCGACGTTCAGATCATGCACCACCCCGTAGCGGAGGACGCCTTCCGGGTCAATCACGAAGAGGCCGCGCAAAGCGATGCCCTTGTCTTCGACCAGCACGCCGTAGCTGCGCGCGACCTCTTTGGTCGCGTCCGCCGCGAGCGGGTAACGCAAGCCCTCGACGCCGCCTTTGTCGCGCGGCGTGTTGAGCCACGCGCGGTGCGAGAAGACCGAGTCGGTCGAGACGCCGATCACTTCCGCGCCGATGCCCTCGAAATCGTCGTAACGCTCGCTGAAGGTCGTCAACTCCGTCGGGCACACAAAAGTGAAATCGAGCGGGTAGAAAAGCAGCACCAACCATTTGCCTTTGTAGTCCGAGAGCTTCACGTTCTCGTCGAGCTTCTCTATGTTCTTCGTCGAAGCCATGTCAAAATCCGGTGCCTGCTGGCCGACCATCGCTGTCTGAGTCATTTCCGATATTCTCCCTCGTTATATGTGATGCGGGCGCGTGCGGCTGTTAGAGCTTCGTGCGGCACGGCCAGATATATTTCAACGCTTCCGACGCACGCCGCTGCCGCGAGACGCGGCCGGTTGATCGCTGCAATCGGGACACAAGCCGACGAGCGTCAGGTGAATGGATGCGGGTTTGAAACGCGAGCGGCGCGCGGCCAGTTTCATCAAGCCCAGCGTCTCGGCCAGATCGAAGTCGAGCAGCTTGCCGCAGGCAGTGCAGACGGCGTGGTCGTGGCGCGCGGTCTCGCGGTCGTAACGACTCGCCGCGTTGCCGAACGTGATCTCGCCGAGCAGCCCCGCCTCTTTCAGATACCGCAGCGAGTTGTAGACGGTCGCGTAGCTGATTTTCGGCAAGAGTTTTTGCGCGGCCGCGAAAATCTCCGCCGCCGTCAGGTGGCCGTCGCTCTCGCGCACCACCCGCAGCACGGCGCGCCGTTGCGGCGTCAACCCGCCGCTCCCGTCGCCGTCGCTGCGCCGCCGAGCTTTTTTGTCCAAAGTCATCTTGATACAGTGGATTTAGAATAATTCTAAATCCGACACCTGTCAAATGCTCACGCGGATCAAGGGCTAATGCGGATCAAACGCTCAGAGCTTCGGGTGACGCGCGACGAACTCGATGAGGGCGCGTGCGTACGAGGGGAAGGGCGGGCAGGAGACGCCGTGCGGCGCGAGCAACTCGACGGCGCGGGTCGTGTCGTAGGTCTGTTTGAGGAAGAAGTAGGGCACGCCGACGCGCGGGAGCTTCGTCAACTTTTCCGAGAGCGGCAGTCCGAGCGTGGCACGCACGAGCGGCTTCGGCAGGCGGACGCGCGAGCCGCGCCCCGCGAGCACCTGCGAGATCGTCTCGAAGAGTTCGGCGGTGGTGAGCGGGCGCGGGTCGGCCAGTTGCACCGTCTGTCCCGCGGCGCGTTCGTCGCGGGCTAAGGCCGCCATCGCCGCGACCACGAAATCAACCGGCACGACGTTCAGTTGCACGTCGCGGTTGCCGATGTTCGCGAGCGACAATAGCCCCGGCCACATGCGCAGGTACTGGATGAGGTAATAGATGCCGTCGTACTTCGCCGTCTCGCCCGTCCGCGAATCGCCGCACACGACCGCCGGGCGGTGAATCGTCAACGGCAACTCTGACTTCAAACGCTCGACTTCCAACTCGGCGAGATACTTCGTCTCTTCGTAAAAATTACGGAAGCCCGCCGCGTGCTCCAACTCGTCCTCGCGGATCAAGCCCGTGCGCAAGCCCGCGACGTAGCAGGTCGAGACGTAGTGATAGCGTTTGAGCCGCAGGCACGCGCGCGCGAACTCGTTGACGTTGCGCGTGCCCTCCACGTTGACGCGCATCGCGAGTTCGCGCCGCACGCCCAGATCGTAGACGGCCGCCAGATGAAACAGCACGGTCGTCTCCGCCCGCGCACGTTCAAACTCCGCCTCGCTCATCCCCAAACGCGCGCCGCTGGTGATGTCGCCCTCGACGATCTGGAAACTCCCCGCGCCCGCGCCCGTCTCAACTGCCAGCCGCGCGATCTCGTCGCGCGCGCGCGACATGAACGCGGGCTGCACCAGCAGCAAAAAACGCGCGCCGCCCCGCGCCAACTCCTCGATCAAACGCGCCGCGATGAAGCCGGGGAATCCCGTCAGGAAAATTGTTTCTTGAGACAACATAAAACTGAACTGTGAACTAACCGCGCACGAGTTCGACAAACTAACCGCGCACGAGTTCGACCAGAGTGCGGACGCCCGTGCCGGTCGCTCCGGCGGGCGCGTGCGGCTGCGCTTCTTCGTGCCATGAAGTAGCGGCGATATCGAGATGCACCCACGGCGTGTCGGCGGCAAACTTGCTGAGGAGCAAGGCGGCGGCCGTGGCGTCGGGTCGGCCGCCGTAGTTTTTGAAGTCGGCGATGGGACTCTCGATCTTCTTCTTGTAGTCGTCGCTCATGGGCATGCGCCACGCCGGTTCGCCCGCGCGCGCGGCAGCCGTCTCGACGCGCGACGCCCACTCGTCGTCATTCGAGAAGAGTCCGGTGCGGTGGTCGCCGAGGGCGACGATGATCGAACCCGTCAGCGTGGCGAGGTCAACGATGCGCGTCGCGCCGAGCGAGCGCGCGTAGGCGATGCCGTCCACGAGGACGAGGCGGCCTTCGGCGTCCGTGTCCACCACTTCGATGGTGTAGCCCGCGAGCGTGCGCACCACGTCGCCGGGTTTGAGCGCGCGCCCCGACGGCATGTTCTCGGCCGTGGGGACGACGGCGACGATACGCCGCTTCAACTTCAACTCCGCGCAGGCGCGCAACGCGCCGAGCGCGGCCGCGCCGCCCGCCATGTCCGACTTCATCTCCTCCATCCCTAGCGCGGGTTTGATCGAGATGCCGCCCGTGTCGAACGTGATGCCCTTGCCGACGAACGCCCACAACTCGTCCTCGTCGCTCGCGCCCTCCGGCTCGTAGCGCAAGACGATGAGCGCGGGCGGCTCGTCCGAACCTTGCCCGACGCCCCACAGGCCGCCCATGCCGCGCTTGCGTATCTCACCCGCGTCGAGCGTCTCGACCGCGAGGCCGAACTCCGCGGCCATCTCAGCGGCGCGACGCGCAAACTCTCGCGGCGGCAAACTCGCGCCCGGTTCATCGGCCAGAGAGCGCGCCCAGTTCGCCGCCCCGGCGACGACGCGTGCGCGTTCGAGCGAGTCGCGCAACGCGTCGTCCGGCGCAGCAGAGGCCGTGGCGATGGTGAAGTGTTCGAGTGTGGACTCTTCTCCCGCTTCGCGCTGTTGGTAAAAGTCGTTCTCGTAGCAACCGAGGTGCGCGCCTTCGGCGGCGGCGCACGCGAGTTCCGGCGCATCGCCGCCCGCAACGTCGGGTAACATGAACCGTAGATGTTTGACGCGCGCCTCACGCGCGCGGCGCACGGCGCCGCCCGCCGCGCGGCGCAGCGTGTCGCGCGTAAAGTCTTCGTGACTGCCGAGGCCGACGAGCAGCACGCGACGCGCAGAGTTTGGCGTCGCGGCGTCCGCAGTGTGAATGACGAGCGTGTCGTCCCACTCACCCTTGAACTCTCCGGCGCGCAATAAATCTTCGACGGTGCGGCGCGCGGCTTCGTCGAGAGGCGCGGCGACAGAGAGGCGCGGCTCATCCGTGAAGACACAAAAGGCTGTGGCGTCGGCGGCGTTCGCGCCGGTCGCGTGGTCGTCCGCTAGTTTGACTTGGAGGCTCTTTGATGACGGCATGGAATGTTTATGCTTGAGATAATGGTGACGGATGATTGACCTCGCCGGGTGAACTTTTCCAGACGCGACGCGCGCAAATTATCGCGTGTGGCGCGGCTCGTGTGCGGCGAGTATAATTCAGACGCTCCGGCGCAACCTAACTGCCCTTTCGCCGTCCGGCGCGAGAGGGAAACATGCGTCGCCGCGCTCCGGCGCGAGAGAAAATCAAGAGACCTGCTTCGGGTTAACTTTCGAGGAGAACGACACCTTATCTTATGCCATTGTTTCGTCACACGCCCGCGCGCCAACACCGCCGCAGTCTCAGTGCCGCGCTCGCGCTCGTTTTCACGCTTGTTGTAGCCGCCGCTTCAACCTTCGCGCAGACCGGCGCGACGCCGCCACAACCGGCAGCCGGGGAGACCGTCCGCGTGACGCTCCTGCAAGTCAATGACGTGTACCAGATTTCGCCGGTGGATCGCGGCAAGCGCGGCGGCTTGGCGCGCATCGCGACGCTTCGGAAACAGATCGTCGCGGAATCGCCGCACACGCTCTACCTGCTCGCGGGCGACACGCTCGGCCCGTCGGTCGCCTCGAATATCTTCAAAGGCCGCCAGATGATCGCCGCGTGGAACGTGACCGGACTCGACTACGCCGCGCTCGGCAATCACGAGTTCGACTTCGGCGACGCAGTGTTGCGCGAGCGCATGCGTGAATCGAAATTCACCTGGCTCGGCTCGAACGTCTTCGACCGCAAGACCGGCAAACTCTTCGGCGACATGCCGCCGTTCGTCGTGCGCGAGTTCGACGGCGTCAAAGTCGGCCTCTTCGGGCTGCTCACGACGGACACGAAGCAGTCTTCTTCGCCCGGCGCGGACGTGGAGTTTCGCGACCCGTGCCGGACGGCGCGTGAGATGACGAAGCGACTGCGTTCGCGCGGCGCGCGCACCATCGTCGCCGTCACGCACCTGACCATCGAGACCGACAAGCGGCTCGCGCGCTGCGCCCCCGATATTGACGTGATCATCGGCGGCCACGAACACACCGTTTTGCAATCGCTCTCGGGGCGCACGCCGATCTTCAAGATGGGTTCGGACGCGCGCAACCTCGGCCGCATTGATCTGAACATCTACCGGCGCGGCGGCGAACTCGAAAGCATTGACTGGGAGATCATCCCGGTGACGGATGCGACTCCGGACGAGCCGCAGGCCGCCGCTGTCATCGGCGAGTTCGAGAAGAAGTTGGCGGCGGAACTCGATCTGCCCGTCGGCCGCACCACCGTCGAACTCGACGCGCGGCAGGAGACGAACCGCTCGCGCGAGACGAACCTCGGCTCGTTCATCGCCGACGCCTATCGCAAGTACGCGGGCGCGGACGTGGCGCTCCTGAACGGCGGCTCGATCCGCTCGAACACGACCTACGGCCCCGGCGCGCTCTCGAAACGCGACGTGCTCTCGATCCTCCCGTTCGAGAACCCCATCGTTAAAATCGAAGTGACGGGCGCGACCCTGCGCGCCGCGCTCGAACACGGCGTCAGCCGCGTGCGCGAGGAGCGCGAGGCAGGCTTGTTCCCGCAGGTGTCGGGTCTGCGCTTCACCTACGACGGCCGACTCGCGTCCGGCGCGCGCGTCACGAGTGTCACGGTCGGCAACACGCCGCTCGACAATAACAAGACCTACACGCTCGCCGTCAACACCTACGTGCTCGGCGGCGGCGACGGCTACACGATGTTCAAGGACGCGCGCCTCCTGCTCAAACCCGAAGAGGCGCAGGTCGAACCGGCCATGCTCATGAACACCATCACCGCCGCCGGAGAAATCGCCCCGGCGGTTGACGGACGGATTCAACGGAGTGACAAGTGACAGGTGATGAGTGACAAGTTAAAACTGCTTGTCTTCAACTTGTCACCCGTCACTCGTCACTTGTCACTGTTCCCTTATGTTTGACGAAGAGGACATTTCCGGCGAGGCGCGGCGTGAGGCGGTCGAGTTGTTCCGGCGCGCGTACGAGGCGCAGCAGGCGTCGGCCTACGGCGAGGCTATCGAGTTGTACCGTCGCTCCATCGAAACCTACCCGACGGCCGAGGCGCACACCTTTCTCGGCTGGGTCTACAGTTTCGAGCAACGCTACGACGAGGCGATTGACGCCTGCCTCGCGGCCATCCGCGTTGACCCCACTTTCGGCAACCCCTACAACGACATCGGCAGCTACCTCATCGCCAAAGGCGATCTCTACAACTGCGTGCGCTGGTTCAAACGCGCCCTCGAAGCGCCGCGCTACGACTCCTACGCCTTCCCGCATTTCAATCTGGGGCGTGTCTACGAGCAGCGCGGCCACACCTTGCGCGCCGCGCGCCACTACGGCCTCGCCCTGCGGCAAGCGCCCGACTTCGCGCAGGCCACCAAAGCACTCCGCCGCCTGCAAGCGCGTCTGAATTGATCGCCGCTCGCGCACGTCGCACGGAGGAAAGTTGATCCGGACAGTTAACGAAGGAGACTGTGATATGAAACGCGCCACGTTGATTCTCAGCCTGTTCCTCATCGCCTGCGCCGTCGCCGCCGCTAGAGGACAAACCGCGCCGAAGAAGTCGGACAAGGAACTCAAGACCGAGCAGGAGTTGATGGCGTTGGAGCGTGCGCTGGGCGAAGCCAACGTGCGGCGCGACAAGGCTTTTTTTGAACGCGTCGAAGCCGACGAGTTCATCTTCACGGACGCGGGCGGCAGCATCACGACGAAGCAGGAAGACGTGGCGAGCCTCGATGCGCCGCCCAGCCCGGATGCGCCGCGCCTCGTCTCTTACGTGCCAGACGAGATGCGCGTCTATCTCTACGACAAGGCGGCGGTGGTGTTCGGACGCGTGACGACGACCTACCGGGACAAGGAGGACAAAGAGGTATCGAGCCAGAGCCGCTTCACGGACGTCTTCGTCTGGCGCGACAATCGCTGGCAACTCGTCGCCGGTCATTCATCGCGCATCCCTGCGAAACTGCAAATGCAACCGAAACCGCCGCCGGCGGTAACGCCCCCGCCGCCAACGACGCCCGTGCCGCCTTTAAACTAGCGCGCGTCAGGAAGTCTCGTGCTGTTCGATGCCGGACGTGTCGCCTTTGATGAGGTCGCGGTTGATCTTCATCTTGCGCCGGTTGGCGTCCACGGCGACGTAGACCACCTCGGCCTCCGTCACCTTGATGCGTTCCGAAGTGCCGCCGTAGCGTTCGGCTTCGACGACGACGGAGATGGTGATCGAGGTTGTGCCGATGCGGGCGGTGCGTGCGTAGAAGCTGACGAGGTCGCCGACGAAGACAGGCTGGTGGAAGATAACTTCGCGCATCGCCACCGTGACGAACCGCTCGATCTGCGTGCGCCGGTGCGCTTCGACCGCGCCCGCGATGTCTATGTAACTTAAAATGATGCCGCCGAAGATCGTGCCCTGCGGGTTGGTGTCGCGCGGCAGGAGCGTGAGACGGATGGCCGGGTCGGTGTAGTCCATGAAAGTTTCGACCGCGCCGCCCCTCGTTGCGCCCCGTCTGGACGGGCGCGGGTCGGCCGCGAGAAGTCCTCAGTCTTTGGTCAGATTTGGTTGCCGGAGCGTGAGCATGAACGCGCGTTCCGCTCGCTGTCAAGTTGAGCACGAAATAAGCCCAACTCGTGACGACCATGCGAAGCCGCCCGGCCGCCTTGCGCCCGCCCAAAACGGGGCGGGAAGCCCCTTGCGCGACGCGTTTTATTCCCTCCCGGCGCAGCCAACGTCTTTGCGCCCCGGCCACATCTAAAAGCTTGCCGCGCCGAAGAATATTGCCTCAGAGGGTTTCCCGCTAGAGCGTCGGCCGTGAATCGGCGGCCGGGAAGCCGTCAATTCCGGCGCGGCCGGATGTATAATTGCCGGCAAAGTTAAATTTAAGCACCGTCCGCCCAGAGAAAGATTCTATGTCAAACTCCTTATCGCGTTTTTACGCCCTCGCCGCGCTCGCCGTCACGATGTTCGCCGCGTTCGCCTCCACACCCGACGTGTCCGCGCAACCGCGCGGAGGCACGCGTTTCGACGTGACCCATTACCGCATCGAGGCCGAACTCCGACCCGCCGAGCACATCCTGCGCGCCAACGCCGACGTGACCTTCACGCCCTTAGACACCACGCGCTCCGTCATCTTCGAACTGAACGGCGCGCTCAAAGTCGAGAGCGTCGAGCGCAACGGCAAGCCCTTGACGAACTTCGTGCAAGACCCGGCGGGCTTGGAGTCAATCGGCCCGAACGTGCGCGTTGACCTCGGCGAAGTGGTGCAGGCGAACACGCCGGTCACGCTGCGCTTCAAGTGGTCGGGCGCGCTCGTCTCGGCCGAGGGCGGGCCGCTCGTCACGCGCCGCCTCGCCTACGTCGGCAACGAAGGCTCTTACCTGATGTACGCCGCGCGCTGGTTTCCCTTCCACGACTATGCGGCCGACCGCGCCACCGCCGACATCACCGTCATCGTCCCCACCGGCTTTCAAGTGGCCGGTTCGAGCGACGAGCCGCCGACTCAATCAGCCGGTGCGGCGGGCACGACGCGTTACCGCTTCGTTCATCGCCAGCCCGCGCTCGTCGGCAACATCGCCGCCG
Organism: Pyrinomonadaceae bacterium; assembly: GCA_030841105.1. Taxonomy (GTDB): domain Bacteria; phylum Acidobacteriota; class Blastocatellia; order Pyrinomonadales; family Pyrinomonadaceae; genus JAIVJZ01. The sequence continues at coordinate 26,886 of JAVEDE010000028.1, forward strand.
GACGTTACGTGACGCGCACGCTGCGCATCGGCGGTTACGAGTTGCAGTTCTTCGTGCAGCCGGGGAGCGAGGGGCGCGTCGAGCGTTTCGGCGAAGTGTTAGGACAGGCGTTGCAGTTCTACTCGAAGCAGTACGGCGCGCCCGCCTTCGGCACGCGCTACACCATCGCGCAGATTGACGACGAGAGTTTAGAGGCTTACGCCGCGCCCGGCATGGAATTTTTGTCGGCCAGTTTCTTCGATCCGGCGCGCACGGCCAGAGAGGAACGCTTGCAGCGCGAGGCCGCTTACCAGTGGTGGGGCTTCACGGTCGCGCTCAAATCTTTCGATGATGCGTGGCTCTCGCAAGGGTTAGCCGAGTGGAGCGCGTTCGCCCTGCGCGAGTCGTCTTTGACGGGCGCGCAACTCGACGCGACGCAACGCGACATGCAGGAGCGCGCCCTGATGTTCGAGCAGTCGGCCTCGATCTTGCGCGCGCCTTCGCAACTCGACGACACATCGCCGCAGTACCAGTCAATCATTTTCTACAAGGGCGCGATGGTCTTCCGCATGCTACGCGAGACAATCTCGAAAGAGAAGTTTGACAGTTTGCTGCGCTCGTTCTTTGAACAGAATCGCGGCAAGAGCGTCTCGATTGACGACTTCGAGCGGCACGCCACGAAAGAGATCGGCCTCAACATGCGCTACTTCTTCGCGCGCTGGGTGGAAGGCACGGGCGTCCCCGAATTTACGGTGGACTACCAGATCATCCGCACGCGCACGAACAAGTTTCGCGCGCGCGGCACGGTCAAACAAAACTTCGAGGGCTTGCGCATGCCCGTCGAGGTGATGCTGCGCGCCGAGGGCGACAACCAGAACCAGTTGACGACCGTGCGCATTGACGAGAAGAGCGAGGACTTCGACTTCGAGTCGCAGGGCGCGCCGCTCGAAGTGATCGTCGATCCGAACAACAAAATCCTGCGCCTGTCGGAAGATTTGCGCATCTCGGTCGTCGCCCGTCGCGGCATCGAACTCTACCGCGAAGGCCAGTATGCCGAAGCGCAGCGGCAACTCGAAGAGGCGCTCAAGCTCGACAAGTCGAACTCGTGGGTCTATTACAACCTCGGCCTGATCTATCTCGAACAGCGCAACTACGATCCCGCGCTCGATCATTTCGACGCCGCGCTGAACGGCAACCTCAAGCCCTCTTGGATCGAAGTGTGGGCGCGCATCAAACGCGGCAACGCCTACGACGCGAAGGGCGACCGCGCCCGCGCCACGGCCGAGTACGGCAAGGCCGTCGAGACCGGCATCAACTACGACAACGCGCAGTCGGTCGCGAAGGGCTTCCTCGCCACGCCCTACGACCCGCGCGCCGCCTCGCAATCGCAGCAGGCTTCGAGCAACTAGCCCGAACACGTCCGACTGCATCAACTGACGAAAGCCGCGTTCAATCTAATGGATTGAACGCGGCTTTTTTAGTTTCTTAAATTTAACGCCCGAGCTAACGCCAGTTGCCGATCAGGATGAAGGGCGCCCAGAAGAAGGGGTGCGCGAAGTTGTTCTTAGCAGTGCCGCTTGCCGACGCGCCGCCCTCGACGCCGCGTTGCGGCGCGTTCGCGATCAGCCCGCGGCGTTCGATGTTGCCCACCGTGTCGGGCGTTTCGCCGCGCAACAGTGAGACCTGCGCGCGCCGCAGGGCTTCGGCCTTCGGCATGCCGGGCTGCGCGTTGCGGATGCGATAGAAACTCTGCATCAGTTGTTTGGTGCTCGCGTCGGCCACCGGCCACAGGCTCGCCATCACCGCCTTCGCGCCCTGCCGCTGCGCGTGGACGGCGAAGCTCTCAACTTCCTTGCCGTCCGCGCCCGTCCCGCCCGTCGCCGTGTCGCAGGCCGAGAGCGTCAGCAGTTCGACGCCGCCGAACATGTTGACGCCGGTCTTGATCTTCGAGACGGGCAGACGACTGCCGTCGCCGAGCAGCAGGAACGAGTCAGTCTCATTTCCCGGCTGCACGGCGAAGTGGCTGGCGATGTGGACGACCGGGAAACGCTGCCTGAGCGCGGCGCGAAAAGTCTCTTCCGTGAACTCGTCGTCCAGATAAACTTTGCCCGCCAGCGCGCTGCCGCCCTCCGACGCTGCGCCCTCGCCCTCGCCGATGATGCCGCGCAACTCTTCGGGCACGCCGGGCAGCGCGCTGAAGCCCGCCTGCGCCTTCGACACGCCGAGGCCGAGGCCGCTCCATTTCGCGCCGGGTTGATCCTTCAAGCGGCTGTTGCTCGCCGGGGTGAAGACCGTGTTGCGGAAGCGTTCGACCATGTAGCGTTCGCCGTCGTAGAGGGCGGCCACCGGCACGTAGCGCAGCGCGCCGTCGAGCGACCACATCAGCGTCTCGGCCTGCGCGTCGTTCAAGTCTTTGGCGATGGGGCCGACGATGATTTTGTACAACTCGGCGGCCAGCGGGCGCGGGTCTTGACGCGGGTTCTGCAACACCTCGCGGAAGGCCAGCACTTTGCGTTCGAGGTCGGCGGCCTTGATCGTGTACTCGGCCGTCTGCTGCACGTCGGGCGTGATCAGAATGACGCGATACTTCTCCGCGCCGACGACCGTGTAGAGCGCGACCGCGCCCGAACCCAGTTCGCGCAAATCTTCCATCAACGCCTGCGACTCGCGCAGGTCGTTGACGCGCGCCGCCTGCTTGGTGTTGCCGAGTTCTTCGCCGAGTTGATCGAGGAACGTCTGGAAGGCTTGCCCCGCCGCCTGCAAGTCGGTCTCCAACGAAGCCAGCCGCTTCTCCTCTTCGGGCGTCCGTCCCTGCTTCGAGATGAGGATGCCGCGCTCGCGTCCGCGCAAGGTGAGTTGACCCGCGAGCAACTCCTGACTCTTCTCCGCGTTGCTCTCGGCGGGCGTGAGCGTCGCCTTCTTTTGCGCGTCGTTGTTCCCGTCCTCGCCGCTGCGCCGCACGTAGTCTTGATACTCCTGCTCCTTGAGCATGCCGATCACCTGCTGCGCTTCGAGCAGGCGTCCTTGCGTCACCAGCAGATCGGCCAACTCGCGGTACGTGACCTCTTTCAACTTGATGAAACTCTGCTGCGCCATCAAGTCCTGCGCGGGCAAACTCGCCCTCACTTCCTGATACGCGTTGATCGCGCGCTTGCCGAAAAAGACGGCCGCGCCGAACTGCCCGCCGCCCCTGAGCGCGTACATCAAGTTGCCTGATGCGTCGCCCTCGCCCGACTTGTCGTCCAACTCGCGGAACAGCGTCAACGCCTGTCGCAAGTATGAAAGCGAGCGCGGTCGGTCGCCGAGCATGTAGTAGACGAACCCCAGATTGTTGAGCGTCGTGGCTTGACCGTGCAGGTCGCCGAGGCTCTGTTGCAGGGCGAGGGCTTGGTTCAAATATTCGAGGGCTTTCTGCCGGTCGCCTGCTTCCAGAGAATCCCAAGCGAGGTTCGACAGCGCGGGCGCGAGTTCCACGCAGTCGTTCATGTTCTGAATGAGCGTGACCACCTCGTCGTGCGCGCGACGCGCTTCGGCGCGCTGGCCGAGCGAGGCGTAGAGCAGGCCGCTCTGATTGAGCGCGTAGGCTTCGCCGCGCCGGTCTTCGACCGCGCGAAGCAACGCCAACGCCTGCCCGAAGTCGGCCAGCGCGTCGCGCCGCTCCGTCATCTCGACGCGCACCAGCCCGATGTTGGCGAGCGTGTAACCGGCCGTGCGTTTGTCGTCGAGGGCGCGGAGGAGTTGGAGGGACGACTGAAAATTTTCGAGCGACTGCTCTTTGTTGCCGAGCGCGAAATAGACCTGCGCGATGCTGCCGAGCACACGCGCCTCGCCCTCGCGGTCGCCCGCCGCGCGCAACAGCGGCAACGCCCCTTTGAAGTAGGCGAGCGCGTTTTGCTCCTCGCCGAGCGCGGCTTTGATCGAGCCGATGGTGGTGAGCGTCGTGATCTCGCCGCGCCGGTCGCGGGCGACGCGAAACAGCCGGAAGGCCTCTTCGTATTTGACGATTGCGCCGCTGTAGGCGTCGGCCGTCTGCGCGAGGAGCATGGCGGTGGCCTGCGCGAAGACGCGTTCGGCGGGCAGACTTTTTCTGTCGGCCGCGGTCATGCTGCGCGTGTCGAGCGTCATCGCGTAGAGACCGGGCGGGGCGTTGGCCTTCGCCGGGCGGACGACGAGCGTGTACTGGCCGCCTTCCTCCACCTCGAAAAAGACCGGCTCCGGCCCCCACACGCCGACCGGGTTATTAACGCGCAGGAGTTCGCGCCCAGACGCGTCAAGAAGTGTGACCTCCACGTCGAGGCCGCGCTGGTCGAAGATGGCGCGGATGAATTGGCCGCTGGTCAGAGTGAGGCGGTAGGTGTGCATCTCCCCGGCTGACAGTTCGCGCAGGAGCGGCTGTATGTTCGCCTGCGCTTGAGCGCGCGACAAGGAGGGCGCGGCGTCGCCTTGCAGGATAAACAGGCCGAGCAACAAGACGAGCGACGCGACGAGGCGACGCGCAAACGTCAACTGTCGCTTAAAGGTTAGTTGTCGCCCGCGTGGCGGCGAGTTCGACACGGCCGTCCGGCGTTCGGAGATGGGGGAATTATCGTCGGACATGTTCGGACACTACTGCAAACGTTTCGGAAGGTTTCGGGTGTTACGCGCGCTCACCGCTCAACGGGAGAAAACCGGCAGGGTTATGGTTGACTTGCTTAAGAGCGGGAAGGCGGGCGTCTGGGGCAACACCCCGAATCGCGGCGGGGAGGCTCTCCGCACGAAGGCGTGGAAGCAACCTCGGCCGCACGCTATAACTACCGCCTGTTAGACTAAGCCGCGCGCGCAGACCTGTCAATCAATTTGCGATGGCGGATGGCAGATTGAAAGGCACAAGGCGGCCGTGTTTTTTTGTTTTTATAATCTTCATTCCGCACTTCGCAATCGCTAGACGGCGACGACGGCGATGCGGTGTTTGTCGGCCAGCCGGATCATCTCGGCGCGGTCGAAGATGAGCGTCTTGCCCGCCGTGATGCACAGGCACGTCGCGCCCGCTTGCGCCATCGTCTCGATGGTTGGGACTCCGACGACCGGCACGTCGAAGCGCATGTCCTGATCCGGCTTAGCGACTTTGACCACCGTCAGCCGCCCGCGCGCGAGTTGACCGGCACGCGTGACGCAGGCGTCCGTGCCCTCCATCGCCTCGACGGCGACGCAGGCGCGCGCGCGCACGACGATGGTCTGGCCGAGGTCGAGCCGCGCGATCTCGCGCGCCACTTCGAGGCCGTATTCGATGTCGCCGCGCTCGCGTGCGTCCGCGTCGCGGCGGGTCAGTTTGCCTGCGGCGGGGAGGTGATCTTGGAGGAAGTAGGTCGAGTCTATGAGTTCGATGCCTTCCTTGTGAAGTTCGGCGGCGATGCCGCCGATGAGTGCGTCGGTGTTGCGGCGCGGGAGCGAGACGAGCATCTTGAGCATCCGCACGTCGGGCAGCGCGCCGCTGAAAATCTGCACGTGCTTGACCTGCCCGGCCATGATCGCCTGCCCCACGCCTTCGCGTTTGAAGAAGCGGATCATCTTCCCCAACTGCCCGATCCCGACCCATTCGACGCGCGTCGCCTCGCGCTCAATCGAGGGGTCGGTCTCCTCGCGGATGGCCGCCACCGACAACTCCACCCCCGCGCGCCGCGCGCCCTCCAGCACCAAGAACGGGAATCTCCCGTTGCCCGCGATCAGTCCGTAACGCATCGGTGTCAATTTTTGATCAGAAACTTAATTCGCGTCATGCTCGCGAGGCAATCAACTTGGGGCGCGCGCGTGGGGTCGTTCAAGAAGGCGGCCACCGCCTCGCGCGCGCACCGACTGCCGAAGCCGACGCCGTGCCCCCCGCCCGGCAACTCGTAAAAGTAACTGCGCTTCAACGTTCGCGCGGCCAGCCGCGCCCACGCGGGCGGGGTGTAGGAATCATACTCGCCCGCCAGTATCAGCGTCGGGATGTCAGAGGTGACGGGTTCGTTCTCGATGCGCGCCGCGGGCGGCACGCCCCACGCGTCGCAGATCGAGGGCAGCGCGCCCTGTATCTTAAACCCGTTCAGCCCGTCGCGGCGGCGCGACTGCGCATTGATCTTCCGCCGGGATTGAAACGGCATCTCCTCCCGACACCAGACCGAATAACGCATGCCCCACGCGTAGCCGCCCGGACTCAACTTCGACTCCGCGTAGCCTGCGAGCGCGCTCACGTCGCCGCGCGCGAGCCGGAATATCTCCGCGGGGAGTTTCTGGATTGACTCGCCGCCGGAGGCCAGTTCGTCCATCGCCCACTCAAGCACGTCGTTGCCGCGTAGTGCGACCGTCACTCCAACCGCGCCGGGCGGCGCGTCCGGTTGCTTGACCGTGACTTCAAACGGGCGCGAGTTCGCCCGCCGCACGACCTCGTAAAAACGTTCCTTCAAATTCGGGTAGGCCGCCGCGCACTCCGGCTCGGCGGCGCACTGCCTGAACATGATCTCGAACGTGGCGGCCGCCACGTCCACCCCGGCCTCGTCGTAGTTCACCTGCGGCGGCAGAGTTGATTCGAGCACCACACTGCGGATGCCCTGCGGGTAGTCGCGCATCACGTTGAGCATGAGGCGCGAACTGTAGGAGACGCCGTACAGATTCCACTGCCGGTAGCCCAAAGCGCGGCGCAGGTCTTCGATGTCGGCCGCGCTGGCCGCGCTGTCGTAAGCGGCGAGATTGATCCCTTGACCGGCGAGTCGCGCGCGGCAGGCGCGCGCCGCACTCACCTCACGCGCGAACGATGCACGCTCGTCCAGTTGACGCCGCGCGCTGTCGCTCTTGGCCGCATCCACTTCCGGGCAAGTCAAAGCGGGCTGCGCGTAGGCCGTGCCGCGCTGCTCGAAAATTATCACGTCGCGTTCACGCAGCCACGGCGACGCGCGTCGCCCCCTGATCAACCGCAGCGAAGACGCGCCCGGCCCGCCGAGCGTGCGCAGCACCGGATCGGGAGCGGGGCTTGTGCTGTCGCTCTGCAAGATGATGACGGGAAGTTTGATGACCGCGCCGCCCTTTCCCCTGCCCTTGCGCGCGCGGTCTTCCGGCACGGACAGGTAGCCGCATCGCACGCGTTCGCCTTCCGGCACGGGGACGGCGCAGGCCGCCGCGTCGAAGCGCGGCACGATGTTCTCCTCAACAATCGGAACGGGCGGCGAAGTAGCGGGCGCGGCAGAGCAGAAAAGAATGAGACTGAAGCAGAGGCGAAGCAGCGGCGCGGTGTCGTGGTGGTGGTTCAAGGACTGACCTCACAAATTAGTGTTGGCTGGAACTCCCACTTAAGACAGACGCCGCTCGCACACGTTTTGTCGCAGTTATTTCTCGCAGTTATTTCGTCGCAGCTATTACGACGACGTGACGGCGACGGGCGCGAGTTATTTGATCACGCCGCGCGTCGAAGTTTCGATGAAGCGCAAGACCTCTTCCACTTCCGGCGCGTCCGTGATCTCGGCGCGGATGCGTTCGACGGCCTGCGTGGTGTTGAGGCGGGCGGAGAGCAGCAGGTGAAAGGCGTGATGAAGCGCGGCGATTGTCTCGCGCGGGTAGTTGCGCCGCCGCATGCCCTCTTTGTTCAGGCCGTAACACTTCGCGTGGTTGCCGACGGTGAGCGCGAAGGGAAGCGCGTCTTTGACCACTACCGAGTAGCCGCCGACGTAAGCCTCGCGCCCGACGCGGCAGAACTGGTGGACGCCGGAATACGCGCCGATGTTTGCGCCCGAGGCTACGTGGACGTGCCCGGCGAGCGTGGCCGCGTTAGCCATGATCACGCGGTCGCCGATGAGGCAGTCGTGCGCGATGTGCGCCTGCGCCATGATGAGGCAGTCGTCGCCGACGGCGGTGAGCATCCCGCCGCCCTCCGTGCCGCGATGGATGGTGACGAACTCGCGTATCTGGTTGCGCGCGCCGATGCGCGTCTCGGCCGGTTCGCCGCGGTACTTCAAATCCTGCGGGGCGAGGCCGATTGAGGCGAACGGGTAGATGTGCGTTTCGTCGCCGACGCGCGTGCGGCCGTCGAGAACCGCGTGCGACTCGACGCGCACGCCGCGTCCCAACACCACCTCGTCGCCGATGACGCAGTAAGGCCCGACGAAACAGTCTTCGCCGAGTTGCGCGCTGTGGCTGACGATGGCCGTCGGATGAATCATGGATGATCGCATAAGGGAAAAGGGAAAGGGTAAGGGGGAAAGGAAAAGACCTCGCTTCCCCTTTCCCTTTGACCTTTACCCCTTCCCCAAGTGTTACTGGACGCCGCTGCGTTCGGCGACGACGCTCATGATCTCCGCCTCGGCCACGACGCGCCCCTCGACCTTCGCTTCGCCGCGCATGCGCTGGATGCGCGAGCCGATCCTGAGCGCCGTCACTTCGAGCATGAGCGTGTCGCCCGGCACGACGGGTTGGCGAAAACGCGCCTTCTCGATGCCGGAAAAGAGCACGAGCTTTTCTTCGCGACGCTCGATCTCGCGCAACGCGAGTATTGCTCCCACCTGCGCCAACGCCTCGACGATCAGCACGCCCGGCATGACGGGCGCGCCCGGAAAATGACCTTGAAAAAATTGCTCGCCGATGGTCACTTGCTTGATGCCGACGATGCGCGTCCGGGGGACGAGTTCGATGATGCGGTCAACGAGCAGGAAGGGATAACGGTGCGGCAGGAGTTCCTGAATGGCGCGCGTGTCGAGAACGGTGTCCATAAGAGTGTGTGCGACGAGCAGTGGCAAGCAGTAAGCAGTAAGCAGCGAGCAGTAAAATTAAAACTGCTCACTGCTTACTGCTTGCTACTTACTGATCCGGTTACGGGCGACCCGCGGGACGCGCCGCGCCCCCGGCGGGGGCGGCCGAAGCGGTCGCGGGCTTCGTCCGGTTGTACTCGGCGATGAAGTCTTTGGTGATGTCCACGCTGTCGGCGGCGTAGATGAGCGGCACGCGGCTGGCGTCAATGATGATCGAGATGCCGCGCTGTTGCGCGAAGGCTTGCAGCGAGGTGTAGACATCCTCCTGCAACGGCCCGAGCACGTCGTCCATGCGCTTCTTGATGGCGATCTGCGCGTCCTGCGTCTTGCGCTCGATGTCGCGCTTGAGCGTGTCGGCCTGATCGGTCTTCGCCTGAATCGTCTTCGGGTCGGCCACCGCGCTCGTCTTGTTGATGTCGTCAACCAGAGCCTGGTAGCGCGTCTGCATGCCCTGCACCTCGGTGCGGACGGGCTGGAACTGCGCATCAACGGTCTTCATGGCGTTGACGACGCGCCCGATGCCGGCCTTTTCGTCGCTGAACGCGCTTGAATCAATAATCGCGATGCGTGCCGTGGACGCGGGCGCTGTGCCCTGCCCGGCGGCGGGGGCGGCGGGTTGCGGGCGTGCCGCCGTCTGCGCGGAGGCCGAGATAACGAGAGAGGCCGCGACGAGACCGGCGGCGGCGATAAGGCGAAATAGTTTCATTGTCTTTCTTGTACTGCTCCTTACAGTTGAATTGGGTGGCACACGTTAGGTGCTTGTCGCTCGCCGTAGGTTGCGCCAGCCTTAACAGTTTATCAATAGACGGTTAAAAAGTCCGCCCGATGCTGAAACGGTAGCCGATTCTTTCTTCCTGAAAGAAGAGCGGGATGTTGTCCACCACGCCGCGGCGCGCGCGCGGGTTGTAGAACCCGATGAGCCGGAGCGGCACGTTGACAACCGGCAACTGCACGCGCAGTTCGAGGCCGAGGCTCGAACGGAAGTCGCCGATCTTGTCGAAGACCGATTGCGACAGCCGCACCGCCGTGTTGGTCTGCGCCTCGCCGCGCACGAACACGCGCTGGAAGCCGAACGGCAGCCCCGTGATCGGGTCGCGGCCGCAACTGACGCAAGCGTTTGCCTCTTCCAACTCTTCGCGCGTCACCAGACGGTTGTCGCGCGAGACGAGGCCGACGTTGAAGCCGGTCACCGGGTCGAGTGAAATCTGCGACGCAAGGAACGGGTTCTTCTCCAGCACGAGTCCGCTCAAGCTGCCGCGCAGGCCGCCGAGTTGGCTGGCGAGAAACGGGTTGTCAACTTGGAAGCTGGTCGAGAAAATCTGATCCGCGCCCTTGCGCAAATTGAAGGCCGAGCCGATGTCGGCGAAGCCCGCCATGCTGACCGGGCCGAAGATGGGCACGCGATATTCAAAGTTGCCGAGCAGTTGCGTGTCCGCGCCGATGGGCTGGTAGCCGCGCGACACGTTGGCGATGACGTTGCCGCCTCCGGGGCCGGTGAACGTGCCGAGTTGCTGCGTGAGGGCTTGCAGGCTCGCGCTGTCAACGGGCATCGCCGCGCCGGACGAGTTTGTCGCCAGCACGACGTTGCGCGAGGTGACGAACTGGTCAATCGGCACGATGGGGCTGATCGAGCGCACGTTGTAGCCGCGGATGGTGAACTCGTCGCCGAGGAAGAAACGCTCGTAGACGGGCACGCCTTGAATGAACGAGAGCGAGGTGGACTGCGCTTCCCTGATCTTCGCGCTCGTCGCAAACGCCCCGACGTGTCCGGCGAGCAAGCGGAAGCCGAAGACGTGCGGGTTGTTGGAACGCTTGTTCCTGATGGGGATGAACTGTTGATAGGTCAAACTCGGCTGGAACGTGCGCACGTCGCCGCCGAGTCCGGCGAAGGCGAATTGCAGCGCGATCTGTTTGCCGTTGATGGCGTCCACGCCGCGCACGTCGCGCGAGTCGTAGACGACGCTCGGCGTGAGGCGGCTCGTCAGGATGTTCGGCTGCCGGTAGATGACCGGGATGACGTTCTGCGGGTTGGCCGGGTCGGTGTTGACCTCCGGGTCGCGGACGCTCGTCTGCGAGATGGAGTAGGAGAGGCCGATGCGCGTCGAGAGCGTGAACGGACGTTTCTTGTAGAACTCCGAGAGCGGCGCGGTGGCGAAGAAACTCGCGCCCGCCGTGCGCTGCGTGAACAAATTCTCGTCGCCCGTGTTGAGGAAGTCCAACTGCGAACCGGACAGCCCTTGCAGCGCGTCCGCATTCTGCGAGAGGAACGTGCCCTCGCCGAAGAACTTCAAAGACTGCACGAAGAGCGAGAACCCGGCCGAGATCGGGCGGTTGCGAATCTGCGGCTCGGTGAACGAGAAGACGAACGACTGCTGGCGGTTGCCCGCCGCGAAGTTGAGCGACAGACTTTCGCCGCGACCGAGCAGGTTGTTCGTCGAGTAGTCGAGACCGAAGAACGAGCCGCCGATGCCGGAGAGGCCGCCGTTGAAGGAAATCTGCTGGCGGCCGCGCTCCTGCACCTTGACGCTCACGTCCACCAGACCCTCTTCCTCGTTCTGGCGGAAGTCCACGTCCTTGTCCTTGTCAACCGGGTCGAAGAAGCCGAGTTGGTTGAGACGCAGGACGGAGTATTCGACGTAAGACTGGTTGTAGATGTCGCCCTCGTTGAGGACGAACTCGCGGCGCAGGACGTTATCGCGCGTAAACGTGTTGCCCGTGAACTCCAAGCGGCGCAGCGTGAACTGCTTGCCCTCGTCAATCGTGATGGTGTAGTCGGCGATGCCCTCGTTGGGGTTCGCGGGGTTGTCCTTGTAAGTCGGCTCAGGCTCGGCCGTGTACTGGATGAAGCCGTTGTTGCCGTAGAGTTTTTTGAGGTCTTCGATGAGACCTTTGTAGATGCGCTCGCCGCTCGCCACGTCGCCCTTCTGCAAGCCGATGACGGCGCGGATCACCTTCTCGTCAAAGATCGAGTTGCCTTCGATCTTGAGTTCGCCGAGGCGGTAGACCTTGCCTTCGATGATCGGGATCGTGATGCGGAGGGCTTCGTCGGTCGAGGAGAGAAGCGGGAGCGGCAGGATCGGGAAGCCGGTGCGCCGCCGCCCCAGACCTTCGACGCGCGGCTCGCCCGCACGCGCCTGCAAGTAGCCTTTGCCCGCCATGTAGTTGCGGACGAGGCGCAGGTCAACTTCCAACTTCTCGCGGTCGAGAATGTCCTGACTCTTGAAGCGCGTGATGAAGCCAGCCTCTTTGACGTACTTCATCGCGCCGCGCAGTTCGCCGTCCTTGAAATTTTTGTTGCCCTCGAACTCGATCTCGACGACGCGCACGCGGTCGCCCTCGTCTATCTTGAAGGTGACGGCCGACGACGACTCCGAAACTTTCTCGATGTCGGCATTGACGGTCGCGTTCGGGTGGCCGCTGGCCGCCAGCAGTTCCTTGATGACGCGCGTGGCGTTGTTGATCTTAACAGGGTCGAGCAAATTCTCTTTCTGCACGCCGATGCGCCGCTCGCGGAAAGCCTTGAGCACGTCCGACTCGCTGATGCTCGACAGACCGGTGAACTGCAAGTCGCGGATGACCGGCAACTCCTCGACCTCGAAGATCACTTCGACGCCGCCGCGCGGCCCTTCGAGCGTGAGAACGCGCGATTTCGTCTTGTTGAAGAAGTTGAGATCGTTGAGGGCTTTCAGGTCGCGTGCGACCTGATCGGGGTTGAAAGGGTCGCCCGCGCGGGTCGTCACGTAATAGAGCAAGTCCTCGTCGCGGTTGCGTCGGTTGCCCGTGATGTCCACGCTCTCGACGAGTTTTTGCGACTGGGCGGCGGGGGCGGCGGCCGTAGACGGCTCCTGCGCGCGCGCTTCCGTGGGAAACGCGGCGTTCAGCAGCGCCGTTTGGCCGATCATCAGCGCGGCCAGCAGAAAGCGCCGCAGGGGCGCGTTAATTCGCATAATTGCTTTTTGCCTCAAAGCAGAAAAATACTTTGGGAAGTAGGAAACCGAATCCTTTTTTGTGTACCCGCCGGCGGCATGTATCAAAGACACGAAACGGGCTACAGTCAAGAATGAGTTCGGAGGCTTGGATTCACGTCCGCCGCCACCAGTTGCCAGCCATCGGGTCGAGCAAAGGCGCGCATTATACAAGGGGAAAAGGGGAAAGGGCAAAGGGCAAGGGCGCAAGTCCCCGAAACAGGGAGCTTGCTGTTCCCCTTTTCCCTCTAACCTTTCCCCTTTTCTCCTCGATTCAGTGAATCAAAATCTCGTCGCCGACTTCCTCGACGCCCGCCGGGCGGTGGCTGAGCGTGCCGCCGTCTTCATAAACTTCGATCAGCGTCTGGCCGCCGAGTTCGCCCTGAATGAGCGCTTCGGAGAGCGGGTCTTCGACATATTTCTGGAGCGCGCGGCGCAGCGGGCGCGCGCCGTAGGTGCGGTCGGCGCAGGTTTTCTTGACGATCCACTGCTTGGCCTCTTCCGTCAGGCGCACTTCGAGGCCGCGGCGGCTGAGCATGCGGTTCATCAACTCGACTTGCAGCCCGACGATCTCAAGCAACTCTTCGTCCTGCAACTCGTCGAAGATGATGATCTCGTCGAGGCGGTTGATGAATTCCGGGTTGAACGTCTGCTTGACGGCCGACATCACCATGTCTTCGAGTTTCTCGCGCGTGTCGGCGGCGTGCGCCTGGAAGCCGAGCGCGCCGCGCTTCTGGATGAAGCGCGCGCCGATGTTCGAGGTCATGATGATGATCGTGTTTTTGAAGTCAACCGTGTTGCCGAGCGCGTCGGTCAGGATGCCGTCCTCGAAAACTTGCAGCAGCACGTTGAAGATGTCCGGGTGCGCCTTCTCGATCTCGTCGAAGAGCAGCACGCTGTAAGGCGAACGCCGGATGCGCTCGGTCAACTGCCCGCCCTCCTCGTGGCCGACGTAGCCCGGCGGCGAACCGATCAGCTTCGAGACCGAATGCTTCTCCATAAACTCCGACATGTCGAAGCGGATCATCGAACGCTCCGAGCCGAACAAAAACTCTGCGAGCGAGCGCGCCACTTCCGTCTTGCCGACACCCGTCGGGCCTAAGAAGAGGAACGAGCCGACCGGCCGTTGCGGGTTCTTCAACCCCGCGCGCGAACGGCGTATGGAACGCGCGAGCGCGGAGATGGCCGGTCGTTGCCCTACGACGCGCAGGTGCAACTCCGACTCGGTGCGCAAAAGTTTCTGCGTCTCTTCTTCTTTCAAAGAGTTGACGGGGATGCCCGTCCAGCGCGCGATGACATCTTCCACGTCGTCTTTCGTAACGGAGACGGAGACGAGGATGTCGTCCTCTTCGTGGATGCGCGCGCCCGTCAGGTTGTCAACGATGTAGGACGAGCGCAGACGATCCTCCGTGAGCGCGCCGCCGCGCTGTGGCGGTTCGCCGCCGCCGCTGATGGTCGGCTCGCGGCGCACGCGCAACTTGACGCGCGCCCCGGCCTCGTCAATCACGTCAATCGCCTTGTCGGGCAGGAAGCGGTCGGGGATGTAGCGGCTCGACTGGTAGACGGCCGCCTCGATAGCCTCGGCCGTGTAGCTCACCTGATGAAACGCCTCGTAGCGTTCGCGCACGCCGTCGAGGATGCGCACGGCCTCCTCTTCGGAGGGCGGCGGAACTTTGACGGCCTGAAAGCGACGTTCGAGCGAGCGATCTTTTTCGATGGACTTGCGAAACTCGGCGGGCGTCGTCGCGCCGATGCACTGAATCTCGCCGCGCGACAAAGCGGGCTTCAAGATGTTGGCCGCGTCGAGCGAGCCTTCCGCGCTGCCTGCGCCGACGAGCGTGTGGAGTTCGTCAATGAAGACGATGTACTGCGGGTTCTCAACCAACTCCCGCATGATCTGTTTGAGGCGTTCCTCGAACTGCCCGCGATACTTCGTGCCCGCGACGATGAGCGACAAATCGAGCGAAAGGATGCGCTTGTTTTCCAGAAATGAAGGCACTTCGCCGCGCATGATCCTTTGCGCCAAGCCTTCGACAATGGCGGTCTTGCCGACGCCCGGTTCGCCGATCCGGACGGGGTGGTTCTGCGTGCGGCGGCAGAGAATTTGAATGACGCGGTCAATCTCGTTGTCGCGGCCGACGAGCGGGTCGAGTTTGTCGTTGGCGGCGTCTTCGGTCAGGTCGCGTGAGAACTCCGCGAGGTGCGGCGTGTCTTTCTTCTGCGAGGCGCGCGGGTCTGCGCCGGTGGCGCGTGCGACTTCCTCGCGCACGGCGGCGAGGCGGAGTCCGCGCTCGTAGAGAATCTCCGCGGCCATCGAACGCTCTTCGCGCAGGAGACCGAGCAGCAGGTGCTCCGTGCCGATGTGACGGTGTTGAAGACGGTCGCTCTCCTCGTGCGCGTAAGCGAGCACGCGCTTGGTTTCGGGCGCGAGCGGGAGTTCGACGCTGGTGGAAATCTTTTCGCGCAGAGGGGCGCGCCCCTCGATCTCTTTGCGGATGGCTTCGAGCGAAGCCTGCGCGCGCGCGAGGAAACGCGCCGTGAGGGTTTTGTCTTCGCGCATCAGACCGAGCAGGAGGTGTTCCGGCTCGATAGCGGGCGCGCCGAATTGCGAGGCTTCGTAGCGCGCGAAGAAGATCACTCGCCGCGCTTTCTCCGTGTAGCGTTCAAACATAAAAACGATTGGCTGAAGTCGCTGATAAAAACTTTGTGATGTGGCAGGCGCGGGGAAGCAGAGATAAAAAAAACTCCTCACGTCTGCCCGCGCGCATTATAACCTAATGCGGCGAAAGGCAGAAGAGTGAGAAAATTTCAACGGCGGGGAAAGAGCAAGGGGGAAGGGGTAAAGGGAAAAGCATTGACCGGCGCGTTCCGGCTTTAGCTTTAACCTTGACCGCTTCCCCTTTCCCCGTTTCCCCTCAGTTCTTATTGCGCCAGCGCGAACGAGTTGAGAAAGCGGCTGACGTTCTCCGGCGTCATCTCGCTGTTCGGGCCGATAACGCTGAGGGCGAAGACCGAGCCGTCAACGAGGAAGAGGCGCGCGACGGCGCGTTGTCCTGCGGCGGCGAATTCATACTCGCGCCCCTCGTAGCCGTCGAGCGAAATGGTCTCTTCGGAGACGAGTTTGAACCTGACCTGTTGGTGCGCCTGCGCGAGCGCGGCCGTGATGCCCTGCGACGCGCCCGCGAAAAATCGCTCCACGTAGTCGGCCTGCGCCAAGAGTTGTTCCGGCATCCGCCCGGTGCGCCCGAACTCATACTTCAAGCCGCCGGAGGTGAGACGATAACTGCGAAACTGCGCGGCCGCCTGACCGTTCTCGCGCCCCGCACGAGTCGGCTCTTCCGGCAGCCCCGGCACGGAGACGGAAAAGCCCGCTCCTTCCGGCGCAAACGTCTGCCACGCGCGCGCGCCCGCCGAGGCCGACGCCACGCGCGCCGTCGTTGACGGCAGAGACAAATTATCCAGCCCGCCCCGCCGCGCACGCGGCTGCTGCGCCGACACTGCCGCCGACACCAAGCACACCGACGCGAGCAGCATCGCGCCGCGAAATATTTTATGGTTCACGATCTTCTTACTCCTCGAACTTGCGTGTGAAAAATCCGGCAGGTGAGATTGGGGCGGGCGGGCAGTACGACCGACTGCCCGACAATTTTTATAGCACGCGCGGCGGGCGAAAAGATAGACGAAAGTTTCCCGACGAAAAGATAGACGAAAGTTTCAAGCGATAATTCGCAGGAGCGGCCAACTTGTGCGCTGCCAGTTAAAAGTTGCGGTGCGATGAACAAGTTCATCGCCCCCGCTTTTCTTTGCGCGTTGTTGGTTGCCGCGAGTTAAGCAGGCGGCGCACAAGTCCGTCGCCCTTAGAGTTGTTCCACCAACAGCCCGTCTTTTAGAAATAGTGTGCGGTCGCAGGCGGCGGCGAGTTGTTCGTTGTGCGTGGCGACGATGACGGCCGCGCCGCGCGTGCGCGCGAGCGTCGAGAGGAGGGCGGCGACTTCCGCCCCGGCGCGCGCATCGAGGTTGCCGGTCGGCTCGTCGGCCAGCACGAGCCGGGGCGCGTGGACGAGCGCGCGTGCGACGGCGGCGCGCTGCTGTTCGCCGCCAGACAGTTCGCCCGGACGGTGCGACGCGCGCGCGCCCAAGCCGACCGCCTCAAGCATTGCCGACGCGGCTGCGCGAGCCTCGCGCGGATTGCGCCGCGCGACCAGCAGCGGCAGTGCGACGTTTTCGAGCGCGCTCAAGTCCGGCAGCAGGTGGTGGAACTGAAAGACGAAGCCGACCTGCTCGTTGCGCACGCGCGCGAGTTGCGCGCCGCCCGCGCGCGTCAACTCGATCTCGCCGAGACGCGCCCGCCCGCCGTCGGCCGCGTCCAACCCGCCGAGCAGGTGCAGCAGCGTTGACTTGCCCGCGCCCGACGCGCCCATCACCGCCAACATCTCGCCCGCCCCAAGCGCAAACGACACGCCCCGCAACACCTCCAACGCCCCGCCCCCCGGCGACGCGTAAGCCTTGCGCAACTCGCTCACTTCCAAAAAACTTTTAGTTTCAGGTTTCAAGTTTCAGGTTTCAGGACTGCAAGAACGGGTTTCAAGTTTCAAGTTTCAGGTTTCAAGTCTGAGAGGTTCGGGTTTCGGGTGTTGAGTTTCAAGTAGAAAGCTAAAGCACTTGCAGATTTGAAATTTGAAACTTGAAACTTGAAACTTCCGCTGACCTGAAACTTGCAACCTGAAACTTGAAACTCATTCATAGCGCAGCGCCTCGGCCGGTCGGAGTCGCGCGGCGGCGCGCGCCGGGTAGATGGTGGCGAGCAGGCTGACGGCGAAGGCGGCGAGGGCGGCCAGGCACACGTCGCGCGCGCGCGGGTGAAAGGGGATTGCGCCGAGCGAGTAGACATCTGCGGGCAGCGAGACGAGTTCGTAGCGGTCGGCGAGGAAGCAGGCGGCGAGGCCGAGCGCGACCCCTAAGAGCGCGCCCGTCGCGCCGATGATCGCGCCCTCGCAGACGAAGACGAGCATGATGCTGCGCGCCCGCGCGCCCATCGCGCCGAGGATGGCGATGTCTGAGCGGCGTTCGACGACGACGAGCGCGAGCGTCGTCGTGATGTTGAGCGCGGCGACGAACATGATGAGCGCGATGATGAGCGCGACGGTGCGGCGTTCGAGTTGGAGCGCGGCGAAGAGCGGCGCGTTCGCCTCCTGCCAGTCAACGGTCTTGAACTGCGCGCCGAGCGACGCGCGCACGCGCGCCGAAGTCTCCGCCGTGCCGTAGATGTCCGCCGTCTCGATGCTGATGACGGGCGCGCTCGTGTTCGCACTCGCACCGTGGCCTGTCGCTTCGTCGAGCGGGACGTAGACCCACGTCGAATCGTACTCGTAGAGGCCGGAATGAAAGACGCCCGCCACGCGGACGCGCTTCGTCTGCGTCACAAAATAGGGCGGCTCGGCAGACTTCTGCCCCGTGATGAGCCAGCCCTCATCGCCGACGTGGACAAGCCCCGTGCGCGCCGCCAGTTCCGCGCCGACGATGACGGGCGCGGGCGGCTCGTCTCCAACCACTCGCGCCAGCGCGCCGAACAAGTCGCCGCGCTCTGCGTCGTCCTTCTCTGCAACGCCCCCTTCGTCCTTCGCCGCGCCGCCCCCTTCGTCGTCCTTCAACGCACCGTCCGCTTCGTTGTCCTTCGCTGCAACGCCGCCCGCCTTGTCGCGCTTCGTGTCCATCTCGTTTTGTTCATGTCGAACGTCTCCACGCGTTTCGTCGAACAGAGGCTCGACCGCGCCCTCGACGAGCGTGCGGCGAATCTCTGCGACGAAGCGCGCGGAGTTTTTTTCGACGCCGCGCATGATGGTGTAGGAGTCGCCGCCCGCACCGCTCAGAAGCGCGCCGGTGTAACTCGTCGGCGCGGCGTCCGTCACGCCCTCGACGGCGCGCAGGCGCGCGACGACCGCCGGGGCATCGGCGATAGGTTCGCCGTCGGCGCGCGCGAGCGTGATGTGCGCCGTGCCGCGCAGGATTTTGTCGCGCATCTCGTCTTGAAAACCGTTCGCCAGCGCGAGCGCGAAGATGAGCGAGCCGACGCCGCACGCAATTCCGGCGACGCCCGCCAGCGCCGTCACGCGCGCACTCGCACGCCGCCCGCGACGCTGCGAGCGCAAGAGGTAACGCAGGGCGAGAAAGAGTTCGTAAGGCATAAAAAGCAGGGATGAAGGATGAGGGATGAAGAAAAGCCGTGAATCGAGAATCGTGAATCGTGAATGGAGAAAACCTGTCTTCATCTATTCACAATTTACGATTCACGATTCACGATCTACCTGTCTTCATTCATCCCTCCGCTCTCATCCCTCGATTCCGCGTTTAGCGGAATCTCGACTTGGGCTTGTTCAGTAAGACTCTGAGGTTCGGATCGTCGCGCGCCGTCTGGTCGCCGGGCGGGCGCAGTTCGTAGAACGTGGCGGCGTGGTGGCGGAAGCCGAAGCGCGCGGGCAGGTCGGCGAGCGCGCGCGTCTCCTGTTCGTGCCAACCGTCCATTGACCAGAGCCGCGGGTCAACGTCAACGAAGACGCGGTGGCCTTCGTTCAAGTGCCATTCGATTTGATCGTTGAGCCGCGCGCCCGGCCAGCCGCCGCCCGTGCCGATCACGTCCCAGCGGCCGAGGCCGAGGCCGCGGTAGTAGTTGACCGACACGGTCTGTCCGCCCGCCATCACCACCGCGTCGGTCGGCACGCGCGCGAGTCGCTCACGGTACTCTTTCGTCATGCCGTGGCTGGCGAGCGTGTGCCGCGTGAACACGTAGACGGGCATGCCGACGAGCAGCGAGACGGCTAACACTGTAGCGCAGGCATAGATGAAGCCGCGACGCGCGTCGCCGCCCGGTGTGCGAGTTGTCCAACGCGCGACGAGGTAAGCGGCGGCGACGGGGACGAATCCGGGCAGCCCGGTCAACTGGTAGCGCGCGTTGATCACCGTGCTGTAGTTCGCCAGCAGCATCAAGTTGCAGAAGAGTCCGACGCACGCCAGCGCGAGGAGCGGCGACAAACCGCGCTCGCGCCACTCGCGCCGGAGCGCGAACGGCAGCAGGGCGACGGTGACGGGCGCGGCGATGAAGAGGAGTTGGGCGAACGGCACGAGGTTCGCGAGTTTGACCGGGTGCAACGCCGACTCCGCGCGCATCGAAGCGACCCACCCGTACCAAGCCCCACGGAAGCCGCCCACGTCCGCCAGCCACCACACGGCGAACGGCGCGAGCGCGCAAGTTAAAAAGATCAAGGCCGTCGCCGCAGTCAACAGCAATTCGCGCCCGCGCAGTTTCCACCCGTAGCACGCGGGCGCGACCAACAGCCACAGGCCGAAGAACCCGACCGGCTCGCGCACGTTGACGCACAGGCCGAGCAAGGCCGCGCCCAACATCAACTGCCACGTTCGTCGCGCGCGCACGCCGCGCAGGTGCGTGACGAGCGCGACCGAAAGCAACAGGATCGAAGGCGTCTCCGTCATGGCCTGCCCGCTGTAGACGATGAAGAAGGGCGAGAGCGCGAGCATCAACGCGGCGACCGTCGCTGCCCTGAGCGATCCGGTCAACTCGCGCGCGAGCGTCCAGCAGGCGACGACGGCGAAGGGCGTCTGCGCCACGACCATGTACTTGAAGAGCAGGTAGGCGTGCTCGGTCTGCAACCCGAAGAGCGCGCGGGCGACGCGGTAGGCCGCGTGGTTCGTGAAGATGAAGAGCATCCGCCCGAAGAGCATCGAGGACGGCTGGCCGCGCACGGCGTTGACCGTGTAGTCGAGCGCGTCCCAATCTCCGGCGAAAGGGTCTACGAAAAAGATTGTCAGGAGAAGGGCGAGGGTGGCGGGCGGTAGCCAGTAGCGCCACGCCCTCAGCATCGAGTGGGTGAGACGGCCGTCGTCGCCGTCGCCGCGTGTTGTCGTCGTCGCGGCAACGTCGCGCGGCGCGTCGGCGCGGGGCGTGGTGGCGTCAACCGCTGCGCGTCGGGTGTCGGTGCGTCGCGGGGTCGCTGCTGTCGCCGGGGCTGCTGTTGCGGCGGCGGTCTTCGGGCGTGAGAGAGTCAATCAGTTTGTTGTCGAACGATTCTTCGGGACGTTTGACCATCGTCAGGCGATTGCCGCGATCATTGTACGCGACCTCGTCCATAATGTTGTAAATCAGGAGCACGCCGCGCCCCGAAGTCTTGAACAGGTTGGCCGGGTCGCGCGGGTCTGGAATCTCCTTGACGTTGAAGCCCTCGCCCTCGTCTTCGATGGTGAAGCGCGCCTCCTTCGGCGAGAGGTCGGCCGTGATGCGGACGAGTTTCCGCTGGTCGTACTTGTTGCCGTGCTTGACGGCGTTGACGAAAGCCTCGTCGAGCGCGATGAAGAGGTTGGAGCGTTCGGGATTGATGATGCCGAGTTTGGTGACGCGCTCGTGGAGGTAATGCAGGACGCCGTTCATCAGAGAGAGATCGCTCGGCAACTCGAACTCGATCCGCTCGCGCACGAACGGCACGACCTTCATGTCTTCGACGAAACGCAGCTTGTAGCCGAGCGTCTTCTCGACGATGGCCTGCAACTCCTGCTTGTCGTAAGGACGGCGCAGGTAGTTGGCCGCGCCCATCTTGAAGGCTTTGACGAGGCCGGGGTGGAGCGTGTCCTCGGACGAGACGACGACGGGCACGACGAGTCGCTTGCGCTTGATCTCGCTCAAGATTTGCACGCCGCCTTCGGCGTCTTCCGTCAAATCGCTGATGATGAGGTCGAAGTCTTCGAGGTCTTCGCGGGCGAGGGCTTCGTCGCGGTTGCCCGTGGCGACGACTTCGTGGCCGAACTCGCCGAGCACCTGCGACAGCAGTGTGCGCAGTTCCTTGTTGGCATCCACGATCAGGATTCGACGTTTATCCATCAATCACCGATTCCGTCCGAGACTCCGAACACCTTGAGCACCTTGAGCACATCGGGGAGGGTACTGAAAAAGCGCGTCCGAGGGAGACACGCTTGACCGCTACGTTGTACGCCGGATGGCGGCGCGAGGTTTCCTGAATATATCACACGCCGCGCGCGACGGCAGCAACCCCCGCGCTCGTTGGATGCGGCGGAAGCGTCGGCCGCACGCAACTTTCTTCACCGCCGCTCAACTAACGCGCCGCGAGAAACGGTTTGACTTTGCGCGCGAACTGGAACAAGAAACGGTCGCGACGCAGGATTTCGGTGCGGTTGAGGGCGTAGAGATCGAGCGGGTCGGCGGGGCCATAATGCGTGGTGAAGGCGGCGGTGTGTCCGGCCTCGCGGCACGCCTCCCTCGCCGTGTCGGAAAAAAATCCGGCCGGGTAGGCCAAAACTTTGCACGGCTTTTGCAGCAACTCCTCCAACTGCCGCTTCGACTCGAACACTTCCTCGCGCACCTCCGCCGCAGGAATCTCGTGCAGCAACTTGTGGTTGAGCGTGTGCGAACCGAACTCGATGCCGTGGGCGGACATTTCCAGAATCTCCTCGCGCGTGAGGTGCGGGCGCGCGCCCTCGCCCGCGGCCTGCGCCTTGTAAGCCGTCTGCCCGATACATGAAGGGATGGTGAAGATCGTGGCCTTGATCTGGAAACGTTTGAGGACGGGAAAGGCGTTCGTGTAGTTGTCTTCCCAACCGTCGTCGAGCGTGACACTGATCCCGTTCGGGGGAAACTCGCCGTGCGCGCGGTAGTGATCGATGAGTTCGGACGCCGTGTAAAAAACGTAGCCGTGCTTCTTCAAGTAAGCCATCTGGCGCGCGAAGCGGGCGGGCGGCGTGAACCCGCCGCGCACCAGCGAGTCGGGCGCGGGGCGATCAATCTTGTGGTAGAAGATGACTGGAACTTGCATCTCGCAACTATAACTTCGCGCTCTCGCGACTCTCGCCGCGCGGCCTTACAAATTGGGGTGCTCGAAGATGCTCACGTCGGAATCGGCGCGCGTCAGAAACCAGTTGTGTGGGGCATTGACCAACTCGCGCTCGGTCTCGCTGTAGACCATGAAGCCCGGCGCGCGCTTGATGCGCCAGAAGCCGCGCCGCACGAGTCGCTCCTCGACGCGCGCGTCCAACACGTCCGTCACCAGACTACCGGCGCGACGCTCCAAAGCCAAATTGAGCGCGGCGCGCAACAGTTCGTCAATCACGTCGAAGCCCGCTCCGGCGTCGTAACAGATGTCGCTGATCGCAACCTTCGGCGACGCCGCGCCCGCGCCCTCGGCCTTGCGGAAAAACAGCACGACGTAACCCATCAGTTGATTGCCCGCGTACAGACCCAAAGTCTCGTAACGCTTCCCCGGCTGCCGCGCGAACTGCCAGTCGAGATAATCGGCGCGGCGCACGACCGCGCACGGCCACTGTGTCGCAGCCCTCTGCCACAGATCGTCAAAGTCCGCGTCGAAGCGTTCGACCGCGCGCAGGGAGACGCCGCTCGCCGTCGTCTTGTCGAGGTGCGGACGCAAAGGGGCGTAAGCGAGGTTGACGACCTGACCGAGCGGGCGCGGCAGGCGCGACAACTCTTTGACGGCGTGCGCCGGATTCAACAGCAGGTGGTAACGATTGATGCTGCCCATCGCCGCCCACCTCTGGCTGTTAAGGACGCCGGTCGAACCCGCGTTGATGCCGAGCGCGATCATCGTCCGGCAGTGTTCGCGCGCCGTGTCCAGCAGTCGCCGCCCCCAACGCTGCCCGCGATAATCTTCGTGGACGATGAAGTCGAGAATCCAGATCGCGCGCCGCTCCTCTGCGCCGACTTTCAGCGTCACCGGGATCGTCGCCACCTGCCCGACGACGCGCCCCCCTGTGTCTTCCAAAATCCACAACGGCACGTCTTCGAGATCGGTGCGCGGGTTTTCCAGGTAATGCCATTTCCAGTAGGCGGGGTCGCTCTTGCGCGGGTCGTCCGGGTAGGCTTCGCGCAGGAAGGCGAGGAGCGCGTCCGTGTCGGCTACCTTGAACTGTTTGATGTGTGCGTCGCTTGCCATGCCGGAGATTCGAGCGGGCGGCAGTTTAGCCCAGCCCCGCGCCCGTGACAACGCGCACACACGCGCCGTACAACGCGCACACGCTGCACGTCACGCGCACGCGCGCAACCCATGCGCTACTGCCGCGCCGCGCGTTTCTGCTAGACTCGCGTGCGGTTTAACTGCATGCAAGTCTCACTCGACCAACGCGAACAACCCGACGGAGACGCGTCACCAACGCGCGGCGCACGCCGCGTCCGTGACGAGAAGACTCAAGCGCGCGGGGGCGAGAAAACTCAGGCGCGCGGCGGCAACAACTCCCTTGCGCGCGCCGATCGTTTCGCAGACCTCTCGGCCTACACGTTCAAGCAACGCCTCCTCATCCGCGCCGCCGACATCAGTTTCTACGTGCTCATCAACCTCATCGGGCGCACCACGCGTTTCAGCGTCGAAGGCTGGGAGCACTGGGAGGCGGCGACGCGCGACGGCCGACAGCCCATCTACGCCTTCTGGCACAACCGCGTCTTCCTCGCCACCTACTTCTTCCGGCGGCGCGGCATCGTCGTGATGACCTCGCGGAGTTTCGACGGCGAGTACATCGCGCGCTTCATCCAACGCTTCGGATACGGCGCGTCGCGCGGTTCATCTTCGCGCGGCGCGGTCGGCGCGCTCGTCGAGATGATCAAACTGATGCGGCGCGAAAATCGCCCCGCGGGCTTTACCGTAGACGGGCCGCGCGGCCCACGCCACGTCGCCAAGATGGGCGCGGTGCTGCTCGCCAAAAAGACGGGCGCGCCCGTCCTCCCCTTCACCGTCAACGCCGAATGCTACTACGCCGCGCCGAGTTGGGACGCCCTCCAAGTCCCCTACCCCTTCACCCGCGCGCGCGTCCTGATCGCCCCCCCGATCCACGTTCCCCCGGACGCCGACGAAGCCGAACTCTTTGCCAAGCGCGCCGAACTCCAACGCGCCCTCGACTCGCTCGACAACTAAGATTGTTAAGCGACGGCACGCGCCCGTAAAATTACGCCCGATGCCCGCGAGCAATTTTCAAGTCGTCGGCCGGATCGAGCACGTCGAAGTCATCGCCGTGCGCCACTCAATTCGCGTCCTCGATTTTCTCACACAAACTTACGGGCGGGGGCGTTGGCGCAAGCTGAAAGGTGTTGCCAGAGTGCTGCTCGGAGATGGTACGATTCGTTTAGCAGAGTTACACTGGTATGAAGCACACGGCATCGGCAAACGCCAGATGAAGATCAAACACTATCTCGATTAAAGCTTATGAAGCAGCAAGACACAGGCTCGTTGATCGCCATCTGCATAGACAACACCGACTACGAAATGTCGCTTGAGCGGCGCAAAGTTTACCCGGTGCTGCCCGACGAGGCCGCCGCGCGCAGCGACTACGTGCGCGTCATTGACGAAACCGGCGAAGACTATCTCTTCCCCGCGAGTCTGTTCATCCTTGTTCCCGTCACGCGCGATGTGGAAGCGGCCGTGCTGGCCGGAACTCATATCTAGCTCTAACAATTTTTGCTCATTCCTTCGGAGGACTGCATGATCAATCAGGAGCGCATTAAAAACTTGCTACTCGAACTCGTCCAAATTGACAGCGTTTCGCGCAAGGAGCGCGACGTGGCCGAACGCATCAAGAAGTATTGCGAGGAGATGGGCGCGACCGTCGAGATTGACGACGCGGGCGCGAAGGTCGGCGGCAATTCCGGCAACGTCATCGCGCGCTTTCCCGGCACGATCCCCGGCGCGGAGTGGATCATGATGTCGGCGCACATGGACACGGTCGTGCCCGGCGAGGGCGTCAAACCCGTCGTCGAGGGCGACATCATCCGCTCGGATGGCACGACCGTCTTAGGCGGCGATGACAAGTCGGGCTGCGCCGTCATCATCGAGACGATCCGCTGCCTGCAAGAGCAGAACCTCCCGCACGCGCCCATCGAGGCCGTCTTCTCCATCTGCGAAGAGGTGGGCTTGCTCGGCGCGAAGCACGTTGACACGTCGAAGTTGAACTCGAAGTACGGCCTCGTCTTCGACTCGGACGACCCCGGCTTCCTCTTCACCAAAGGCCCTTCGGCCGACCACATGGAGTGGAAAATCTACGGGCTGGAATCGCACGCGGGCGTCGCGCCCGAACAGGGCATCTCCGCCATCCGCATCGCCGCCGAGGCCATTCACAATATGAAACTCGGCCGCATTGACGAAGAGACCACCGCCAACATCGGCGTCATCGAAGGCGGCAAGGCCACCAATATCACGACCAACCTCGTCACCCTGCGCGGCGAGGCGCGCTCGCACGACGACAAAAAGTTGGAGGCGCAGACCGCGCACATGACCAAGTGTTTCGAGGACGCGGCGGCCAAGCACGAAGTCACGGTCGAGGGCGTGACGACGAAGGCGCGCGTCGAGGCGCACGTCACGCGCGAGTACTCGGCGATGGACGTGCCGGACAGTTCGCGCGTCGTCCAACTCGTCTACCAGGCGGCCGCGCGCCTCGGCCAGAAGGTCGAGACGCTCGCTTCGGGGGGCGGTTGCGACGCCAACATCTTCAACAAGCGCGGCATCGAGTGCGCCAACTTCGGCACGGGCATGCGCGCCATCCACACCGTCAAAGAGTGGCTCGACGTGAAGGACATGTACGCCTCCGCCGAGATGACGCTCGAAGTCCTCAAACTCAACGGCGAACTCGCGCAGCAACAGCAGAAAGGTTAAGCGAGCCAATGGCCGACGAAGAAATGCAACGCACCATGCGCTTCATCCTCGAACAGCAGGCGCAACTCACCGTGTCCATGGGACAGTTGACCGAGAGAGTGGATAAACTTTCCGGCACGGTTGAACAACTTTCCGAAAAAGTTAATCGGACGGCGGACAGCGTAGCGGCGTTGCTGACGATAGCCGAAATTCATGAGCGTGAGATTGAGGCATTGAAAGAGTCGGTGAGCGCAGTTGACGAACGCGGGCGGGACACAGATGAACGACTCAACGCCCTCATCAATACCGTCGAGCGTTACATCAGCGAACGGCGCAACCGAAAATCTTAAAACCAACGCACCGCGAAACGGCCGTGCCCGCACCGTCAATCGAACAACTGCTCGACCGCCTCGACGAGTTGAAGCGTCCCGTCGGAACGCGCGACGGAGCGCGTCTGCTGGCGGGCGTGTTGCGGCAGACGGCGCGGCGTCGTTTTACCGACGCGCCCTCGCTCATACGTTTTCACGAAATTCTGCTCTACCTGCGCGCCTACCCGCAGAGCGCGTCGCTCGTCGAAGCGACGGAAAAACTTCTCCACTCATTCGCATCGCGCGTCGAACGCCTCAGCGCGGACGGCGCGGACATGTCGGCGTTTGAAGAATCGGACGTCTCCGGCATCGCGGCGACCGGCTTTTCGGCCGTCTTCGGCTACGACATCACGCGCTGGCTGGCGCGCACGCACGCGTCGCGCGTCCAAGTCCTGTGGGACGACTACGAAGATCACGCGCACCTGAACCTCGTGTGGCCGAAGCTGCTGCCGCTCTTTGAGGAGGACGCTTACTCGGACGCGCACGCGCCCTTTCTCGCGTGGGTGCGCGCGGCCAAGCGACGCGGTGAGAGCGATCTGTCGTGGCTTATGCGGCAGTTCGAGCGTCTGCCCGTAGGCGAAAAGCAGAAGGCCGAGCTGTTCGAGCCGCTCCGCCTGTGGGTGCGCTGGGAACTCGGCAACTCGAAGGCGACGCGCACGCTGATGCGACGCCGTGTGCGCCGAATTTTTTATCACGACGCGCCGCTCGTCGCCCGCCGCGACGTGTCTCTGGCGCGCGAACTCGACGCGCCGCCGCTCGCCGTCGAGCGTCTGTCGCGCGCCGGGGGAGAACGTTTGCTGGCAATGGGGCGCGACACGATGGCCGTGCGCTTTCGCGAGTTGCACGGCTTCACCTTCGGCGACCCGCGAAGCGTCGTGCGCGCCGACGCGGGTCGCGGGTTGGAGATTTTTCTGTGGGGCGTCGCGCCCGTGCGTCGCTTGCCGCTGCTCGGTTATCACGCCGGGATTTTTTTCAAGAACGGCGTCCCCATGGGTTATCACGAAGGGCTGTCGTTGTTCGAGCGCGTCGAGATCGGACTCAACCTTTTTTACACTTTCCGCGACGGCGAATCGGCGTGGGCTTACGCGCGCCTGATGCGACTCTACCGGCAACTCCTCGGCGCGGACGTGTTCTCGATTGACCCGTATCAACTCGGCGGGTCGGGCAACGAGGAGGGCATCGAGTCGGGCGCGTTCTGGTTCTATCGCAAGCTCGGCTTTCGTCCCGTGCGCGCCGAACTGGCGACGCTCGTCGCGTCGGAGGAACGCAAAATCGCCGCACGCAAAAATTACCGCACCCCGCCGCGCGTCCTGCGCCGCCTCTCCTCCGGCCACGTCATCTACGAGGCGCGCGCTGACGCAGCAGCAGCAGCGGCAGCGGCGACAACAACGCAGGGCGAGTGGGACAGGTTCGCGGTGCGAAACGTCGGGCTGGCCGTCGTGCGACGGATGGCGTCGGAGTTTGACGGCGACGCCGGGCGCATCCGCGCGGCGTCGGTCGCGACAGTCAAACGCGCGCTCGGCGCGGTCGGCGCGAAACTGAACGAGGCGGAGGAGCGTGCCTTCTCCAACTTCGCGCTCGTGCTCGCGCTCGTCTCAGACCTCGCGCGCTGGACGGCCGTTGAGAAGCGCGATGCCCTGAGCATCATTCGTGCGAAGGCGGCGGGCGCGGACGAGTCGCGCTATCTGCGTCTGCTCTGTCGCCACGCGCGGCTGCGTCGTGAAATAATCGCGCTCGGCACAAACGTCAACTCGCAGGTCAAGGAGTAGGGATGAAACGCGCACACGTTCGTCGGTTGGCTCGACAAGTAGCGGTCGAGTCGCTGAAGGACGTTGCGCCGCGAACTGCTGGCGGCGTCTGTGCTATCCTTCCACGTCGAAAATCAACCGTTCACGTAAACTGAAAGATGTCCGAAAGTTCACCCGCAGTAAATTACAAGAGCGGCTACGTCGCGCTCATCGGGCGGCCGAACGCCGGGAAGTCCACGCTCTTGAACCGCCTCGTCGGCGAGAAGATCGCGGCCGTCTCGAACAAGCCGCAGACGACGCGCCACCAGATTCAGGGCGTCATCACGCGCGACGAGGGGCAGATCGTGTTGGTGGACACGCCCGGCGTCCACCAGCCCGGCTATCTCCTCAACCGCCGCATGATGAGCGCCGTCCACGATGCGCTCGAAGGCGTTGACCTCGTGCTGCTGATGCGCGACGCGTCCGTCCCGACCGGCAACGGCGACCGCTTCGTTCTCGATCTCGTCAAACAGTCGGGGAAGCCCGCGCTGCTCCTTTTGAACAAGGCCGACCGTCTGGACGACAAGGCGAAACTGCTGCCGCTGATGCAGTGGTACGCCGCCGAGTACGACTGGCGCGAACTCGTGCCGCTCTCGGCGCGCACGGGCGACATGGTTGACACGCTGCTCGCCGCCATCATCAAACATCTGCCCGAACGCGAACCGATCTTCGCCGAAGACGAACTGACCGACCAGTCCATGCGCGCGCTCTGCGCCGAGATCGTCCGCGAGAAGATTTTGCAGACGACCGGCGACGAACTGCCTTACGTTACGGCCGTCGTCACCGAACGCTTCGACGAGGAGCGCGAAGACTTCACGCGCATCAACTGCATCATCTACGTCGAACGCGCCTCGCAAAAGGCCATCATCATCGGGCGCGCGGGCGAGCGCATCAAAGAGATCGGCACGAAAGCGCGCCAAGACATCGAACACCTCCTCGGCCACCGCGCGCACCTCGAACTCTTCGTCAAAGTGCAGGAAGACTGGCGCAACAGCGAACGCGCCCTGAACGAAATGGGAATCAAGGAGCGAGGCGAGTGACAAGTGACGAGTGACAAGTTACAGCAGCACTCCGCTCTTAAAACTTGTCTTTGCTCTCATCACTTGTCACTCGTCACTCGTCACTGTTTTTATGTGGTACGCACTCGACATCACGGTTGACGGCGCGGCGCGCGAGGCCGTGGAGTATGCGTTGACGGAGGCGGGCGCGTCGGGGACGGAGACGGAGACGGAGGCGGACGACGCGGAAGTGGCACGCGTCGCCGGATACTTCGACCGCGCGCCTGAGCGCGACGCGGTGCGCGCCTCTGTGCTCGACGCGCTCAGGATTTACGGGCTGCCGCCCGCGAGCCTGCGCGCGATTGAGGCGCGCGAGGTGGAGGCGCGCGATTGGCTGGGCGAGTGGAAGAAGAGTTGGCAGCCGGTCGCGGTCGGCGCGCGGTTCGTCGTCGCGCCGCCGTGGGGCGAAGTGGAAGAGAGGCCGGGGCGCGTCGTCATTCGCATCGAACCGGGCATGGCCTTCGGCACGGGCACGCACGAGACGACGCGCCTCTGTCTCGTCGCGCTCGAAAAATATTTCGCGGGCGACGGAGGCGGTAGCACTAGCCTCCTCGACGTGGGCACGGGCACGGGCATTCTCGCCATCGCCGCCGCGAAACTCGACGCGCGCGCCCGCGTCGAAGCCTGCGACACGGACGCCGAGGCAGTCGAGATCGCGCGCGAGAACGCGTCGCTAAATGGCGTCGCCGCGCAAATCAACTTCCGCACGGGCACGGTCGAAGCGGCGGGCGCGTCCTACGATTGCGTCTGCGCCAACCTGACCGCCGACGTGATCCTGCCGCTCCTGCCCGCGCTCATCGGCGCGACCTGCGGCCGCCTGATCCTCTCCGGCATTCTCGACACGCAAGCCGCCTCCGTCCGCGCACGCCTCGCCCAACTCGGCATCAGCGAGACAGAGACGCAGAGCGACGGCGAGTGGGTCGCGATCATCGTCTGAGTTTGGTTTCAATTTTCAAATTTCAAGACTGAAAACGGTTTCAAGTTTCAGGTTTCAAGTTTCAAGTCTGAGATTCTTCGTTCTTTAACTTCAAACCTGAAGCCTGAAACTTATTGCTCTTATGCGTCGCCGTTTCTATGCCCCGCCAGATGCGTTTGCGCCCGACGGCGCGACGGTCTCGCTCGCGCGTGAGGAGGCGCAGCACCTGCGCGGCGTGCTCAGGCTCAAGCCGGGCGATGAGGCTTTCGTGTTCGACGGCGAGGGGCGCGAGTATGCGTGCCTCGTCGCCACGGTCGCGGCGGGCGGAAGGCGCGCGGCGGGAGAGACGGCGACGCTCGAAGTGCGCGGGCGCGTCGAGCCGCAGCGGCCGGAGTCGCCGCTCGACCTGACGCTCGCGGTCGCGTTGTTGAAGGGCGAGAAGTTCGACCTCGTGGTGCAGAAGGCGACGGAGTTGGGCGTGTGGCGCATCGTGCCCGTCGAGACAAAGCGCGCCGACGTGCGCCTCGTGCGCGAAGAGAGCGAGGGACGCAAAGGGAAAGGGAGCGAGGGACGCGACGCGGGCGGGCGTGTCGCGCGTTGGCGGCGGCTCGCGCTCGAAGCGGCCAAGCAGTCGGGGCGCGCGCGCGTGCCCGAAGTGTGCGCGCCAGTCGCGTTCGCGGAGTTGATGGCGGCGAGCACAGCGAACGCGGCGGCGCACAAAGACGCGGCGAACGTTGACGAAGAGCGGCGTCTATTTTTTACGGAGCGGGGCGGGCGCGGGCTGGCGGAGACGCTTCGTGAATGGACGACGCGCCCCGCGAAGTTGACCGCGCTCGTCGGCGCGGAGGGCGGTTGGGACGACGAAGAGATCGCGCGCGCATCGGAAGCGGGCTGGCACGCCGTCACGTTCGGCGGGCGCGTCCTGCGCGCGGAGACGGCGGCCGTCGTCGTGACGGGTCTGCTCCAACACCTCTACGGCGACTTGGTTTAAGCGAGGGGGAAGCTTCGACGTAAATGTCGTCTCCGCCCGAAGCATCTCGCCGCAGTTTGCGCGCGTTATCACCTTCTTGACACCCCCCACCGGCGGGCATACAGTGTGGATTGTTCAATGGTTCACTTCCCGCCGGCACGCACCCTCAATGCTTTCGCCGGCCTCACGTCTCTAACTTCAACCCCGCCGCGCAAAACGGCGGGCGCTTGAACCCGCGAAGGAGGATCAGCCATGTCCATTCACGCTCAAAGAGTCTTCGACCAACGCTTCCTGTTAGCCGTCAGCCTCGTGTTGACCATGATCGCGTTCAGCCTCGCTCTAGCGCAGCCGCCGAAAGCGGACGCCTCCCCGAAGGCGGGTACAGGCGCGAGTGCCTGCCCTCCGCAAACGGTTGAGGTCACTTACTACACCGACGCTTCGATGACGGTGATATGCGGGCGGGCGTCCCTCACCTGTTATTGCAACAGTAGCCACTGGGGCTGTCAAACAGATTATTCGACGGAACGGTATTTGGACTGCGAGTGAATTAAATTTTTTGACGAATCACCCCCAGTGGGCGCAGAATACGGATCGTCGCAAGTGAGCGCGAGAACGGCGTCGGCCGATGTGGTCGAACAGGTCTCGCGCTGATCTCATCTTTAGTCGCCGTTGGAGAAACCTTGAAGGAGCGTCGAGCGTATGGCAATGAGTAGGGAGGACGCCGTGAGCAGGGCGCGAGTTGATCTCGCCGCACGGCTCGGCGTGGCGGAAGATGAGATTAAAGAAGATTCGGTTGAGGATGCGGATTTTTCGGATGCGTCGTTCGGCGCG
Source organism: Pyrinomonadaceae bacterium (assembly GCA_030841105.1). Classification (GTDB taxonomy): domain Bacteria; phylum Acidobacteriota; class Blastocatellia; order Pyrinomonadales; family Pyrinomonadaceae; genus JAIVJZ01. Next base: position 59,162 of record JAVEDE010000028.1, read on the forward strand.
GGCGCTGCGGGCGAGATGAGCGCGCAGATGATCACGCCGGGGTGGCGCATCCGCCTGCGGGCGGGCGGCGACACGTACGAGTACCGCGCCAACCGCAACCGCATCCGTCTCTTCAACTTCAAAGGCGCGAACTACAGCGTCTAAACCATCCCAAGTTTTTCCGCTTGAAGCAGTGAGGTAAGGCAATGAACCGGCAGAATTTTTTCGGACATCTGGCGCTGGCGGCGGCGGTCGTCATTCTCGCGGCGTTCATCGGGCAGATGCGGCGCATGGAGCGTTCGCACGCGACGTTCGAGTCGCGCACCACGATCGTCGTGCCGCACGGACACGATCACGACGCGGACGAGGCGGACGACGCGGAGAGCGAACCGGAAGACTCGGAAGTGATCGTGCGTTTCCGCTCCGGCACTTCGCGCGCGACCATCGAGCGCATCACAGAACAACTCAACGACCGGCTGCTGGATCGCTTCGAGTTCATCAACAATCAAGCCGTCATCGCCGACGAGGACGGCCTCGCGCCGGAGACGGTCGCCGCCGAATATCGCGGCCTCGCCGAAGTCGAATACGCCGAGCCGAACTCCGTCATCGAACTCGACCCGGCCGGGGACGAAGGCGACTTTGAAGAGATGGCGCGCGTTAGTAATGACGACGATGACGACGATCCGCCCGTCGTGCGACACCCCGGCGACGGCGGCGCGCAGCCGAACGACCCGCTCTTCAAAGAGCAATGGTCGCTCTTGAACACGGGGCAGCGCGCGGGCAAGTCGGGCGCGGACGTGTGCGCCACGCGCGCGTGGACGAAGACGAAGGGCAGCCGCAAGCTCGTCGTCGCCGTCATTGACACGGGCGTTGACTACAACCATCAGGACTTGCGCACCAACATCTGGACGCGCCCCGCCTCGCTCGCGCCCTACTCCGACGAAGACCTCGGCGACTTTGACGACCTGCACGGCTTCGACGCCGCCGACAACGACGGCGACCCGATGGACGACAACGGCCACGGCACGCACTGCGCCGGGATCATCGGCGCGGAGGGCGACAACAGCGACGGCATCGCGGGCGTCAACTGGGAAGTCGAGATCATGCCTTTGAAGTTCCTCGGCCGCAGCGGCAGCGGCACGACCAAGGACGCCATCGAGTGCATCAACTACGTCGTCGCGCGCAAGAAGGCGGGCGTCAACGTTCGCATCATCAGCGCGAGTTGGGGTTCGACGGCACGTTCGCGCGCGCTCGGCGACGCCATCAAACGCGCGGGCGACGAGGGCATCCTCTTCATCGCCGCCGCGGGCAACTCTTCGACCAACAACGACACGCGCCCGCACTATCCTTCAAACTACGATCTGCCGAACGTCTTGAGCGTCGCCGCGCTGACGCGTAACGATGTGCTCGCGCGCTTCTCCAACTTCGGCGCGAAGACCGTCCACATCGCCGCGCCCGGCGCGGAGATCATGAGCACTTGGCCGGGCAACCAGTACGAGGAGCATTCCGGCACTTCGATGGCAACGCCGGTCGTCTCCGGCGTCGCCGCGCTGATCCTGTCCGTCAACCCCGACCTCTCCGTCACGGACTTGCGCCAGCGTCTGCTCGACACGGTGGACAAGCTGCCCGCGCTCGACGGCAAAGTGTCGAGCGGCGGACGCGTCAACGCCGCGCGCGCCGTCCGCGCCGAGTAAGACGGAGCGATGCTTTGACGCCGACTCTCCAACAGCCCCTTCGACCTCATCCGGTCGGAGGGGCTTTTAAGTTAAGGCGGTGACTTCATGGCCGACGACACGGGCGCGCTCTGCGAAGCGTTCCAAAACAACATTGACGACATCACGCTCGACTGGGTGGCGCGCGTCAAGCAGGACGCGCACATGCGTTCCGACGACCGCCTGACGACGACGCAGATCGTGGATCACGTCCCGCAGATGCTCGAAGAACTCTGCTCGCTGCTGGGGCAGAAAGGCGTGCCCGACTTCGAGGCCGTCCGCGCCGCCAGCCAGCACGGCTACACCCGCTCGCTCGAAGGCTACTCGCTCGTTGACCTCCTGCGCGAACTCGAACTGCTGCGCGACTGCGTCTTCAACTTCGTCGCCGAGACCGAGACCGAGCACAACGTCAACCGCCGCGAGACCTTCCGCGTCCTCAAGACGGTCAACCAGTACTTCGGCGAAGACATCATCTTCGTCGTCGAACATTTTCTGAAGAACCGTCAGGGCACAAGCGGCAAACAACAGTCGTAAGAGCGCGAGCGGTAAACGACAGTCGTAAGAGCGCGAACGACAAAACACACTCGTCGCGGCCGGGCTAGTCTTTCATCCGCGCGACTCAACACGCGTTGCGCGGCGTCGAGTCGCACCGCGCGCCCGCTTGCGTTAGAATCCGTGCCAACCGCCAGTCATACATACTTGATAATTGGAAGCGAGGGAACTGCCGAACCATGAGCGCGTCAACACGTCCAACCGCCACCACGCCGCCCGATGCGGAACTCGACCGCCTTTGCGTCAACACCATCCGCACGCTCTCGCTCGACGCCGTGCAACGCGCAGAGTCGGGTCACCCCGGCCTGCCGCTCGGCGCTGCGCCGATGGCCTACGTCCTGTGGACGCGTTTCCTCAGCCACAACCCGCGCAATCCGAAGTGGCAGAACCGCGACCGCTTCCTGCTCTCCGCCGGTCACGGCTCGATGCTCGTCTATTCGCTGCTGCACCTGACGGGCTACGATCTGCCGCTCGAAGAGTTGAAGAATTTCCGCCAGTGGGGATCGAAGACGGCCGGACACCCGGAAAACGTGCTCACGCCCGGCGTCGAGATCACGACGGGGCCGCTCGGCCAAGGCTTCGCCAACGGCGTCGGCATGGCGATGGGCGCGGCGCACCTCGCCGCGAAGTTCAACCGCGAAGGCTTCCCCCTGATTGATCACTTCGTCTACTCAATCGTCTCCGACGGCGACTTGATGGAGGGCGTGGCGAGTGAAGCAGCCTCGCTCGCAGGTCATCTCAAACTCGGCAAGCTCATCTACCTCTACGACGACAACCGCGTCACCATCGAGGGCTTCACCTCGCTCGCCTTCACCGAAGACGTGCCGAAGCGTTTCGACTCTTACGGCTGGCACACCATCACGGTTGAAGACGGCAACGACCTCGACGCCATCGAGCGCGCCATCCGCGCGGCGCAGGCCGAGACCAGGCGGCCGTCGCTCATCTCCGTCAAGACCGTCATCGGCTACGGCATGCCCGCGGCGGGAACGCGCAAGGCGCACTCGGACGCGCCCGGTGCGGAGGCCGTCAAGGAAACGAAATGCGCGCTCGGGTGGCCGGAGGACGCGGAAGAGTTTTACCTGCCCGCCGCCGCGCTCGCACACTTCCGCGCGGCGGTCGAACGCGGCGCGAGTCAGGAAGCGGAATGGAACGCGCTCGTCGCCCGCTACACGGACGCACACGCGGACGAGGGGCGCGCGTGGCGCGACTTGATGAGCAATGAGTTGCCCGCCGGTTGGGCGGACAAGTTGCCCGCGTTCACGGACGCGAAGCCGATGGCGACGCGCGTCGCTTCGGGCGAAGTGATCAACGCGCTCGCAGGCGTCCTGCCCGCGCTCATCGGCGGCTCGGCCGACCTCGGCGTCTCGAACAACACCGACATCAAAGAGGGCGGCAGTTTTCAGCCCGGCTCTTACGACGGCCGCATCCTTCATTTCGGAGTGCGCGAACACGCGATGGGTTCGACCATGACGGGCATCAGCTTGAACGGCGGTCTCATCCCCTACGGCGGCACGTTCCTCACCTTCTCCGACTACATGAAGCCTGCCATTCGTCTCGCCGCGCTCTCCGAGGTGCAGGTCGTCTACGTCTTCACGCACGACTCCATCGGCCTCGGCGAAGACGGCCCGACGCACCAGCCCGTCGAACACCTCGCGGGACTGCGCGCCATCCCGCACCTCTACGTCATTCGCCCCGCCGACCCGCACGAGACGCGCGAGGCTTGGCGCATCGCCATCGAACGACGCCACGCGCCGACCGCGCTCATCCTCACGCGCCAGAAAGTGCCCACGCTCGATCAGGCGCGTTACAACTCGGCCGACGGCGCGCGGCGCGGCGCGTACATCCTCGCCGAAGCCGTGGACGATCGTGGACAGAACACGACGCCGCAACTCATCATCATCGCCACCGGCTCGGAAGTCGCGCTCGCGCTCGAAGCGCGCGAGGAGTTGCAGCGCGGCGGAACGAGCGTGCGCGTCGTCTCGATGCCCTGCTGCGAGTTGTTCGACGAGCAGGACGAGAGCTACCGCGAAGAAGTTTTGCCCGCGGCCGTCACGGCGCGTCTCGCCGTCGAAGCGGGCGCGAGCCTCGGCTGGGCGCGTTACACCGGACTCGCGGGCGATTGCGTCTGTCTCGACCGCTTCGGCGCGTCCGCCCCCGGCGACGTGGCGCTCCGCAACCTCGGCTTCAACGTCGAGAACGTGACGCAGAAGGCGCGCGACCTGCTGGCGCGCAAGTAACGACAGTAACGACGGTAACGACAGTAACGACGGTAAACGACAGCGACGGGGTGAGGTGAAAATGAAGATCGCCATCGGCGCGGATCACGGCGGCTTCCCGCTCAACGAACAGATCATCGCAATCCTCGACGGCGCGGGTCACGAACTCTTGGACTTCGGCACGCACGACGCCGCGCGCACCGACGACGATTACCCGGACTACGCCGTGCAGGTGGGCGAGGCTGTGCGAGATGGGCGCGCGGAGTGCGGCATCATCATCTGCGGCAGCGGCGTCGGCGCGTCGGTGGCGGCGAACAAACTGCGCGGCGTGCGCGCCGCCCTGTGCGGCGACACTTACTCGGCGCACCAGTCGCGCGAGCACGACGACTGCAACGTCCTATGTCTAGGCGCGCGCGTCGTCGGCGTCGAAGTGGCGACGGAGATCGTGCTTGCCTTCGTCGGCGCGCGCTTCACAGGCGAGGCGCGACACCAACGCCGCCTCGACAAAGTGCTCGACATCGAACGGCGCGAGACGGGGGCGTCCGGCGGGTATGCCGCCCGATAAACTCTCCTACACGTCGGTGCAGTGGCTCGCCTTCGCGTGTCTCGCGCTGCACAATCTGGAAGAGGCTTTGACGATGCGCGCCTACCTTCCGCGCATCCGCGAACTGCTCGGCGCGCACGCGCCCGCCGGTCTCGCGTTCGCCATCCCGACGCCCGCGCAGTTTTACGCCGCGCTCGCCGGGGCGACCCTCATCCCGCTCATACTGGTGATTGTCGCCACGACCGGCAAGCCGTCGAAGTTGAAGTTTTATCTCGTCGCGCTCGTGCAGGCGCAGGTGCTCTTGAACGTGTTCGTGCCGCACGTGCCGGCCGCCTACGCGCTCGGCGGCTACGCGCCGGGACTCGTCACTGCCGTGCTCGTCAATCTTCCCTTCTCCGTCTATTTCTTCCGCCGCTCGCTCGGCGAGTCGCGCGTCACGCGGCGCGGCCTGCTCGTCATGCTGCTCGTCGCGCTCCCGCTCCTCCTGCTCTCAATACGTCTGCTCTACGCCCTCGGCGCGTCCCTCGCACGATAGGTTTCGAGTTTCAAGTTTCAAGTCTGTAAGGTCTTTGTTCTTTAACTTGAAAGCTGAAATTTGAAACCTGAAACTTTTTAATAAACGACCTTGAGCGCGGCGGGGAGGACGCGGAATTCGAGCGGGGTGTGGCCGCGCACGTCGCCGTCGGCTTCGACCGCGAGCGCGTCTGTCGGCGTCAGGTGTTCGATACGGACGCGCGCGCCGCGCGTGATGCGCACGCCGCGGTTCTTGACGTGGCCGCCGCTGTGGATGCGCGTCATCTCGCGCAGGAGCGAGGCGCGCGAGATGCGGCTGGCGGTAACGACATCGAGCAGGCCGTCGTCCGTGCGCGCTTCCGGCGAGAACATCATGCCGCCGCCCGCGTACGCGCCGTTGACGATTGCCACCAGATTCGTCGCACACTCGAACGCCGCCGCGTCGTCCACGCGCACCGAGACGCGGCGCGCGCGCCAACCGGCAATGGCGGGCACGGCCGCGAACGCGAAACGCGCCTCGCCCGGAAAGCGACGCACCAGACGACCCTGCGACGCGACGCGCCCCGCCACCTCCGCGCCGATGCCGAGCGTGGCGGCGTTGAGACAGAAGAAGGGGCGCGCGTCGTCGCCGATTGTCCCGCGCAGCACGTCAACGGCGCGTGTCGTCGTTGCGCGGTCGCGCGCGTCGCGGCGACTGTGTTCGATCAGACGTTCGAGCCAGCGTTCGAGCGAGGCGCGTTCACCCGCGAGACCGCGCGCGAAATCGTTGCCCGTGCCCGCGGGCAGCACGGCGAGCGCGGCCTCCGCATTAACGGGCGCGGGCGTCCACACTCTCGCCGACGACGAAGCGGGCGTCCACACCGTCGCCGACGGCGAAGACGTAGAGACGCCTTCGCCCTCCGGTTCAAAAAATCCCGACACCACTTCGCCGAGCGTGCCGTCGCCGCCGACGACGGCGATGGTGCGATAGCCCGCGCGCAGAGCCTCGCGCGCTGCGCTTTGCGCGTCGCCCGCCCCGCCGCGTGCCTCGTGCGCGTCGAAACGCACGCCGCGCTCCCGCAACACGCGCCCCACCTGCGCCCACGCGGCACGCGCACGCGCGGCGTTGTAGTTGATGACCACGAATGTCTCGGCTTGTTCAGTCATGCGGGGCAAGACATTAACGCGTAAATCGTGAATCGTAAATCGTGAATAGATAAAGACCGTGAATCGTCAGTCGCGAGTAGACGAAGACCGTGAGTCGTCAATCATCAATCGCGAATGGAGAAACCTGTTCTTTCCATTTACGATTCACGATTTACGATTTACGATTCAGCCATGCGCGCAATCAAGATCGTTTCTCACGGCAGGGTGGAAGGGTTGGCGGTGGCCGAGGTGGAACGGCCGGAGGCGTCGGGCGACCGAGTGCGCGTGCGCGTGCATGCGGCGGCGTTGAACCGCGCCGACCTGTTGCAGCGGCGCGGTCACTATCCCGCGCCGCCGGGCTTCCCCGCGGACATTCCGGGCTTGGAGTTCGCGGGCGAGGTCGAGTCGTCGGGGGCGGAGGCGCAAAGGTGGCGCGCGGGCGCGCGCGTGTACGGCATCACGGGCGGCGGGGCACAGGCCGAATACGTGGTCGTGCCCGAAGATGCGCTCGCGGAAATTCCCGCGAACCTCAGTTGGGAAGAGGCGGCGGCCGTGCCGGAGGCATTCATCACGGCGCACGACGCGCTGTTCACGCAAGGAGGTTTGGCGCTCGGCGAGCGCGTCATCGTCCATGCTGCCGGGTCGGGCGTCGGCCTCGCTGCCGTCCAACTCGCGCGCGCCGCCGGGGCGCAAACTCTCGGCACGGCGCGCCGCACCGCCGACAAACTCGAACGCGCGCGTGCCTACGGACTCGACGAGGCGTGCATCGTCAACGAAGACCCGCAGGCGTTCGCCGACGCGGCGAAAAGTTGGACGCAGGGTGCGGGCGTCCACCTCATACTCGATCTCGTCGGCGCGAGCTACCTCGCGGCGAACCTCGACGCGCTCGCGCCGCGCGGACGCCTCCTGCTCGTCGGCACGACGGCCGGGGCGAGCGCGCCGCTCGACTTCCGGCAAGTGATGTCGAAACGCCTGCGCCTGACGGGCACGGTCTTGCGCGCACGCTCGGCCGAAGAGAAGGCACGCGCCACACGCCTCTTCGCCGCGCACGTCTCGCCGCTCCTCGCGCGCGGCGCGCTCCGCCCCGTCATTGACAGCGTGTTCGACCTCCGAGACATCCGCGCCGCGCACGAACGCCTCGAATCGAACGAAACCTTCGGCAAAATTGTCTTAAGAGTGACGAGTGACGAGTGACGAGTGACGAGAGAAGGCGAGTGGATCGTAAATCGTAAATCGTGAATAGAGAAGACCTGTCTTCGTCTGTTTACGAGTGATGATTCACGATTCACGTCTTTTCTAACTTGTCACTTGTCACTCGTCACTTGTCACTGTCCTAAGGGTTGTGCGATGATTCGTGTTTAAGCGGAGCAGAGTGCGGAAGCGTTAAGTTATCAGATGTTTGGAGGGAGCACCCGAAGTGAAAGCGGAGTTATCACAGTTAATTGCATTGCAGCAGACAGACACAACCATATTAAAGCTACAAGCTGAATTGAACGCCATTCCACAGAGGCGCGCTGACATCGAAAAAGAATTCGAGCAGCGCGCCTTTGAATTTCGCGCCATCGAAACCCGCCGCGACGCAGCGCGAGCCGAACACGCGCGGCTCGAAGCCGAAATCGCCGAGACGCGCACGAAGGCCGGGCACGCCGACCGCGCGTTGATGTCTTCGACGAACGAGAAGGAGTATGCCGCCGCCATCCGCGAGGCCGACGCGGCGCGCAAGCACATCTCCGAACTCGAAACGAAAGTGCTCGAACAGATGGAAGCACTCGAAGGCGCGGAGAAGGAGATCGGCGAGCACGCGCCGCAGATCGCGCAACTGAGCGCCGAGTTGGAGGAGAAGCTCAAGGCGTTCGAGGAACAGACGCGCACGCAGGCCGACCAACTCACAACCCTGCGCGCCGAACGCGAACGAATGGCGGCGGAACTGCCGAAGCCGTTGGCGGCGATGTACAACCGCATCAGCACGCGCATCCGCGGCGGCGTGGCCGTGGCCGAGGCGCGCAACAATTCCTGCTCCGCCTGTTTCATGTCGCTGCGCCCGCACGTCATGTCGCAGGTGCGGCTCGGCGAAGAGATCATCACCTGCGACAACTGCAACCGCATCCTCTACTACGTCCCCGCCGAGCAGCCGCAACAGACAACGGCACAGTCTGCAAAATAAAAGTTGGGGAAGGGGTAAGGGGGAAAGGTAAAAGGAAGTTTCCGCCCTTCCTTTTACCTTTCCCCCTTACCCCTTCCCCTTTCCCCGTCCCCTCGCCTCGCGCTCCGTTATATTTTCGTGACCGCTCGCCCGCAACATGTCGGCTCGAACTTTCAAAGAGCGAGGGGCGGGCTTCCGAGATGTCGAGCGCACAAGTTCCGGTTGACAACAAATTAGCGCGGGGCGTGGTCGAGAGTGTGACGCGCGGCGCGCGCGCACGCTGGTGGCGTCGGCGCGGCACGAAGCGCAGCGGCTTCCGCTACGAAGACGCCACGGGCAAAACGCTCTCGGACGAAGCCGCGCTCGCACGCGTCCGTTCGCTCGTCATCCCCCCGGCGTGGAAGGAAGTGCGCATCTGTCCCGCGGCGGGCGGTCGTTTGCAGGCCATCGGCCTCGACGCTTCGGGTCGCGTCCAGCGCATCTATCATCCTGCCTTCGCCGCCAAACAGGCGCGGCGCAAGTACGCCAAGATCGAACGCTTCGGCGAACAACTCAAACACCTGCGCCGCCGCACCAACGAAGACATCGCGCGCGAAGGGTTGCCGCGCGAACGCGTGCTCGCCACCATCGTTCGTCTCATCAACGATCTCTACTTCCGCGTCGGCTCGGAGGAGAGCGTCGCGCGCTATCGCACCTACGGCATCACGACGCTACGCAACCGTCACCTCGAAATCAAGCGCGGCGGCCGACTCGTCTTCTCCTTCGTCGGCAAGCACCACATCAAACACCGGCGCATCCTCGTTGACGAAGAGTTGGCCGCGCTCGTCGGCGACATTCAAGCCTTGCGCGGCAAGCGACTTTTCCAGTTTTGGGACGCGGAGAACAAACGCCCCGTCCCCGTCCGTCCGCGCGACGTGAACGAGTACATCAAGGCGGCAACCGCGCCGGAGTTCTCCGCCAAAGACTTCCGCACGTGGGGCGGCACGCTGCTGTGCGCCGTCGAACTCGCAGACCTCGGCAAGCCCGCGGACGACCGCGAGGCGAAGCGCAACATCCTCCACGCCGTCCGCGCCGTGGCCGAACATCTCGGCAACACCCCGGCCGTCTGCCGCGCCAGCTACATCCACCCGGCCGTCATCGAACGCTACTGTCAGGGAATCACGCTCGACGAATTTCGCCCCCGCCGTGAACGCCGCATCAAACGCCAGCAGCCCGAGTACCTCCCCGAAGAACGCGCCCTCTTGAAACTACTGCGCGCCTGAGCCGTCGCTTTGACAGGCGTTAACGCTCACTTTATCGCCGCGCGATCACTTTTGGACGTTCCGCAGTAACAAAGGAACGTCCCACGGTTACTTTTGGACGTTCAGTGATAACAAATGGACATCCAATTGCTTCCATTGGACGTTCATTTGTTATCGCTGAACGTCCAAAGGTAACAATTGGACGTCCAATTGTTACTACGGGACGTGTCAAATTTAGATTTGAACGTCTCAAATTTGAGAGTAGTGTCCTAGTTTGAATAGAGGTACAGGGCTGAGCACGACGCAGGTAAATAATTGCCACAGACGGAGGTTCGTTTCACGTAGCCTGTCCGTTAACGCTCAGCAGGCGGTCGAACTCTGTCTTCACTATGGGGTAACATTCGCACACCACGGCCTCCAGCCCCCGGCGGTTGAGGACGGTGACGTGCCCCCGCCGATACCTAATCAAGCCCATGTCCTGAAGCTTACCCGCCGCCTCGGTGACGCCCGCCCGCCGCGTGCCCAGCATGACGGCCATGAAATCGTGCGTCAGCTCCAAATCTTGCCCCGCCGCCCGGTCGCAAGCCATCAACAGCCACCGCGCCAGCCGCCCGTTAATCGGGTGCACCTTGTTACAGGCGGCGTTCTGCGCTATCTGGACGATGAAGGCTTGCGTGTAGCGCAGCAATAAATCCTGTAGCAGCCCGCCCTGCTTAAACTCCCGCCGGAGCACGTCTGCGGACGCACGCACGCCGTCGCCCGGCAGTTGCACCATCGCTTCGTGCGGCGTGGTTACGCTGCCTAAGACGACGTTTATGCCGAACACGCCTTCGTTACCGACCATGCCTACTTCGACGCCGCTGCCATTGGCAAAAGTAGCGACGACGGACACCGTCCCGCAGTTGGGGAAGTAGACGTGAGAGACCGGCTCTTGCGGGTAGTAGAGAACGTCGCCGCGCGACAGCGTGACGGGTTCTAGATAGGGCGACAGGCGTTCGTATTCTTCCGGCGGTAGCTGGTTGAGTATCTGGTTGGCGTTCGGCGGGCTGTTCGCTGATTTCGCAGACATGAGCAAGCTCCTTATGCCTTGGGGCGGTTAGCGGTCGGCATAAGGAATAGGGCGTTACGCTACATTTATGTCGAAAATCAATCTCTGACCAATCGGAGCAGTGTAGCATCCGTCGGGGGGGGGGGGGACGGTACGCTACAGTACTCAGTACGGTACAGGGCATAAATTCTTCGACCGTATTGCTAGAATAGCCGTCTTAAAGACAAAATGTTCGGTCAGGGCAAAGGGACAAGCGCGATGAGTGAAGGGGAAAAACGCCGCACCATACTCTTGGTCGAAGAGGACGACGAGACGCGCCCGGTATTGAAGGCGAATCTACAGACTTACGGCTACCGCTTGTTGCTGGCACTCGACGAAGAAGACGCACTAGACAGGGTGGGCAGCGGGGGCACGCAGGCCGACTTAGTGCTCCTCAACCTCGTCGGCAAAGCACCGGAAGCTGTGCTGGACGCGGGGCGTAGGATACGCGCGCACGCGAAATACGACGGGCGCACGCCACTCGTCGTGCTGGCGGAGCAGTACGGCCAGGACTTGGAAGGCACGGACGTGAACGTTAGCGGCAACGACTGGATCACCTACCCGGAAGACCACCTCCAACTGCGGAATCTACTCGCCCGCCTGCTCAACCAGCCGGCAAATTAGGACACTACCCAAATTTGGCTTGACGGGTGTGACAACTTGCTTTTGCGGGAGCGTTCTGCCCGGTTGACTCAGTAATGCTCCTTCGTCTTGCGCCCCTTCTTCATGTCGCCTTTGCCCCCCTTGCGCCGCTTGCCGCCGCGTTCGTCCGCGCCTTTGAGCGAGGCGAGCGGCCAGAGTTGGTGCTCGACGCGCGCCAGCCCCGCGCCCGTCACCGCCTCGATGACGGCCTGCGAAGACTTGTAGGCAGGCGCGGCCTCGTCGAGCGGCACGCGCCCGTTGATGTTGACTAAAATCCCCGCCTCCCTGTACTCGTCGTCAATCGCGCGCTGCGACAAGGTGCGCGTCGCCTCGCCGCGCGAGAGGCGACGCCCCGCGCCGTGATTGACCGAGTAGCCGCTGTTGACCGCGCCCTGAAGCGGTTGCAGGATGTAACTCCAATCCTTGTTCGAGCCGGGGATGAGGACGGGGTGACCCGTCTCTTCCCAGTGCGTGCCCTTGAGCGCGGGGTGTCCCGCGGGGAACGCGCGCGTCGCGCCCTTGCGATGCACCCACACGTCGCCGAACTCCGGGTGCTGCTCGCGCTGCACGAGGTTGTGGCTGATCTCGTAGATCAACTCAAGCTCTTGCCCGAACACTTCGCGGAAGGCGTCCGACACCTGCTCGAAGATGATCAGGCGGTTCAGGATCGCGTAGTTGCCCCCGGCGGCGACGGCGTTCAAGTAGTCGCTGTAATGGCGCGAGCCGGGCGTGAAGTAGCCGAGGTCTATGTCCGTCATCTGGTCTGGACGTTCCTCGCGCGCCAACTCGAAGTAGTTGGTCGCCAGCCCATGCCCGAAGCCGCGACTGCCCGTGTGCACCTGCACGAAGATCGTGCCCGTCTGCTCGGAGCGTTGTAGTTCGATGAAGTGGTTGCCGCCGCCGAGACTGCCCAACTGGTTCAACCCGCGCTCCGGCCGACCCTTCCCGCCCCAAGGAATCTGCCACCCGTCGTCCACCGGGATGCGATGCCGCTCCGCCCGGCTGCGATCAAAACGCGCCCCGTATTTTTCGACGTAATACTCCGCGCCCCCGCGCACCAGATTATTAAACTCCGGCTTCTCCAACGCGCCCAAGCGCACGCTCTTTCCGCCCGCGCCCATGTTCACCTTCTCCATCACCGCGCGGTTAAACTCCAACCTCTTCTCCGGCGTCGCCGCCCCCGCCTCCACCTCCGAACGCGCCGACATCATCCCGCAACCAATATCGTAGCCGACCGGCCCCATGGCGACCGCGCCCGCGTCGGCGTCGGTGATGAGCACGCAGCCGACCGGGACGCCGTAGCCGTAGTGCGTGTCGGGCGTGATGACGACCATCCGCACGCCGGGGAAGCGCGTGGCGTTGACGATCTGGCGATAGAGTATGTCTTCCGCATCGTCTAAAAGTTGCTTCGTTAAAAAGAGACGGACGGGCGTCGTGCCCGTGTCTTCGGTGTGCAGTTCGTAGTAGCCGTCGCCGTGCCAGCGCGCGAGGTGTTTCCAGTTCTCGGCGTTCAAGAGTTTTTTGGCGACCTTCAATGCTTTGGCGTCCGCGTCGTGTTTAGCCATGCGAGTTCTCTTCCTCTCGTCCCTCGTGTTCGTGCGTAAAATTCTCAGCTTCGATTATAGACGCGATCTCGGCGGCCGTGTCGGCCGCGCTCTGCGCTTCCGTGACACGGACGCGCAACGTCGCGCGCTCGTAAGCGGGGCGGCGCGCATCGTAGAGTTCGCGTGCACGTTCGCGTGCGCGCGCGAGCGGGCGCGCTGCGTCGTCGGAGTTTGTGATGCGTCGCCAGCACAACTCGAACGGCGCGTCGAGCCAGACGGTGAGGCAACTGTGCGCGGCGATGAGCGCGCGGTTCTCCGCAATCGTCCACACGCCGCCGCCGAGCGCGATGACGCACGCGCTGTCGGCGTCGCCGCTTTCTAAAATGTCGCGGAGCGCATCGTGTTCGAGTTGACGAAAGCGCGGCTCGCCGTCTTCATCAATGATCGCTTCGATGCTGCGGCCTGCGCGTTCGACGACGCGTGCGTCCGTGTCGGCGGCGTCGCAGCCGAGGCGCGCGGCGAGTGCGCGCGCGACGGTGGTCTTGCCCGCGCACATGAAACCCGTGAGGACGATCCGGCGTCGCGGCTCGCGCGCGTTCATCTCTCCGTGTGGCTGACGCGCGTTCATCTCTCCGTCACCGATTCGAGCAACGTGAAAAATTCGGGGAAGGAGACGGCCACCGCTTCCGCTCCCTCCAACTCCGACTCGCCTTCCGCGATAAGCGCGGCGACGGTGCAGGCCATCGCGATGCGGTGGTCGCCGAAAGATTCGAGCCGCGCGCCGCGCAGAGGCGTGCGCCCGCGGACGCCGAGACCGTCCGCGTATTCCTCAACCTCCGCGCCGAGCGCGCGCAAATTCTTCACCATAGCAGCGATCCGATCCGTCTCTTTCACGCGCAACTCCGCTGCGTCGCGAATCTCCAAGCCCCCTTCGACCTGCGTGCCGAGCACACAGAGGATCGGCAACTCGTCAATCACATTTGCGATCAACTCGCCGCCGAGGACGTTGGCATTCGCCGACACGGGCGCGAGTCCTCCGTCGTGGCCGCGCACGCGCAGTTCGCCTCTCTCTTCGCCGGACTCCGTGCGTTCGTCCGTGACTGACACGTCCGCGCCGAGTCTTCGCAGCACGTCGAGCAGGCCGGTGCGCGTCGGGTTGAGGCCGACTTCGGCGAGCGTCACATCAGAACCGGGGACGAGCGCGGCGGCAGCGGCGAAGAAGGCCGCAGAGGAGATGTCGCCCGCGATGTTGCAATCACGCGCACGCAGGCCGACGGGGGTTTCGAGCGAGACGAAGGGCACGGCGGGGCGGCCTTCATAATCTTTCAACTCCGTGTGCACGTCCGCGCCGAACAACGTGAGCAGCCGCTCCGTGTGGTCGCGCGTCGCGCCGCGCGCTTCGACTACTTCGGTGCGCCCGCCCGCGTTCAACCCGGCAAAGAGGACGCACGACTTGACCTGCGCGCTGGCGACGGGGAGAGCATAGCGGATGGCGTTGAGCGGCGAGCGGCCTTCGACGCGCAGCGGCGCGCGACCGCCTTCGGACATGACGCGCGCGCCCATCAACAGCAGCGGTTCGACGATGCGCCGCATCGGGCGCGAGCGGAGTGACGCGTCGCCCGTGAGCGTGGAGGTGAAAGATTGTCCCGCGAGCAGTCCGGCGAGGAGTCGCATGGTCGTGCCGCTGTTGCCGCAGTCGAGCGGCGCGCGCGGCGCGTGCGAAAGGCGCACGCCTGAGCCTTCGATCTCCAACGCGTCGCCCGCCGCGCGCCTGACCGTGACGCCGAGCGCGTCGAGGCACGTGAGCGTCGCGGCGCAGTCCGCGCTCGTCGCATAGTTGGTGAGACGCGAACGGCCGCCCGTCGCGGCGAGCGCGGCGATGATGGCGGCGCGGTGCGAGATTGACTTGTCGCCGGGCACGCGCACGCGCCCACGCAGCTTGCGCGCCGGTTGAATTCTCATGCGGCCATCTTAAAAGAAGTGTGGGGAAGGGCAAAAGGGTAAAGGGTAAAGGAGACAGGTTAAATCATTGCTTCGACACTATGACCCTTTACATATCGCCGCCGCGGGTATATATCTTGACGCCCTAGCCGCAACCGATCTGGAGGATTAACGTCATGCATCCCTCGTCTCTGCGCCCCTCGTCCGTCTTCGCCAGCCCGTCTAAAACTTTGGCTTTCCTATTCTTTCTGCCCTTCGTGCTTCTGTGCTGCGCCTCGACCGCGAAGGCCGACGCGTTGGTCTTGATCACGGGCGGCACGTCCGGCACGTCGCTGGGCATCGGCAACGTCTTTCTGGAAGCGACCGCTCCCAACTTCAGATTCAGCGCCTCTAACACGGGGTTTCCGAGGCCACAACTGTGCGGCTTATGCCGACCCGGCACCTCTTTCGGCGGTGTGGTTCTGACGCGCACCGATCTGTCCATTGACTTCATTTACAACGGCAACGTTTTCAAACAGGGGACGATCAGCAACGGGTTCGCCGTCAACGGCGGCGGCACCTTCACTTTCGGGTCGGTCACTATCCCCGAAGATCTCAGCCCCGTCTCCACTACCTTCAGTTTCGTCGGCGCTGTGAGCGCGACCCCGTTCGGCGGCACGTCGGCATTCACCGTTAATATGGTCGGGGCGGGGATCGTCACCTTCTCCTTCGAGCGTGCGGGCGACAACATCCGCAGCCGCGCGGTCTTCACCTTCGTGCCGCAGCCCGTGCCCGAACCGGCGACGATGCTGCTGCTCGCAACGGGTCTGGCCGGGGTGGCCGCGAAGGTTCGCCGCCGCCGTCGTCAGGCGTGAAGCGACGACCGGACACACGCACGCCGCAGAGGGACGGGAAATCAAACTCCCGTCCCTCTCTTTGTCGCCGTCGGAAGTCGCCGTTTGAAATGGCCGCGCGGATTTAGTCTCGCGCCAGTGTGCTCTTTCTTGACAGGTGCGCGGCGCGCGTCTTAAATTGTGCAGGCTTCCGGTTTGCTTTCACATGTTTGACGCGCGGCAGCGGATGCCCGTCTGCCGGAGGGTTCTCTTTGAAGAGAGGTCTCGGTCTGCCACTGTGACTGAAGAGACTACCGAACTGACATTGCCGAGCCGCATCGAGGCCATCGCCGAGGCGGCCGCCAAGGCGGACGAAGTGGCCGGGCGTTTGCGGCTGAGCGAAGACGCCGCCTTCGGCCTCGACATGGCCGTGCGCGAGGCGGTGACGAACGCCGTCCTGCACGGCAACAAGCAGGACGCCTCGAAGCCGGTCGAGATCGCGTTCACGGACGCGGGCGGCGAACTGGTGGTGACGGTGCGCGACCGCGGGACGGGCTTCGATCCGGCGAACGTGGACGACCCGACCGCCAAAGAGAATTTGCTGAAAGCGTCGGGGCGCGGCATCCTGTTCATGCGCAACTTCATGGACACGGTCGAGTGGCTGCCCCACCCCGAAGGCGGCACGGTCGTGCGCATGACGAAAAAGCGATAAAAATTTGTCAGTCGTCCGTGGTCAGTTGTCAGTTGCCTGTGACCGTCCCGCGAATTACTAAAGACTGATTTGAACAACCGGCAACGGACAAAAAACAACGGACTACCTTTTAAGGAGATTTCCTGCAATGGCTGAACTAAGCATCAATGAGCGTCAGGCCGGAGATGTGACCGTCCTCGACATGAGCGGCAAGATCACCATCGGCGAAGGCTCGGTCGCGCTCCGCGGCGCGATCCGGAAGTTGATCGAGGAGGGCAAGAAGAAGATTCTCTTGAACCTCTCGCAGGTCAGCTACGTGGATTCGAGCGGCATCGGCGAGTTCGTCGCCAGCTTCACGGCCATCGGCCGCGAGGGCGGCCAACTCAAACTGCTCAACCTGACCCAGAAGATTCAAGACCTGCTCGCCATCACCAAGCTGCTCACCGTCTTCGATACCTACGACGACGAGTCGAGCGCGCTCAATAGTTTTAAATAACCGGTAAATGGTAAATGGTGAATCGTAAATCGTGAGCCGGAAGAGAGTCATCCTCTCTTCACCATTTACTATTCACCATTTACCATTTACCAGCCTATGTTTCGTGCAGCTTTTCGCCGTCTGCTCGCGGTTGACGACCCGCCGGAGCGGACGGCGCTCGCTTTTTCCGTGGGCGTCTTTATCGCCTTCTCGCCCTTCCTCG
>JAVEDE010000100.1 GCA_030841105.1 Pyrinomonadaceae bacterium
CTCACTCAAGACTCCCGAAGCTTTCGCCGCGGGTCTGCGCCACGCCATACGGCGCAGTTCGCACGCCACTGATAACGAAGTGACCTTCAACAGCGAGGTGATTTCCAACGGTCAACCCGCGAAGCAATACGTTGTGCGCGCCGAAGGTAACGAGGGGACGGCGCAAGTCTACGAAACTGCGACGCATTATTATGTGCTGGTGACGCTCGGCGCACGGGCGTCCGATTTGCCGGCGAGAAACTTTTTCACTTCCTTCACCCTCGACGCCAAACCCGCGGATGCCGCCTCGGATATGGTTACGGTCATTCAGGATTTCTCCCTGTCGCGGAATGCGCCGGAACCGCTGTGGCCGGTGGCCGGTGCGTCTTCTGAGGTCGGGTCATTGGGTGCGGCCGACGGCACGACGCCGAATGACTCAGCCCCGAAGATCAGCGGCGGCGGAGTGCTCAACGGCAAGGCGAGCAGCAAACCACAACCGGCTTACCCGCCCGTGGCACAGGCTGCCCGCGCACAGGGCACGGTGGTCGTGCAAATTACCGTGGACGAAGAGGGCTACGTAATTTCCGCGCGGGCGATCAGCGGGCATCCGCTGTTGCAGCAGGCCGCCGTGAAGGCGGCGCGTCAGGCGCGTTTCGCGCCGACCCGGTTGTCGGGCAAGCCGGTGAAAGTGACGGGCGTCGTCACCTACAATTTCGTCCTTGCGCCCGACCCCGCCGAGCCGCCGACGCGGAAGTATTAGAGGGGCGTGCACAGTCAAGTTTAGTTTCCAGTTCGGAGGTTGGTTGAATGGCCGTTATCACGATTCGCGAGGCTTTGAATCAGGCGCTCAGCGAAGAGATGCAACGCGACGAGAACGTCTTTCTGCTCGGCGAAGAGGTGGCCGCCTATCAGGGCGCGTACAAAGTCTCGAAGGGCTTATTGGAAGAGTTCGGCGAGAAGCGCGTGATTGATTCGCCGATCACGGAACTCGGCTTCGCCGGTCTCGGCGTCGGCGCGGCGATGGTGGGCTTGCGCCCCGTCATCGAGTTTATGACGTTCAACTTCTCGATCCTCGCCACCGATCAGATCGTCAACTCGGCCGCCAAGATGCTCTACATGTCGGGCGGGCAGTTCAAAATCCCCATCGTCTTCCGCGGCCCGAACGGCTCGGCCTATCAAGTCTCTTCGCAGCACTCGCAGGCGCTCGAATCGTGGTACGCGCACTTCCCCGGCCTCAAGGTCGTGATGCCTTCGACCGCCGCCGACGCGAAGGGTTTGCTGAAGAGCGCGATCCGCGACGACGATCCCGTCATCTTCATGGAGCAGGAGCGCATGTACGGCATGAAGGGCGAAGTGCCGGACGACCCGGACTTCACCATCCCGCTCGGCGTCGCCGACATCAAGCGCGAGGGCAAGGACGCGACCATCGTCGCGCGTTCGCTGACCGTCCCGCTCGCGTTGAAGGCGGCTGAGGAGTTAGAGAAGGAAGGCGTGAGCGTCGAAGTGGTTGACCCGCGCACCATCCGGCCGCTCGACATTGACACGATCATTCGTTCGGTGCAGAAGACGAACCGCGTCGTCATCGTCGAAGAGTCGCACGCCTTTTGCGGCGTCGGCGCGGAGATCAGCGCGCAGATCATGGAGCGCGCCTTCGACTCTTTGGACGCGCCCGTCAAACGCATCTCCAGCGCAGACGCCCCGATGCCCTACGCCAAGAACCTAGAGCAACTCGCCCTGCCCGACGTGGCGAAAATCGTCGCCGCCGTGCGCGAAGTTTCATACATGGATTAGTAAATCGTGAATCGTGAATCGTAAATAGAAGAAGACCGGATTAACTCTATATACGATTCACGATTCACGATTCACGAGGAAAACATAATGGCAACTCAGGTAGTCATGCCGAAACTCTCTCCGACGATGGAGGAGGGGCAACTGGCGCGTTGGTTGAAGAACGAGGGCGACAAGGTGAGCGTCGGCGAACCGCTCGCCGAGATTGATACCGACAAGGCGACGATGGAAGCGCAGGCTTTGACGACGGGCGTGCTGCGCAAGATTCTCGTTCAGGCCGGGGCGACCGTGCCGCTCGGACAGGTCATCGCCATCATCGGCGAACCGGACGAAGACATCTCCGCTCTCGTCTCCAAGGCCGAATCCGGCGAGACCGCCGCAGCGAACAAGCAGAGCATCGAGGAGAACGTCGAGGCCGGGCAGGACGGCGCGCAGAGAGAGTTGGCCGGGGTCGTCGTGGAAGGCGCGCGCACGCAGGCCACCATCGAGGGCGCACCGCTCAAGAACGATACCGGTGGTCAGCCTTCGGCCGGCGGCGGCGCGCAGGGGTCTGACGAAAAAGCCGCGACGCAAACGGCGAACGCCGCCGCAACAGGCGGGGGCGACTCTTCCGGCAACGGGCAACGCGCGGCGGGCGGGCGCGTCGTCGTCTCGCCCATCGCGGCGCGCATGGCGGCCGAGGCGAACATCAACATCAACTCGATCACAGGGAGCGGCCCCGGCGGGCGCATCGTCAAACGCGACATCGAAGCCGCCAAGAGCAACGCAGGGCAGCAACAAACTCAAGCCGCCGCGCCGGAGTCACGCACGCAAGCGGAACAAACTCCGTCGCCCGCCGTCGAAGCGCGTGCGCAGCAGCAGCGTCAACCCGCGCAGCAGCCTTCGGTCGAAGGGGCTTCGCCTTACCGCGACGAACCCGTCTCGACCATGCGTGCGACCATTGCGCGTCGCCTCGCCTCGTCCACCGGCCCCGTGCCGCACTTCTTCCTGACCACCGAGATCGAGATGGATCGCACGGCCGAACTCCGCGCGACGCTCAACACACTCGACACGGAAAACAAGGTCAGCATCAACGACATCATCATCAAGGTGGCGGCCGCCGCGCTCGTCCAACACCCGCAGGTCAACGCCTCGTTTCAGGATAAGCACATCCGCTATTACGAGCGCGCGGACATCGGCGTCGCCGTGGCGATTGAAGAGGGACTCATCACGCCCATCGTGCGCGCGGCCGACAAAAAATCGATCGGGCAGATCAGCCGCGAAGTGCGCGAACTGGCCGGGCGCGCGCGCGAGCGCAAGTTGCAGCCCGACGAATACATGGGCGCGACTTTCTCCGTCAGCAACCTCGGCATGTTCGGCATAGACGAGTTCACGGCGATCATCAACCCGCCGGAGGCGGCGATACTGGCCGTCGGCGCAATGAGCGCGAAGCCGGTCGTGCGTGAGGGCGAGGTGGTCGTGCGCCAGTTGATGCGCGTCACGATGTCCTGCGATCACCGCATCGTTGACGGCGCGACGGGCGCGAAGTTCCTCCAAACCTTCAAGAAGATGTTGGAGAACCCGCTGCTGCTCATGCTCTAAGTATTCGTCGCCACGGGTCGGTTAATCAATCTCTGTTGATTATTCAAGGGGTCGAACGCTCTTTACATGAACGCCACACACGCGCCGCCACAGTCAACGGGTCTCAAACCGCACGGCGCGCTCGTCGCTGTCCAACTCCTCTTCGGCACGTGGCCGGTGATCGGGAAACTCGCGCTGCGCGCGTTGCCCCCGACGGGTCTCATCACCTTCCGCATCGTCGGCGCGACCCTCGCCTTCCTCCTCATCCGCCGCGTGACCGTGAGCAAGCGCATCGAGCGAAGGAGCGACTACTGGCGACTCGCGCTCTACAGCCTGCTCGGCGTCGTCCTCAACCAGTTTCTCTTCATCAACGGCCTCCAACTCTCGACCGTCATCAACGCCACGCTGCTCGGCACGACGATCCCGATCTTCACGCTCCTCGTCAGCGTGCTGCTCGGCTACGAGAGCATCTCCTGGCGCGTCGCCATCGGCCTGTTGCTCGCGGCCTGCGGCGTCGTGTATCTGATCAACCCGGCCGAGGCCAGCTTTTCGCGCGAGTCGAACCTCGGCAACGTCATCCTCCTCTTCAACTCGATGGCCTACGGCGCGTACCTCGCCATCTCGCAGGACATGATCAAACGCTACGGCGCGCTGACCGTCATCACGTGGATTTTCATCTTCGGCAGTCTCGCCACGCTCCCCATCGGCGGCTACCACCTGTCGAACTTTTCGTTCGCGGCCGTGCCCGCGGGCGTCTGGTTTGCGGTGCTGTACATCATCCTCGTCCCCACGGTGGCGGCCTACTATTTAAACGCGTGGGCGTTGGGGCGCGTCGCGCCGAGCGTCGTCGCCATCTACATCTACCTGCAACCGCTCATCGCCTTCGCCGTCGCACCGGCCATCCTCGGCGAGAGGTTGAACTCGCGCACGTGGCTCGCCGCCGCGCTCATCTTCGCGGGCGTGGCGACCGTCACGATCCGCTCGCGCAGCCGCGCCATCGAAGAGGTCTCCGAACGGCCGGAAGCCCTCGGCCGCTGAATCTGTTAGCATGCCCGCTCAACC
>JAVEDE010000115.1 GCA_030841105.1 Pyrinomonadaceae bacterium
CAACCTTGACCAAGGTTGAAGCGGCCTCGCCCTTTCGTCTGCCAGTGAGTTGAGTCGGGATGTCGAGTCCGGCATGAGTTTTACTCAAACGCTCCTGCTCGAATTACCTCCCCGCGGTCTTGTGATAATTCGGGTAGACGGGCTTGCGCGGCGCGGGCAGCGGATTCTTGCGTAGCGACTCCAAGACGACTTCGACGGCCTTCTCAAGTTGCAGGTCGTGTCCCTGCCGCCACGCCTGCGGGTCGAGTTCGACTTCGACATCCGGCGGGACGCCCGCGTTTTCAACTTCCCAGTCGCCCTCAGGACTGTAGAAGGCGACGCGCGGGGCGGTGACGACGCCGCCGTCTATGAGTTGCGGGTAGTCGTAGATGCCGACGAGGCCGCCCCACGTGCGCTTGCCCACGAGCGGGCCGATCTTCGCGCGGCGGAAATACCACGGCAGGGCATCGCCGCCCGAACTCGAATAGCCGTCAATGATCATCGCCTTCGGGCCGTAGATCGCGCCGACGGGCGTCGTGAAGTCCGCGCCCTCGCGCGTCGCCCAGTAGTTCATCAGCGGGCGGCGCATGTAGTCAATGAAGTAGTCGGCCGCAGTTCCGCCGCCGTTGAAACGCTCGTCTATGACGGCGGCCTCTTTATCAATCTGCGCGAAGTAGTAACGGTTGAAGTTGGTGTAGCCGCCCGCCGAAGTGTTCGGCAGGTAGACGTAGGCGACGCGCCCGCCCGACATCTCGGAGACCTTCCGTCGGTTGCCCTCGATCCACGCGAGGTTACGCAAGCCCGCCTCCGACCCGACGGGCACGACCGTCACCTCACGCGCGCCCGCGCCGTCGGGGGTCGCTCCCACTTTGATCAAAGTCTGCTTGTTGGCCGTGCCCTCGAAGAAACTGTAGATGTTGTCCGAGGCGCGCAACTCGCGGCCGTTGACGGCGAGCAGGTATTCGCCCACGCGCACCTGCACGCCGGGCTGTGTCAGCGGCGCGCGCAAATTTGGATTCCAGTTCTCGCCGTTGAAGATGCGCGCGAAGCGGTAGCGTCCCTGCTCGACGCGGTAGTCTGCGCCGAGCAGACCGCCGGGGACGTTTGCGGGCGCGGGGCTGTCGCCGCCGCCCGTGTTGTGATGGCCGACGACCATATTGCCGAGCGACTCCTGCAAGAGATAGTTGAGATCGGCGCGGTGCGCGAGACCTTCGACGTAAGGCGCGTAACGCTTCTCGGTGGCCGCGATGTCGAGGCCGTGGAAGTTGGGGTCGTAGAAGAAGTCGCGCTGGATGCGCCACGCCTCGCGGTACATCTGCCGCCACTCGGCGCGCGGGTCAACGCGCACTTCGAGCGCGGCCGTGTTGATCTGTCCCTCGCCCGGCTTAAGCGGTTGCGCCGCCGGAACGATGAGCCAGCGACCTCCGCCGCCGCCCTGACCGCCGCTCCCGCCGCCGCCCCCGCCGAGTTGCACGAGCATCTTCTCGCCGTTGGCCGACACGTCGAAGGACGTGACGCCCTCCAACACTTTTTCGATCTTACGCTTCGACAGATCGAAGCGGTGCAGGACGAAGCCCTGCTGCGGGTCACCACCGGGCAGACTTTCGAGGAGGAAGAGCGTTCCCGTCTTGCCCTCGCGCATCGCGGCGTAGTCGCGCGCCGGGATGGGCAGCGCGAGCACGCGCTGGTCTATGCCGTCGAAGTCAATGCGGACGGGTTCCGGCTTCTTCGCCGCCGCGCCGCCACCGCGCGCCGCTGCCGCGCCGCCCTGCACAGGCTCTTGCTGCGACTCCGTTTCGGGCGCGAACCCGGACGCGTTTTCGGTCGCCGTCTCAGTCACTTCGACTTCGAGATAACCGGCCGACGCGTCCTGTGAGAGCGCGGGCGTGGCCGTGGGCGAAGGGCCGGGCTTCGGTTCGCCTTTGTCTTCGGGGTTGTTGTTTTTCTGTTCTTCTGTGATCTTCTCTTCGTCGCTTTCGGGCGCGAGCGGCGAGGGCAGGTCTTTGCGTAGGACGACGACGTAGGCCGAGCGCGTGACGGGGCGGTCGAAGCTCGACATGTCGAGCCAGCCGGACGACGGCCCGGCGTTGGTCGAGGCCGTGAAGTAGAGATGTTTGCCGTCGCGGTCGAAGCGCGCAAAGCGTGCGTCGCTCATGTTGTCAGTCACCTGCCGCGTCTTGTTCTCTTCGAGCGAGTAGATGAAGACGGTGCAGAGGCGGTTCTTGAGTTGCTTCGTGTAGGCGATGAAGCGCGAGTCGGGCGACCACGAGGGGTCGAGCACGCGGAACGGATTGTCGTAGGTGTTGGCGTCAACTCTGACGGGCGCGGCTGCCGCCTTCTCCACTTCGACGTACCAGAGATTGAGCCGCTTGTCGGTGAAGGCGAGCTTCTTCGAGTCGGGCGACCAGACGGGCGAGTAGTAGTAAGACGGCGTGTTGCCGAGCGAGATTTTCTTGACCTCGCCCATGCCGGTCTGCCGCCGCAGGTGCAGGGCGTACTCGCCCGACTCGTCGGAGAAGTAGGCGATCCACTTGCCGTCGGGCGACCACGCGGGGTCGCGCTCGGCCACGCCCGAAGTGTTCGTCAGATTCCGCGCGTCGCCCTTCTCGGCCGGGACGGTGACGATCTCGCCGCGCGCCTCGAACAAAGCGCGCGCGCCCGTCGGCGAGAGCGAAGCGTTCGAGAGGTTCTGCGCGACGCGTGCGAAGCGCGGGCGCACCGACGGCAGGTCGCCCGCCACGCGCACCGGAATACGCTTCGTCTGCCCCGAATTCGTGTCGAGCGTGTGCAGCGCGCCGAACTGTTCGTAGACGATCACGCCGTCTCCGGCCGAGGCCGACTTGATGTCGAGCGCCGTGTTCTTCACCGCCTGCGCGACGCGCTTGGTGCGCGTGTCGTAGGAGTAGAGCGTGGCCGCCCCGTCGCGGTCGGAGATGAAATAGATTCGTTCGCCGACCCACATCGGGTTGTAGTCGTTCGAGTTCTCTCGCGGCAGTCGCTCGACGCGCGAGTCGGCCAGATCGGCGATCCAGATGGGCGTCGTGCGCCCGCCGCGATACTGCTTCCACTGGTTGAAGGCGCGCAGGTAAGGCACGTAGGCGAGCCGCCGCCCGTCGGGCGAGAAACTCGCCTCGGACGCCTGCGGAAGCGGGACTTCCGTCGGGTGGCTGCCCGCAATCGGCATCGTGAAGAGACGCGGCGCGAAGGTCTGGCTGTCGCGCTGCGAGCGGAAGAGCACGGCGCTTCCGTCCGGCGTCCACCCGGCAAGAATGTCCGCGCCAGGGTGATAGGTCAGGCGGCGCGGCACGCCGCCCGACGCCTCGACGATGTACACGTCGGCGTTGCCTTCGTAGTCGCCGGTGAAGGCGATGAGTTTGCCGTCGGGTGAGAAGAGCGGCGTCGTCTCCGTGCCGACGCCGGTGGTCAGGCGGCGTGCGTCGCCGCCCTCGCGCCCGACGATCCACAGGTCGCCCGCGAAGACGAAGGCGATTGAATCACGACTGACGGACGGGCTGCGCAGGATGAGCGGCGCGTCAATTTGCGCCGGGGCGAAACGGCCGAGGCAGAGCAGAAGGGCAAGGGCGAGCAGAGACCTGGACATGTTGGTTGACTCCAGAAAGTTGAAAGATTTGTGGCGCGGGAACACGTGTGCGAGCTAGTTAAACGAAACCGCGCCCCTTTATGTTTCGGCCGCGGGCGCGCCCCGCCCGCTTTGGCACGGGCGTGGATGTAAGTTATACCTCTGGCGTTGATCGCGTCACCGGCCGCGATGACCGGGACGGAATGCGCGAACACGAGCGGCGACGGATAGACAGACGCAATAGAGAGACGCCCGCGTCGCGTATTCAATAACATTTCGTCATCCAAGGAGAAGAGCATGAGGCGGAGAAACTTTTTGACAAGCGTCGGCGCGGGCGTTGTGTCCCTCCCGCTGTTGTCGGCGACGAGGGCGCGAGCCGGACAGGCGACGCGGGAAGGTCTCTTGCGCCCGCGCGTCCTCAAAGCGGGCGACACGGTGGCGCTTGTGACGCCCGCCACCGAAGTGCCCGACCCCGAACGCCTCGCGCTGGCCGAGCATACGATCAAGTACCTCGGCCTGCGCGTGAAGCGCGCACGCAACGTCGGACTCCGCTTCGGCACTTACCGCGAGTCGGTCGCGGCGCGGCTCGACGATCTGCACGCGTCGTTTCGCGACCCGGAAGTGCGCGGCGTCTTCGCCGTCCGCGGCGGCTACGGCTCGGCGCACCTGCTCGACCGCATTGACTACGATCTCATCCGCCGCAACCCGAAAGTCTTCGTCGGCTATTCGGACATCACGGCCATGCACCTCGCCTTCAACCGGCACGCGCGGCTCGTCACCTTTCACGGCCCCATCGTGCTCTCGCGCTTCACCGACTACACGCTGCGACACTTCCGCAAGGTGCTGTTCGAGACCGCGCCGCCGGGGAAACTCACCAACCCGCCGGAGACGAACGAACTCCGCCCGTCGCACGCGCTGCGGGCGGTGCGCCCCGGCACGGCCACCGGCCAACTCGTCGGCGGCAACCTCTCGCTCGTCGTCTCGACGCTCGGCACGCCTTACGAGATTGACACGCGCGGCAAAATTCTCTTCCTCGAAGACGTGGAGGAACAGGCTTACAGCATTGACCGGATGCTCACGCAACTGCGCCTCGCGGGCAAACTCAAGGACGCGGCCGGAGTCGTCTGGGGCGAATGCGACGGCTGCGGGCCGCGCGATTACAAGCCCTCGACCGTGATACCTTTCTCGGTGGGAGAAGTGATAGACAACCTCCTCGGCGCGCTCGAAGTCCCGGTGCTCTCCGGTCTCACCATCGGCCACACCAACGATCAACTGACGCTGCCGCTCGGCGTCAACGCCACGCTTGATGCGACCGCAGGCACACTTGAACTCAAAGAGGCGGGCGTCATCTGAGGCGCGGTCGTCTCTACGCGCAGCGATTCCGCGCGTGACGATTTCTCAAGGCTGGAACAATCTTCACTCGTAGGCGTCTAAACTTTTAGCGACGCCGCCGACTCCGCAACCTCCAACATATTTTCAAACGGCGTATGCCCGCGTGCTTCGACACGTTCGCGCGGGCAGGTCTTGATCTGCGTGCGAGGGCGACGCGGGCACAGTTGCGGGTTGCAAGTTGTCGGCGGGCACGGCGTTCAAGAGTATGAGTTCGATTTCAAGCAAAGCGAGGCGACGCCGATGAAAACTGTGAAGAGTCTGATCCTGTTGATGATTGCGGCGGGTTTTATCATCTCCTTGACGGCGGCCTGCGCCGGCACGGCGTGGTCGAGCGACGGGCGCGTGCCGAACGCGAGCGCAGAACAGCGACCGCCCGCACCGCCCGCGCGTAAGACCCTGCGCGCCTTCGGCTCGGAGCAGGAACTCGCGAAATATTTCGGCGAGTTGGCCGTCGAGAGCAAGCGCGAGCGCGAACGCCAGCAGTCGGAGTTCCGGCAACGGGCGGGTGCGGAGGCGTCGAATGCGCCGAACGCCAAACCGGCGGCCATGCGTGCGGAGGTCAGTAGTGCTCAGGCGTTCACGATGTCGGACGGCAAGGCGAAAGCCGAAGAGGACGAGTCGGTCACGAACGTGCAGCACGCGGGCGTGGACGAGGGCGGCATCGTCAAGGTACATGGCGATCATCTGGTGGTCTTGCGGCGCGGGCGACTGTTCACGGTCGCCATCGGCGACGGCGCGCTCACGCCGGTCTCCGCCGTAGACGCGTTCGCGCCCGACATCAACCCGGACGGCACTTGGTACGACGAGATGCTCGTCTCCGGCGACACGGTGGCGGTCATCGGCTACAGCTACGAGCGCGGCGGCACGGAGGTCGGCCTCTTCTACATCGGGCGCGACGGCACGCTCGGCTACCGTTCGACCTATCATCTGCGCTCGAACGATTACTATTCGTCGCGCAATTATTCAAGCCGACTGATCGGCTCGAAGCTCATCTTCTACACGCCCCTGTACGTGACGCCCGAAGCCGCAGACCCGTTCGCGGCGTTCCCCGCGATGCGTAAATGGCACAGGGGGGCGAAGGAGGGCGAGTTCCATCGCATCCTCCCGGCGACGCGCGTCTACCGTGCGGAGCGGCCGCAGCAGAGCGTGCGTCCGTACACGCTGACGGCGTTGCACACGGTCACGGTCTGCGATCTGGCCGGGGGCGAGATGGCTTGCGAGGCCACGGCCGTCATCGGGTCGCCGGGGCGCGTGTTCTACGTCTCGCCAAGTTCAATCTACGTGTGGACGACGGACTGGGCGCGCGAGGGCGAGCGCATGCGTGGTCGTTCGATGCTCTACCAGATGCCGCTCGAAGGCACTTCGCCGCACGCGCTCGCCGTGGAGGGCAGCCCCGTGGATCAGTTCTCGTTCCTTGAGAGCGCCGACGCACACCTCAACGTGCTCGTGCGCTCGGACGCGGCGGGCGACGCGATGTGGGCGGCTGAAGCGGCGTCGGGCGACGTGGCTCTGTTGCGCGTGCCGCTCGCAAGTTTCTCGGACGGCAGCGACGGCGCGCCGCCTACGAGTTATCGCCCGCTGGCGAAGCCCGAAGGTTACACTTTCCAGAATCGTTTCGTCGGCGACTATTTGCTCTACGGCACGGGCAGCGGGTGGGGCGAGCCGGAAGCGTCGAAGCGGCCGCGCCTGTACGCGGTGCGCTGGGCTGCGGCGTCGGACGACGACGAAGCGGCGTTGCCGCTCGCGCACGGCGTGGATCGCATCGAGGCTTTAGGCGCGGACGCGATTGTCGTCGGGGCGGATGCGAAAGATTTGCACTTCACGACCGTCAAACTCGGCGGCGAACAAGCGACGCTCGCCGAACGCTTCACGCGCAGGGGCGCGGCACAGGGCGAACTGCGCAGCCACGGCTTCTTCTACAAGGCCGACGACGCGGATTCGGGCGTGCTGGGTCTGCCCGTCAGCCGCGCCGGGCGTGCGGGCTACGAGCACCTGTCGGAAGGCTCGGCCGCGATCATGTTTTTGCGTAACGAGTCGCTGCGCTTGAACGACATCGGCGAACTCGCCTCGCGCGTCAAAGGACGCGTCAAGGACGCGTGCCGCGCCTCTTGCGTTGACTGGTACGGCAACGCGCGGCCACTCTTCGTGCGCGGCCGCGTCTTCGCGCTGCTCGGCTACGAGATCGTCGAGGGCGCGTTCGCGGGCGAGCGCATACGCGAAACGCGACGCATCAACTACGCCCCCCGGCGGCGGGAAACGTCGCGCCGCTGAACGACCGGCGACGCACAACGAACAGACGCGCGCACGCGGGATAAAAGCGACGAACTCACCTCGTCGCTTTCATCTCGCGTGCGCGCGTACAGCGTCGGTCGTTCCACTTTGCCGTAGTGATTTTATCGCGGCGCGCAGTAAGTAGTGGCGTCGTTCGGCCAACCGTCGTATTATCGCTTCGTTACAACATGTCCGGCCGGTTAAGGCTCGCACTTTCTGCTCTCGTTTCATCTCAAGCAAGTGAATTTCAACATGAAGCAAATCTCCAACGTCGCGGGCGTGCTCTCGCTCGCTATCATTCTCGTCTGCTCCGGCTCTGCCCCGCTCCGCGCACAAGAGCCGGAGCGACTGGCCGCCGCCGCGCGTGACGACAACCGCAACGCGCCGACGCGTCTCGCGCCGACACCGGCCGCCGCCCGCACGCGTAAACGCCTCGTCCCCGTCCGCGTCACCGACACCGCCGAAGGCTCGCGCGTCACGCTCGCCTCGGACGCGTCGCTCGACGACTATTCGGCCTATCTCGAAGGCCGACGCTTCTACGTCCTGATCCCGAAGGCCGACCCCGCGCCAGTGTCGTCCACGTCCGGCGAGATCAAGGGGCGCGGTTTTACCGCCGCGCGCATCGAGCGTCGGACGGGCGACGTGCTGCTCTCCTTCGAGTTGCAGGCGGGCGCGACGCCGCGCGTCAGTCAGAAGTTCAACCGCCTCGAAATCAATTTCAACGCGCAGGACACAGCAGCGCAACAG
Source organism: Pyrinomonadaceae bacterium (assembly GCA_030841105.1). GTDB lineage: Bacteria > Acidobacteriota > Blastocatellia > Pyrinomonadales > Pyrinomonadaceae > JAIVJZ01. The sequence goes on from JAVEDE010000115.1 coordinate 7,970, forward strand.
GTCGCCGCACCCGCCGCCACCGCGGCACAGGAGGGCGACCCACAGGCGCAACTCCGGCAACTGCTCCGGCGGGTTGAAGATTTGGAGGGGCAGGTCAGGGAACTGAAAGCCAACAGCGTTGCCGCCGCCTCCGTCCAGCCGCCGACCGCTGCGCCGCCCGCCGCCGTCGCCACCGCGCCGACCGCGACTGAGGCCGCCGCGCAGGAAGAGGAACAGGCGATCATCGGAGGGCAGGAACACGAATCTCACACGTCTGGCCCGAGCCTCCAGATTCAGGGTTTCGCCGACGTGAACTTCCGCGCCAGCAACGGGCGCGGCACGACGAACGCTTTCAGTCTCGGCCAACTCGATCTCTTCATCACCTCGCAACTGTCGGAAAAGTTCAGCGTCGTCAGCGAACTGATCATGGAGGCGAAGCGCGACAACTCTTTCGAGTTCGAGATTCATCGCCTGCTCCTGCGCTATGCGATGAACGATTATTTGAATTTGAGCGCAGGACGTTTTCACACCGGCATCGGCTACTACAACACCGCGTTTCATCACGGCTCTTATTTCGCCACGGCCGCCAACCGGCCGTTCCTCTTCACCTTTGAAGGGCAGGGCGGCGTGCTGCCGCTGCACAACGTCGGCGTGTCGGCGACGGGGCGCATCCCCTCCGGCTCGCTCGGCCTGCGCTACATCGCCGAAGTTGGGAACGGGCGCAGCGCGCGCTCCGCGCCCGACCGCGCGGTGCAGACCGCCTTCGACGAGAACAACGGCAAGTCGTATAACCTCGGACTCATCGCGCGCCCCGACTGGTTGCCCGGCTTGCAGACCGGCTTCTCGTTCTACCATGACCGCCTGACGCCGACGGCCGCGCCGAACGTGGATCAGCGAATTATGGCCGCGCACGTCGTCTTCCAAAGCCCGCGCTACGAATGGCTGAACGAGGCTCTCTTCATCCGGCACAAGCCGCAGGGCGCGGGCGGCCTCGCCACCTACACGCCCGGCTTCTACACGCAGTTCGCGCGCCGCTTCGGCAAGGCGCAGCCTTACTTGCGCTACCAGTACGTGAACGCGGCCGCGCGCGATCTACTCTTGCGCGACATCGGGCGGCGCAACGGGCCGTCGTTCGGTTTGCGCTACGACCTGACGAATTATGCGGCCTTCAAGGCGCAGTATGATCACACCGAGCGGCGATCCTTGAGCGCGCTCGACGAACTCATCTTGCAACTCGCGTTCACATTTTGAAGGGAAGATACATGAGGGTTAGAGCTTTCGGGGCGACGCTCGTTTTGACGTTGCTGCTCCTGTCGAGTCACACGACCGTGCGGACTGCGGCGGCGTCGGAGGGTGACGTGGCCGCCGCGTCTGCCGCTACTGCGTCAACGCCCGTCGCGCTGCAAGGTGGCGACGTGGCGATCATCGTCAATCAGAAAAATCCGGCGCGGGACATTTCGTTCGATGTCCTGCGTAAATATTTCAAGGCCGAGCGCGGCCAGTGGCCGAACGGCTCAAAGGTCGTCATCGCCATGCGCCAGCCGCCCGGTCAGTCGGAGCGCAGCGCCATCCTGCGTTCGATCTACGGGTGGGACGAAAACTATTTTCAAAAATATTTCCGTCAGGGGCACTTCAACGAAACCATCCAGCAAGCGCCCAAGGAATTGAACACGACTTACGCCATGATCCAGTACGTGTATTACACGCCCGGCGCAATCGGCTACGTGCGCGCCGATCAGGTGGACACGTCGAAGGTGAACGTGCTCAGCGTAGACGGGCGCAGGCCGGGTGAGTCCGGCTACCGCATCAAGTAGATCGCATTAGTTGAGGCGGGGGCGAGGTACACGTCGCCGCATGAGTCGAGTTAATGAATCGAACGCTGCACCGCTATCGCTACTCGCTGATGTTCCTGCTGATCGGCGTCGTCGTCACGGCCGTCGGTTGGTACGTCGTGCGCGACATCCTGCGCGCGAACCGTCAGGTCGAGCAGATGTACAGGGGCACGGCGCAGGGCATTGACCTGCTCGGCGACTTGCAGTACGAGACGCAGGAAGTGCGCCGCATCATGCTCTACGCGTTCACGACCGACGACCCTAACCTGCAAATCGAATACGCCGATCAATCGCACGCCGCCGAGGCGCGGATCGCCAACTTGATCGTGCAGGAGCGGCAGCAGGCCAAGTCGGATCACTTGTTGCAGGTCGTGGATAAGTTCGAGCAGGACTGGGCGGCGTATCTCAAAACGCGCGATGAAGTGATCGGCACGATCTTGCAGGGCAGCATCAAGGACGCGGTGCAGATCGATCAGGCGACCGGCATTCCCGCCTTCAACCGCGTGCGCGCCGACCTACAGCAATTCAAAGAGCTGTATAAGAACGACGCCGAGGCGCAGCTCGCCGAAGTTAATCATTCCTTCAACCGCACGCTCTACAAACTCGTCACGATCCTCTTCGTCACGCTGCTCTTGGCGGTCGTCGCTATCCGTGTGATCCAGCGCGGCCGGATGCTGCGCGCCCTGAAGCGCGCCAACGACGAGTTGTCGCACACACTCCTCCAGTTGCAAGAGACGCAGGTTCAATTGCAACTGGCGAAGGAAGAGGCAGAGGCCGCCAATCAGGCCAAGAGCACTTTCCTCGCCAACATGTCGCACGAACTGCGCACGCCCCTGAACGCCATCATCGGCTACAGCGAGATGCTGCAAGAGGAGGCAACCGACACGGGGCAGGACGAGTTCGTCCCCGACCTCAAAAAAATTCAGACCGCCGGACGCCACCTGCTCGCGCTCATCAACGACATCCTCGACCTCTCGAAGATCGAAGCGGGCAAGACCGAACTCTATCTCGAATCGTTCGACCTCGACTCGCTCGTCGGCGAACTGGAATCAACCATCAAGCCGCTCGCCGTTAAGAACAACAACACGCTCGTCGTCCATGCCGCCGACGGACTCGGCACGATGCGCGCCGACCTGACCAAAGTTCGCCAGTCGCTCCTCAACTTGCTCTCGAACGCGTGCAAGTTTACGAAGGCGGGCACGGTCGCGCTCGAAGTGGCGCGGCGCGAGGCCGACGGGCGCGAGTGGATCAACTTCAGCGTCAGGGACTCCGGCATCGGCATCACGAAAGAGCAGATGAACAAACTGTTCCAGCCCTTCTCGCAGGCCGACGCCTCGACCACGCGCGAGTTCGGCGGCACGGGACTCGGCCTCGTCATCACGAAAAAATTCTGCGAGATGATGGGCGGCACGATGGGCGTCCAGAGCGTGCGCGGCGAAGGCTCGACGTTCCTCATCACGCTGCCCGCCGACGTGGGGAGCGCGCCGCCGGCGTTCGCGCCGCCCGACGACAACGCAGACGACAGCAGCCCCGCCGCGTCGCCCGTCGGCGGCGACGCCGGGACGGTGCTCGTCGTGGACGACGACCCGGTGGCGCGCGACTTGTTGCAGCGCACGCTCGTCAAGGCCGGGTTCAGGGTCGAGTGCGCGACCGACGGCGAAGAGGCTTTGGCGCGTGCGCGCGCCCTGCGCCCCGAAGCCATCACGCTCGACGTGATGATGCCCGGCATTGACGGCTGGGCGACGCTCGCCGCCCTCAAGGCCGACCCCGCGCTGGCCGACATCCCCGTCATCATGCTCACCATCGTGGACGACAAGAACAAGGGCTACGCGCTCGGCGCGGCCGACTACATGACGAAGCCCTTCGACCGCGAACAACTCGCCGCGACGCTCGCGCGTTACCGGCGCGCGACGCCCGACGGGCAGCACCCCGCGCTCGTCGTCGAGGACGACGAGGCGGCGCGCTCTCTCCTCGTGCGCGCGCTCGAACAGGCGGGGTGGCGCGTGCGCGAAGCCTCGGACGGGCGCGCGGCGCTCGAACAGGTGGCCGCCGAATGGCCGCAGTTGATCCTGCTGGATTTGATGATGCCGGGGATGGACGGCTTCGAGTTCGTGCAGGAGTTACACAAGCTGCCCGGCGGCAGTTCGATCCCCGTCGTCGTCATCACCGCCAAAGACATCACACTCGAAGACCGCCTCCGGTTGAGCGGCTACGTCGAGAAGATTCTGGAGAAGGGAATGTACAGCCGCGACGATCTGCTCCGCACGGTCAGAGAGATGGTCGAGGTCAGCGTCCGCAGCCGGGGCGTGGGCGCGGCCAAACTCCCGTCTTAAAATTTCAAATAAAATACTCAGGGTCAGGACAGTTATCATGAAGAAGATACTTTTAGTCGAAGACAACGAGATGAACCGCGACATGCTCTCGCGGCGTCTGGCGCGCAAAGGCTACGAGGTGAGCATCGCCGTTGACGGCCAGCAGGGCGTCGAGATGGCGCAGACGGCCATGCCCGATCTCATCCTGATGGACATGAGCCTGCCCGTGCTCGACGGCTGGGAGGCCACCCGACGGCTCAAAGATTCGGATGCGACGCGCCACATCCCCGTCATCGCACTGACCGCGCACGCCATGTCCGGCGACCGCGAGCGCGCGCTCGAAGCCGGGTGCGACGACTACGACACGAAGCCGATCGAACTCACGCGCCTGCTCGAAAAAATCGAAGCGATGCTGAACCGGACTGTCACCCCATGAACAATGACGCGTACAACGGCGGCGGGGGCGGCGAACATAAACCAGACGACGCACGCACCCGCGCGGCGCTTCTCGCACACATCCGCCACGAGTTGTCGTCGCCGATCAACGCCATCATCGGCTACAGCGAGATGCTGATCGAAAGCCCTGCGGGCGATGACGCGTCGGAGTTTCGCGCCGACCTCGAAAAAATCCTGTCGGCCGGTCAGCTGTTGCGCGCGCGCGTCAGCGATCTCCTCCACCCAGCGCGCACCGACACGCCCGATCTCGATCTGGACTCTTTCGGCGCGCACGTCCGCCACGAACTGCGCACGCCGATCAACGCCGTCATCGGCTATAGCGAGATGCTGATCGAAGACGCCGCCGACGCGCCGCAGCACGCCGAACTCGTCGCCGACCTGCACAAGACGCAGGCCGCCGCGCGCGAACTGCTCGAACTCATCGAAGACATCGTCCGCTTCTCCGACCTCGAAGCCAACAGCGCGAACCTCTGCGCGCCGAACGCGGGCGTCTCCTCGATGATCGCGAACCTCGTCAGCACCATCCACGCCATAGACGACGCGCACGTCCGCCCGCAGGAGCGTGGCGGGCTGGTGCTCGTCGTGGACGACAGCGAAACCAACCGCGACATCCTCGCGCGTCGTCTCTCGCGCGAAGGTTACGAGGTGGAGTGCGCGGCCGACGGCGCGCTGGCGTTAGAGGCGGTCGCAGCGCGCAAGTTCGATCTCGTCCTGCTCGACATCATGATGCCGGGTCTGAACGGCTATCAGGTCTTGGAGCGGCTCAAGGCCACGCCGGAGTTGCGCGACATCCCGGTCATCATGATCTCAGCCCTCGACGAGATTGACAGCATCGTGCGCTGCATCGAGATGGGCGCGGAAGACTACTTGCCAAAGCCCTTCAACCCCGTGATCCTGCGCGCGCGCGTCGAAGCCTCGATGGAGAAGAAGCGACTGCGTGATCGCGAGCAGGCTTACCTCGCACAGTTGCGCGTCGAGCGCGAGAAATCGGAACGCCTCCTCTTAAACATTTTGCCCTCGGCCATCGCCGAACGCCTGAAGGAAAATCAGGGCATCATCGCCGAGAGTTTCTCAGAGGCCACCATCCTCTTCGCGGACGTGGTGGGTTTCACACAGATGTCCGCGCAGATCACGCCCGTCGAACTCGTCTACCTGCTCAACGAGATCTTCTCGTCGTTTGACGAACTCGCCACACGGCACAAGTTGGAAAAGATCAAGACCATCGGCGACGCATACATGGTCGCCGCAGGGCTGCCCGAACGCCGCGCCGATCACGCCGCGGCGATGGCCGAAATGGCGCTCGACATGCAGGACGCGCTCGCCGCGTTCAACCGCGCGCGCAATGCTTCGCTCGACATCCGCACCGGCATCAACACGGGGCCGGTCGTCGCCGGGATCATCGGCACGTCCAAGTTCATCTACGACCTCTGGGGCGACGCCGTCAACACGGCGAGCCGCATGGAATCCCACAGCACGCCCGGCCGCATACAGGTGACGGCCGCCACCTACGAACTCCTCCGCCACGCCTACAGCTTTGAAGCACGCGGCACGGTCACAGTCAAAGGCAAGGGCGACATGCCGACCTATTTCCTGCTCGGCCGCAAGTAAACCGGCCGCCCGCACGCTGCGATCCCGCACCGGCGTGAGGGCGACTTCATATATTTTCCAGATGATGAAAATCTATCAATCATGGCTCGGTGCGGCCTTGGCGTTGATCTACACGTGCGCCGCGGTCTACGTCGTGCAGGACGAGTTGAGGAACACCGGCGGCGGCTGGATCAACTTGCGCGGCATGGGCGTGGTGCTTGTCACCGCGCCGTCGCAGGCGACGTTCGGGGTCGTGTTGGAGTGGCTCGGCGTGCCGCGAGTTGATTACTCCGAGCCGGGGCTGGGCGGCTACAGCCAACTGGCGTTACACGTGCTGGTGAGTGCGGCGGTCGTTTACCTGCTGGGGTGCGGCATCGAATGGGCGACGCGGCGTTGGTTGCTGCCGCGTTTAGTAAGTTGAGAGTTAGTGGCGCAATAAATTCTTAGCCACTGTAGGCCGCGGCACGGGACACTCAGTTGACG
>JAVEDE010000125.1 GCA_030841105.1 Pyrinomonadaceae bacterium
GGTCTGTCAAACGCCGAGTTTTTTCAAGTCGAATAATTTATTCGGTCGTCGTTGTCGCTGTCGTTTCAACTGCGGCCGTCTCTTCGGGGTGGAGCGTCGAGCGTTCCTTCCAGCGCCCGTAGACGTAAAGCGAGAAGCCGAGCCAGAGGCCGCCGAGGACGTACGCGCCGAGGGTGTCGCTCGGCCAGTGCGCGCCGAGGTAGACGCGCGAGAGGCCGACGAGTGCGATCATCAAGGACGTGAGCGTGAGCGCGAGACGACGCGCGAACGTGCGTTTGGGCAAAAGCGCGTAGGCGACGAAGAAGAGGAAGCCGAAGTAGCAGACGTAGAAGGTGACGTGTCCCGAAGGGAAACTCTGCCCGCCGTGTTCGCGGAAGAGGCAGCCGCCGACGACGGCGGGGGCTTCCGGGCGCGGGCGCGCGATGAGAATTTTGATCGTGCGGTTGAGCAGGCCACTCCCTGCCGTGCTCAGAAAGAGCGCGAAGGCTTCCGTGCGACGGCGCGCGGCGAGGAAGGCGAGCGAGGTGACGACGGCCAGCGCGTATGGATACCAACTGTAGCCGACGAACGAGACGGCGTACATCAGCGTGTTCAGACCGGGCGAGCAGAAGCCCTGAATCCGTTGCGCGACGGCTCTGTCCCAGAAGAAGTAGGCGTTGGCGCGCGCATAGTAGGCGAGGACGGCGAAGGCCAACAGCACGACTCCGTAACGCACCTGCGCGCGCCACAGGCGCGATGCGGCGAGGCGTCGCAACAGACGCCGCCGCGCGCTCTCCACACGTTGTTGCTCGCCCCCGGTCTCTTCCATGTCAGCTCGCATGTCACCTCGCGGCCATGTCGTTTTGAGCGGCGGTCGAACCGTCCAGCCGCCCGTCGTCGCGTCGTTTTATAACACCCTTTCGCCGCGCGGCAAACGACTTCGCGAGGCAATCAGCGGTGGTTTGAGAGCATCTAAATTTCACCATCGCGACCGGGAAAGAGAGGGAGTTGATTGTGCTCAGAGTGGAATACAAAGAGGGGCTGTACCTGCCCGACCTAGACCTGTGGCTCGACGCCGACGGGCCGCGCGAGCATTGCGTCATCTCGCACGGCCATTCCGACCACATCGCCGAGCACAAATCAATCGTCGCCACGCCGGAGACGGCGCGCATCTTCCAGCACCGCCGCGGCGAGGCGAAGATGACGACGCAGGTCTACGGCGAGCGGCGCGACTACGGGCGTTACGCCCTCACATTTTACCCGGCGGGTCACTGTCTCGGCTCGGCGCAGATTCTCGTCGAGGCCGACGGCGAGCGGCTCGTCTACACGGGCGACATCAAGCTGCGCCCGAACGTCGCGGCCGAGTCGGCGGTCATCGTCCCGTGCGACACGCTCATCATGGAGTCAACTTTCGGCGACCCCCACTATCGCTTCCCGCCCGACGTGGCGACCTTCGACCGCCTCTACGCGGGGGTCGAGCGCGCCCTCTCGGACGACCGCGTGCCGGTCGTGTTGGCCTACGCGCTCGGAAAAAGTCAGGAGGCTCTGGAGTTGCTGTTGCGGCGCGGCTACCGCGTGACGCTGCACGGCTCTGTGTGGAACATGGCGGAGATTTACCGCGAGTGCGGTGTGGAGTTTTCCGGGCGTTACGAGAAGTACGACCGCGAGCACTTGAAGGGGCGCGTGCTCATCGCGCCGCCGGGCTGCCGCAAGCAGCCGATGCTTTTGAACATCGAACGCCGCTATCTCATCATGCTCACGGGCTGGGCGTTGAACCGGAGCGCGCCCTACATGTACAAGGGCGTTGACTTGATCCTCCCGCTCTCCGATCACGCAGACTACGACGACCTCGTGCGTCTCGCACGCGAGTCCGGCGCGGAGCGCATCATCACGATGCACGGCGAGCCGAAGTTTGCCGCCGCCTTGCGCGAACTCGGCCTCAACGCCGAACACCTCGCGCACCACCCCGGCGCACCCGCCAAGACCAAAAAACGCGCGCCCAAAAAAGCCGCCGCCACCGCCGTCAACCGTTCGTTATTCGACTGAAAAAGTTCCTGACGCGACTATTCAAATCGTCTCTCCGGCTTCGTCCGTGTCAACTCATTGCTTCGCCGCGAGCGCCTTGACATGCGTGCCGCACTCGTCGCAGATGCGCGTGATGGCGCGTTCGAGGTTCGGGTCAATGTCTGTGAGCGTTTGGATCACGCTCGCGGAGAGCCGCATCGTGACGACCATGTATTGCTCGTCGGTGGCCGGGGTGGCGAGGGCGCGCTCGAACGCCTTGAGCAGCGCGGCGTAGTCGGGCGGCTTCGACAGATACCCGCTGACGCCGAGGCGCGTGCAGGCGTCGCGCGATTCGGCCAGCGTCTCGCCCGTCACGACCACCACGGGCACGCTCGCCGACAAATTGCGGATGTCTTCTAAGACCTTCGTGCCGTGCATCTCCGGCAGCGTCATGTCGAGCAGCACGGCGTCCGCGCCGTTGGCCTGAAATTCCGCCACGCCCTCCTCGCCCGTGTACGCGTTCGTCACCTCGTAGCCAGCCTTTTCCAGTCCCGACTCGTACAACTCCGCGAGGTCTTCTTGATCTTCTATGACGAGAATGCGATGCTTGCCCACGACGTATACCCCCTTAATTTGTGAGAGCAACCGGCGACGCCCGCGCACGGCGTGCGGTCGCGTTTGCTCACGGTTTTTAATCGAGCGCAGAGTATAGCAGAAGCCCTTATGACTCTCTCCATCGCCATGGTTCTCGGCCTCCTCTTCGTCGCGCTCGTGCTCTTCGGCACGGAACGCATCCCGATTGACGTGGTGACCATACTCATCGTCATCGGCCTCGTACTCACCCGCGTGCTCTCGCCCGCCGAAGCCTTCGCCGGCTTCGGCAACGACATCATCATCACCATCTCCGGCCTCTTCATCCTGACGGGCGGCCTCGTCAAGACGGGTGTCGTCGATCTCGTCGGGCGACGACTACACAGGGTGTCGGGCGGGAGCGAGTTTCGCCTGACGGTGCTTATCATGTTCACGGCCGCCGCCTGCGCCTCGGTGATGAAGAACACGACGACGACCGCCATGTTCGTCCCCGTCGTCTTGGGACTCGCGGAGCGCGCGCGCGTGCAGCCGTCGAAACTTCTCATGCCTCTCGCTTTCGGCGCGATCCTCGGCGGGACGTGCACGCTCATCGGCACTTCCACCAACCTCGCCGTCAGCGGCGCGATGACGCGCTACGGCCAAGCCCCCTTCACGATGTTTGAACTGACGCCCGTCGGCATCGCCATCGTCGCCGCCGGGATGCTCTACATGCTGCTCGTGGGCTTGCGCCTTCTGCCCGCGCGCGGCGGCTCGGACTCGCTCGCCGACGCCTACCACATCCGCGAATACATGTCCGAGGTCGTCGTGCTCGACACGTCGCCGCTCGTCGGGCAGACGCTCGCCGAGGCCGACCTCAGCCAGTCGCTCGACCTCGCCGTCGTCGGCATCCTGCGCGGCAAGGGCGGGCGCGTCGCGCCGCGCGCGGAAGAAAAGATTCTCGCGGGCGATCTGCTCCTCGTGCAAGGGCGCATCGAGGACATCCTGCGCGTTAAGACCGAGGCCGGGATCGAGATCAAGGCCGACTTCAAGTTGAGCGACACAGACCTCGAAGGGGGCGATTTGGAGTTGTTCGAGGCGATGGTCTTGCGCGGCTCGAACCTCGTCGGGCGCACGCTCAAAGGCACGAAGTTTCGCGAACGCTACGGCCTGACCGCGCTCGCCATCAACCGCCACGGCGTCGCGTTGCTGTCGAAACTGAGCATGGTCTCCTTGCGCTTCGGCGACGTGCTGCTCGTGCAGGGCAAGCGCGAGCAGGTCGAACACCTCGCGACGGAAGGCAACCTCTTGCTCCTCGAAGACGTGTCCGAGGCGCGCGGGCGCGTGGCGAAAAGGCGTTGGGCGCTCCTCGCCTTCGGGGTGTTTCTGGTCTTCTCCATCTTCCACCCGTTCGGCGTCCCGCTGTCGGTCGCCGTGCTGTTCGGCGTGCTCATCCTGCTCGCCTCGCGCGCGGTGCGTTCGGGCGAGATTTACGGCATGATTGACTTCCGACTGATCGTCCTCATCGCAGGGATGATCAGCTTCGGCACGGCGATGGAGAAGAGCAAGGCGGACATTTATCTCGCCGGTTTGATCGTCAACACGGTCGGCGGCTTCGGCCCCTACGCGGTGATGGGCGGCTTCATCCTGTTGACCATCGCGCTGACGCAACCGATGTCGAATCAGGCCGCCGCGCTCGTCGTCCTGCCCGTCGCGCTCCAGACCGCCGCGCAACTCGGACTCAACCCGCGCGCCTTCGCCGTCGCCGTCACCTACGCCGCGTCGTGCTCGTTTCTGACGCCGCTCGAACCGGCCTGCGTCCTCATCTACACGCCGGGTCGTTACCGCTTCTTAGATTTCGTCAAGATCGGCTCGCTCCTCACGGTCGCCGTCTTCGTCATCATCATGTGGCTCGTGCCGCTGCGCTGGCCGCTCCGTTGAAGGCGCGTCGGGGAGGGGCGGAGTTGAAGAAACTCATCTTGATCGTTCTGGCGTTGGCGTTCGCGGGCGGCTGCGGGGTCGGGCGCGGAATTTATCAAGCGGCGACGAGTCATGTCGTCACGGTTGCGACGGAAGGCATGTTGCCGACGATGAAGCCGGGCGACCACGCACGGATTGATAAAAGCCATTACTGGTCTAACCCGGTCGAGCGGTTCGACATGATCGTTTTCAAAAGTCAGGAGTCGAATCACGACCCCGAAGGCAAGGACGTTTTCTACCTGATGCGCGTCATCGCGCTCGGCGGCGAGAGGGTGGAGATTCGCAAGGGGAAGGTCTACGTTAACGGGAGCGAGTTGAGCCAGCCGTTCCGCGTAGTGCCGCACGACCCGGAGGAAGACTTCGCGCCGGTCGTCGTGCCCGAAGGCGAATATTTCCTTCTCGGCGACAACCGCCCGAATAGCGCCGACAGCAGATACTGGAGGCAGCCGACGATCCGCGGGGACGCCGTTCTGGGGAAAGTGGTCGAAATAATCCCACAATGAAAAAGCCCCTCCCTCGCCCCTGAGCGCCTTCGCCGCCCCGCCTCAAAGTTGCGTTCGCGGATTCGAGTCTTTATAATTCGCGGGCTTCGAGAAGGGTAACTGCAAACCGGGGCGGCTCTCGCAAAATTTAATTCTCAACTAATCCATACAAACGAGATCATATGTCCAACATCGCCGGATGGAAGTCTCCCCGTCGTCGCCACGCGCCGCCCGAACGCCCGAAGCCGCTACGCACGCTGGCCGCGGGCGTCATGCAACTGGCGCGCGCCGCCTTCGCCGAGCCGTACAACCTCGTCGTCGAACGCACGGAGATTCATTTGCGCCGCTTGCCCGCCGCGCTCGACGGCCTGCGCGTCGTCCAACTCTCGGACATCCACCACAGCCCTTTCACCGGGCGCGCGCAGGTGGAGCGCGCCGTCGAACTCGCCAACAGCCTCCGACCCGACATCATCGCCCTGACCGGCGACTACGTTTCGCACGAACGCGAGTACGCCGCGCCGTGCGCCGAGATGCTCGGCCGACTCCGTGCGCGCTGCGGCGTCTACGCAGTGCTCGGCAACCACGACCACTGGACTGACGCCGCGCTCATCACAGACCTCTTCCGCGCCGAAGGCATCCGCGTGCTCGTCAACGAGGGCATGCGCTTCGAGCACCCTTCGCGCCCCGGCGCGTCCTTCTGGCTCGCGGGCGTGGACGACACGATGGTCGGCCTCGAAGACCTCCCGCTCGCGCTCGCCGGTTCGAGCGCCGACGAGTTGAAACTCCTGCTCGCGCACAACCCCATCGTCCTGCGCCGCGCCGCGCGCGCCGGAGTTGACCTCGTCCTGAGCGGCCACACGCACGGCGGCCAAGTCACACTGCGCGCCGAGCGTTCGCCTTCGGGGCGACCGCGCCGACGCCTGCTCCGTGGTTTAGGGCGACAGGGCGACACGCAAATTTACGTCACGCGCGGCCTCGGCACGGTCGTCCTGCCCGTCCGCTATGGTTGTCTGCCCGAAGTCTCTTTGCTCGAACTGAAAAAACAGTGACAAGTGACGGGTGACGAGTGACAAGTTAAATCAGAACCATTATCTTCAAACTTGTCTTTGCTCTTGTCACTCGTCACTCATCACTTGTCACTGTTCTTATGTCGTCTCGCATCTTAACGCTGCCGAACTTCCTTACCGTCCTGCGGATGATGATGATCCCGGTCTTCGTCTCGCTCCTCTTTTACCAGCGGTTCGGGTGGGCGCTCGCCGTCTTCGTCATCGCCGGGCTGACCGACGGCCTCGACGGCCTCCTCGCACGCGCTCTCAAGCAAAAATCCGACCTCGGCCGCATACTCGACCCCATCGCAGACAAACTACTGCTCGTGACGGCCTTCATCGTCCTCTCGATGCGCGCCATTCTGCCGCTGCCTTTGCCGCGCCACTTCCCGGTGCCCTTCTGGGTGACGGCGGCCGTCATCAGCCGCGACATCTTCATCATCGTCGGCTCGGCCGCCATCTACATCGTCACGGGTTTTCGCGAGTTTCGCCCGTCCATGCTCGGCAAAATCAACACCGTCATCCAAATCTGCGCCATCGTCGCCGTCCTCATCGCCGCGCAGTTTCCTGCGGTCAGCGGCTACCTGCCCACCGTCTACACCACCGTCTTCGCCGCCGCACTCTTCTCCGGCATCCACTACATTTTCCACGCCTCCCGCATCATGAACGAAGGAAAAAGTGACCGCGGGGCTTCCGAAAACGACTGGTAAGTGGCGAAATAATAAGCGTTAGGCTAGGGCGGCACGTGCGCGGGGCAACGTGCGGGGGATTTTTGCAATCAAAAGTTGACAACGAGGGACTCAGATATTATATTAACGCCGTATTCAACCTGTGCCTTTACTATCTGAGATTCGTTGAACCGGAGCGCGCGTGCGGCCGGAAAGGTCGCGCGGCGGGCGCGCAGACAGCAGCAGGCGGCAGCAGCAGAGGCGGGTCAGTTAAAACAACATCTGGAGAGTGAAAAGATGAGCAAGATAATCGGTATTGACTTGGGCACGACCAACTCGGTGGTGGCCGTGATGGAAGGCGGCGAGCCGACCGTCATCACCAACTCCGAAGGCGGGCGCACGACGCCCTCGGTGGTCGCCTTTACGAAGGACGGCAACCGTCTGGTCGGTCAGGTGGCGAAGCGTCAGTCCGTCACCAACCCGGAGAACACGATCTATTCGATCAAGCGTTTCATGGGGCGCGGTTTCGACGAAGTGACGGAAGAGAAAAAGCAAGTCCCCTATCAGGTGCAGGCGGCGGGCAACCGCGACGTGCGCATCCACGCGGACGGCAAAGAGTACACCCCGCCTGAGATTTCCGCGATGATCCTGCAAAAGATGAAGCAGTCGGCGGAAGACTATCTGGGGCAGAAAGTTGACAAGGCCGTCATCACCGTCCCGGCCTACTTCAACGACGCGCAGCGGCAGGCGACCAAAGACGCAGGGAAAATCGCCGGTCTCGAAGTGATGCGTATCGTCAACGAGCCGACGGCGGCCGCACTCGCCTACGGCCTCGACAAGAAGAAGGAAGAGATCATCGCCGTGTTCGACTTCGGCGGCGGCACGTTCGACATCTCCATCCTCGAAGTCGGCGAAGGCGTCGTCGAAGTGAAATCTACGAACGGCGACACGCACCTCGGCGGCGACGACATAGACGAGCGTCTGATGCAGTGGATCACGGAAGAGTTCAAGAAGGATCAGGGCATTGACCTGTCGAACGACAAGATGGCCTTGCAGCGTTTGAAAGAGGCTGCGGAGAAGGCCAAGATCGAACTCTCGACCGCGATGGAGACGGAAGTCAACCTGCCCTTCATCACGGCCGACGCTTCGGGGCCGAAGCACCTCGTGATGAAGTTGACGCGCGCGAAGTTCGAGCAGTTGATCGATCCGATCCTGCAACGCTTGCGCAAGCCCGTCGAAGACGCCATCGCCGACGCCAAGAAGGCGATCAAGACGGACACGCCTTTCGACGCGACCAAAGTTAACGAAGTGGTCTTGGTCGGCGGCTCGACACGCATCCCGAAGGTGCAGGAGATCGTCAAGGAGATTTTCGGCAAAGAGCCGAACAAGTCTGTGAACCCGGACGAAGTGGTCGCGGTCGGCGCGGCCGTGCAGGCGGGCGTGCTGTCGGGCGAGAAGACGGACATCCTTCTGCTCGACGTGACACCTCTCTCGCTCGGCATCGAGACGCTCGGCGGGGTCTTCACGAAACTCATCGAGCGCAACACGACGATCCCGACGCGGAAGTCCGAGGTCTTCTCGACGGCTTCGGACAATCAGACTTCGGTGGAAGTCCACGTCTTGCAAGGCGAGCGTCCGATGGCGGG
Source organism: Pyrinomonadaceae bacterium (assembly GCA_030841105.1). Classification (GTDB taxonomy): domain Bacteria; phylum Acidobacteriota; class Blastocatellia; order Pyrinomonadales; family Pyrinomonadaceae; genus JAIVJZ01. Next base: position 8,373 of record JAVEDE010000125.1, read on the forward strand.
CGACAACCGCACGCTCGGCAAGTTTCACCTCGTCGGCATCCCGCCCGCACCGCGCGGCATGCCGCAGGTCGAGGTGACGTTCGACATAGACGCCAACGGCATCGTCAAAGTCTCCGCGATGGACATGGGCACGAAGCGCGTGCAGGACATCACCATCACGGCCTCTTCCGGCCTGTCGAAAGACGAGATTGACCGCATGATGCGCGAGGCCGAATCGCACGCGGGCGAAGACGTCAAGAAGCGCGAAGAGATCGAAGCGCGCAACCGTCTCGACGGCCTGACCTATCAGGTTGAGAAGACCTTTACCGAGAACAAGGAGAAGCTCGACGCGGCTTCGACGACGCAACTCGAAACGTCGCTGGCCGACGCGAAGAAAGCTCTCGAAGAAGGCGGCGCGGAGCGCATGAACGAAGCCTTCAACAACCTGCAAGCCGCTTCGCACAAACTCGCCGAAGCGCTCTACCAGCAGTCCGCGCAAGCGGGCGGCGGCGACGCCGGGGCGGGCGGCGAACAGGCTTCCGCGGCGGGCGCGTCCTCTGGCGGCGGCAGCAGCAGCGGCGGGCAGACCGGCGGCGGCGACGACAACGTCATTGACGCCGAATACGTTGACGTGGACGACAAATAAAACAGTGACGAGTGACAGGTGACAAGTGACAAGTTAAAACAGTGAAGCGTGAATCGTAAATAGAGAGAACTTTCTATTCACGATTCACGATTTACGATTCACGGTTTTCTTGTCTCGTCACTTGTCACTCGTCACTCGTCACTGTTTCTAGAATGGCAACCAAAGAAGACTTCTACAAAGTGCTGGGCGTCGAGCGCAAGGCGAAGCCCGAGGAGATCAAGAAGGCGTACCGTAGGCTGGCGCGCAAGTATCACCCGGACGTGAATCCGGGCGATAAGTCGGCCGAGGAACGCTTCAAGTTGATCACCGAAGCGCACGACGTGCTCTCCGACCCGAAGAAGCGCAGCGTCTACGACAGGTTCGGCCAGTACTCCGACAACTTGGCCGACGCGGCGGCGCGCGGCGCAGAGCCGGGCGGCACAGGCCGCGGCGCGCCCTTCGACTTCGCGGGCTTCGATTGGAGCAATGCCGCGCCCGGCGCAACGGGCGGCGCGTCCGGTTCCGGCGGCGGTTCGAGTTTCCGGGACATCTTCGCGGACTTGTTCGGCGGCGGCGGAAGCGGCGGCGCGGGCGCGCGGCAAGAACGCGAACCGCCGCGCCCGATGCCGCAACGCGGCGCGGACATCGAGATGCCGCTCGCGCTCTCTTTTGAAGAGGCCGTGACGGGCATGACCACGAACATCACGGTCAACCGTTCCGAGCAGTGTTCGCGTTGCAACGGCGCGGGCGACACGGGCGGCACGCCCGTCACCTGCCCGACCTGCAAGGGCTTGGGTCAAGTGCAGCGGGCGGGCGGGCGCATGCGTTTCGCGCAGGAGTGCCCCGACTGCAACGGCGCGGGCAAACGCCGTCCGCCGTGTTCGCTCTGTCACGGCAAGGGAGTCGTGCCGAAGACTGAGAGCGTCAAGATCAAGATTCCGGCGGGCGTGGACACAGGCTCGCGCGTGCGTATACCGGGGCGGGGCGAGGGCGGAAGGCTCGGCGCGCCTGCGGGCGATCTGTTCATCATTCCGAACGTCGGCCGCCACACGCACTTCACGCGAAAAGGGGATAACATCTACGTGACGATCCCCGTCACCGTGCCCGAAGCCGCGCTCGGCGCGAAGATCGAAGTGCCCACGGTCGAGGGCAAGGCGCAACTCAGGATTCCGCCGGGCACGCAGTCCGGCCAGAAGTTCCGCCTGCGCGAACGCGGCGTGCCATCCTTGCGTAACCCACAGGCGCGCGGCGACCAGTTCGTCGAAGTACAGGTCACGTTCCCCAAAGTGATCTCGGAAGAGACCAAAGAACTCCTCAAACGCTACGCCCAACTCAACGAAGAGAACCCCCGCGTAGCGATGGGGCTTGAGTAGCAGTGCGATAAAACAGTGACGAGTGACAAGTGACAAGTTGAAACGAAAAACTTGTCTCCCAACTTGTCTTACTTCTTGCTCGTCACTTGTCACTCGTCACTCGTCACTGTTGTCATTATGAAACGCACCAAGAGTCGCACCTACACGATCAGCGCGGTGGCCGAGCAGTACGGGCTGCACCAGCAGACGCTGCGCCTCTACGAGCGCGAGGGACTCATCAAGCCGTCGCGCTCGGACGGCAACACGCGCCTCTACACGGACGCCGACCTCGAACGCCTCGAAGTGATCCTGTCCCTGACGCGCGACCTCGGCGTCAACCTCGCGGGCGTCGAGATCATCCTCAACATGCGCGAGAAGATGGACGCCATGCAGCGCGAGTTCGAGCGTTTCTTCACCTACCTGCAATCGCACGCCGAAGAGTTCGCCTCTTTCACCGACGCCCCGCCGCCCGGCGCGGGCGCGCTCGTCCCCGTCCGCCGCACCACGGTCGTCCTACAACCCACGCGCCGCCGCCCCCCCACCTCGCGCAGTTGATCGCCCCGCGACGCATCTACAGGGGAATTAGTGCGCGAAAAGTATTTACCGTGACAGGTTCACACGCGACGCGTGTACGTTTATAAGTCATTTCGGGACGTTCCTCGGTCGCTAAGGAACGTCCAATTCTTACTTTGGGACGTTCCGCACTAACAATTGGACGTCCATTTGCTTGTGCGGGACGTTCCTCGGAAGCAATTGGACGTCCAATGGTCGCAATTGGACGTCCAATTGTTACTTTGGGACGTCCAATTGTTACTACGGGACGTCCATTTGTTACTGCGGGACGTCCAATTGTTAGTGTGGGAGGTTCATTTGTAACAAATGGACGTCCAATTGCGACCGTTGGACGTCCATTTGTTAGTGCGGGACGTTGCAAAGTGAGCGCGGGACGTCCGTTTGTTGCTGGGGAACGTCCAAAAGTCGCTATAAAACGCCCATAAACGGCTTTTGGAGGCTGCCGGACTGCTTTTGCACGTCCCTGAGCGTCAGGCGAAGCGACGCCCCCGGCCGCAGGAGCGCGCGTTAACCTATCTCTGCAAAGGTTTAGCGGTTCAATCTGGAATTGAACTAGGAAATCAGCAGGCGTGCGACTGTTTCCACGATCCTCCCTATGTCCTGCGGTTTCCGTAAAAACGCGTCCACGCCCGCGCGCCGCGCCTCCACGCCGCATTCACTCGCGGACAGCATGATGATCGGCGTCCTCTCGCGATGCGCGAGGCCGCGCGCCCTGCGCGCCAGTTCCAGCCCGCACACGTTCGGCAGTTCGTTATCCAACAGCAGCAGATCATAACGCGCCTCGCTCGCAATCAAGAGCGACGCGACAAAACCGTCGGCGCACGTCTCCACCCGCCAGCCCTCCGCTTCCAGCGTCTCCCTGACGGCATCCGAGACAAACTCGCTGTCTTCAACCAGCAGAATATGAGGCATCGTGTGCGTGGCAGAGCGCGGGGCTTGCGCTGTCCTTTGCCACAAGCCCCGCGTGCCTCCGCCGTGTAGTTAAGGTCGGGCGGAGGCGAGGTGTAGATGTTGAACTCCGGCGCGGTCTGCTAAGATGGCGCGCGTTCGGCTTTGAAAATCACAGACGGTCATGCGTAGCTCAACCTCAACCTCAAAGGAGTGAATGAGCATCGCCGTTCGAGTTGAGAGGTTCACACTCACGGCGACCACGTTACGCAGCCTTACTTTATTGGCAATTGCCAATAAAGGCAAGTCCCAAATGCCGTCCGACCCGTCAGGAGTCAACTCCTGATGGGCACGTACCCGCGTCTCAAGCAAAAACGATTGTCCGAAAAACTGCGGGCGATTCGTGATGCGTTCGGCATTTCTCAAAGCGAAATGCTCAAGCGTCTAGGTGCGGAGGAATTATTCGAGTACAACAGAATTTCCGAGTTTGAATCAGGCAAGCGCGAGCCACCCTTGCTCATTCTCCTACGCTACGCGCGGGCGGCTAACATCAGCACAGACATTTTGATTGATGATGAACTAGACCTACCTGCGAAGCTGCCAGCCAAGCCGAAACAATCTCCCCGTTGATCTTGAATCACCCTCTATGTTGAAATTGGAACACTATCGGCCAAAGACATGCAGACTGCCGAAGGCTAAAGCTGAGAGTTCAAAGGCGAGTAAGAAAGGTATGAAGTAGATGCTAGTGTTTATAAGTTGGTCAGGACAGAGAAGCAAAGCTGTAGCAGAAGCTTTGGAAACATGGCTTGCTCAAGTCATCCAAGCAGTCGAGCCGTGGATTTCTCAAGATATTGATAAGGGTTTGAGGTGGGGTGCTGAGATCGCGGATCGCCTAGAACGTTCAAAAGTAGGAATCATTTGTCTAACCAAAAGTAATCTGGATGCGAGGTGGATACACTTTGAAGCTGGCGCATTGTCTAAGACAAAGGATGCATATGTATGCACCCTCTTACTTGATATTAAGCCCTCGGATGTAGAGCAGCCTTTAGCGCAATTCCAACACACCACAACAGAGAAAGAAGACATCTTCCAGTTGCTTTCAACTATCAATCGGGCGGTACAAAGCTCAGGAGAAAAGGCTTTAGCTGAATCTATTTTGAGAGAGATTTTTGAAACCTACTGGCCGCGTTTGAAGGAAGCATTTGAGAAGTCAGCAACTCTACAAGCATCAATGGCAAGTCCATCACGCACGGCGGATGAAGTGTTACAGGAGATGTTAGAAATACTTAGAAATCAGGAACGGAGACAAGCTGGCTTGGATGAAAACGAAAGGCTTAGGCAGCTAGACTCTATTAACCTAATACGTCGGAAATGGGCAAATGCCTCTGTCACAACAGCATCTAGGGCGGTAAACAAGGATAGCCTCTCTTCAACTGACCCTGAAAAGAGAAAGTCCTACATAGACAAGTATGGATTAGATAATTTCTTAATAGATGGATACGATATTGATGAAGGGTACGTTAAGAAAGGCTTAATTGAATCTACACAGTATGGAGGGTTTCTAGACTATATCAGTAGATACCCTAACTTAGATGAAGCTGGTCGAAATGCAATAGCATTTTTATATACGCTGAATGATTCTTACTTGGAGAATGCTTACAACATATCGCAGAGGAAAGTGTTAATGATACCCGAGTTTTAACCCTTACACCTGTTCATATTCCGCCCCAACGTGCTTTCCTCTAATCCGTTCCAGAATAACTATTTTAGACCGCCGAAGTGTAAAGCTGAGAGTTCAAAGGCAAGTAAGAAGCTTTCGTGTCCCTGAGTAGTATTAGTTGCCAGCAAATTAGACGGCGCGAAATTTGTAATTGACGCGTCCCGCCCTTCGTGATGAATAGGCGGTCGCCTTTTTTATTGACACTCATCCCGCGCCCTTATATCTTCTCTCCGCTTCTCACAAGCATTCGTCAGTCTCACGTCCCATTTGAACAGGCATATGTAAGTAAGCGGTAATCAGGTTGCATGCGCGGCGCGTGAGGACAGGCGTTAGGTTGCTAATGGCCGTGTCAATGTAAGGAACATTATATGCGCACAGAACCATGTCCCAAATGCTCAACCTTGCTGCTTCTGGATGAAGATTTAATTGCGTGTCCAAGTTGTGGCGCATTGCTGGAAGTTCTGACATTTGATCGCCCGGTGCTGGGTTCTGATTCCAGCGCGCTTCGACTAATTCCCGAAGCGTCCCCTGACGGCGACGCTGACATGCGCCGCCCACTCCCCAGACAAGACATTCAATCAACGGGGGCACTTGGAGGCCACACCGTGCATGATGGTGACTTCATCAAACCGGGTGCAGAGCCTGAGGCGGTTTTGATGGGCGCAACGCCGCCGCCTATCTTGCTTGCGAGTGATTCCGGCAGCAAACTTTATTCTGTCGGGCAGATTACCTTAGCGACATATCTTGGCGCACCGGTAGCCGGCTGCCTGCTCCTTGCTCGAAATTATCGAGCGTTAGGAAAAAGCGATGCTGCCTGGCAACCAATAGTAGTAGGAATTGCCTCGACGATTCTTCTCTTTACCATCGCATTTCTCTTGCCGGAGAATTTCCCGGATAAGGTATTGCCTTTTGGTTATACCTCCGCGATGTATTGGTTCGCGCGGCAGTGGGAGGGAGGCGCAATTGATAATCACCTGAATGCCGGCAGCAGAAAAGGTTCTTGGGCGGTAACAATTGTTGTGGGGCTTGGCTGTACGGCTATCGTCCTTGGTCTGCTCATTGCTTTTACCCTGGCGTTTGACCTTTAGCCTTAGGAGGACATGCCTGTTGCTAAGGTCAAACTATCACAGGCCGGGCAAATGAATCTGAACGGAAACCAAGCCACCCTCAAGCAATCTGCTACCGCACCAAAACTTACCTCGACAACATCACCCTCCCCTCCGGCTTTCGCGCCCCTGAGTGGTATTAGTTGCCGGGAAACCAGACGGCTCAAAATTTGTAATTGACGCGTTCTGCCCTTCGTGATAAATAGGCGGCGGACTCAAACGAGAGCCTCGCTCGAAGTCCCGGCGATGCTACGGCGGCGGCCACACTTCACCCGCTGCTTCGTCACAGTCCAATACGCCTCGCGTCTTAAACATTCTCACCACTCACCGGAGGATTCCACACATGGCTTTGAAGAAACGCACCTCGAAAATCTTCGACGACGCAGACCTGCGCGCCAGCGGGATGCAGAGCATTGACCCCAACCTCAGTTTCAACAACAACCTCACGCTCGCCCAGTTCAAACAACTCATCACCGACGGCCGCACTAAACTCGACGACTACAACCTGACGCTCGCGACGGCCGATCAAAAAGCCAACGACGTGGTTGCCGCCGAACAAAACGTCCGCGATTATTCGGCGCGGATGCTGGCGGGCGTCGCAGCGGCCTACGGCAAAGACAGTAGCCAGTATGAGCAGAGCGGCGGCACGCGCACCAGCGAACGCAAGCGAACCGTCACCAAAAAATCCGCCTGAACACGAGTCCCGATCTTTCCCCGTGCCCTCTTTGCGTGTCCTTATAGTGTCTGCGTCGGTGAGTGGCAAGCATAAGCATTCACTCACAGCGGCACGGACGACACGCAAGGGGGCACAAAGTATTTCAGCCAACATCGAAAGCCGTGGAGTTAGACCGCGCCCAGCGGCAAGTCGCGCTTGAAGGCGTAGTGTTGCCGCGCCTCGCGGTACAATATGCGTTATGCTTCTTCCTGTATAATTGAGCCGTAAAGGATGTTGATGCAAAACTCCGATCTATCCATTCGTTACGCCGGAATCGAAGATGCCAGTCTGCTGGCGGAATTGGGGGCGCAGACATTTGCCGAAACGTTCATTGAAGACGCCACGCCCGAGGATATGGCGGCATATTTAGCTGCCGCATTTAGCCTTGAGAAGTTGACTGCGGAATTGAGCGACCCATTAGCTATCTTTTTCATTGCCGAGGTTGACGGTCATGCAGCAGGCTATGCAAAACTTCACTCGGGCCAAGCGTTAGAGGGCGTCGAAGGTCAACGACCGATTGAATTGGTGCGATTGTATGTCTCCCGAAAATGGCTTGGGCGCGGAGTCGGTCAAGCGTTGATGCAGCGATGCGTGAGCGAGGCGCGCGAAAAGGGATTTCAAGTTATCTGGCTTGGAGTATGGGAACACAACAGCCGCGCCATAGCATTTTATCGGAAGTGGAATTTCCGCGAAGTCGGAGAGCATATTTTTCAACTTGGCTCTGACCCGCAACGTGATCTTTTGATGCAGCGAGCTGTTTAAACGTCGGCGAAGCATAACAACTCATTGAAAAGGAATTTGTGATGAGTCCAAAGAAGGAAACGCAAGAGTCCGCTAAGAGTGTCGCCGCGCGCAACAAGAAGTCCGAGGGATTCACGGACGAGGAACGAGCCGCGATGAAGGCTCGCGCCCGAGAGTTGAAGGCGGAAGCGCGCGCGAACAAGAACAAAGCGGATGGGGAAGCGGACGTGCTCGCGACGATCGCCGCGATGGGGGAAGCGGATCGCGCCATCGCCGAGCGGCTGCATGAGATCGTCAAAGCCAGCGCGCCGACACTCTCGCCGAAGACCTGGTATGGGATGCCCGCATATGCCCGGGACGGTAAGGTCGTCTGCTACTTCCAAAGCGCGCAGAAGTTCAAAACAAGATACGCGTCGTTCGGTTTCAGCGACGAGGCGAACCTCGACGAGGGCGCGCTGTGGCCGACCGCCTTCGCGCTGAAGAAGTTGACTGCCGCCGAAGAGGCAAGGATCGTCGCGCTGGTGAAGAAAGCGGTGAGTTGAAGACAGATCGCAACTGTCAGAGACCTCAAGAACCGGCGTGCATGGAGAGCGCGGCACAATGACGGCACGCACCCGGCCGCGAAGAGCGCGGCTCTCATCCGCAGGACTTGTCGCCACTACAGAGAGTTGTGCGCGCGCAGAGAGTGGTGACGCGGGGCGTTCGACCGCCCGCCGCGCGCGTTATGACGAAACCTCTACGCAACCGTTCGGGAGAGTGAAACACGATGGAAGAGCTATGGCAGCGAATCGAAGAGTGGCTGCGCCAGCATGCCCCACACATCCTCGAAGGTCTCAACGCGGGCGCATCCGAGGACGAGATCAAAGCGCTCCACACCCAAGTTGGGGCTTCGCTCCCGGAGGAGTTGGTCGCCTTCTACCGGGTGCACAACGGTCAGCGGCAGGACTCAAGCGGCTTGTTCTTCGGTCTCCAATTTCTATCCATTGACGAAGTTCTCACGAACCGAGAGTCTTGGACGGAGTTGGACTATATGAACGAAGAGATGGAAGACATGATGGAGTCGTACCCGGACGGGGTGATCAAAAAGCTGTACGCGAACGCCGGATGGCTCCCGGTGACCCATGACTACGGGGGAAACCATATCGGCGTTGACCTCGACCCGGATTGGAAAGGCGCGCGCGGGCAAGTGATCGTTTTCGGACGTGATGAGGATCGCAAAAGGCTTGCCGCCGAATCGTTCCCGGCCTTCATAGAGTTCTTTGTCGCCCAACTCGAACAAGGCAACTATTACTTTAATGAAGATCAGCTTTGCATCAAGCACTACCCCGACGGCCGACCTCTCGATCCCCAAGCCAATCATTTCCATAATGTATTCGCGCCTTATGAGTGAATCAGACGACACGAACACTCGCGTCGTCTGAAAGGGCGACCGAACCTTCGTCATGAAGAGAACTTTATATATTCTCACCCCGCTGCTTTTACTCGCGTATTTCTTCACCGCGATCATTGGAGAGCCGGGCGACTTCGGCTATCAACTCGTGATCAAGCCATATCCTTCCTTGCTCAAGTCCGTGCCGAACATGGAGGAGCGCGCGTGGGAGAGGGCTGTGGCTTCCGGCGAGATACCGGAGTGGGTGGCGGCGCGCAGGTATGTCGTCATCGGCAGTGGTAGTGCGGAACTACGAACCCGACTGTGGGAGCGGCTCCATATTCTGTTTGTCCTGTTCACGTTCTTGTGTACCCTGACCTCTCTGGCATTTATACTGCGGTCATCAATGGCCGCACTCCGTCGCCGCCGCACGGCCTAACAAGAAAACTCAAACCGCGGCGTGCTCCACACCGCGCCTGATGCGGCTCACACTCGCGGCGGTTTCCCCGGCATTAGGCCGCTCACGAGTTTCATGGAACACGAGGAGACTAGATGCTCAATAACTCAAACGTGGTGGCCTTTGTGGCGACGAGCAAACCGGAGAGCGCAAAGAGTTTTTATGAACAGACGTTGAGCTTACGCCTCGTCTCGGACGACGCCTTCGCGATTGTCTTTGACGCGAACGGCGTGATGCTGCGTGTACAGAAAGTTCAGGAACATACACCCCCACCCTATACCGTTCTTGGTTGGGATGTCGCCGATATTCATGAAAGCGTCAAAGAACTATCAGGCAGAGGCATAAGCTGCGAGCGGTACGAGTGGCTTGAGCAAGATGAGTCAGGCGTCTGGTCGGCACCGAGCGGCGCGAAGATCGCGTGGTTTAAAGACCCTGATGGAAACACGCTCTCCCTGACCCAGTTCCCATGACGCGTCAGAAATACAGGGTGCGCTCAAACCTCACCCTCGCCAAGTCCAAACAACTCATCACCGACGGCCGCGCCGAAAGAGTCTCAGGTCACGTTCTAGGTTGACCGAAATTTCATAACCTTTCTCTTGCGCCCGCCGCCGGGGCGGTGATACAGTGCGCGCCCTGTCGGGAGACAAACGCGGACGCACACGCTCGCCTCAACCCACAAACGCGACGGCGTCTCAACCCCAAACTCCAACGGTTCAACCAAGCCGCGCCGCGCTCGCCTCTGATCCGCGCGCCGCTTCGTTTCTCCGAACGCGCCTGTTCGACCGGCGGATAGCAGATCGCCGGGCGACGGTCGCGCCTCACGCGGCGACCTCACAGGTCGAGCCGCGACGGGAGTCCGGCCATGAATCCTTCCACGCTACGCACGAACCTCATTCACCTTTTCAACTCACGCACCTTCATTCACCTTTTCAACTCGCGCAACGGCCTCGCTCATCTTTGCGCCTTTCCGTTAACCGCGCTGTTCGTCTTTCATCTCGTGACGGCGACGGCGGCGTTGGCGCAAGACCTCGACGACGTGAGCATCATCGGGCGCGTCGCGGATCAAAACGGCGCGTCAATCGTCGGCGCGAAAGTGACGGTCAAGCACGCGGCGACGGGCGTCGAACGCGTCGCACCGGTTGACGGCGAGGGTCGTTATCGTCTGGTCGAACTCGCGCCGGGCGCGTACACGGCGCGCGCCTCGGCCGAAGGTTTTGCCACGGAGGAGCGCGCGAATGTCGAGGCGTTGGCGGGACGGAGCGTGCGGCTCGATTTCACTCTGCGACCGGCGGGCGTGTCGGCCGAACAGTTGGTCGTGAGTGAGACGGGCGGCGGCGCGGCAATTGACACGACGCGCACCGTCGTCGGCGGCACGCTGACGCGGGCGGAGACGGAGACTTTGCCGCTCGGCACGCGCGCGCCGCTCGAACTCATCTACACGCTCGGCGGCGTGACCGAAGAACCGCTCTCGACGCGCGACCTCGCCGAAGACCGCAACCGCGCGAGCGCGCGCACGCCCGAAGAGGCGGGCACGTTCGCGCTCTCCGGCGGCGCGGCCTACTCGAACAACATCACGATTGACGGACTCGACAACAATGACGACCGCGCCGCGCGCGAACGCTTCCGCCACTGGTAATTATCACTTTGATCTTTCCTTTTATTGTCAGAAGCGTATAATGCCCGCCATTGTTCGTCTCTGAGTGTAGCTCTACGCCTTTTGACCTCAACCCTTAACATCTAGCCGGAGAAATCATGTCTCACAATAAACACCTCAAAATCGGAATACTGTTTTTCACTCTCTGCTCACTTATCAGCTTGCCCGTTACTGCCTATAGTCCTGGGCGATACGAGATTGTGAACACGGCTTTCACTGTGGGCGCGGGTAAAGCTAAATACTTTAATTTTAGGGTTACTGGTAATAGAGTTGATGTACAGGGGCGATTCCGTGCAGAGGGTGGCTCTGGTAACGATATAAAAGTGTTGATTTTAGATAGTGATGGCTTCGAAAACTGGAGGAACGGTCACCAAACTTCGACTTATTACAATTCAGGTAAGCGTACCGTTGGGAACATCACCGCACAACTGGGACCAGGTGATTACGTACTAGTTTATGACAATACGTTCTCTGCAATGTCCAATAAGGCAATCACCACGAATGCTGAAGTACAGTGGTAGCCAAAGAAAACTTCCTTTATGGGGTGCATTTATTTGCTAAATTAGGAAAAACTAAAATGTTACCTACTCCGGCAACCCCGTTTGGATTTAGGCACATAATTTTGCAACCTACGACACGGTGCAATTTAAACTGTGCTTATTGTTATCTTCCAGATCGCGCTCAGAAGTCTGAGATGTCGGTAGAGATAGCAGACTCAGTAGCAGCGAGCCTCACAGATGTAACGCATGAGGTTAGATTACTGTGGCATGGCGGAGAGCCCTTGTCTTGCGGTTTGAAGAAATTTCGTCAATTACTCTCATCTTTTCAGAATCTACATACATCTGGGCGGCTACGGCATAGTCTTCAAACGAATGCCACTCTTATTACACAAGATTGGTGTGAGCTTTTCAAGGAATTCAATATTGATATTGGAGTTAGCATTGATGGCTCAGAGCAGCAAAACGCTAATAGAGTTACGTGGTCTAAAAGGGCAGCTTATCCTAACATATTACGAGGGATGGAATTACTACATAGTTATGGAATAAAATTTGGCATCATAGCTGTTGTGAGTGCTCGGAATATTGATGATCCTGAAGCTTTCTATGAGTTTTTTCTCAATATTGGGTGTACAAGCCTTAACATAAATATAGAAGAAAGAGAGGGGCTCAATCAAACAGCAAAGGATTTAGAATTTCAGAAGGTTAAAAACTTCTGGAAGCGGCTTTTCGCCGCATGGCGCTCACAACCTACCATGGGCATCAGAGAGTTTGATAATGCATTGGGTTGGATGGATGGTATCTGTAACAGCTTTGAGGGTCCGGTGGAACGAGGCCCTAAAGATATGTGGCCGACGGTTGCCTTTAACGGGGACGTGGTTGTTGTATCACCGGAGTTCATGTCAGCCGACGCTGATGAGAGAAATAAGTTTGTAATTGGCAATGTTCTGAAAACACCTCTCCCCGAAATTGTCTTGAAATCAGGTGATGCATGGTATGTGCGGGAGTTCTTGGACGGAATACATGAATGTAGTCAATCATGCGCATATTATTCATATTGTGGAGGTGGACAGGCGAGTAATAAATATTTTGAAACAGGTAAACTCAATGTAACTGAAACATCTCATTGCAAAAATACGCGACAATCCGTGCTAGATGCTGTAATGGAGTCGTTGGTCAAGACCCCACATGCTGTTCTATAAGGAGAATCGATAATGCAAGACGCATCGTCTGTGAAAGAACTTGAAGAACAAGTGAAGAAAATGGCGAAACCTCTAAGTGAACTTATGGAATCGCTAGAACCAAAGGTTAGACCGAACAAACGTCGTGCATATAGTTTGGCTAACGATTTCGCTAACGAGTTCGCACAATGGGCAGATAGTGAGCCTCCCCCTTGGACAGGGGAAGATCGTTTGATTTAATCTTTAGCAAAGATTTTCCTTCTACGCATTGACCACCAAGTACTTTAGCGGCTGGCCAGATAGCGCAGCACCTTCGTGAAGAGGTTCTTTTGGAGGGGATGGTGTATTCTGCGCTTGCCCACCCTTGAGCGCAGCCAACAAGCCCATTCATTGGGTTTTCTGACCCTCATATTGATTCAATTCTTAGCTTTCTACGCGAAGTTAGCGAGGGGCTAGCTAGCCCACATTATGTCTTATCTAACGATCTGTCTAACTTTCAAAGGCACAAATTAGAGTGGAATTATGGTGTTCGTGTTATCAATTACATCTCAAGTAGCGGGCATCATGAAGTGACAGAGTTCATCCGATTGTTGAGGACTGTAGCCCAGGAGAACAATCCCCAATGTTGAACGTTTCCAGGCAAGCTAGTCCGGCAGAAGGTTTCGGATGAGTTGAAAACTAGGGCTTGGCCTGAGGCAGAGAGTCGCTGATGCGTGTTGTGATTTGCACTAGACGATCAATATCTGCCTTTGCAGGCAATTTATTAGAATCGCCATGAAATAATGGATTTCGCAGATGGCGAAGATACTCTAATAAGGTAAATTCTTCTTCAGAGATAATCGCTGATGCAATGAGTTCTCTGAGTGCGCGGAATGTCGGAACTCGTCTGGCTGAATATCCAAGACGCGAGATCGCTTGCTCGAAGTGAATCCACGCGCCGGCAAAATATGTAAACCCGCTCAAGAAAAGGAACTCAGCAGGCTTTATGTCGGGCACATACCCGATAATCGAGAAGATATCCTTATCCGGTAGCGCAAGCAGGCACCGCTCAAGGTCTTGGGCAAGGAACACATCCGCTTCTTCCAATTTATATTTTTTCTTAATCCGAGCAATCTCCTTGTAAATGTCCGGATAAACGCCATGATATCGATCGTTTATGACGAAAAAGTATCGTCTGACATCAGAGATGCCATTCCAGAATTTCTTTAGGCCACTAAAATCTTCTTTGAGTTTCCGCAGTGCATCAGCTTGTGTACGTCGAATATCTTCGGGCGAATACACCTGATAATAGGCTCGAGTATCGGAAGCAAAACCATCATTCTTATGATCGCCTGAGGGTCCATGAGGCTTCACCGGCTTAAATTTCTTGTTAGCCTTCCGCATGATAGCCACAAATAGATCTTCATACTTTTGGCCTATTGATTCGTGGACACGAAGTCTGAACATCTGCTCCGCAAAGGCACTAGTCGTAGCATTCATACAGCTTCAACCCTTTCGCCAGCCTGGCCGCTAGCATTAATAACTGCGCGTCCCGAACCATAGTCAGGTTGGAAGCCAATCTGAATCTGAGTAATCATTATAGAAAATAAAGTGCCGCTCCGAGCGAATAAAATGAATTTAGTGTGCTATGACAAATAAAATTGTCGTCTCATGCTGTATCTGACTTCCGCCGTCCTTCTAACTTAAGCTTTTCTAACTCAAGCCTCCTCAACTCCCTTTTTTCTAACTCAAGCCTCTTCAACTCCCTTTTTTCTAACTCAACCCTTTTTAATTCCTGTTGTGTCGCTCTAAGCTTTTCCACCTCATCATTCTTGTGTTGGATAGACTCGTTTAGAGCAGACTCAAGGAGCCTCATTACTTCAACTTTCAATAAATTTAAACTAAACATTATTTCCTGAGCGATACGTTCTATCGACTCGTTAAGGAAAGAAGATTCATAGCGCGCAATTTTATTAAATCTGGCTATATAACAGAATTCCTTAAGCACAGAGGAAACACGAACAATATCACCGGATATTATTGCGTACGTTAAGGAACTACAGATATAAGCCGGATCGGAATCTAAAGAAAAGCCAAGTCGGAGATTCTCTAAGAAGTTTTTACAATCCTGAGGTGACCACGGCCGGCGTAACCCTTCCTTGAATGCTGTTATAGAAGAGACGGGTATAGATTCTTGGCTTTCATCCAATAAAATCAAATAGTGGAATGATGATTCACCTTGCTCTTGCGAACGCGCTATAGACTCAATAGTGCCTAATCCATATTCTCCATACACCACTCTATCACCAACTTCAAACGTGGCCGCCAGTTCATCTCTATTGGCAATAGAAGCACCATAAGCATTTTGGTCTTGATGCCTTAGATAGAATAGGATTCTTTCTCCTGCGTCAGCATCATAATCTTCAATCGAAATATCCTTCATGGCGAGTTGTATGATTCTTTCGGACAAAGCCCTCTGGAGCCAATCAGGCTCTTCTTCGACAAGGGGATTGGTTGCTACGCTTCTCTCCCTTTGAACTTCCCGAATAATACCTAATGCTTCATTTAACTCGGTGGGATAATTCTTATCTTTTGAGAGGGCTACATTTGAATCTTCCGTTGGATATAACAAGAACTTCAAGATGGGATTATTGTGTCTAACCAAACGCAGGGCATAAAAGGTCGCACTTACTTCGTCAGTTGTAGACATTAAGCACTACCTCTTGTGAAACTGAACTACGTCAAAGCAATTACGGGGAAGTTGTTGAATCACAAACTCCACGGAGAGCGGATGCGCTCGCTCGATTACAGGGACTTCCTCGATAATATCCTGAATCAGTCCATAAGGAATAATAAAGAGGAGAGGTCTAAAGTCATTCAATTCAGCTTTTTGAACGATAGTAAATATTTCGGCTTTCTGCTTCTTAGTTATTATTCTCGCATTCGCTTTAAGATGCGCACCTCTTAAAATTCCGGCTTTGTTTGCGGCAATATGAGCGCCATGGCGATCGCCCCTAATGACCTCTTCATGGTAAGCGTTATAAATATCTAGAGGAGTCGAAGATGGCGGTGTAGAAGATTCCCAGCTTGAAAGTGAGTCAGCACTAAAATGTGGGGTGCACCAAACGTAATGTTCGTCGCGGTAAAAAAATTGGGCAATTTTATAGGCCAGCCACGTACACGTAGAATACAAGATTAGCGGAGGATTCATGTTCCGTCATGGAAGTCGAAGCGCATCGAGATGCGACGGCTTGCCAGTAAAAATTGCAACCATTTTTCGAGACCGATCAGTTGGCTTGTTCTAGTCACCCTTTATTTCTTATAAATATGAATCATGTATTACGTGTAATACATCTCTAGCTTCCTTCATCCCTAAAAACGAGCGAAACATCGGATGTACTTGATCGTGGCACATTTCGAAGATTAAGATTTGAAACCTGATGGGGTCCCCTTTAGGGAAGCCAATCGTCTGTAATGTCTATGGTACTTCCTTCTACTATTCTCTCTTTGAGTTTTTGACTACCATTTGTATAGATTGCCATTCCAGTTACGCGGAAACGTAGCGACCCGTTCATGGCCCTCTTGACGGTCATCCTAACAGAACTTCCTGAAGCATTGGCTGGCGAGAGTTTCAGGTTCTCTAAGCTTTCAAGTTCTTGGTCATTCACGTCAATGCGCGTGATTTTCACCTCGACCAGATTAAGAAATCGTGCTCGAACTTCATCTGCGGCGGGGAGATGATTTGTTACTGTAATATCCTGCAGAATAGAACTGACTTCCAAAACCAAGAACTTCTCTAGTACCGTATCTGGGGCAACATCGTACTGGATGGCTTCACCCGTGATGGAACCGAATTCAGATGGATCTACATTTAGTTCTACAAGACGTATCTCGGTACCAGGTTCCAGAGTCTTCGGTTGATTAAGCCTGCGAAAAGATCCGTTCTTCAACGTAACATAGTGAAGCGTCAACGCAGAGGTGCTTGTATTTTTAAGCTTCCCGTCGGTTAACAAAAGGCTGGCGGACGCCCTCCTTGACAGGGTAACGACAACAGGAGTTAACTCCCCAGTAATTCCTCGGTTTTTAATATAAGTCCATCGTAAACGTACTGGGAGTCCCGCCTCTGCTAAGCGCACGAGGGCCAAATACCCTCTCTCTCTCTCAAGCTTCATTGTAATGAAAAGTAAATTGCCATCTATCCGGGCTGTCGACTCAATCACTCCTTCGCCAGATGGTGGGACTGCTGTTAGTTCGATGTTCCGCTGAAGGTCTACGCTAGCTCTTCCACCTTCCGCCATGATCTGACGTTCAACTTCCTTGAAGAGCCATGGGTCTGTACGTAACTCAGCGGTCAGAGACAATCTTATTTCGTTCGGATCTTGCTGATTTCTTGTAACATACCCGACGTATTCTTTGCCTCGGATGTTAATAGCTCTGACTAAAAGATCTGATGGCGCAATCCAGTATTCTTTTCCAAGTCCTTCAGAAAAGACTTCGACCGTTCGCCCTACACCGTCCACACTGACTGTGATTTGGCGTGACCTGAGCCAGCCGCTTATCTCCTGACGGCGCTTTAATAGACTTGTCATCAGTGTGGCGTATGGTTGCCGATCCCCAGCTTCTAAATTATAGCGCGGGAAGGATTCTATTTTCCTGAAGAGTAAGGTGAGTTCGGGTAAGTTCTCGCTGGCTTGGGCCGCTGATACTTGCTCTTCAAGGTAACGTAATCGTTCGACGTTCCATTTGGAGAAGAGTTGTTGCAACTCATCTGGTAGAGTCTGAAGTGCCTCAGGGCTGTTTACAATCTTCAGATATTCGTAGGCTTTCGAGCTGACCCATTCAGCCCCAGGTCTGAAAAGGGGGCCGGTTGTGAAATTTTTGTACGCCTCGGGCCGCTGAACTGCGATGACGCTATGTTGCGTCGAGAAGCCTATGGAAACCGGTATTGAAGGCCAAATCCCAAAACCTTCCTGTATGCCGATGAGTCCGCTGAGTGGTTCCACCGCTTGTTTCTTGAGCAGTTCTGCCTGACGAATCTCGGTTAAAGTATCAATGAGAGTCGCATCGTATGTGGTGCGGCTTTGCACGATGGCTCTAAGCCGTTTAGCCTGTTCCTCACTTTCTATATACCGGGCAATGTCGGCTAGAGCAGCCAGTGAACTACTGGCTGGCTGACCCAGCTTCGTTTGGAGTATTCTCCGATATTCCACTAGAGCATCTTTTATGACAGCGTCCGGGCGCTCTTGACCTACGTCTACGCGCTCTGCATAGAGTTCGAAACTTGATCCCATTCCTCCAGTGTAATTATCCGAAGTTACTCCGGTTTGGGGAGCCTCTGTTGCTCCATAAAAAGTTAGACGCCCGCTTTTCTTAACTTCGAGAAGCTGAGTGATGATTACAAGCCGCCCGGCCTCCAAGGATCCCGCATAACTACCGTGCGAGAAGCTCGCGTTCTCCCCCAAGCGCACTTTAGCTGCAATGATAACTAAGTCCTTGGTTTTTGTACCCCACCTCGAAAAGGTGGTTTCTTCAAGATCGAGTTCATCCATGAAAATGACAACGGATGTTTTTTGCTCGAATGATGGGATTTTAGGCAACTTACTGACGCCAAACCAGTTGCGAATCACGTAAGGAGTACCATAAATAAAAAAAAGATGTTCACCTGAACGCGTTTCAAGCGAACTGCCGACCAAAGGGATTAAGAAAGCCAAGGCTAAAATAGCAGTCAGAGTTTTCATCGAGGTAAGGAATCTTCAGTGTCGAGGAGTTGGACTTGCGTCCTTGTTCCCCAGCGCTAATGATAGAGGCGCGAGGATTACTGCGGAGGCAGCACTTATGTCCGCAGGCGGGTTCTTCCTGCGGGGACAAAGGACCTCTAAAGGTTGCTAGTGATGTTTTTGTCGTCTGCTCTCATTCACTTTCATTGTTCCACGTCCGGGAGTAGAAGTGAGAGGGAAGGCTCATCTCGTTGGAGGCGTGCGATCACCTTCGACACGGCTGGACGACCCTGAAATTCGTACTTGAGTTCGACCCGGATGTCTTTATCACGAACCTCTTCTTTAGACACGATCCAGCCGATCGGGGAGGGCACTGACACGACGCCGCTGTTGTTCTGCGGCCGCAAGATGGTTCGAAACTCACGGTTGCCAGCACGTAGCAACACCTGCACTCGAAGGAGCCGGCTGTTAGGGTCTATGCCGCGCCATTGTACTGCGGACGGGTCAATCTCAATGATTTCAATGTCTGTCTCAGGCGGCGCTACCGCCTCAGTCCCGTTGAAGACAGGGCGTTTCTTCACAATGCGGGTCAGGCTGCCACCTTGTATAGTTTCTAGGGTAGAAGAGAAACTCAACTGATCTCGCTTGACCCCAGAGGCAAGAAGACCAGCAATGGGGAACACGACCGATGTCATCACACGCCCGCTGGAGTCTTTCCAGTCGGTGCTTGGTTTCCACACAACTGTTTTCGTCGCCCTTGAAGTTCCGTTCGCCTCCAGATCGACTTTAAGGTTCACCTGTGAAAGTTGGGGCAGATTTCCCACCGTCGGCAGCATGAAAAACGCGCTATCCCAGTTACCCTCGCGCACGAATGTGACAAGGCGATTGCGTATATCCTGTGGGTAGCCCTGAATGCCGATGAAGCCGGCTGCTAGGGTCTTGCGCTCTATAATCCTTTGCTCAGTCCACTCGATTGTCTCGTCAAGCGAGGAGACTTCATTCACGTTCTTGAAACTGGCGTTATATCCTACGCCCCCGAAGAATCCCGAAGCCGACGGGTCGGCGGCTTGCGCCGGCTCGACCTGTCGCGGGGGGCTCAGCGTTTGGAATATCCTCTCGTTTATCCCCTTCAGGATCGCCTGCATGTGCTGGTCTAACACGGCGTCATCGACTCCCTCGCCGCTTATCTTTTTTATGTCGAGGGCACCATCCCGCTTCAAACTCTCTGAGAGATTTTGCCACCTAACATTCGTGCTCGCTCCGAACAACCCGTAGTATGAGGCTCTCGCCGCGAGTTTCTGGTCACTGCTATAGTGGTTGTACAGTTTGCGGTAGTTAACTTTTATTCTAAAGCCCGCAGGCGGAGTGAGCCCGTTGTACGTCATGATGACTGCAACCGGAACCCCCGTGTTGCCGCCGGGCGTATTCCCTACGAGTGCATCGAACACGTCACTACCGACGCGAGATAGCTCAATCGAAAACGCCATCTCCTGCGTTGCGAACTGCGGGGCGATGCCGCTACCAAACGTCTTGCTGACCAGTTTGCCTTGGCCGGGCGAATACATAACAACTTCGGCAGACTTCAACGGCAGCGAGGCAACTCTGATAGAAGCCTCTGGGCGGCTTGTCTCCTGGCTGATCTTTTTTCGGATCTGCTCCGCTACCCCGGGGGCAGCCAGCTTTACAGCGAACTGAAGTATGCCGCCTTCTAATAAACCGTTGGGATCGTCAGGATTGACAAACTGATAACGAATCAAAGAGAACTGGGGTTCATTCCGACCGTCATTCGTAACCTCGACAAGCCGAGGTCGAGTCGGAACGTAATAGTATTGGTCACGTAGCTGCGCATCACGGATAACGGTAAAGTCTTCCAACCGACTGCTCACCGAGATCTGCATTTCGCGAATATCTGCTGAAGCCAAGCTAGGCTGGGCGTTGCCGGATGTAGTGCCCCCGAAAACCAAAGACGCTAAGAATATTATTGAAAGAGTGAGCTTGCGAGTTCCAAACATAATTAACGACCACCTCCATTGGGGGAATTACGGGAGCTATACCTAGCTAATTGAGCCGAAAACGAGGTTTCCTACCGTGTAGTTGCCTTGCCGTTTCGCTATGTATACAGCAACGTATGAAATTAATCTCTGAAACTAGCGGTCGGGTTGAAGAGTTTCGGATTTACAGGTCTGTACTGCGGCAAAGCAAAGATACAAGGCCAGAGGACAGCCTCACGCGTGTGAGAAATTGTGCTTCTACTACACGTGATACTGAAAGTCAATTAATTGCCACACAGGAGGCAATAATTTCAACAGAGCGTGAGAACACATATCAGGCTCAACAAAACATTGTGTTAGAGCTTGGGATGTTACTTGCCGTGAATATTCTTGGATTATCTTGTAGTAATGCGCGAGTTCTCTTGGCCATCCAATGTAAATACATGGAATTTGTCTCAGATTGAAAAATGACGATATCTATAACATCGAAATACAAATAAGCTACGCAAATATATGTTTAGCACTGCGTTCGCTGAGTTTTAGAAGTCTATACAAAATGACCCAAAACCTCACGTTGAAATACAAAATTCAAACGCGAATATAATCGACGCGCGACCTCGCCGAAGACCGCAACCGCGCGAGCGCGCGCACGCCCGAAGAGGCGGGCACGTTCGCGCTCCGGCGGCGCGGCCTATTCCAACAACATCACGATTGACGGCCTCGACAACAATGACGACCGCGCCGCACGCGAACGCTTCCGCGGACTGAGCTATAAAACTTCCAAATGCGGGCGCGAGCGACCGCCGCGAGACGCGCGCGCAAATTCAAGACACGCTCACCTTCCTGAGAGGCGCGCACGCCTTCAAAGTCGGCGACGTGCAGCGCATCCGCTCCGTCTTTGAAGACCTCTCCGATGCCTCCGGCACGTATAACTTCACCAGCGCGGGCGACTTCCTTGCCAACGCGCCCTCGCGCTTCCGACAGCGCTTCGGCGCCGAGTCGGCGCAGCAGAGCACGTATGCGGGCGTCTTCTTTCAGCATGAATGGCAACCCGCGCGGCGGCTCACGCTCACGGCCGGACTGCGCTACGAGCTGGAGAGCGTGCTGCCCGACCGCGACAACTTCGGCCCCGCCTCGGCCTCGCGCTCGACCCGACGGGGAAGGGCAAGACCGTCGTCCGTCTCGGCGCGGACGCTCTACCGCTTCTTCTTCACCGAGCCCTTCCGGGCGTCGCGCGCCTCCTCACCAGGAATTAGGAGTCACCTCGCCGCCCCGAGCGAAGTCACCACGATCTCGTAAGGGAACTTCCCCTCGAACGCCCTCTGGCTGACAATCGCTTCGTTGACCGGCGTTAGGCTAATCCGGGCAAAGCCCACCAGCCGCATCCGCCCGTCGCCCCTGATCCGTTGCAGCTCCGCAGCCGGCGCGGTCCCCGCCGTGAAGACCAGCCTCACGTCCCGTGCTAGCGGCTCCGTGGCCGAGGCGCCCTGCCCTGTCTGGTCGAAGATGTCAGCGCGCATGAAGACGCCGTCCCCGCCCGCCGCCACTTCGGGCCGCCCCCTCAGCTCAGCCATGAACTGTACGAAGTTGAACTGCTGTCGGCTGCCGGTGATGGTGGTCGTGCGTGCCCCCGGCACGATCCCGCATGTCATCCGCTCGAAGAGGCCGAAGGCCCCGCGCGTCCGCTGCACGTCGTTCAGGTCGTTGAAGCCGGGTAGAAAGCGGAAGTCCCCGAGGAAGCTGACTTGGCGACCCTCGCGCATCATCTGCGTCACTGGGTGGATCTCGAAGATATGCGGCGGGTTCGTCTGCGGCCTCCAGGTCGAGGGTGCGGGGAACGTGCCCTGGCTGAAGAAACGGTCGCCGTGCTCGCCCCACAACCGCCAGACCCCGCGCATTCGGATGGGGCGGCCTGCCCGAGCCTCGCCGGCGATGAACAGGAGGTGGCCGCCGCGCCCCTCGTACTGCTCCGCCAGCATGATCTCGGCGACCGTGGCGAAGCCGAGGGGCTGGCCGGAGCCGGCCATGACGGCGGTGCCGGAGATGTGGACCTCCCCGTCCTTGGCCGCGGAGTGGGCATCGATCTGCGCCCCGACGGGGGTGAACTGTACGTCGGTGGTGACCCGGTTGTGGTGCGCGCGCACGAAGTCGTTGTCGAGTACAAGCGTGAACTCCTGCGCCGAGGCGGAGGCGGCGAAGAGCAGCAGGGCTAATGCTATGCGCGGTAGGGGTCTATATCTCATGGCGTTGCTCTGAAGAACTCAGGTTTATATGGGCGGCGTCTTTACCCGGCTGGTGGCATCCTCAGCCGGAAGCGGTCACTCACGGGCTGTCCAGACACTTCTGCGTCGCCTGCACGTTGAGGTGGAGCAGGCCCTGCACCTGGTGGAAAGGTGTCCATATATTCGGGTCGTTCTGGCTGGAGACCAGGCACTGGCTGAGCGATGTTTTCCGGCAGACCCAGATGGCGTATACGGGATGTAACTCCCAGACCGCAGCACGGTTCGGCCCACCGCCGGGGCTGTGGCTGGCGTCGTAAAACAATTGCCCGGTGAACATGACCGGGTGGTTCTTGAACGTCGCGCCGTAAGCCTCGGCGTCGAACGTCTCCCACGCGTCGGGCCGGTGGTGCGGGCTGATCTCGGCGGACACGCCCTCCCTGTTCATCTGCTTGCCCACGGACATCTGTGGGTTCCGCGGGTTTGCCGTTACGTCTACGTGGATGTCGTTGCCCGCACAACCGTCGAGGTTACAGTTAACGCTCTCACCACCTTCAGTGTTCGAGTGGCGCGCGCCGATGACGAAGCCGACGAGCGTCACCAGATCGCCCTCGCTGAAACGCTTGCCCTGGCCGAGGTTGATGTCGCGCAGCAACGTGCGCTGCGACGGGCTGGGAAGGTGGAGCCGGTCGCCCCGCGTCAACTGCGCCTGCGTGAAGCCATTCACCACCGTTTGCAGCCCGATCAGGTCTGCAACGGTGATTGGCTTCTGGGTGGTGGTGGCCGGGCGGAAGTTGTTCTTGATCCTGTTCTGCAAATCGTTAGCGATTCGCAGAGGTGTGCCGGGGGCATCCTTCGGGGTGCCCTCACAGCCGCAGGTGTCGTCGAGGCTACGGTGGTGGGCCAGTTGGGCTAGTTGCAGTGGTAGGGTACTGGACTGAGTCGGCGGACAGGGCAACTGGGCCAGGGAAAGGCCGAGCGGACAAAGAAGAGCGCCGGCCAGGAGACAGAGGCGGCGGAGAGACATAGGAAACCTCCTGTCGGATGTGCCGGCGTCGGGCCGACCTGGCGAAAGAGGCTTGACGACCGGCGGTCAACGGGACCAACGCGGTTTGGGTCTTGTGCGTCGTGGTGCGGAACGTCCCTGCTGGATGCGTGAAAAGATATTCCCGACCTCCAAGAGTGTCAACGAAAACATAGCGGCGCCCGGGCCACCCATCATGTAATGATGGAAACAGGAGAAACGTTTCTAAAGTGTCGCCCGACGCCCGAACCCCTTCCAATCAATTCGGGACGGCCGCATCTATTAACGCCCCGAACGGGCGCGTAACTCGTCATTAAGGTTTTCGGTATCGAAGCCAGATGAGCAGCGGGTTGGCCGAGAGACAAAAGGAGGGAGGGGTGTCGGCCCCTCGCCGCTCTTCACAAACTTGGCGGCGTCTGTGCGGCTCGCGTCCGCCGTCCTCGTCGGCAGCGGCGCTTGGGCAGGCACGTTCGCACTTGGAATCTACTCGCGAAGTAGCTGCGGGCTTGTTGGCGGACATCAATTACAGATTGGGAACGAATCTCACACCCTCATCAATTGAAGGGGCTCGGCGCGCCGTACCTCAGCTCCGCGACGGCGGCGCGGCCGGGGCCGAAGACCTGCACGACGAACAGCCTGTCGAACTCCCTCTCGCCGATGCGGAAGCCGCCGCCGCCGAGCAGTCGTATCAGCTCTGGCCCCGTGTCGCTGTGGCCCACGACGAGGACGACCTTGCCCGCATGCCTCGACAGTATGTCCTGTCTCAACTGCGCGGCCTGATCAAGCCTCACGGGCTGAAGCGCCTTGAGCGATGCGAGCGGCTGCGCCGTCTCCTGCGTGCGGACGAAGGTGGAGGTGTAGACGGCCCTGACGCCGGCCGAGCCCAAGACGTGCGCGAGAGCCTGCGCCCGCGCACGCCCCGCCTCGGTCAAATGCGGGTCACGGTCGTTCGGGTTGGACTCGTCTCTCTCCGCGTGACGCACGACGAAGACTGTGGTCACGCCGGAACCGTTAGACATGAACTTCGAACTCCTGTCGGGCTCAGGGCCGGGCCCGTCTTCACCCCGCGCTCAGGGGCAGCCCGAGAGTTTAAACGAGCCGATGCGCGTGTGCCAGTTGAACGAGCCGGTCGCGGCTAGGTATTCGGTGGTGAACCAGAAGGTGCAGTCGTCGGACGGGTCAACGGTCAGGCTGCTGTAGTCGCCGTAGCGCTCGTCGGCGCAGCTCCCGTCATCGTTGAGGCAGGACGGGTCGCACGAGCCGTTCGGGCGGCGGCAGCGCTGTGAGCCGGTGCCGGCGATGAGCGTCGTTTCGGGTCCGAGCTTGTTCAGCGGGTCGCCGGCCGCCCGCCCCGTGTAACGTACGCCGGGGCGCACCGTATTACTCGTAACGCTGTAGCCGAGGGCGATCCCGCCGCGCTTGTCCATCGCGATGCTGCCGAACCAGCGGTGCGTCGTCGGGTCGGGCGCGTAGCTCCCCTGCTGGAAGACGGTCGGCGTGGGCGCGCTCGGGTCGCGGAGCTCGTACCAGCGCACGGCCGTCTGCGGGGCCTGGAGCCCCACGTCAACCGAGTGGTTCAGGAGGAGTGACTCGTGGTCGAGGCTCCCGTCTGGGCGGCTGAAGCGCCTGTAGGCCAGCCGGTACATTAGTCGCTCGCCGAGCGTGTCCAGCTTGTTGGGGGTGCCGGGCTGCGGGGCGCAGGTGGTGCCCGCGCCGTTGCACGAGAAGCGGAACGGCTTGACAGGGATGACCGCGTTCGGCGCGTTCGCGGCCCCGACGCCGAAGGTCGTGTTGGCAGTGTTGACCCAGTCCACGTGGAACCGCCAGAAGTTGAGCGTGCGCCCGTCGTTGCCGAGGTTGACGACGTAGTTGGGCGAGCCGGGCGGGGGCGCGGCCGGCCCTCGCGGGGCGCCGGCCGCGTTGACGAGCGCGGAGGTCGCGCCGTCAAGGTCGCTCGGCAGCAGGCCGAAGAACAGCCGGCTCAGTTGGAAGCACTGCTGCCGCGCGGGCTGCCCGCGCAGCATCTTCTCGCGCTCGTAGGCGCAGACCCTCCCGCCGATTGACCTGTTCTGGTTGTCGAACATGGTGAAGGTCGTGTAGTAGCCGTCGGGCCAGACGCCCATCTTCGGGTAATCGTCGAAGAACTGGTAGGTGAACTCGTAGAGGTGATACGTGCCGCCCGCGTCCGCCGTGGTCGAGACGGCGACGCACTGCGAGAAGCCGCTCGACGCGCCGTTATCGACGGAGAACTGCGCCAGCACCCAGCGCTGCGCCATCTTGTCGAACTGGACGATGGGGTCGCCGTCGTTGTTGGTCGCGCATTTGCCGCCCAACTCGGTGAAGAGGAGCCTGCCGGGGAACGGCCCGAACTCGGCCGCGCCGGTCGCCTTGTTAAAGACGACGAAGGCGGTGTTGACCCACTGCACGTACTGCGTCGTGCCGACCGCGCCGACCGTGTCGGGCGGCATAGTCCTGACCACGTGGCCCGGGTCCTGGGGACGCCTCTTGAAGCCCTGACTGACGCCGTCAACATTGACGACGGGCGGCGTCTGTCGCGCGGGGAAGGTGGTCGTTGATTGCAGCGCCGGGTCGGGCGCGGGCGGGGCCAGGTTCACGAGGACGTTCGGGTTGAGTCGGATGCGCTTTATCTCGCGCCCGCCCGAGAGCTCGGCGACCGGGAGGAAGCTCCTGACCGGGACGGTCGAGGTGCGCACCCGGGCCGCGGCCGTCACCTCGACCGGCGCGGGCGGCGCGGGGGAAGCGCCGGCGGCGGCCGGCGTGTTGCTGCCGTCGCCCGCGCAGAGCAGGGCAGCGCACCCGAGCGCGAGAGGCGCGGCGAATGCCAGAAGGCGGCGTACGGTGTTCCTTCTTTTCATCTCAAGAGACTCCTTCTCGGGAAGAGTGGTGTGCCGGAGGGAGGGCTCGAAGGCCGCCCCCGCTGCCGGGCCGAGGTCGTCCCCGCGTCAGGCTAGCTTCGCCTTCGTGTCCCCGAACTGCGGCCCGAGCGTCGGCGCGCGCAGGAGGCCGAGGTCAACTTCGAGGATCGAGGCGCTGAAGAGGTCGCCGCCGTCGCCCGTGGCCTTGAGTCGGTCAATGTGCTTCTGGAAGAGCGCGCGCGTCCGCTCGTAGACCTGGCCCGCGTTAAGCCCGTCGGCGAACGCGCGGTCAATCTCCGAGTCGCACTCGAAGAAAGTCTCGGCGAGACTCGGCGGGTAGGTGAAGTTTTCGCTGTAGCCGAAGAACGCGCGGCAGCCGTGCGCGACGAAGTCGGGGCCGAGCCGGCTGGCTGTCTCGCACGAGAAGAAGTGGACGATCTTGTTCTTCGACTCGGCGGGGTCGTACTCGCCCACCGCGAAGATTGTGGTCATGGACTCGCCCGTGTACCTGTCCTCGAACCCGTGCCCGACGCCGGTGAGGTAGACCACGTTCTGCTTGCGCGCCTGCGGCGCGACGTCGTTGCGCCGCGCCATCGGCCCTTGGCAGCGGACGAGCTTGAAGCCCTTCTTGGCGAGGTAGGGGTAGACGTTCTTCTCGCGGAACTTGAAGGGCGCCTCGGTGACGGGCTCGAAGTTCGAGTCGATGGCGACGACGGCCGCCACCACCTGCACGAGGGCGGCGGGCTTCGGCGCGGGCTTCTTCCGGCCCGCCTTGCCCGCGCCACGCTTCTTCGCGCCCTGCTTCTTATTCGTGGGCATGGACGACTGCGCTCCCGCGCTCAACGTTTCTTCGCGGCGCCCTTCTTCGCAGCGCCCTTCTTCGCGGCGCCCGACCGGGCCTGCTCGATGAGGTTGGAGATCATGCGGCTCTCGATCTCCATTAGGAGCCGCCCGACCTTCGACTGCGCCCTCACCTCGGCGACCGCGCGCTCCTTGTTGACGAGCCCCGCGCCGAGCATGGCGACCTCGAACTCCTTCTGCGAGGCGATGCGTTGGGCAACGAGCTCGGCCTGCTGCTCGGGCGTCAGCTCCGAGAGCGAGAGCGTCGGCGTCTGCGGGTCAACGACCTCCCGCAAGGTGGCGAACGTCCTCCCATCGGAGCAGAAACCCGCGGGCATCCCCCACTGCTTCTCGTAGGGGCGCGGCTTACTGCGCCCGCGCGCCGACCCCTTCCGCGGCCGCTTGGCCGGCTTCGACTCCGGCCCGCCCGCCTTCGCGGCCCGACTCGCCGAAGCCTTCTTCGAAGACAACGCGGCGCGGGTGCCGCCCGCCTTCGCCGCGCGTTTGGCGGTTGATTTAGTCGCCACAGGTCTCGACCTCCTCAAAAGGATTCTCCCGCCCGCCGGCGGGACTTCTCCCGCGGCGGCGGGGCCTCCGAAGCCCCTTCACCCTTGAGAGGTAAGAAGCCCCTCCGCCATCCGGCGGTACACTGCCTTCTGCTGAATCATGTTCATGAGGTATGCCTCCGCGTAGCCTGACGTGGCCGCCGGCCACGTGTCGCGTGGTTAAGAACGCCTCGCAAGACGCTGGGATTATCCACCAAGTCGCGCAAAAGTCCATAAACTTTTTCGCACCGCATTGCGGCCCCAACTTGTCGTCAGGGGCCCCCAATCTGGTCAGGTAGCCATCTACTTGCCAGTCTCTCACCCACGCCCTCAGGGGTAGTGTTGCAAAATTAAAGTCTTTTATGGTTTCACTTTGAGTTCCAGCACGTCGCGCCCGCTGAAGTCTGTAGGGTACTGGCGCTGCCGGGCTATCCTGAGCGCCAGCGCTTCGTATGACTCCATCCCGCTGTGGGGTTGTTGAACCACGGCCTGAATTACGCGCCCGCGCTCGACGCGCAATAAGACTTTCACCATGCGTCCCTTGAGGGCGTCGGTAGGGGTGGCTCTTCCGATCTTCGCCTCATCCTTTCTGCCCGGGGCTGAAGCGTTTTGCGTCTTCGGATGTTTGTCCGACTGCCCTACCCTTTTTTCGATGTTAGGGTCGGGAGACTTGGGTGGCTGCTCCCGCGCGGGAGTCTCTGCGGTCGCGGGCCGGCCGGCAGTTGACGTGTGCTCTTTCGTTGTTTCTGAAGATCGAGCGATCTCGGCGGGAGTGGCAACTCCGGGGTCGGCGGCAAGTGGCGCGACGTTCGTGATCGTCGCGCTATTCCGTATCCCCGAAATAATAGTGAACAGCAGAAGTGCGGCGATGACTGTCGCGTAAACAACCCTCTCGCGACCGAATCGCTTCGAGTGCGCCGCCAGCGCCGCCCCCACCTCAAACATCAACCGCTCTTCGACCTGCGTCGAGAGGGCGGGTTGGCCGTCGGCGGGAAGTAATGAAGCTGTCGCGGCGGTAGCGGGGAGCGGTAGGACATTCAGCGACCCGACCGTGTGAGGGATGTTCGACGCGCCTCCGCCGGACGGCGCATCAAGCAACCCCTGTATTAACTTCTGCTCGCCCTCTCGAACCGTCCTCTCAGGCGGCTTGATCAAGGGGTTGAAGTTAAACGAAGCGCCCGCCAAAGATAGTGCGACATAGACTGCCTCAAGTCCCCTCAGATCCCCGATTCTGGCGTCAACCAGCCTGCCATCTTCGAAATAAAAAGTCGCCGGCGACTCCGCGTAGTCTATCTGCAACCGCCCGGTCTTCCGCTGGCCGTGAAGCATCTTGATGAGTCCTGGCAG
Source organism: Pyrinomonadaceae bacterium (assembly GCA_030841105.1). Taxonomy (GTDB): domain Bacteria; phylum Acidobacteriota; class Blastocatellia; order Pyrinomonadales; family Pyrinomonadaceae; genus JAIVJZ01. Next base: position 37,768 of record JAVEDE010000125.1, read on the forward strand.
GGAATAGTCATCAAGGTGGCCGGTTAAAACCATGAAGTGCATGTGCCGCATCAGTTATTCGATCCTCGTCTTCTTAAGGCGACCGGGGTGAACTTCTCCCCGTCTCAACGGGGGTCAAAAGGAAAACTATAGCTCAGGAGACCTTTAGCTTTGAACGGCTGCCGCCCCGCCCGGAACGGGAGGAAACCGGCACGCAGTGCGGCGTCTTCGGCGACCCGCCGCAGCGCCTGTGGGCCTTCGACCGCGCGCGAGTATATGACCCGCCCGGTTTCATCTATGACGACTTTGACGGTCACGGTAATGGGGGTCGCAGCCCGTCTCCAGTTGATCGGATACGCGGGTTTCGGCAGGCTGAGAGCCTTATCATTGAGCAACCCGACGTCCGGCAGCTTGTCGGCTTCTGCCTCCATGCCCGTCGCGACGTCGAGTCTCTTTCGCGACGCCTCTCCACCCGCGGATAGGCCGACGCCGGGGGGAGAGGCCGGCGCGACTACTCCTTCGTGACCACCCGCCATGAATTCGCTCTGAGGGAATGAATCTTCGACCGCGGGCGCCAGCGCGTCGGGGCTATCAGCCCAGGCGTCTTCAGCCAAGGGCGGCGCTCCGTCCTCGCCTCCCGAGTAATAAACGATGGTGCGGTAAGTCACCTCGACCGGCTCAAGTCTCTGGCGGCCAGCTTCTGAGACTACGACGGACGAAGTCATCTTTACCCAATTACCCGCCGCGTCGAATTCGTAGGAGTACTCTGTGCGGCCGAGGACGACGCCCCGCTCGTTGCGGACGGTCGTCCTCAGCAGGTGCCCCTGATCGTCGTACTCGTGTGTCTCTTGACCGAGGGTGCTACTGACCACCGGGTAGGTTTTGTTATCAACCCGTTTACCGCTCGTATCGTACGCGGTCAGTTCGAGCAGTGAACGGCGGCCTTCGACTGGGCCGTCCGCCCCGAAGGCAACTTTAGCTACCTCCGTGCGGAGGCGTCGAACCGGCCCGCGCAGCCCGTCCTGTTGCCGGTTGCTGTTGAGGATTTTAAGGGGCGACACGCTCCGCCGGTCATCACTGCGCGATTGCGGCCGGAGGCTCTGACTCAGGGAGAGTAAACAGACGACCGAGAGCAGGACGGGGAAAAGACGTCTGAGTAAATTGAGATAATTCATGGTGGAGCAGGTTCGTCGCTTGGCCGACGGGTCAAAGGGGGGCGAAGGCAAAATCTATCACTAGGCTAGTTAATTCACAAGGGTGCGCGGCGCAAAAATCCTGCCTGAAAGCTACAAGATGTTGAGCCGGTTGGATTCCAAAGCGCAAGGTATAGACAGGAGGTTCGACTCTCGTGAGGAGCCGCGCTGGCGGTGTAGCCGGAAAAGTTCTAGCTGGTGCAGTCAATGTTCGCGCCGACGACCCTCGTCGTCACGCTGCCATTCGCGTTAACGGTGATGCGAAATTTAACGTGCCCCATCAAGCTATCAGTTGTCCCCGATTTGTTGAGCGCGAAGTTGAAGACGTAGGTGAAACTGGTGGGCGACGGCCCGCTGGATTCCAGACGGCCTGTGCCGACGGCCTTATACGTGCCGCGGCTGGTCAGCCCGGAGCCGGTAATCTTGTCCGCGTTGATATCGCCCTCAATAACCCCCTGACCGCCGCCCTCGCGGGTGACTTTGTACTGCACCTGAAATTCGCCGGTCAGGCGAATTCTTTTCTCGGAACACGCCGTCGGCAGAGTGCGATTAAACGGGATGTTCCGGGCGACCGAGACGGGAGGAGTTTGCGCCCGTGCCGGAGCCGCCACGACGACAGGGAGCAGAATCATTGTCGTTAATGCCACCGATAATATCGAAGGCGCTAGTATTCTTTCGTTCATAGACATCCTCCCTTAGCCGGCGAGTGGTGACGGCACGCTTCACACTGATCATCAGCCCCGAGAGCGGGAGTGTAAACGATCTCTGACCTATATCTCTAACCCCCGGCTCTGGGAGTGGTCGTATCCATCTCGGAAATTTTTAGCAGATTAAAAACAACCCTTGTGCCCGCCCCCGCGTTGGGATGCAGATAGTTCTCCACAACAATCTCACGTCATCGGCTTGATCAAGATAGGGGTAACACAGCGCCAGCCGGGCGGGTCGTCGCCGTTCGCGTACACCTTAACCCCAAGCGCCCGGAGCGCCAGCACCTGATCGTCGAAGCTAAATTCCTCAGGGTTCCCCCGCGCGAAGGACATACGTATACTCAACCTGCCGAGGGCGTCGGCGCGTTGGCGGGCCGGGCCGATTTGCACTTCGAGCCGGTTTACGGTGTCCTCCAGTTGCCGTTTCTCCTGAGCCGCTTGCGTCATTTCCCGCTCAATGTATGGCCGGAGGATCGGATCCGTCACCGAAGCGCGCAGGTGAGAAGCTAACGCCCTGAGACTAACATCCGTTTGCTCAAGCGCCCGCCTCGCCGCCAGAAGGTCGGCGGCTAGCCGGGGATCGAGGTCCGCCGCCTCGATTTCGTCGAGCGTCCCCCCGACACCGCACTCCAGCAAGGCGGCGCACACCTGTTCCCACGCCCACCGGTGAACGGGTTCGAGGTTGACGGCCTTTCCCCGACAGCCCGTGTCGAACGCCCGCCAGCGGCTCCCGCAGCGGTATTTCAGATACTCATACTTACCCCGCTTGAAGTAGTTGCGGATCATGTGCGACCCGCACTCGGCGCAGAAGATGTGGCTGCGCAGGAGCGTGGGGTATTCACGACTTTTGGGCATGCGCGCCGTCCTGCTTCGGATATTCTGTCGGCACGTTTCAAAAAGTTCTTCGGAGATGATCGCCGGGCGGACGCCGTCGGGCAGGCGCACTTGTTCCGCTTCGGGCTGCGGCAGATCACGCCCTCTTTTGTCTCGCTTTGTTTTACAGCAGATTTCCTCCCCTATGTATGAGCGGGAGTTGAGAATCATGGACACGGTGCCGGAAGACCATCTGGCACCCGGGCGTTTGTCGGATTTGGGGGAGGGGATATTTTCACGATTAAAGGTGGACGCGATCTTGTGCATGCCGTGCCCATTGGCACACATCGCAAAGATGCGGCGGACGATGCGCGCTTCGCCTTCATCTATGCGATACGCCCTTGCGTCCGGATCAGGGCGGTAGCCGTAAAGATTCCAGCCGGTGAAGACGGGTATCCCCAGTAGCAGTTTGGCGCGGCGGCCGCGGGTAACCCTCTCTTGCAACTTCTGGTGCTCAACTCGGGCGGCGTAAGCCTCGGCGGCGTATGCCTCGCCTGTCACGAATATCAAACGGCACCCGGCGCGCGCGCACTCGTCGGCGAGGATGGAGAAATGCGCCTCGTTCCGCGTGAGGCGATCCACCGAGTACACGATGAGCGCTTGAAATATTCCTGTCTTGACGTCGGCGCGGGCGAGGGATAGTTTCGGGCGGGCGAAGAGTTCCGTGCCGGAGAAGATTTCCTCATAGGCGCGGGCGACCGTATAGCCGAGACTGGCGGCGTGCGCGGCGCAGGCTTCTCGTTGGGTATCGAGCGAAGTCCCTTCGGCCAGGAGGTTCGTGGAAACGCGGCAGTAGAGCAGGGCGGACATTTCGCTGGTGTCTTGAAGCATATGAGTTCGATCCCGGTGTAGGTGTGTAGCTGATGATGTGGGTCTTAGGGTAAAGAGTTAGCCGTGGTCGAAATTCGCTAATTCGTGATCCTGACACGCCCGCCGTGCCAAATGATGGCTCAAGTTTTCCTAGGACTTTGAGCTAAGTGTCTCCCGTCAAAATTCATATAATTTGATCTCGCTTAATAGTCGGTCGCCCTTTTTCGAGTTGCATGTTCGGTGGACGAGTCGCACGTTGTCAGGCGTGTGTGACCCGCCGGATGTCAGAGGCGTAACATGGTCAATACCCATTTCATGCACGGAGACGAACAGCCCGCACAGGTAGCAGGTTTCGCGGTCGCGTTCTCGGATTGCATCGCGCGAAATATCCATGACCTTAACGTCGTGCTTTTCCGCGCGCCGCCGGGCGTTACGGTCTGCGTCGCGGCGTCGTCGTATGATGAGCCGCCGGATGCGCTCCTCCTGCGATAACCGTTGCCTGTTTCGTCGCATGCTTGGTTGCACCATTCTATTTACGCTTCTGGATATAGTTGCCGTCAGAATCAACGACGCCGCCGCGCTGGAAGTCCAGATCGCGGCGTTCGGCTATGCAAAACAGCCACGCCAGATCGGCCGGGGAAGCTTGAATCTCGCCGCCGCTCTCAGGCGCGTAGAAAATCCGCGACTCCGTGACTTCCGCCGCTTCGACAAGGGCGGATAGCAGGGCGTTTCTGACTAGCTTCGGAGCGGTCGGATCGTTCACGAAAACGGCCACGCGGCGCGCGTTGCGTTCGTGTTCTTTAGTCGGCGTGAGCGGAATTTGTTTGAGTCGTGCGGCCATGATGCGATCCTTTCCAGAGAGGGTCGCGGCTTCACACCGCGCCCCTGTGTTGACTTAGGCTGCTTGCGCCAATTCGCCAGTTTCGGACAACTCCAACCGCAACTCGAAAAGGTCGGCGTCGGCGTCACTGGCGGCGCGCATGAGAGCATCAAGACTTTCGTAGTCGTCGGTCTGGATGTCGCGGGCGATGCGCGAGATTAAGTTGATCGTGCGTTTCAGGGCTTCCAGTTTCTTTTCGGTGGCGGTCATTGTCATGTGCTCCGTTCGTGGTGTTGTCTGACAGAAAGAACTATACACGCGAGTTAATAGTTTGTCAACAGAAATATACACGCGAGTTAATAGTTTGTGGAGTGGCGAAAAGAAAATGTTTGAATTATTTATGCACGCGTGTGTATAGTATGCGGCATGACACTTCTCACAACATCAGAGGCAGCCGAGCGGTTAGGGGTAACGCGCTTTCGGGTGAATGCTCTTATTAAATCGGGGCGGCTTAAGGCAGAAAAGAAGGGGCAGATTTATCTAATTGATGAACGCGATCTAAAAGACGTTATGGTTCGGAAAGCCGGACGCCCACCTAAAAAGCCCTCAAAATAATCCTTGATAAACTATTAACTCGCGCGTATAGTTATCTCATGAAAATCACTGAGTCGCCAGTTGCGTTAGAAATTTATAATGCTACTGGTCGTATCCCTCGGCATTGTGAGGCGTGCGGCAAGTGGAAGAGTCCTACAGAGTGGAGAGGTAAATTTAAGCGGCACGGTAACACTTGCGCCGATTGCAGAATAGCTCCTAAAAGGGAATGTTTGCCCGCCCGCCTACGCTTTTCCATTCTTCAACGCGATAAATTCACATGCCAATACTGCGGACGTTCCGTGCCTTCTGTCGTGCTGCACGTTGATCACATATTGCCCCTCTCAAGTGGCGGCACTAACAATCCGACAAACTTAGTAGCCGCATGCGCTGACTGTAACTTAGGAAAGTTTACTCTGACCGTTCTCCCGCCGAAGATGAGGAGGCCATCAACGAAGAAGGCGGGGAAGAAAAGCAGTAAGAAGTGAGCGAGCAAATTAGTATCGCAGTAGCGGGCTAACTTCGTTTGTTGGAAGTCATAAGGAGTAGTTAGTTGTCTGACAATAATCCTCAAACACCTGCCAACCCTCAAACACCTGCCATACGAGGTAAAGTGACATTCGACGGGTCAACAGCGTCGGTTGTTAAGTACGGCATCATCCAATTTCTCAGAGGAAACAAAATATCACGCGCTTTAACTGCTGTTCTTGCTGTCGGAATGCTCGTGTTAGGTGTCGTTATTTTTATTGGTCTGACGCGTATTCCTCAATACGCTTCTATAATGCTTGGCTTCGGCGCGTTTCAGCTTTTATGGTTAGTGACAATCGCAGGAAATGAATTTACTCTCACGTTCCCGATTCAAGATGCCACAAAAGAGCGTCAAAAGGCAGAGCAAGATGTGAAAGAGTCGAAAGACCCTAATGACATCCTGACTTTAGACTTCAAGCGTTTGAATGAATATTACGTAATCAATCAAAATCAAGCTAAGTCTAGTTTCCGATGGGCGGTTTTCGCCATGCTTTTTGGATTCGCAACAATTGTCTCAGGTATTTGGCTCTTCTATTTCAAGCGAGATGTTCCCGATACATTTATGGCTTCCCTCTCAACAGCGGCCGGGGTAGTTGTCAACTTAGTATCAGGGATGTTTCTTTATCTCCACCACAAGACACAGGAACGTTCCTTACATTATTACGGACAGCTGTCTCGAATTCAGAACGTTGCGCTAGCGATACGTTTGGTCGAGGCGCAACCGGATGATGAAGCCAAGATCGAATCAAGAAATAAAGTTATAGACCAATTGCTAAAGACGCATGTTATCCATAATGATTCTGACCAGCCAAACAGTTCACTGGGCGCGGCAGAAATTGCAGGTTAAGTATGGAAAGTATGCCTGAGCATAATCAACCTTCGAAGGAAGAGTTGCTAACTCTAAAGGACTTCATAGACGACCATCAAAAGGTTCTCGCTGTTATAGGCGTGCTCATCGCACTTTCAGTCTTTTGGGGCAATCAACCACTTAAGCATATTAGTTCATTCATTTCTTTCCTGTGCCTTGCAGCTACTATTCCCCTGTTTTTAGAGATTTACTTAAAATTCAATCATAAAACTTCCTCTTGGCTGCTTATAGTATTTTTGAATATCTTTACGCCCCTGATGGGATATACGGCATGGTATCTGCTAATAGGCTTTCGATCTCAATGGAAAACTCAAATGTGGAATGTGATTTTTTGGGTTTTTGCCATTCCTGCGTGGTTAATTTACAGGCGAATAAATTTATCCGAACGCATATTTAGTTGGTTGGCAAGTCATCATCTAAAAACGATGTTGCGAAATAATGAGAAGCTATTAGCAGCCTCGACACTTCCAGATGAAGAGAATCAGAAATTTAGAGAAAAATGGACGGAAGAAGCTAAAGCTAAAATCCAGCCACCCCCCCCTCTTGAACGTAAAGCTCTACATATTTATCTTAACGTTCTTGCAGGGGCACTTATGCTGCTCATTTTCGGCTATGTAGCTGACTATGCGAGCAAGAGGATTAATAACCGACTTGATAAGGTTTATGAATCATATAATGCTGCGGAGGCCACCCCGTCCCCAACCACGACCCCAACGCCATCTGTTACTCCAACACCAACTGCTACTCCAACGCCTCATGCATCAGTTGACTTAACACCGACTCCCGCGCCGTCTCCTACTGCTCAAGCATCTCCTTCACCGATTCAAACTAAACGCCGCCGTTCTTCTTCAAGATAAAAATGAGGCGACGCTTTGATCAAAGCGTCGCCTCATTTTTGCGGTAAGAAGTGACTTAACGAACCCGCTCTCCTAAGTAAGAGGCAAGGCGGCTCTTGGCTGTCTTGTAAATGAGGGGCGCGATTGACTTGAGTACTTGCTTGTATAGCCACAGGTGAGCTTCACTCTTGGAGTGAAATTGTAAATATTCTTCGCGCAAATCTCCTATGATATTTTCTTCGTCCTCTTCTGTCAGAAGGAATCTCACTAAACGGCGTGAGCGTGTTTTTGACTTCCGGCGACGCACAAGCTGCTGCGAAATCCAAAACAACTCACGTACTATGGGGGAGAAAATAAAGTATATAAGGGACACACTACATACTATTAAAAAGCTAGGTAGAAAGAATACGATTAAAAGTAATATGACAATACCGATATCGGCAGTAGTTAAGCAAGACTGGCGCTCGTAAATCAGAATTGACGAACTATACAAGTCAAGGGCTAAAGCGCAGTAAACCAATTTCTTCAGCATAACGACGCCCCTAGATAATCCGTCGAATCCACTCCCCGACCGACGCTAACACTCCCCACCTGACACCCTTCCGAATCATCGGCCACGCCGAAGCCGCCACCTGTTTGTAGTACCAAACTTTTGCGAACCGCGCGCCGTGCTTAACTGCGATCTCCCCATACTCTTCCGCCAAGTCGCCGGGGATGTTGACGCGCTCATCTTTCTTTAGGATGAGTAAAAGCATGCGCTCGCCAAGCTGTGGCGGAATTGAACTACTACGGCGACTCTTTATTGAACTACTACGGCGACTCAATATCAGAAGCCTTGCCTCTTGCTCAATAGCAATCCTTGTCTTTTCAATATCAATCTCTACTTCCTTGATTTCTAACGCCAAATGGTTAAGGTCATAATCTATCAATTCAAATATGTGTTTAGAGGTTTCATTCCGAGCGAAACGCGTGTCCACTTGGAATATTGATTTGATATAGCCAACTAAAGCTCTCATATAGCACCTCACGCCACATCTAAACCAAAGTCCAACCCATGCGCCAAACGATTACGCGCCCCGTTCGTATCGTTCAACGCCTGCACGCCCGCGCCCTCAACTCTAAAATATCGCTTCGCCCGCCCGCCCCGCTCCGGCGTCGCTTCGCCTTGCCACGACTTCAAGTAGCCCTTGCGCTCAAGGCGGTCTAAGGTGGCATAGACCGCGCCGATGCTCACGTCTCGCTCAGTCGCTTCCGCTACCGTTTGGCGAATCTTCGCTCCGTAAGCGTTCTCCGCCAGCCGCATCACGGCTAGTAAAACAATCTCTTCAAAGTGGCCTAGATAGTCTTTCGGTTCACTCATAAATAACCTTTCAGCGGTGTCCGCTTATCGTCTCTAATTCCATATACTAGAATGTAGAACATAAGGTAAATAAAAGTCAATAGTTAATTATTAACGTGTAGCGTCGCCACTTCACTATCTGGACGGGTAGCCAGATAGAAGGGGCAAGGCTTTCGGGCGTCGCCCCATTTTTATTGACACCCGCCCCACCCACTTATATCTTCTCTACGCTTTACTTCTCAGCCTCAGTTAAATCACACATTTGCTTGAAAAGCAGTAAGAAGTAGCAATCCTCTCACCGGAGCGTGCCCGCGATGGCTAATCCTGAACATCTTGAGATTTTGAAGCAAGGGGTGGAGGTGTGGAATAAGTGGAGGCAGGAGCATCGTAAGATAAAAGTGCTAGACCTCAGCGACGCTGATCTCAGGCACATCAACCTCAGCTATGCCAACCTTAGACACGCCAACCTCAGAGGGGCAAACATCAGCAGCGCACACCTCATCGGCGCACATCTCAACTGCGCAGACCTCAACGGCGCAGACCTCGGCAGCGCAGACTTAAAAAACGCACATATCAATGGAGCACACCTCATCGGCGCACACCTCATCGGCGCACATTTTAGTGGGGCGCATCTCAAAAGCGCAGACTTCAGCGGCGCAGACCTCAGACTTGCAAACTTCAGCAATGCAAACCTCACCAACGCACACCTTAGAGGTGCGGACCTCACTAGAGCACGCCTCAACAGCGCAAACTTAAGAGATGCCAACCTCATCGGCGCAGACCTCACAGGCACATACTTCATCAACGCACTCCTTAGAGGCGCAAACCTCATCAACGCAAACCTTAGAGGCGCAAACCTCATCAACGCAGACTTCAGCAACGCACACCTTAGAGGTGCACACCTCATCGGTGCCCACCTCAGTGACGCAGACCTCAGCGGCGCAGACCTCAGCGGCGCAGACTTCAGTGGCGCAGACCTCAGAGGCGTAGACCTCAAGCGTTCGATTATGACTGATGCGGAATTCGCCGCTAGCACAATGGGCGGTACTACGTTAGCAGGCATTGACCTGAGCGAAGCTAAAGGACTTGAAAATGTCAGGCATTCTGCCCCCTCAACCATCGGCATTGACACACTCTATAAATCAGCCGGAAAGATGCCGGAAGCGTTCTTACGCGGCTGCGGTATGCCCGATGATTTCATCGCCTTTATTCCTTCACACTTCGGCATCCAACAGGCGATAAATTTCTACTCCTGCTTCATCAGCTACAGCCACAAAGATGAAGAATTCGCCCGCCGTCTCTACTCACGCATGAGAGACGCGAAGCTCCGCGTCTGGTACGCGCCCGAAGAGATGAAAGGCGGGGAAAAAATACACGAGCAAATATTCAATGCCATTCACCTTCACGATAAATTGTTATTAATCCTCTCCGAAGAAAGCCTGAAAAGCGAATGGGTAATGACCGAGATTCGCAGGGCGAGAAAGGCCGAGAGAGAAGAAAACCGCCGCAAGCTATTCCCGATCAAGTTGGTTGACTTCGACGCCATTCAAAAGTGGGAATGCTTCGACGCCGATAACGGCAAGGATTTAGCCGTAGAGATGCGCGAGTATTTCATCCCCGACTTTTCCAACTGGAAAGATCATGATGCTTTTGAGAAAGCATTTGATAGACTGCTGCGTGATTTGAAAGCCGAAGATCGGCAGGCCGCCGAAGAGTAAAGCAGAGAGTTCAAAGGCGGGTAAGAAGAGAGGCATTATAGAAAGGTGATAAGGAATGGGCATCCCTACCGAATATTTAGAGAGACAAGCAAAAGCGCACAGGCTTGCTGCCGCTATACAAGCAAAGGTCATTGAGTACCTTCGTGAGGGGTCACTCTATAAACAAGTGCCTATTGAGTTGGCTGAAACCCTTGAAGGTTTATACCCTAAAACCATTTTACTCTATTGCGTCTCATGTAAAGCAGAACGTCCATATCATGATTTAATACCTATTAGACAAAAGAGATTCCCCTCTGATGAGAACTATACGCGCCTTCTTACCGGAACTTATCCATATGACTATGCCTGCACAGGCTGCGAGTTACCTTTTCAATGTTGGGTGTTTGTTGATTTCCAGAATAACACCATTGAGAAGATAGGGCAGAAACCGTCAGTTGCCGACATGCTTTCGGGCGAACTAAGTAAATACAGAAAGATTCTCGGAGATAAGTATTCAGAGTTTAGTAGAGCCGTAGGCTTGTACGCGCACGGAGTTGGCGTCGGATCGTTCGTTTACTTGAGACGCATTTTCGAGAGGTTGATCAATGAGGCATACGATACTGCCCGTAAAGATTCAACTTGGGATGAAAGTGCTTATCAAAGGGCAAGAATGGATGAAAAGATAGTTTTGCTAAAAGGCTACTTGCCACAAGTGCTGATTGATAATGCCGGAATATATTCAATTCTAAGTAAAGGCATCCATTCTTTAAGTGAGGATGAATGTCTTACATACTTCAACACTGTAAAAGTAGGGATTGAATTGATATTAGATGAGAAGATCGAGCGGGAAGAGAGGCAGAGGAAACTGGCGAATGTAGCCAATGAGATTTCACGAATTAAAGGAAGTCTAAGCTAAATGCATTCTCTTGATTTGAAAGCCGAAGATCAGCAGGCCGCCGAAGGCTAAAGCTGAGTTCAAAGGCGAGTAAGAAAGGTGGAAAGTAGTTACGTGGCAAAGATCGGAAGAAATGAATCTTGCCCCTGCGGTAGCGGAAAGAAGTTTAAGAAATGTCATGGTTCATCTACCGCTCAACATACACAGGCGACGATACCAGCTATGACTAAGACATCTAAGCCAGCACCTCCTACAGCCGAAATGGGTATGCTAGGCTTGCCGGGTACACAACAGCATCTTCTGATGAGGGCGTACTTCGGTGATCCTAATGATCCAAGAAATACAGGCGATCTCGGAGGTGTTCCCGGAAAATACAAAGTAGTGTTTACTCTGAGCCGTCCGGGTTTTCCCCTCTTGTCTGAACGACACTTCGCAGCGTCGTCAAATTTGCAAGGTGATTCACATCTCGCAATAGCGAAACCGGCATTAAAATTCTTGGACGGGGAAGAGTTCGATCAACTTAGGTTTGAATGCGCGACCGTGAATGGGAAATTTGTATTTAAAGGACTTCCTAACGATAAAGGTTTTCTAGGTAAGGTTGAGTCGGAACCGTTCGATGCGAGTGATTTCAGCAATGCCGCATTGCAAGCACATCATGCAATAGCTCCAGCCTTTAGCAACATGTCTGTCTACCTTGATGTGCCTGTACACATCTTCCAAATGGATGTTATTGAAATGCGAACCGGGAGCACTAGGATTAGTATTAAAACTCCCTTTAAGTACGTTCTAGGTGGAATGGTTCCCATACAGGCTCCAGAAGAACAGCAAAAGTATGTGGGCTTGTATAGGGAGGCGTTGAATAGTAATAGCTCCAACTATCAATTCCTCTGCCTGTACAAGATCATCGAAGGTATTAGAGAAAGGCGGCAACGTCTTAGGGGGCAAGCCGCACTTGACGCTAGGACTAGGGGTGAACAGCCTCCCTCATATTCAGATGAAAGAGTCCCTCAAGATAGAGCGGAACAAGTTGAATGGTTAAATTCACTCTTTACACTGCCGCAGGAGTGGGATGATATGGGGCTTGGCTCCATATTTATTAATGACGTTGTAGGCAAGAGGATCGGGAACCTTATCCATAAAGGCGAGCGACTTCATAAATTACGGAACAAGGTAGCCCATGCTGTATTGGATTCGGGAGAGCCTGTTATCTCAATAGACAATGGCTTGGATATAGACGAGGTTGAAATGTGGCTCCCTATTACAAAATGCCTTGCTCGGTATCTACTGAAAGATGCATTCCCCGATATGTTTAAGTCAGGGTGAATAATAGGAATAAATTATGTATCCACCTTCTCCCCCTCAATAACACCGCACTCCCACCCGCTTTTCGCGTCCAGATAGAAACAGGGGCGACGCCTTCATCAAACCTCGCCTCATCTTCATTGACACCCGCCCCACCCACTTATATCTTCTCTACGCTTTACTTCTCAGCCTCAGTTAAATCACACTTTGCTTGAAAAGCAGTATGAAGTAACAAGCCCCTTACCGGAGCGTGCCCGCGATGGCTAATCCTGAACATCTTGAGATTTTGAAGCAAGGAGTGGAGGTGTGGAATAAGTGGAGGAAGGAGCATCTTGTCATAAGAGTGCCAGACCTCAGAGACGCAAACCTCATCAGCGCAAAGCTCTTCAGCGCAGACCTCCGAGGCGCAAACCTCAGCGGCTCACACCTCAGAGACGCATACCTCGGAGGCGCAAACCTCAGCGGCGCAGACCTCAGAGACGCAATCCTCATCCGCGCACATCTCAGCACCGCAACCCTCGCAAGCGCAAACCTCACAGGTGCAGATCTCAGCGGCGCAAACCTCAGCGGCGCAGACCTCAGCGGCTCACACCTCTTCAGCGCAGACCTCGAAAACGCAGACCTCAATGGCTCAAAACTCGAAAACGCAATCCTCAACGGCGCTGACCTCAGAGACGCAAACCTCAGAGACGCAAACCTCAGCTACACACACCTCACAGGTGCAGACCTCACAGGTGCAAACCTCAACGGCGCAAACCTCAACGGCGCAAGTTTCAAGGGCGCAGACCTCAGAGACGTAAACCTCAGCTACGCAGACCTCAGCGGCGCAACCCTCAGCGACGCAACCCTCAACGGGGCAAACCTCAGCGGCGCAACCCTCAATCGTTCAACTGTGAACGGCGCGGATTTCACCATCAGCAGAATGGGCACTACTACGTTGGCAGACATTGACCTGAGCGAAGCTAAAGGACTCGAAACCATCAGGCATATTTCACCCTCAACCATCGGCATTGACACGCTCTATAAATCAGCGGGAAAGATACCGGAAGCGTTTCTGCGCGGCTGCGGAGTACCCGAACCATTCATCATCCAAATCCCCGCGCTCGTCGCTGCCCTCGAACCCATCCAGTTCTATTCCTGTTTCATCAGCTATTCGAGCAAAGATCAAGACTTCGCGGAACGTCTCTATGCGGACTTACAAAACAAAGGCGTGCGCTGCTGGTTCGCCCCCGAAGACTTAAAGATAGGCGACAAGATTCGTGACCGCATTGACGAGTCAATCCGCCTGCGCGATAAGTTGCTTCTCATCCTCTCCGAAAACTCTATTGCGAGTGACTGGGTAGAGCATGAAGTAGAGAGCGCACTTGAAGAAGAAGGGCGTACAGGCCGCACGATCCTATTTCCGATTCGCTTGGATGATGCCGTGATGGAGAGTAATAAAGCGTGGGCGGCGTTAATTCGCCGGACGCGCCACGTCGGAGACTTCACGCGCTGGAAAGATCAAGACTCCTATCAGAAAGCGTTTGATAGGTTACTTCGTGATTTGAAAGCCGAAGATCAGCAGACCGCCGAAGGCTAAAGCTGAGAGTTCAGAGTTGAGCGGTAAGAAAGGTGGTAAGAGGTGAGTGAAGAGCCTGATGTAAATAAGATGGCGGCTGAGTTTGTAAGCCAGAATATTGAGAGATTCTATAGTACAGGCAAGGACGTTTTGAAGGGAGCAGCAGACAAAGTTCGTCTGCACTTAGACCGCTCATATAGTGACTACTTGGCATGCATCACTGAAAGACACTCAAAAGCTAAATCATTCTTCATTCGTAATGAACCAACCAACTTGTATAGCTTTTATGTTCCGATAGGTATTTCCAATAATAAGACTAAAATTAGTAATGTCTCTATAAGTGCAATCTCTGCTGTAAACCCTTTTACAGTGATAACAGGTAGCGGTGGCAGCGGTAAATCAGTGCTGATGCGCCACTTACTTTTAGAAGCTATTGTTGAAAAAGAGAAAGTTCCTATCTTTCTTGAGCTAAGGGAGTTAAATCAAACACCGCAATCTTTGTTAGAGTTCATTAATGAAACCCTGCACTCGAACCGCTTTACGTTGGACGATGAATATATTGAGAAGGCATTGAACGCTGGTCACTTCGCGCTTTTATTCGATGGATTTGATGAGGTTGAACTTTCAATACGTAAAGATATAAGAAAGCAGCTTTTCCAACTGACGAAGAAGTACGATAAGAATATTATTTTAGTCTCATCTCGTCCTGATAATGAGTTCTCAGGATGGTCAGCCTTTAGTGTCTTTGACACGGATGCTCTGACTCTTAAACAAGCGGTTGAATTGGTTGAAAAGCTACCCTTTGATTCCGATCTAAGAACAAAATTCCTAAATGACTTAAGAGGTGGGTTATTTAAGAAACATATATCATTCCTCTCAAACCCCCTGTTGCTGTCAATTATGTTGCTTACTTATGGTGAAAGCGCAGAGATACCAAATAAACTCAGTATTTTCTATAGTCAAGCCTATGAAACTTTATTCCAACGCCATGATGCTCTGAAAGCAGGATTCCAGCGAGAGCGATTAACCAAGCTGGACATTCAAGACTTTGCGCGAGTGTTCTCAGCTTTATCTATTCAGACATACGATAAAAGAATTTTTAGTATGCCTAGAACGGAAGCACTTGAATATCTTGAACAGGCAAAAAATATTACTGGAATTGAATTTAACTCTAACAATTATCTGACGGATGCTGAAAAAGCTGTCTGTCTGTTGATTGAAGATGGCTTACTAAGCACCTTCTCACATAGGTCTTTTCAGGAATATTTCGCAGCAAGATTCATTAATAGTTCAACACCCGATATTCAGCAAAAATTAATTCGCAAATATTCTGCAAATCTTGATAGAGATAGCATAATGCAGTTGCTCTTTGAGATGAATCCTAACTTAGTTGAACGGACATTTATAATCCCTTACATTGATGAATTAGAGCGAATAATAGGATTTAAAAAGAAGGTCGGATATATTCAATACCTTCGCTTTTTAAAAGCCGTAATCTCTGAGTTCGGTATTTCAGACTATGGTGTGGATACAGTACACGAGCGGGCTTTGCTTAAACCTAGTTTTATTTCGTTCTACAGCTTTATTTCGGGGAATTGCAAATACTTGTTTGAGCCTTATTCAAAATCAGAGAAAGAATCTATAGATGTTAAAAACTATGTTCGCAAAGAGGGTAGAGGAAATTATTTATCTATTAAAATCTCAAAATTGAAGGTTAAAGATGAAATCCTCCATGTTCTAGCGGTGAGCGCACCTTTCGCTTCAAAATATGAATTAGAGAGTGCTTTAAATATAAAGAAAGCATTGGTTGATAAACATAAAATGTTAGTTCAATCGCTAAATGACATTTTAGGCAATTAGAAATCTTCCAATTATGGCTTTCGTGTCCAGATAGAAACAGGGACAACGAGTTCATCAGGCGTCGCCCTTTTTTATTGACACTCACCCCGCTCCCGTATATCTTCCCCGCGCTATGTCGTTAAACTTTCGTTAGCCTCACGCTAATTACTCGATGGCTGAATAATACTGGCACGCTTACTGGTTAGGGAGATTCACCCCATGTCCAAGGAAGTCTGGACTATAGTTGCGGCTTTTCTCACGGCTTTTCTCACGGCTGCTCTTGGTGGGGCGGGGGTATTGTTGCAGGAGTGGCGGCAAAAGCGGGATGATCGCCATCGGCGGAAACAAGCACGAATAGAAGCGACTGAGATGATCTCATTTATTGAGAAGTGGGTACAAACACAGCAATTAACTTGTTCAGCAGAAGATTTTGAGGATGTTAAGAAAAAGGCGCGCCAAAAACTTGAGCGTGTCTATTACTCGCTGATAAAGGTGGATGAAGCTAAAAGGCCGGTTGAGGAACGCTCCTTTTTACAACGCGCATTGCTGTTGTATAAACCGTCTAGTTTCGGTGCTTTAGTCTTACACCTCATATTCTATATGTTAGGGACTATCCTTCTGCTATGGGAGATCATAGGGGTAGCTCTTATAATTGTTCCCGTTGAAGCTAAAGGTCAGCTTACAACTATGTCCGAGACAATCTTTGGTTTGATTGTCGTAAATTTACTCTGTATCGCTCCAGCATTAGCTGTTCGCGCTTGGGCAGTAGTGATTGATAAAAAGCATCGTAAGTCGCAACTCGATATGGTATCTGCCTCACCAGTAGCTTCCTCATCTGCACGCGCAACAACTCATCCAATCAGACAGCCTCAATAACATCTATAGCACATTCCCATCTGGCTTTCGCGTCCAGATAGAAGGGGAAGCGCTTTTGATCGGGCGCCGCCTTTTTATTGACACTCACCCCGCTCCCGTATATCTTCCCTCCGCTTGACCTCTTATGATCACTCGTATTCTCACGTCCACATATGAAGAAAGTATTCTTAAGCTACTCTCACAAAGATAAACACTTAGTTGAGAAAGTTGCCGTGCTACTCAAAGACCGAGGTGTTGATGTTTGGCTTGACGAGTGGCGACTACGTGTAGGCGAGTCAGTTATTAAAGAGGTGGAGCAAAGTATCAGAAGGGCAGACTACGTGGTGATTTTTATTTCAAAGTATTCTGTAAAATCCCGCTGGGTTCAGGCAGAGTATGAGGCTGCGGCCAATTATGAAATGAATTATAAAAAGAAAATTATAGTGCTATCTGCCGTATTAGATGATTCAAAGTTACCGGCATTTCTACAAAGAAAGAAATACGCCGACTTTCAGGAATCTTTTGTTGAAGGCTATTCTGGTCTTCTAAACTCCATCTTAAAGGCCAAAGCTAAAAACTCCCTTGATCAAACCTTTAGTGAACTTGCAAGGAAATTGAGGATGGATCACCGCTCCAAGCATCAGCCTCATATGAAAATGCCCTCCTTTATTGAGAAGTTAACCGATAGAAAAATACATCTGCTTGGGTCTGTATATTATTCCTCACTAGACCTCCATACAAGACTTAAACGTTCAGATGGTAGTATTGAAGATAGCGACAATTTCTCAAAATGGCTCGGTAACACAATTAGAGATTATCTACAGTATAAAATCTTTGAGGACGCAGAAGTTTTCCTGAGAAGCAAAAATTTTCGCCGGAAAAGATTGGCAACACCTCAAGTCAAGATTGGTTTACTTGATTATTTGCATGAAAGAATCAATTCCAATATACGGGAATATGGGCTTCCGCAGCGTAGAACCGAAAGTCATATAATAGATGACTTACAGTTCATCTTTGGAGATGACAAAGCCAAACAAATTCCCCCTCAATAACATCACCCTCCCCTCTGGCTTTCGTGTCCAGATAGGGGCTTGCCCGGCAGCTTGTTGGGCAAGTCCAGTTTATCGTCGGCAAGCGTCTCCATGCTTATGCCTGCGATACGGGCGTACTGCAAAAGGATAGCCAACGTCGGCTCGCGAAGCCCCGTTTCATACTTTGAAATCTGCTTAAAAGTAATCTCGCCTTCAACCCTAAGCCGCCTGACCAACTCGGGCTGAGAGAGTCCGAGCGCGACACGTATCCTCAATAACTTCTCGGCGAGACGCTCCGGTTTCGTGCGCGGTTTCGTTCCCATCAGGCGCGGCCTCCTGATGGAACGGATGGCGCTTGAAACTTGCCGTGCTCGCCAAATGACGATATGCTAACTTCCCTCAACCCGGTCGCCGTGAGTGTGAACCTCTCAACTCGAACGGCGATGCTCATCACTCCTTTGAGGTTGAGGTTGAGCTACGCATGACCGTCACTGATTTTAAATAACTGAACGCGCGGCATCATAACAGACCGCGTTTGAGGTCGTCTTGCTCTTATTTAAAGCTATGGAGCCGGGGATGCGTGGCTTGTGGCAAGGGCGGCCGAAACCCCACGCATGACGTTGATTTGGTCACTGCTTCGTTGCTCAAAATTTTCTCGCGGAGCTTCTGAATTGTTGTATATACGCGCCGGACACACAAAGATTGCGCCGCCTGTGAGCCTCACGGCAGCATACAATTTGATTGAACTGTGCCGCTGGCTTTTAGAGCAGCGGTATCAGAGTTTGCAGCAGGGCGAGTGCGATCTCTGGCAGGATATCTTCTTCCGGCGCGGGAGGGGCCTTATCCGTCCAAATTATGCTGTCTGCTTGCGGCGGCGGAGGTGGCGGCGGAGTTTTGTCAGTATGAATTATGCCTTCGCCTGCTAAGGCGCTTGTGGAGAACACAAACGCCAACATTAGCGCGGCGACAGTATTGCGGAAGCTTTTCATCTTTTCTCTCCCTTAGAGGTAGTTAGTGAAACCAGACCCTTCTGGTGTCAATTTGCGTCCTATCCCACTAATAGGACGCAGTTTAAGCCTGCCTGAAAATTTTATAGCAAGCACACAGAAAGCGAGTCCTCACATGACTTTAGCCGAAACATTATTAAAGCAGTTAGAAAACCCTGCGTTGAGCCGCGACGAGCGGGCGCAGCTTCAGTGCCAGATAGCAGCCGACTTCGAGCATAGAGGTGAGTACGAATCAGCGCGCGACGCGCTCGCCGAGTTGTGGCAGGGCGTCGGCGAACGT
The DNA here is from genome assembly GCA_030841105.1 of Pyrinomonadaceae bacterium. Lineage (GTDB taxonomy): Bacteria > Acidobacteriota > Blastocatellia > Pyrinomonadales > Pyrinomonadaceae > JAIVJZ01. The sequence goes on from JAVEDE010000125.1 coordinate 56,776, forward strand.
CCTGCCCTTGAAGGACTAGCCGAGTTGACAGCCGCAGAAGTGCTTTTGCGTGTCGGCTCGCTCTCCGCTTGGTTTGGCAGCGTCGGGCAGATTGTGGAAGCGCAGGAAAAGGCCAAAGACCTAATCACCGAAAGTATAACGCGCTTTCAGGCAATGGGAGAGACAACGAGAGTAGCCGCCGCACGGAGCGAACTCGGTTTATGCTACCGCCGCGCCGGGTCATACGATGACGCGCGGGTAGTTTATCAGGAAGCCCTGAGAGAACTGGCTGACGGAGTTGAGAAAGAGCTAAGGGCTAAAATATTACTGCGTCTTGTAATTGTTGAATCGTTGAGCGGACGCTATAAAGACGCTCTGCGGATATTGACGAATGAGACGCAGTTCTTTGAAGAAAGCGCTAATGATTTCCTCAAGGGGAAGTTCCATAATGAACTAGCCTGCGCGCTCACCTCATTAGGCCAAGCCGAACACCGCCCGGATTACACAGACCGCGCCATCATCGAATACACCGCCGCGTCACACCATTTTGAGCAAGCCGGACACACCAGCTACCGCGCGAGTGCCGAGAACAATTTAGGTTTTTTACTCTATACCATCGGACGTTATGAAGAGGCACACGAGCACCTTAACGCCGCGCGTCGTTTATTCGCGGATATGCAGAACCAAGGGCGGATCGCGCAGGTGGATGAAACCCGCGCCCGCGTCCTGCTGGCACAGGGCAGATTGCACCCAGCCGAGAGCGCCATCCGCGAGGCCGTGCGCGTGCTCTCCAAAGGTGACGAGCATGGCTTATTAGCCGAAGCTCGCACCACGCAAGGTCGCATCCTATCCCGGCTCGGCAACTTCGTCGAATCGCTCAGCACGCTGAGGCGCGCCGCCGACCTCGCAGAGGAAGCCGGAGCCGTCGAAGATGCCGGACGCGCCCTGCTTTCGTTAATGGAGGAGCACACCGACCGCATCATTGAGGACGAACTATTAGAGACATACGAGCGCGCTCATAACCTGCTCAAGGAAACACAGGACGCAGACACGATCACACGCCTGCGCGCCTGCGCCATGCGCATCATCTCCAACCGCCGCGCGGTGCTGTCCCAGCGGCGAGTCCGCAGCCTCGCGGATTTTTGGGCGAACTTCGATCTCAATGAGAAAATACACACATACGAAGCCCGGTATGTTCGGCAGGCGTTGATAGATGGTGAAGGTAGCGTGACGCGCGCCGCGCGGTTGCTGGGGTTGCACCACCATGCGACGCTCGCCGCCATGCTTGACGAAGCGCAGGGCAGGCACAAAGACCTCGCTCACCTGCGCACCCCGCCTGAGACACGCAAACAGAGCATCATCAACCGCAGCAGTCGGCGCCCCGGCCGCCCGCGCTCAAAAGCTCGCACGATCAACATCCTCTGCGTCGAAGATTACCCGCCGGTGGCCGACGCCGTGAAGGAGACTTTGGAAGAACTTGGCTGGGCGGTTGAACTCTGTGGGGACGGGGCGGAAGCGATGCGCAAGATCGAAAGCAAGGCGCGGTATCACCTGCTCATCCTTGATAATCAGTTACCCGGCAAGGACGGTTTGGAACTTGCGCGCCGCGCGCAGCAGCTTCCACATCGCCGTCGCACGCCCATCATCATGCTGTCGGCGAGCGACGTGGAGCGGGACGCGTTGCGCGCGGGCGTGAACGCTTTCCTGCGGAAGCCGCAAGACATCAGGCGTCTGACGGCGACCGTCACGCGCCTGCTGACCAAAGACCTCCCCGGCCGGAGTGAGTAGAACGCGATAATTTGCTCAATGGATGAGGGAGTGTGTTATCTAGCGGGAGAGCGGCACTGATTGGATGAAGCGACTGATGATCGGTAAAGGGCGTTGGCACCTCTGCCGGTTGCCATAGATAAGAGTCGTTCAAGGAGCTGAAATAGAAGCATGGAACTTTTCTTCTCTGCCTTTGCCGTAGTTGTCTCTATCGTATCGCTTATGATTTCCTACATCTCTATCAGAGAGCAACGAAATGCTTCAAAAAGCACTGCTGCTTATACCTACCTTGCTACCGCCGAGACGTTGTTAGAACACCATCCAGAGTTGTTCCAGTTACACAATATTGACGAAAAGCTTCTTGACGAATGTAACGTGTCACATGTGGAGTTGCTCTATTTAATGCAGACTTTTGTTTCATCTGATTTGTATCACCGTGTGGGACAAGATAAAGATGTCACCCTTAGTGATTACAGAAAAAATCTGCTTTCAAATCAAAAGGTGCAAAAGGTTTGGAAGATTATAATCAGAGACAGGCTATTATCTCCTAGTCGCTTCTCCAAGGAGGTTGATAAGTATATAAAGCGGCAAGAAAGTCTAGAGCTAGGTCATGGCCACCGCGCACCCAACAACGGCATGCACCCGACCGCGGACACGAAGGATGTCATGAACCCGACAACTTTTATGAGCGAAACAGATCATGATGCGATGGTACGGTGGCAGGGATATTCCCGTGAACAACGTTCCACGGTTAACTCCCTTTTCTTAACATACGCTGCCGCTCTACTAGGGCTGCAATCTTCCATCCTTCTCTCTAAGGAAGTAACGCAGGTTAACTGGCCTTGGTTTTTCGTCGCGGCCGGGGTCGGGGCGCTGTTATCGCTTACAGCCGGTTGCGTGGTCGTGCTAGTGCGATTGCAAGACGCGCGGTTGACTGCTCGCGTCGCGCGCTTCCGAGTCGAGCATAAAAGCCCGTCTGAAATTGACGCGCTCCGTCGTTCTACGGACAGGCTCGGGATGTGGACAAATAGACTTATCCCGGCTCAAGTTGCGGCTTTTGCTATCGCTGCTGTTGCATTTCTAATATGGGTGTCCCTCTCGTTCAGCACGAAGCTGTGGCCGGTGGCGGGCTAACAACAGCATACACCCGACGACGAACTAATAAATTTACTTCTTATCCCTATCCGGCTACGTCTCCAGATAGAAGGGGCGACGCTCTAACCAACTCCCTCAACTATTGACACTCACCACACTCCCCTATATCTTCCCCGCGCTACGTTCGTGAGCCTCACGCTCATTACTCGAAATTCGAATAGTCGTTATCGGTAGAGTGAGAGGGAATTTCCCATGTGGGACAGCAGAATGCGGCTTTTCCCTCTCTTCTTCCGCATCATCATTCGGCACAATATGCGCTAATGCGCCATGCCAAGCTTTCTCCCATAATGCTTGCTGGAAGGTGGGGTGGATATATTATGGAGCCGGAAAATCTAAATGAAAGACTGAAGATTCAAAAAGATATTTTATGGGGACTGTATCAGGAACATCGCTCCCATGCTCGGCATAACGAAACGCTCAGGTCAACAATCAACAATATGCTGATAGTAGCTTCCGTCGCTATCATCAGCTTTGCCACATATGATAAGGCGTTAAACAAAAGTGATATAGCCGCCGCCTTATTGCTCATGGGGGTCGGCTTTTTAGGGATTTTTTTTAGCGCTTCGTACACGGAAAGAGCCTTAAAGCATAAACAGAGAGCCAAAGAATGTCATAAGGAACTGGACAGCACAGTATTCAAAGAGCCGATTGGAAGAACACTTAATAAAGTTATGACAGAAGCCGACGATCAACATAAAAAAAGCCACGCCGGTAAAATGGGAAGGATCAGCAATAGCCATTTATTTTGGATAATCTTACCCCTGGTCATTATGTTGGCCGGGGCTGCCCTTATGATTTATTGCATCGGCTTTATCAATTAACGCCGCGCCTAATAACTCATTCGACCGGAGCCGGGCCAACGACTTCTCCACACTCCCGCCCGCCTTCCGCGCCCAGATAGAAACGCGGGCGACGATTTGATCGGGCGTCTCCATTTTTATTGACACCCGCCCCACGCCCTTATATCTTCCCACCGCTTCTCACAAACTTTCGTCAGTCTCACGTCCCATTTGAAAGGCATATGTAATGAGCGGTAAAAGTTCGCTATTAGTATGATCGAGCCACTAGCGGCGGTATATGTAAGCTGTTCAGGATATTAAATGCCTAATCTTGTTCTATTGATACTATTCTTTTGCTGAGGTTTTAAGAGCTTCATGAGACGAACTAAATCACCGTCGAAGAAACGCCATAAAGTACAACCTAGTTCCCAAGCGAGTCCGAAACACCCGGAACAGATCAACCTACAATTGAGGGAAAGCTTTGCGCGATGGGCGTTTTCGACGGTACTTATCCTTAGAAAAACCCTCGGCATTGGAGTTGTTTTTGTTGCCGCTTTAAGCCTCAAAAACTTTGAATTTGGCAAACCGATTAACACGCAGGAGCGGGCCATTCTTGCATTCATCCAAGCTGTGGCCTGCTTACTGTTAGCCGTTATGACTCCAAAATCCGACCTTAAAATACTTGCAGGCCGTCAAGGAGTCAGCCCATCCGATCTTGTCACTGCAAAAAAGGCTTGTAGGAGAATTAAACAACTCGTTGTTGCGACTTTTATCTGCTGGTCACTGTATTACCTCATCACCGGACTGTCTCTAATACAAAACCCTGTGCCAAATGTTTCGAGCTTATTTGATCGTGCTATTTTAGCGACATTTAACACTCTTCCGAGTCTAATGTTATTCTGGCTTTACATCGAACTTGCTAAGTTCACCGTTGACAAACCAGATTTAGGCCGTTTTAAAGGGAAATTAGATGCTGATGAAGCAGCGGATTTAAGTTCTAGCGATGCCACAGAGTTTACCCGTCTAATCTCTTCTGGGATTTTTATCTTAATAACTGCGCCTATGTGGGCTGCCTTGGGCTGGGAAGACGGACGCATTATTTCTGCATTCGAGGTAATCACCTCTTGCCTGAACGGAGTATGTATTGCTTTAGTAGTTGGGCGGTTGGATAGTAAGATCATTGACCTCGGCTCTATCCCTATAGGGCTTCTTTACTTTTACGCTGTCATTCAGCCCACGGCGGCGACTTTTCATGACAAGACAATTGCACATCTTATTGCTACGACGGTAGCGTTACCTCTTAAGGTACTATTTTGGCTGGTATTCGTTTGGGCTTTTACGACTGGTGCGATTTCGGAGTACGTTCACACTATTAGAGTCCTGTTGATACGTGATTATACTAGAAGATATTCAAGGCTGTAATGTTCATGACAGTGACACAGGTAGAGGCGGCAAAGCTGCGAGGTTCTACGATTCCGGCGATCAACGAACTCGTGCGGCCGGGGCGTTTGCGTTCTAGCTGCGGATTCTTACTCGAAACATCTTGAGTCACGATTGGCACTCACGCCGCTCCCTTAAGCGGAATTAATCGTCACTTCTTTTATCAGCCCGCCGCCTTGATTGCGAATGCTGTTCGCCTCTGCACTGACCCGATGAGCACGCATCTCTTCTGCCGGGTAAGGCTGTAACAACTCTTTGACCAGACCGACCTTCCGCTCGTCCACCTCCAGCCACAACTCGTAATCGTCGGGGTGCAAAATGACGGGCATCCGATCATGGACTGGCCTCAGCACCTCGTTGGCCTCGGTCGTGAGGATCGTGCAGGACTCGATCAACTCCTGACCCGCGCCCTGCCAACGCTCCCACAACCCGGCGAAGCCGAACAGGCGCTCATCTCTCATCTGGAAGAAGAAGGGAAGTCGCTTGCCGCCCACCCGCTGCCACTCATAGAAGCCGTCCGCCGGGATGACGCAGCGCCGCTTCTTGAACGCCTCGCGGAAAGACGGCTTCTCCGTCACCGTCTCACTCCGGGCGTTGATCAGACGCGCCCCCATCGCGGCATCCTTCGCCCAAGAGGGAACCAAGCCCCACTTGAGCCACTTGGCCTCGCGCCCGTCCAATCCTTGCTGTACCGCTAAAATCTCCTGCGTCGGCGCAATGTTGTAGCGCGCCTCTACCGCAGGGACTTCTTCGACTTGGAATGCCGCCGCCAGCTTCTTGGCGGGAGTCTTTAACGCAAACCGGCCGCACATATCATCACCCCCGTAGCATGGTCTCTCGAACTTAATTATAGCTCAAATCCGTCTTGTGTGTTATACAATGTTGCATCATTGATACTTCGAGGGAGATTAAACGATGGACGGCTCAGTCGCCGGGGTCTATCTGCCGAGTCGCGCGACCAGATTATCACGGCCTTTGCTGATGTGGCGCGTTCCCGCCGGTTTCCCGTCACCGGCGGAGGATTACGTCGAAGGCCGGATTGATCTGAATCGTGATCTGGTCAAGCACCCGCTCGCCACCTTCTACATCAAGGTCGAGGGCGATTCGATGATCAACGCCGGTATTCATCCGGGGTCGCTGCTGGTGGTGGACAGGGCAGTGGAGGTGCATGAGGGGCACATCGTCGTGGCGCGCATCAACGACGAGTTGTGCGTGAAGCGGTACTGCGTCGAGGGCGGCCTGATCTACCTCATGCCGGAGAACGAACAATTTCAGCCCATCCTCATTACCGAAGAAATGGACTTCGAGATATGGGGGCGCGTCATGTACTCCATCCAGCCGCATTGACTAATCAGGGTGTGAACATGACCTCGGCCATCGCGTTAGTGGATTGCAACAACTTTTACGTCTCCTGCGAGCGGGTTTTCAACGCGAAGTTAATTGCTCGCCCCGTCGTCGTGCTCTCGAACAACGACGGGTGTGTGATCGCCCGCTCCAACGAGGCGAAGGCGCTCGGTATCAAGATGGGGACGCCGCTCTTTCAGACGCAACACTTGGTGGAGGAATATGACGTGGCGGTCTATTCGTCCAACTACGCGCTCTACGGCGACATGAGCCACCGCGTGATGGGCGCGTTGCAGGAGTTCACGCCCGAAGTTGAGGTCTATTCGATTGACGAGGCGTTCATGCGTCTCGACCACGATCCGGCATCATCTCTCTTTAGCTACGGTCTAAGGATCAAAGAGAAGGTGCGGCAGTGGACGGGCATACCCGTCTCTGTGGGCATCGCGCCGACGAAGACGCTCGCCAAGATCGCGAATCACCTCGCCAAGAAATCATCCGGTGTTGAGGGAGTGCTCGATCTGACGGGCATGTCGGAGCAGGCGGAGGCGTTAGAGCGAACGCCGGTAGGGGAGGTGTGGGGCGTCGGCGCGGCTTACGCGAAGTTGCTGCGAGCGCGTGGCATCACCACCGCGCTCAAGTTGAGAGATGCGGATCGGCTGTGGGTGCGCAAGCGGATGACGGTGGTCGGGGCGCGGATCGTGGAAGAGTTGCGGGGGATTAGTTGTCTCCCGATGGAACAGTGCCCGCCGCAAAAGAAGTCTATCACCTGCTCGCGCTCGTTCGGCACGTCGGTTGAATCGTTGGGGGAGATGCGGGAAGCCGTCGCCACGTATATGAGGAGGGCGGCAGAGAAACTGCGACGTCAAAAGCTGGCCGCCGGAGTCGTCACCATCTTTATCAACACCAATCGCTTCAGCAAAGAGCCTCAGTACAGCAATGCGATTACTTACGAACTGGCCTACCCGACTGATGTGACAGATGAATTGCTGGAGTGGGCATACAAAGGGCTAGGGCAGATATTCAGGGAAGGGTACAGGTACAAGAAGGCGGGGGTCATGCTCAATCACCTTGTCCCCTCCGATCAGCTTACGGTGCGCTTATTTCACAACTCTGATTTTGAGCGCTCGCGCAGGCTGGCTAAGGTCATAGATGCGATCAACGCGAGACACGGGCGGGATACCGTGCGCTACGGGATGGCACAGTCTAACTGCGGTTGGAAGACGAAATTTAACTGGCGGTCTTCACGCTATACAACCTGTCTTCAGGAAGTGTTAAGCATTATGTGATGTGTAAGAGTTAGAGCTTGACCTGGCAGAGTCTTCGCTCTCCATAAACGGCACGCGCAGAACATCGACGATAAAAGGGTAAATCAACGATGAAAGAATTGCTATTGAGGCGTCGGGTTGAATGTCGTTGTTATGCTGCGCCCCTTGATGTATCGCCTCGACCTATTTCGTCAGCACTTCACCTACAATTCTATTCACTTCCCTATTTGATCTCCCACAACGATCTCAGTTCGTTCTCTGCCCAACTTTACTGACTCATAGCCCGGAGTACCGCGTCACTTACCCCAGCCGTCTTCAATTTGATCAAGGCGTCTGGATTGAGATCGAACTTTGAACCCGATTTTCGTATGGTTGTAATGATTATATCGTCCGGCAATTTCGCCGCGACCATCTGAATTATTTGATCAATCGTCAATTGGGTAGCGGTCTTTTGCTGCTCGGCCTCCTTCTCGTATGCATTCCCGTCGGAAAAAGTCACGGCATTGCCGCTTAGCCGTGCCGTACTCGCACGACGACTCGATATGTGGATGGTGAGAGCATTGGCCTGAACACCGTAGTTGCCCGTGTAGCCCCTCCCGTTCAGCTGAAGAGAAAATGTTCCGTCAGGCTTAAGCTCGATGTAGTCGCTGGTCTTGTCTTTTCTGATGTACTTGCCTGATATGGAAGCGTCGCTTGGGGGTACAGGTGGAGGGCCAACAGCGGAAAGATCAATTCCTTTCTCATCCAGGGATTGGTAGAAACATAGAAACTTTTCCATCATCTTGTTACCGGTTTTGTCGTCTACGGGTTTATCAATCCGAACATTGTCTGCCAGCAAAATTCGAACTGCATCAATCGGCTTTCGGGTTAACGCTTCTCTTAGCGTCGCCAGGTCTTTGTCCTGAACATCGGCTACCAACACTACGCTGGTGTACAGATTCTTGCCAGAGAGGCCCGCCATGAAAGATCCCGAAACCTTTGCATTATTGCTAACGCTGGTCGCCACGAAGGCCAAAGGTTCACCATTCTTAAGTCCAAAATAGAATTGATTTCCTTTTTCGGCATGAAGTGGAGATTGAAATTGTGTATTTGACGTTGCCGCCGCTTCTTGTTTATCGATTTGCACAGAAATTGAACTACTAGTTGCGCCATTCCGAAGGCTTATGGTAATAGCAACCTCAGACGTACTTAAGGTTTGAAGCCAATAGTCCTGTTGCTGTTTCGATATCTTATCTACCTGCGAAACATCTGGCTTACAGTTCTGCGCCCATGCATGAGAAGACGAGAAACATAACATCAGCACGCAAGTCGCGACCATTAGTATCTTCATTGTGAAATCCCTCCACTGATAGTCTGTTGTTCTTAACACGAAGCGCCTAACGCCCGGCATCACCCATCGCCCCAAAAGATTGCGGGAAGATGACAAGCAGCGTATCGGCGGTCAGGTGCATGCCGTTGTTAGATCACTCGTCGGATTCACCCAAGCCAAAAGGCTTCCACATTTTACGTGCAGATTCGGAGTCATGATCTTCTTCGAAAGGGGTGAGGTCATGAAGGACCTCGTAAACCTTACCTTGGGAAGAAATCAGTGTGAATGAAATAATACAGAGCACATCATCTTTTTTTGCCTTTTTAATTTCTTTATCCATGAAACTCGTCCGCACTAGTTTTACATGACTGGGTTCGATTATTAACGGTAAATCTGTACTTTCTGACTTAGCTACAGAGTAAGCTGAATGTTTCTTTCCAGACATCGAATGACCTATTAGCAGTTCGATCTCTTTAAGAATAAGCTGCACATTACCTGTATTGCTCAATGCATACTCCACTTCAGTATCATACTCCCCCTCGACCTTATAACTACGTTGCAATAGGACAGCGACAAGGGCTGCTCTCTTGTAAAAGTAGGTTAAGTAAAGTGTGATCAGAGAGACGACTAATGCGCCTGTGGAAATTACAATTGTTATGATTTCGTTCTGTGTCATCTATAAAGTGATCTACCGCCCGGCATCACCCGCGCCCCTATTCAACTATCATGAGAGCCGTGCTGATGGGGCGTCGGGTGTATGCCGGGCATTAGGCTTCACGGCTCATTTGATTAAGGGCGATTGATTAGACGGCCTTCCACATCCTCTATGTAATCCGCTAACAGATGATTGACAACATGGAATAATTCCGTCTGGGTATGTAATGACTGAATACTCTTGTTGCCATGAAATAAATTATTCCTGATACGATGAGCAATCAGGAGCAACGCATAGACGGTATTGTTAAGATCATGTGCTTCATCATTCAAGGCTCTTCTAACAGCAACTTGACTCTGGCGATTTGTCATCAGCAAGCCATCAAACGCATGTTCAATAGTGCCTGCTCTCAAGTAGCGGTTTCGAAAGTAATCGAGGTAACGCAAATATTTTACAGCTTGTAAGCGTCCAGCTTGGTCGGTACGATCAACGCTACGACGAATACTGTCAGGAGTAGCATTTCTGCCGCAGGCGACCGTCTCAAATAGATTCCAAATTAACGAGAAGCATAATATTGGGCGAAGCTCCTCATAATCAATTTGAACTCCTCCTGCAAAATAACGGTCTATCCAATCAAGTGCATTAAAGTTTAGGAGTTCTTGTGTAACCATGTTCACCTCATAGAAGCCCAACGCCCGGTATCACCCGCGCCCCTGCGCGATATGCATGAGAGGCGCGCTAATAGAGTGTCGGGTGCATGCCGTTGTTAGATTGCTGCCTGCCAAACTATAGCGGATGTTTATTTATGATTCTTAAAACTGTTGATGACAAATGATTCTAAAGAGAGACTTCAAGGGGGGATGTCAATAGAGCCGAAGGAGTTTTAGCAAGATTCGTGCGAACAAACGCGAAAATCATTCGAGGAGCGAATGCAGTTATGGAATGGAATCAAACAAGGTGACAGTAAGTTCAAAGGCGCAGATAAAGAATTAGTGCAGAGACCTTCACCGTTTATTTATTATGATTGATAATCTATTAGTTGATTCCGAATGAGTATAATTTGAACTTTTAGGGATAGTATCGAAAGTCACTCCCGCTTTTACTATAAAAGTTTGCGGCAGTCTTGGCAGCATCCGACTATAAAAGTTTGCGTCGATTAAATTGATTTTACCGGCTGCAAGTATTTTGACTCTCTCTCCGGGCTGAAGCTTCTTTAGACTACCGGGTACGAGGTTCGACCCGTAGAGGGATTGTACGTCGAGAAATTGATCGCCTGAGCTTTTATCACTGATGAAAAGAGTGATATTTCCTTCCATATATCCTGGCGGATATTCCTTCAACGAAGGTTTAACGCTTAATTGATCTGGCGTCCAAGGGATTATGACAGTATGAGTTGTTATATTCTGGAGCATGATTTCATAAGATACCGGTTCCCCTAGATAGTAGTTTGTTTTATTCAGGCTTTTAAGAGTAACTTTTAAAGAAGCGGTCTTCGGGGTGCTCATAGACGGCCCTAAGCCCCCACCGCTACCCGTCATAGTTTGCTCACTGCTTGCCCTGAGCTTGGTTAAGTCGAGAACCTTGCTGTCTTGTGCAGGTGCTGACGTAACCAGGCATAAAATTAAGCAACAGATCGTTGTAAATGCCCTTGCCATAGTTATTCATTCTCCCCTCTCAATTCTCGCTTTGACAGATACCGGTACTTGAGTTGGCGCACGTAGAACCCGGCGGACATTCCGGCGCAGAAGCGGTTGGTGAGCAGGGAGCATACACTCCTGTTTGTGGGTTTAAGTAATTGACGAGCCCCTGAAAATTACAGTTATTGTCGTTGGATACAATACCGCCGCAATGTTCATAACTCATGGCACTGGTTATGGACGTCCTGCTGCTCCTTAAACGCGTAGTTACTGAAGCTCTAAAAGAATCAAAACTTATCGAGGGCCGGCCGACGCTGCTTTCAGCAGTTACGCCCAGGTTATTGCGTGGGTTGTTGTTAGCAACGACATAATTATTGTAGTGGCTTTTTACTTCCGGCCCATATTCGGCAACGCTTCCTGCTTCGTGTCGTTTCGTATTGTCCAGCAAGGCAGCCCCGCTAATAAACCCTCGCGGATTTGTTGTGGCTGAGTAGTTCCCGCATTGAGCCTTGTAGAAGGCGCTACTGGTGTTTTTCAAGTCTGGACTTATCAGGTAGAAAAACATGGTTACTAGATTATTTTCGGTGTCGATGATAGAGGTAATATATTTATACCCGTTGTTCGGTCCGTCGTCCTGAATGGTCTCCGCGTGATAAGTAAAAGGCATATGTATAACCGCACGGCCTAACGGTTTGCCGTCGGCTGGCGGACTACTTACACTCAACACCACGCCGGTCTGGTCTACATAGCCATTGTTGACCTCGATTTTAGATTTTGTCGGCAGCGCAAAATTGGTGCGTCCGTTAACCATAACATTTTTATAAAGGCTGAAAGTCCTCCCGCCCTGAACAACAGTTGCAGTGACTGACCCGCTCGCAACCATTCTTCCTGCCCAGGTCGGAAACGCAGCGGTGGTGGCTTTGCTTATAGTCTCGGTTCCGTCACTAAATCTCCATGTGATGCGGGCGTTGGCGAGCAGGTTTCTCACAGTGTAGGAGGCCATATCGCCTCTTGTCACGCTTATCGGGCCTTCTAAAATCGGCACGGGAACGGCTGCAAGTGTGATATTTGTTGTTCCCAAAACAATAGGACCGATCCAACACTGGTAGCCCTTGTTCCTGTCCGGGAAGATGGTTTTTGAGGGGCCGTAAGTGCCAGGAATATCAAAAAACTGGTACCGGGCAAAATCATAATAACAACCGTTAGAACACGTATATCCCAAAAAATCCACGCCAACGTTGGAGGCGCATACCAGCGGGCCGGGACGAGGAGGAAAAGGTTGGAGCCAGTGTTTAGTGACTAAATTATACTGCACCTCCGGCGAGCCGCTCGCAGTTGTGCGTGCGACGGCGGCGAAATCATAGCCGATAGTGTTGGTATCCTGAGCCACGGCGATAGGATTGCCGTTACCTTGACGGTAGAGGTTATTCTCGACGATTGCTTGGTAATACGGCTGGGTGTAATAGCTCATCTCCGTGGTAGAGCTAGCGACTATCACATTGTTGTATGGGTTGACCGTAATTGACGATATTAAATTAACGTACTCACTTGCAGTAGTCACTACAGTGGGCGGTGTATATCCCGCGCCTGACTCAATCACATTAATCAAAATGCTCGGCGTAAGTTCACCGAACCAAGCTTCGCCATCCTTAACCATTTGCCACTGGAAATTATAGGAGCCGGGAGTCGACGGCGCGAACACGGTGAAATTGAAGGTCACTTCTGCTCCCGAAGCGATTGCCGACGTTAAATACAAGCGCCCGATATTCCAATTATTGTTATCTCTCGGATTCTGGGTCCCTAACCGATAAGGGCTGTCGGCATCCCACGTGTTGGTGCCGGTATTCATCATCGTCACGGAGACGTTGTAGCTTTCACCCGCAACCATCGTTGTGGGCACTTCCTGATATACGTATGAGGCGTCGTTAGCCGGGGCGACCCCACAACCGGATACTGACGTGCTTCCCACCTCTTGAAACTCGCCGTAGTAGTTAAAATACCTTGCGTAAACGACGTGAGGCTGTCCGTCGCTGACGTAAGGCGCAATATCATAGGCGAAAACACCGGAGGTCTCGACGCCTCCGATATTCTCCCAGTCGACATAAATATTTACGTATGATGAACCAGATATAGAATCGGCAGAACCCCAAACCGAATGACAGTCAGCGGCTAGGCTGTCAGCGTATGCGTTTGAGGTAAACAGCCCTCCAAAAAACACTGCAAAAGTTAATGTGCGCAAAATTGAAGTTCGCATATCGTTCCGGTTTGCCGTTGAGGAGGCATCTTTAAAGGTGAAGAACGGTCGTATAGAAGCAACCGCGTTTAGCTATTCTCGACTCTGGGGGCTGCCACTAATACTTTGCCTTACAAATTCGTCGAACCGTTTGAACTCTGCTTCGCCGAACTCGACGCGGAGATTGACACGCGCCCTCAAAATAATAGCGTTGCGGTCCTTTTGTAATACTCCTAATTCAGATGGGAGAGGTGGGATAGGCTCGCCGGGTGATAATCTCGCAACAAGAGCTTGATGCTGTGCGATGATTTTATTGGCCTTAGCATCTTGCTTTTTAATCTCCATCTCACATTTATCAGCAATCCTGTCCAAAGCAGCTTCTTGTTTGTCGTTCAGCTTAGCCACTATTTTGTACCAGTGCCTTGCTGATGATCCATCACCCCCTTTACGCTCGATATCCGCCGCGTCCTTCTTAAGAGCAACTACATGGCGGAATATATGACGATATATTGCATAACGCGGAGCATCTTGGCCCTCCACCGATAGAGGTGAATCTTGGTTCCCGCCTAATAAATACTGATTTAATGGTTGTAGAGTATTCTTACCCATTCCAGGCTCGACAATGAATGCCAGCGTAATAAGCAAGGAGATACAAAGTATTCCTGCTATTGATTTGCTCATATAGCCCTCCATCGAATGTTAAGTTGCTTTAAGAGATTGGATTACAATCTTGGCAAAAGGATGCAGTAAGATCCACAGAGGTACTTACGTCAATTCAAGATGTTATTGTTGACATGAGGCTAACAAACGTAAGGTTTTGTTAGCAAAAACAGACTGTAGATCAAGTGGTGATTTATCCTATAAATAGGTATTTGTCAACGTTTGGTATTGGTATAGATTACAAACCCAAGTATGTTATTGCCCTAATTTGGATTCTGAGTTCTGCATTTTATGGCATCTAAAAAGCTCAGGTCAGAAATAGTTTGGAATGTTCAGTTCCGCGTTGAAGGGTTGCCCTGCGTTCTGTAACAAGTTGCGATTGACTGGCACCCCCTGCATGAGTGTCGTCACCGCATCCAGCGCATTCAACTTCTGAATTTCGGATTCGTATGTTCCACATATGGCCGAGCTTTGTCGTCTATGTCGTACACAACGTTATCAAGTGAATACCATTTATCCTTTGGGAAATAGTTGGCAGGCAACTTGCCAGATACTTCTCGCACCACTTCGCTGACCCTGTGCCGCTCCGCTGCCATATCAACATCATAGTATTCATGCAAAAGCGTTAGTAATGGCTCTAATATGCATTCACCTAACTTAAAATCGAACATGAAACTGTGTTTTATGGTGTAATGTGGCTGCGTTTCATCTATGCATTTATATGGGTGACATTCACAGTCGTACGGCAGGCGTAGCATTGACATTAGCGTCAAGTCTCTATCGCACGACTCCAAATCCCTCATCACGAATGACGCATCGCTGAAGTCGTTGTTGAATGCAACGAGCACGTTCTGGGAGTTCCATTCGGGGAGTATGCCCAACATGCCAATGAGATCGAAATAGCACCGGATCAACGGTGCAATTAGAACCTCATGAACATAGTCGACCGGGTCTGATCGTCGTTCATCGAGTATCTGCTTCAATAAGGGTGGGTGGTGTATGGACAAGCGATCGTATGAGAATAAGGAGAACATCGGTATCACATACTTGGCCCTAGCGATATCAAGTCCGTAAGGTCTATTGTCACGCCAAATCATGCCGCACTCTGTCATCTCCGAACTTGACGAAAGGACCACTGTTCGCGCACCGGACTCTGGAAGCAGCGTAAGTTTGTTGTTGAGCACACCATTGTCAATGGCCGTAATGATGATTCGTGCCAATTCCGGTCCTGCGATCGCCTTTTTGTATGGCAAATCCCTTCTTATGCGCCCGAGAAGGCCATCATAATGCAATTTCACGTAGTCCTGTCCGGGGTAATTGATAATTTGGACGGTTCTCCCGCTAGCAGTAGGCATTACCTTGAGTCGATCGCATCTGAAGATAGTGTAGGGACCCGACAACTTGGAAAGTCGGCTCACCATATCCGGATGAACGAAAATCCAATTGTCATGATCACACAAGCCATCTACAGGATAGACGGGAATCTGCCCAAAGGTCTTGACACGTTCGATTGGTGCAGTACAGATGTAGAGGTTGAACCACGGGTTTAGCCCGAACGGACTTGTCAGGGGAGATGTCGTATTGACGGCTGTGAAGCCACTGGGAGAACCGTCATTGACGTACCGTTCGAGGTATTGGGTCGCAGGGCCCGAGTTGGCATATAAGTCTCGCAACAACATGATCAGGCTCCTTTGACACTATCTATGTATTTCTGCAATCGCTCGAACGCAGTTTGTATGATCTTCTTTTCATGGTACATGCCGACTTCTTCAGCGATGGCCGCAGCGCGGGAAAGGAAAGTGCGAGCCTCGACTACGTTGTGATCCATAGAACAATTCGCCAGACCAATTAGGTTCTTAACAATTTGCTTGTTGTAGTGATAACTTTCGGCTTGCGCTAAGCCTTCAATGAAGCATTCCTTGGCAGCCGGCCGATTGCCCTGATGAAACAGTATTTCTCCCTTTCTGGCCAGTGCCTTGAGAGTCCATACTCTGTTGTCCGCTCTCTCGTAGCTGGCAAGCTCCGCTCTTATCTCGTTCAAGGCTGCATCGTAGTCTTTCTTGATGAGGGCCAAGGAACTCCTGCTAAAGTGTATCTCCGAGAGCAGTACGTTCTTCTGTGGGCCGTCGGGTACGTTTGCGGTAGCGTCGAAAGCTTTTTTGAGATAGTGCTGAGCTTCATCAGTTCTCCCTTGCCTTGCATAGAGACCGCAGAGGTGCCTGTATCCCTTAGAGACAAATGCGTGGTTAGGCATGCGCTCGGCGGCCACTTCAATTCCGCGCGTGATGCTGTTCTCGCCATCTTCATACAGGCCAAGCTCAACGCTGGTCCAGCCAATGTCATCGATTAGAACCCTTATTCGCGCCTCATAATTCTTCATGATTATGGCCGAGTTGTTGATGCACTGCCCCACGGCGATCCGTGTACTATATTTGAGACTGAGCCATACCGGGGTACTCAGGGCATCTCCAAGTCTGAGGATCTCTTGATATTGTTGCTGTTTCTCCAGTCTCCGAAAGAACTCTATCAGACTGTCGTCAAAGGACCTACTGGGTGCCGCCGTCTTCCTGCCCAAGTAAAATGCAAGCCATGCTATCGCTATCATCGCCGCTATGGAGTAGCTGAGCGATCTGTATTGTTCGGGAACAAAGCCGGTTACAATGAACGCCAGTATCGTTACGGTGGTTCCCACGTGACTGTAGTACTTGTCGATCATTGTCTTTGCCATCCTCCCTGTTCTGCCCAACGCCGCGATTGACCAGCACCCCCGTTCAACGTTGATGAGAGGCACGCCACACGGGCGTCGGGTGCATTGGTTTGTTCGGGCGCGACGCCGCGTTGGGAAGACGCGTAGCGCGTGACGCCCGCAGCGCGCTAACGGCGTTGCGACACGAGGAATTAATCACGCCCTGCTCATCAGATGCAACGGTGTTCTCCGTGAGGACATAAGCCACAAACCTTGAGCCTTGAGTTGCGCGGGTAGCGCCCGAACGCTGTCTTTTTTGCCGTCCTAAAGTTCTATGATAGCTGGCGAACCCATAGCGAACGTTAGACCGATAGCAGAGAGGAGGGCATTGCTTAGAAAGATGCCAGCCATTTCGTTTCAACCATTCTTCCTTTTAATGGGTAGCAATAAGATCGGAAATCTTCAACGATCTAGTGCCCGACGCCCGCACCCGCGCATTCAATGAGGTTAGTAGGGCATCTCGCGCATGAAGGCAACGCTCTTCGCGATCAGATGCATGGCGTTCTTAAGCTACCACGATTAGAGCAGCCTCGCTTCCGCGTTCGTCACATCCTCTCCTTCCGCCTG
Organism: Pyrinomonadaceae bacterium; assembly: GCA_030841105.1. Taxonomy (GTDB): domain Bacteria; phylum Acidobacteriota; class Blastocatellia; order Pyrinomonadales; family Pyrinomonadaceae; genus JAIVJZ01. The sequence goes on from JAVEDE010000125.1 coordinate 74,312, forward strand.
AGCCATTCGTGGAAGGTGCGGCTTCTGTCGTCGCCGTAGCGCGCCGACAGAATTTCGAAGACCACCAAGGCGAAAGCCGCCACGTCTACTCCTCTGGCGTGTAGAGGCGGAGGATTTCCTGTCCCTGGCGGGAGCGCGGGTCGATGGTGCGCAGGTGTTTGCGTCCCTGCATCTCCCAGATGGCCGTCACCTGCCCGTCCTTTTCGACGGCGTGGTAGGTGATCTCCTCGGGTTGTACGGCGCGGCGGGTCAGTTCCGACTGTAATGAATCGGTTCTCTTGTAATCAGTCTCCACATTCAACTCGTTAGAAGTGACTCCCAATACGTTCGGCCCCTCTTGAATGTCTTGGTATACGCTTTCGACCGCGCCCTTTATCTTCTTACTTTGGGTTACGTCAACGAAAGTGAATCGGTGAGAATACCTCGCCTGGAAACTATGAAAGATTTCCGACGAGTCTGCCGGGGACGGAACCTTAACCATCCCGCTGATCTCTGCGGGGACTTTGATGGCCAGCATTCTCACCTTCAGCGGGAACGCCGCGGGATTCTCAACTTCTTCGATGATGGCCGGCGTGTGTGTGATCTCGAAGAACGCAGCCACCTGCTTCTGCTCGAAGTTTCCTTCGTACGTCCCCTCACCGGCATATCGTTGCTTGGCGTACCGCTGACACCAATTGTCGAGTACCAGACCTAACGCGGCGAAGAGGAACGCGACGACAAAGCCGACCGGGATGCTCAGCGTAGCTACGGCGACAGGTGCCAAGTTTTTCACCACCTCCGCCTTGTCTATGGCTATGCCTGTCACCCGCACTGATTTCTTGACATAGGCGACGCAGTAGAATTGGAGAAGGCTTCTAAGATTCTTCTTAAGCCACCTCTCTGCCGCGCTGACGTTCTCACTGCTGTTTGGGTCAATGGCCTTGATAATGCTTAGAGGGGTATCCGCTTTAAGAGACAGGAGTCCGAGAAGGGCGAGGTTCTGAAAATAAGTTAGCTCTTCACAAACCTGAATCCATTGCTCCAACTCGCCCTCGGCGAGATTCATCACCGGCTTGACCATATTGAGTCTCCGCTGAAGTAGGTTGAATCTCCACACCTTGACTGGGAGTTCTAAGTGTTCTGTGTAATTGAGTTTATGAGCCCGCCCATTGGCACCCTGCCATCGAACAGGATGGCAAACTGATTCATTGCTCCGCTCCAGTTCGGGGTTTTCTTCCTTCTAAACCAACTGTGAAGTACACAACGGTTGGCATCACACGACACAAGGTCAAGTTTGAGAGCCACACTATTTTGCTATCAAATGCCTGTCGTTGTTGTGCGGTTGTTTCTCCAGTTTAGGAACAAATGGCGAGACCTCGTCTTCAAAGTTCGCCATGACCGCGCGTGTGCTTCTATCGAAGATGGTCGCATTCCGACATTGATACCAGCAAAACAGTATCCCTAGAATAGCTATAACCATTCTAATAGCGGCCTCAATTTGTTCTCCCCTGCTTAACTTAACCCAGAGCATGGTATGAGCAGCTGCCTCATTTAGCTGGTAAAGATATCTCGGGACGAAAAGTGTCCCCAAATCTACCAATACAACGATCGCTGGAACCCATACAGGCATGTGTTCCAGTATTACCACTGCCCTCCGGGCTACGGCTTGTGGTTTTTGATTGGCAGGAGTCAGTTGTTGAGTTGTTGTCGTGTAAACAAAATAATGAGCAATACCATAATAAAGATAAACGGCCCGATCCGTGTCCTTTTGTTCAATAGCCTCATCCGCTTCTGCTTTGATCGTAGCTACCACATAATGCTCACGCCGTACGGCATAGAAAAACCAGACTGAAAGGACAGCCATCGCTGCGGTACCAACTACTGATAGATCGTAGACCGAGAATTTGACCCCCAAGAGGGGAACTTGCACAACGCTAAGTTCCTTAAAGCTAATATCTCTCGCAAGGCCTTTCACATCGGATTTAACATTTTCACGATGTAACATATTGCGAATCCAAGGGAGGGTAGCGTTGAACTGGGCAGTAAGAAGAAGTGTCCCCGCTATGATGATGGTAATGAAAACGTATCTAGCTCGTTGAACCGCGGTTTTCCCGGCGTCTAATAGAATGCTTAGTTTTTTTTCCTGCCAATCCATCAGTAATTTCTCCGCAAAGAGTAAGGTTTACGGAATCGAATCTTAGCGACACAATCGTACTGATAATTCGAGGTATCCGAACTTCGTCTGATTTAGGGCGGCGGGAATAATCGAAGGTCGGATTGGTTAGTTCTGTAGCGTAAATATTCTCTCACAGGTTTTCAGTCTCTCCAATAAATAATGCAGGGCGGCGTGGCGGAGACGCTTATTTTCTGGAATGAAGTTAAGACGGATTCTTCGATGGTGCTTCTCCACCTGGTATAAGTCGCGCTAGCCTACCTATACCAACTAGCGTCGAGAGTAGATGAAGCCAAATATCCTTATGTCATTGTTGTAGCGCGTCTAGGTAAAGGGAAAAATCTGAAAGGATTAATTGGGCTCGCCTTTACGCGGTTAAGGTTTTCTTGAAGCATCAATTGCAGAACACAACGATTGTGCCTGCGGTCGGCGAGCGCGTGAAAGGACTCGGGCAGCTTGAATTTTATGTGGGCGGGAAATTGCTCTATGCCTTGCCCTATCGGCGGAACGCGAATGTGGATTGCAGCGGTGTTGGTTAATCCCAACAATGCCTAACAACAGCATGCACCCGACGCCCAATTAGCATGCCTGTTGTCATCGATCATCTCAGGGCGCGGGTGATGCCTGGCGTTATGCTGCTTACGTTCGTGTATCAGAAAATGATTGAGCTATGAAACTAAGTTTCATAAAAGCCTCACCGTTCGGCAGCACCTCTTTCCTCATCCCACTTGGCATTATCGTAGCGTCAGTAATCGTGCTGTCTTTCAGCCTGGCTGGCGTCGAGGATTCTGCTCACGACGAACATTTTGCATCTGCTATGTTGATTCTCGCTGTGTTTGGGGCGGTCGCGTTGTTCGCTGCTTGTGGCGCTCTCGTGGGATTCGTTTTATCAATTATCGGCCTTGTCCGAAAAGAGGAAAGACGTGTATTTTCAATCCTCGGATTTGTACTGAACGGAGCAATTCTCCTTATGGGGAGCTTCATTCTGTTTCGTAATTTTGAATTTTGAAGAGGTGACGCTTGCCTCCGCCGCGCAGCCTAACAACGGCATGCACCCTACACCCATCACGAAGCCTCTCATGCACGATAAATTGGGGCGCGGGCGATGCCGGGCGTTAGATGCTTTCTCGATTTATGAAATACGAAGCTATCGAACCACGAAGCAAAGATCAGGTTGAATCTGCAATCTCGCGGAATGAGACAAACGAGCTTCTGAACGCTATTGTTTCGGCGGCACTCTATGCTGACGATCCGCGCTGGGCTGAAGATATTTGCTTGCGTTTGGCCAAGCATAGGAATTTTAATGTCAGAGGCAATGCTATTCTCGGATTCGGTCATATTGCGCGCGTCCATCGGCAGCTTAATGAGAGCAGAGTCAAGCCGTTGATTGAAGCCGCGTTGAGAGATGAAAGTGATTATGTTAGGGAGCAAGCTGATGTGACCACGGATGATGTAGAGTTCTTTCTAAAGTGGAGAGTTCGTCGTCCCGGTTGAGTTGTCCGTAGCCACGCCGCATCTAGTAACGGCATGCACCCGACCGCGAATAGCGCGATTCTCATCCGCGAGACTTATCCGTGTCGGGGTTGAATGCGCGGCGGGTGATGCCGGGCGTTAGATTTCTTCTACATCAAGAGTGAGGCATGGCGCCCTACTCCCCAGGCAAAGTTCTTGCTATTGCGCTGCTATTGTTGCGCGGAGCTTTCCACGCACGTGCACAAGAAGAGTAAAGCACTTCCCCGCCTGAAATGCTTGTTCTTAACTCCCCGCACGCTTATCCGGCGCGACGTTGGTGTCGTATGCTCTGAGCTGCAAGCTCTATCGGCTGTCTGATTCTTAAAGGAAATGTCATCGACACTCTCTCGAAGGAGGATTCAGGGTGAAAAGGCTGGATCGATTTTTCTCTCTCTTCTTCATTGCACTCTTCCTGCTCGCGCCGCAGCATGCTTACGGGCGGGAGGCTACCCCGCTTGTACGGGCATCTAAGGTAGGCGTTGCGACAGGCGCGGACAGCACAGCTGCCGGTGTCTCTGGCTCGCAGCGGCGTCGGCCTCAAAAGTCCCGCGTCCTCGGCGAACTCACGCGCTGGGATAGGCAAGCGCGCAACGTCACTATCATCCGCGACGACTGGGGCATCCCGCACATCCACGGGCGGACTGACGCCGACGCCGTCTTCGGGTTGCTCTACGCGCAGGCCGAGGACGATTTCAACCGCGTGGAGATGAACTACCTCAACGCGCTCGGGCGCGTGGCCGAGGCCGAGGGCGAGCGCGCCGTCTACCAAGACCTTCGCATGAGGCTCTTCACCGACGAAGAGAGCCTCAGGGCTCAGTACGCGGCGAGCCCGCAGTGGCTCAAGGCGCTCATGAACGCCATGGCCGACGGGCTCAACTACTACCTTCACAAGCACCCGAAGGTGAAACCCAAAGTCATCACGCACTTCGAACCCTGGATGGAGCTCAGCTTCACGGAGGGGAGCATCGGCTGGGATCTCGAAACTATCGATCTCAAGCAACTCGAAGCGTTCTACGGGAGCGACCGCAGGTGGCAGGTCTCCGCCGTGGACGCAGGCACGGCCGGGGCACACGAACTCGCCGGCGAGCCCGGCGGGTCGAACGGTTTCGCTATCGCGCCGTCGAACACAGCGGGACGCCGCGCCCTCCTGCTCATCAACCCGCACACCTCTTTCTTCTTTCGCGCGGAGGTGCAGGCGGCGAGTGACGAAGGGCTGAACGTGTACGGGGCGGTGACGTGGGGACAGTTCTTCGTCTACCAAGGGTTCAACGAACGCGCGGGGTGGATGCACACGTCGAGCACCGCCGATGCTATGGACGAGTATCTGGAGACGATCAACAGGAAAGGCGCCCGACTCTACTACCGCTACGGGGCGGGGGAGCGGCCCGTGACCGTCTCTCACGTCAACGTCGCATACCGGACTGAGAGAGGCACGGCAAACAAGGAGTTCACCATCTACCGCACGCACCACGGCCCCGTCGTCCGCGAAGCGGGCGGAAAGTGGGTGAGCGTGCGGCTGATGCACGACCCTGTGAAGGCACTCATGCAGTCATACCTGCGGACGAAGGCCAGAAACTACAAGGCATTTCGTCAGGTCATGGAACTCCACACCAACTCTTCGAACAACACCATCTATGCCGACGCCGACGGCCAAATCGCATACCTGCACGCCAACTTCATTCCGCGGCGCGACCCGCGCTTCGACTGGACCAAGCCGGTCGACGGCAGCGATCCGGCGACGGAATGGCGCGGGCTGCTGTCGGTCGAGGAGTCGCCGCACCTCCTCAACCCGCAAAGCGGCTGGCTCTACAACTCGAACGATTCGCCCTGGGAGGCGGCCGGGCCTTCGAGCCCGAGGCGGGAGGACTACCCGCGCTATGTCGATAACGGCTCCCCGTCTCCGCGCGGCCGCCACGCCGTGCGTGTGCTCAAGGACAAGAAGGACTTCACGATCGAGTCGCTTCGGGATGCGGCGTACGACAGCTATCTCACGGCTTTCGACGAGCTGCTCCCACCGCTCTTCAAGGCATACGCTGAGGCTTCGGCTACACACCCGCTGAAGGTGAGGCTGGCCGAGCAGATCGAGCTGCTGCGCGGATGGGACCGCCGCTGGTCAACCACGTCGGTGCCGACGGCGCTGGCGATCTTCTGGGGCACCGAGCTGGGCAGGCGCAGCGCCAATCCTACCGCGGAAAACCGGCTTCAGGCGCTCGCTGCCGCTTCAGACCGTCTGGCTCGGGACTTCGGCAGCTGGCGGACGCCTTGGGGTGAGATCAACCGTTTCCAGCGCTTCACCGGAGACATCGCGCATCCGTTCAACGATGCCGCGCCGAGCATCCCCGTGGGGTTTACGGCGGGTCGCTGGGGTTCACTGGCATCCTTTAGTACGCCGCTCTTCCCGGGTGCCAAGCGCTGGTACGGCACTAGCGGGAACAGCTTCGTGGCCGTGGTGGAGTTCGGTGACAGAGTGCGCGCCAGCGCCGTCACCGCTGGGGGTGAGAGCGGCCACCCCGCCTCGCCGCACTTCAATGATCAGGCGGAGCGTTACGCGACGGGCAACCTCAGGGAGGTGTACTTCTATCCGGAGCAGTTGAAAGGACACACCGAGCGCACATACCACCCGGGGCAGTAAGCCGTATGAGTCATGGCAAGCCCGGTTGAGGTCCTGATCCCGATATTCACGCATCGAGCTCTTAAGCTCGGGGGCTTGGCTGCGGTTCATTACATGGTTCGCCTCTTCAAGGGGAAGGTCTCGACAGGCTGCATGACTTTAAACATTAGCCACTAGTCGCAGAGCTTGAACTCCCTCATTGATTTAAAAAAGTCTTGCGCCCCGCAGATAATATGGTATCTTGCCGCTGATCGGACGCGCCCACGCCGCGCGCCGCCTGCAAGCTAGGGACACACCCCTCATATCCCGAAGGTGTTTCTCTCCAACTACACAACTTAAATTTCACACTTACTTGCTAAGGAGTATGCCCCCATGTCCGCGCTTAAGGATCTAGAGGATGAAGAACTATTAACCGATGTTGGTGACCACGAGGAGCCCGACAGCGGGGAGGAGATCGCTCCCCTCCCGCCGCGCCAAGAACGAGCCCTCGAAGCTGTTCTCAGTGCGCCCACTCTGAAGGAAGCAGCCCGTGCTGCCGGCATTGGCGAAACCACCCTCTGGCGCTACATGCGTGAGCCGGCGTTCAAGCGTCGCCTGCGCGAGGCTCAGCAACACCACTTCACCCAAACTGCCATCCGTGTCCAGCGGAACGCTGATGACGCTATTACAGTCCTCCATGAGATTATGACTAACGGCACTGCATCCGACTCTGCGCGGATCGCCGCGGCGCGCTTCTTCTTTGACAACTCCGTCCGCATGGGCGAGATAGAGAAGTTGAAGGCTGACATGGAGGAACTTCAAGAACTCTACAGGTCACAGCGGGAACAGGAGGAGATCGAAGCTCGATCCAAAGAAAAGGAGGAAGAATGAGCCTCCACCTCTCGGTCAAAAGTTTAACCGTTGGCATAAAAAGGCTTCAAGCAACTGCCCGCAAGGGATCACGCCATTGCCCTCACTGCCGCGAAGAAAGATACCATTCGTCGTGGCTTGATCCTCTGAAGCCGTCCCCACGGCCGGAAGACTTGATTACGGTGAAGTGTGAGTTCTGCCACACCGAGTACGTCAGCAATATGGCCGGTATGCCAGAGTATGAGCGTGAAATATACCGGCTATTGTATTCCATCACTTTAGAAGATCTCTATCGGGATCCGAAGGCGCATGCGACCTTCTTATGGATCAGGCACTGGGCGTCCGCGAAACGAAAACGAGCAGCGCGGCGCGCACCGCCCGGTGACACCGCAAACGAAAGAATCAAACTCGACTCGGGCACACGGCGGCGGATTGATAAATTGAGTGTCGAGTCGGCAAATCTTTTTACCAAAAAGCATCGGATGCTCAAGTCGAAGTACGGGGGAATACCTTTCCCTGAGCACCAAGATTTAGTCAATGAGGTGCGGTCTCAGGCGAAGGGCAAATGGGGATCGCCTTCTCCAGCGGGTGTTGAGGAACTTGAGGATGAGCGGATCGCGCACCTCATTTGCGCCGCCCTTGAGAAGATCATTTGGGGCGAGATGCGCTCCGACACACAATCGGCCATTGAGAGGATAGAAAGAGAGATTGAAGAGTTGATAAAGGAGGTCAAGGTAAGAAAATCAGCTAGTGCCGAGCATCTTCAGAATTTGACCTACTATAACCAACATGGGGAACCCGTTGATTTGTCCTCTTTGCCCATTTTTTGAGTAGTCGTGACAACTGTAGCGGTCGGTCTCAGATTCTGAGAGTGAGTTGGTTGTTCAAATGAAAGCTATCAAATAAACCTTTCAAAACCTTTCAAAACCTTTCACGCTAGAGATCTCGGCTGACGTGGACTGTATCTCTATCCATTTCCCCGCTTCCCAACATCGAGATCGGCAACCTGCTCAACAAAACCGTCTACACCTTCGGCGCGGAGTTTATTAGCTTCAACGCGCTGCGCCCTGCGGCGACCGCCGAGCAGCGTCAAGCGTTCCTCGACTCGTTCCTCGTCCCCCCCACACACTGCGCCCGCGCACCGTGCGGGTCGGGCTGAGGTTCGATTTTTAAATGGCCGCCAATCCCGCAATCGCCGCTCGAAAAGAGGTGACCATCAGACGAAGAAACAAACGTTCAGCGCGCCGCCTGCAATGCTTTTAATTGGGATTGATTTTCTCGATCTCTTTTTCGATCAACGGGAGTACCCGCTGGCGGAGTTTTAGAACCAGCGCGTCGGCCTGTTTCACGTCGTCTTCGAGGCGGGCGCGGCTTTGAGAAGTTTGGTTCAGCAGGCTTTCGGCTCCCTTCCGCTCATTTTCCAGCACCCGGCGGCGCACGTCCCGCAGTTCTGAAGTGCGGGTTGAGCCGATCAGGCTGATGGCGCGCTCGACGCTGTCGGGACGCATGTCTTCTTCAATCTGCACCAGACGGGTTTTGAACGAAGTCTCCTTTTCGATCAATTCGAGCAGCTGTTTCCGCATGACTTCGGCGCGCTGCTCGGCTCGACTTAAAAGTTCTAAATTGAGCGCAATGCGGTTTTGTTGGTCGTTCGACTGGGCGCTCTGTTTTGCATCGGGCGCGGAGAACTTGTCGCTGATCTCGCGCAACCTGGTATTCAAAGTTTGCAGCGATTTACGCAGGAGCCCGATCTCATTCGCCACCGGGTCGTTCGGATTGGCGTTCGGCGGGATGCTCGGCGCTCGTTCTTGAGCCTGAGACACCGGGTTCGGCGTGTGACGGGGTTCGGGGGTCTGGGCAAACGAACTGAGGCTTAAAAGTGTCACGACGCAAATCACGGCCGGGAAAAGTTTTGCACGCGTAGTCATTTGCGGATTCCTTCTTGTTTGAGAGTTTCGGGACAGTCATTGTCACGCTTTAACGCGACGGCAGTTCGTTTATTATCACTGCGTGAGGTTCAAGTTCAAAGCTTATTTCGCCGCGAATTGTATGTGCGTGTCGAGCGGAAGAATCTCTGGATGTATCAGGAAGAGTTTAAGCCCCAAGCCGCCGTCAATCCGCCCTCGCTATCGTGATAGGCCGCCGGGCGGCGGGTGGGATAAACTCTCTAAATCATGACTTCCTATTGCGAGTTTGCCGTCACGGATTCTTTACACAAACCGTATCACGACTACGAGTACGGTTTTCCCCTGCGCGACGATTCCGCGTTGTTCGAGCGGCTGATTCTGGAAATCAATCAGGCGGGACTTTCCTGGTCAACCATCCTGAGAAAGCGTCCGGCCTTTCGACGAGCCTATAGCGAATTCGATCTCGACGCGGTGGCCGCCTACGACGATGCCGATAGGAAGCGCCTGCTCGGCGACGCGGGCATCATACGCAACCGTCTGAAGGTGAATGCGGCCATTGAGAATGCGCGTCGGCTGGTCGAACTGCGTCACGAACACGGCTCGTTCGCGGAGTGGTTGAACCGACACCACCCGGCGTCTAAAGAAGCGTGGGTGAAGTTGTTTAAGCAGCGCTTCTTATTCACAGGCCCGGAGATCGTCAACGAGTTTTTGATGAGCACGGGATACCTACCGGGGGCGCACAGGCGGGAGTGTCCGATTTACGAGAAGGTGTTGGCGTCGAATCCGCATTGGGTAAATGTGCCGGGGCAGCAAGCCTGACAGGTCTTCAACTCGTTCCCTCAATAGCATATTTTCCACACCCGGACGCGACGAGGTGGCGGCGAGCTTTTAGAAACCCGCCGCCACCTCGTCGCGAAAAAAGTTAATCCCTTTGAGTCTCTCCGAGCCGGGGCAGAAGAGCTTACCTGCTTCTAACGCCGATGCGTTTCTGCACGAGCGTTTCGATGTCAATGGAGACGCCTTCGGCTTTCGCCTGCCGAATAAAGTCGCCGTCAATGTTGAAGATGCGCATCTTCACGAGGTCTTCGACCGAAAGGTTCGTGAGTCCTTCGCCGCGAGCCTGCGCGACCAGTTCCGGCGTGACTTTAAAAATCTGCATCTTGACGAGACTCTCGAACGGCTCTTTGTTGAAGCCCATCTGAGCCACCTTGGCTACGAAGTCGGCGTCTATGTTGAAAATCCGCGCCTTGACCAGTTCCTCCATGCCGAGGTTCGGGAAGCCGCTCGCCTTCATCTCGCGCATGAACTTCGAGTCCACTTTGAAGATCGCCGCTTTGAACAGATCGTCAACGTCGAGTTTGCCGAAGTCCGCCGAGAGCAAGTCGTCGGCTAACACGGTCGTCACGTTCAAGGTCGTCGCCGCGAACAGCCTGTCCTCGGAATCGTGACCGTCCTTATGCTTGGAAGAACTCTTTTCAAAGTCGAAGCCCCGGCTCTTCATCGCCGACAGGAAACTCTGATTTCCCGTGAAGCGGAAAGTGCCTGAGCCTTTGCCGTTTTGGAACGTGCCCTCGCAGTCAATCGTGCCCGCCTCGCGCACGAGGCTGAACCTGGCTGCGCCGCCGTTGACGACTTGTTCGCGGCGCAAGCCTTGCAAATCGGCAAAATCGTAGTTTGATCCCATCTGATTCCGGCCGCCGTTTTCGTGGCGACGCTCGAAAGACAGGTAAATTTTGCTAGGCTCTTCGGCCTTGGCCGAGGCCGTCCACGTGCCCGTCACCGCCGCGCCCTGTGCGAAGGCGTTCGAACCGGCGATCAAGACGAAGAGGGCGAGACTGAAAGCGGTGCGCGTTAACATCTGCACGTGTTTGTTCATGGCAACATCTCCTGACTTAAATTGCATTACAAAAGGTAGACACCGCGGGGCGTGGATTTGTGGCAAAAATTTTCCCGGCACATTCTCCGGCGGGATGACGGCAAGGCTAAAAATGAATGTTGTTGCCGCGCGGCCACAGAGTAGTTTAGTGTTGAGTTTGGAAGTGACAACGAAAATGTGACGAAGCGCGGGATTGAGTTGACGAATGTGCGAACCGGCGTGACGAGCGAACGAACCCGTTCACCCGGCAGCTTTTTTAGAACGCGGCGGTTCTGCCCGACAGCGGCGCGGACGTGCCCGTTTACTGTCGAGACGAGACTTTTGAGAGTCGGCATTTAGCATGAACACGTACCTCCTGACATGGAGTCCGAAGAAGTGGCGTTGGACAGACCTCTCGAAACGCATCGGCGAAATTAAGAAGAACGGCTTCTGCCTCAGCGATTGGAGTTGCGGGAATAACAAATCAATCGCGAGAGGCGACAGGCTGTTTCTGTTACGTCAGGGCGAAGAGCCGAGGGGCATCGTCGGCGCTGGTTGGGCCGAGTCCGAGCCGTTTGAAGAGATTCATTGGCGGGCAGAGAAGGCGCGTGCCGGGAGGACGACCATGTACCTCAACGTTCGTTGGGAGACGCTGCTGAACCCTGAGAGCGAATCCATCTTCCCGCGCGAGTGGTTGAATGAAGGCGCGCTGTCGAAGGTGAACTGGAACACACAAATCTCAGGCATCAGCATCCGCAGTGAAGCGGCGGACAGGCTTGAGGAACGGTGGGAGTCTTTCCTTGAAAACAGGGAGAATGAGTTCTCCCTGTTCAGCAACACTTCAACGGATTAGATAGCAAAGAGTTTTCGTTTACTAACTCTTACCCGTCCATCAGGTCATACAGTGTTCATCGAGTTCTCTGCTCAGCCACGTCGAGACATCCCTCAGACTTTCTAAAGTGACCTCGTGCCCCATCGGGTATTCGCGGTAAGTGAGTTTCACCGGGAGCGTCTGTAGCTGCTTCTGAATACCGCGGCCTTCTTCGATCGGCAGCACAGGATCGTACAGGCCGTGGGTGACGAGCACCGGCATGCCTCCGAGCGCGTGTTGATCCAGTTCGTGCGGGAGCACCGACGCAGGGAAGCGCCCGCTCATCGCGACCACCCCGGCGATCTTCTCAGGCCGGGTGAGCGCGAGCGCAAGACTCATCATCGCTCCCTGACTGAACCCCGCCACATAGACGCATTTATCGTCAGCGCCGTAGGTGTGGACGAGCGCGTCTAAAAAGCCGGGTATCAATTCGAGACTTCGCTTCGCCTGCTCTATGTCCGCCGTCATTCCCCGCGGAGTGAATTCGATGTTGAACCAGCCGTATGCGCCCGCGCCCATCACGACCGGAGCGCGTGCGCTGACGATCAGAAACCGCTCGTCCAGATAAGGCGCGAGGCCGAACAGGTCTTCCTCGTTGCTGCCGATGCCGTGCAACAGCAGCAGGAGCGGAGCGGGCGATTGCCCCTTGCGTCCCGGCTCGCGAACCAGATGCGTTAACGAGTTTTTGTTTGTGCTCAAGCCCCTTTGATTCCTTTCACAACTGATCGCGCGTGTGCGCGGAGTCTTCACCGGGTTTCTGTTTGACGGATGTTCGTCCACTTTAACATTATCAGAGTTCAGGCCGCCGGTTATCGAGGCCACTTGATTCCACTTGCCCCTATCAGTCCGGCTAATTTCGCGGCTGCCTTTTCCAAGCCACGCTGCCGCGCTTGTGTGACGCGAATCCCCGTCTCCCAGTAGATTTGGCGAATGTTTAGGAGTCCGTCACTCCTCTCGAATTTCGGGTCGAGCCTTCCCACCAAACGATCGCCTTCCAGGATGGGCAACACGTAGTAACCGTATTGCCGCAGCGCGCCGGGGACGAAAGCCTCGAAGCGGTAATCGAAATTGAACAGCCTGAGTGCGCGTGCCCGATCACGCAGCACCGGATCGAACGGGCTGAGCAGTCGCGTTCTCGCGGGCGGTTCGGGGAGACTACCGAGTCTGCGCTCCCAGTCGCACACGGCAAAGCTGACTCTCCCTTTCGCGCCGTCGCTTGATTCCAACAGCACCGGGATAATGCGCCCGGCCTGCGCCGCCTCCGTGCACCATGCCTTCGCTTCGGCAATCCCGATAGTATGCCAGAACTCGGCGATCTCTTTCGGGGTTGCAACCACCAGACGCTCAAGCGCCGTGTGACATGCCCACTCGACGTGCTCCCGCTCAGTCGGCTGCGGCTGTCGGCTGTGACCGGGCAAGACCCTTTCGGTCAGGTCATACACTTTCTGAAATTTCTCGCGGCGAGCAATCATCAACTCGCCCGTAGACCAGAGGTATTCGAGCGCGGCCTTCTGCGGCTTCCATCCCCACCAAGCCGTGGGGACGCCCCGGTGCTTGTGCTCGAAGTCGAGCGAGCGGAGCGCGCCTTCGCGAACGATGCGTTCGCGCACCTGAGCTATGATCTTGTCCGGCTCTTCGCCCATGCGTTCCCGCCACCAGGATTTTTTCCAGATGCGCTCGCGCTCCCGGTCGAAGCGCGGTTTCCAGTGGGCGAACCACTTGGTCGGGACGGCGGAAGCGTCGTGCGTCCAGTGCTCGAAGAGGCTGCGGTCTTGCTCCAACAACCGCGAGAGGTGCTGAGGCCGGTAGGCGTCGAGGCGGCTGGCGAGCGTGAGGTGCTGCGCCCGCTCGACCACATTGATCGAGTCGAGTTGGACGAAGCCCATCTGTTCGATCAGTTTTTGCAGCGCGGCCGGTGTGACCCGGCGGCCGGGGTCTGCGAGCAACCCCTGTGCGCCCATCAAGAGCCGACGTGCCGCCTCTGCTGTGACAACGGGTAGATTCATATCCATCTTTGCGCGCTTTACCGGCGGAGCTTCTTACACTTTAATAGCACCGTCGGCGTAGAGCCAGTGCATAACAAAGGGTGGGCAAAAATCGAGCATGCGTAACGGGCTGTGGTCAATGTTGGGCGGGTTACTTTCAACCATCGCACCCGCGCGGGGCGGCGACTCGCAGGGAAGCGTGCACAAACGCGCGGTCGAGGTCGGAGCAGAAAACTACACTTATCAGGTTTACGTTCCCGGCGATCTTCAAGACAACCTGCCCGTGATTGTTTTTCTACACGGCATCGGCCAGCGCGGCGCGGGCGGGTTCGTGCCGACGGAAGGCACAGCCGGTGCGCTCGTCCGTCATTACCTCGGACAAGTTCCCGCCATCGTCTTACTGCCGCAGTGTCGCCCGGACAAGTTCTGGGCAGACCCGACGATGGATCGAATGGTCATGGATGCTCTGGAGCGGGCGGTGAAGGAGTTCGGCGCAGACCCCAACCGCGTGTACCTGACGGGTGTTTCGATGGGCGGCTACGGCGTCTGGCATCTGGCGTCGCACCACCCCGAAAAGTTCGCGGCGCTCGTCTCGATTTGCGGCGGGAGTCCGCTGCAAAACGGCGACCGCTTCTCTCCGATAGCCCGCAAGATAGGCGGGACTCCGGCGTGGCTCTTCCACGGCTCGGACGATCCGGTCGTGTCCGCGAACGAGTCTCGCCAGATGGTCGAGGCGATCAAGGTCAATCACGGGAACGTTAAATATAATGAGTACCCCGGCGTCGGGCACAACGTCTGGTTGCAGGTGATTGCGGAGCAGGACTTGATGCCGTGGCTGTTGGCGCAAAGCCTCGGATGAAGTCCTGTGCAAAAGTTTCGACGCGTTGATCAGCCGCGCCGTCGTCCGACACTTCGCCGGAGACGAGCGGCACTTCAACCGAAGGCTCGACGAGATGCGGCGGGCGTTAAGTCCGCGGTGACGACGCGACCGGCTCGTGCTCCGGGTCAATGGTGGTGAACTCCGCCATCACCATCCGCTCGCCGGTTTCAGCGCAGCACTCGGCTTCGGTCGGGGGCGACCCGTCGCCCGCGCGTGGCAGGTAGAGCGAGACCAGCAGCGCGAGCGCCGCGAGCACGCCTCCAACCCAGAAGACGCTATGGATGGCCGAGGCCATCGCTCCGCGCAGCGCGTCGAGTGTGGCGGGGGGCAGAGAGGCGCGCGCCGCCGGGTCAATCAGCGCGTTGGGATTGGCGGCCAACTCCGTCGCCCGTTCGACGGTGAGCGCGCCTTGACCGCTGCGCGCAACTTCGCCGAGCCGCGCCGTGAGACCCGCCGACAGCACCGCGCCCATCACGGCGACTCCGACCGCGCCGCCGATGGAACGGGAAAACTGGTTGAGCGAAGTTGCGATTCCGAGTTGAGCGCGCGCGACGGATTGCTGCACCGCGATGAGCAGGGTGAGCATCGTCAGTCCGAGTCCCGCCCCGATCAGAATCAAATCCAGATAGAGCCAGAGCCGTGTCGTTTCTCTTTGGTACATGGCAAGGAGGATGAAGCCGAACGTCATCAGGGCGAAGCCCGTGATGCACGTCGGGCGAAACCCCACCCTCAGCAGCAGTCGCCCGCCGATGATTGACATCCCGACCCAACTCAGCAACAGCGGCGTCAGCAGCGACCCCGCCTGCGTCGCCGTCGCACCGAGCGCGCCCTGCGCGAAAAGTGGGACAAAGGAGATCGCGCCGAACATCCCGACTCCGGCGAGAAAGCCCGCGACGACTGACACCGTGACGACCCGGTTGCGAAACAGTTGGAAAGGGATCAGAGGATCGGCGGCGCGTCGTTCGACCCAGACGAAGCACAGGAAAAGCACCGTCGCCCCGGCGACGAGCGCGAGGTTGCGTGTGGCTAACAGCGTCGAGATGCTCGCCCCGCCTTCCACGAGCGCCAGCATCAACATCGTGATGGCGGCCATGAGCAAGGCGGCTCCCGTGTAATCAATCGAGGGGCGTTCGGTTCGCGCCGGCTCTTTCAAAGCGAGCCCAATGATGAAGGCCGCCGCCAGCCCGACCGGCAGATTGATGTAGAAGACCCACGGCCAAGACCATTGGTCGGTGATGAAGCCGCCGAGGATCGGCCCGATGACACTGGCAAACCCCCACACGCCGCTGAAGTAGGCTTGCATGCGCGCCCGCTCCGCGACCGTAAAGATGTCGCCGATGATGGTCATGCCGAGCGGCACGAGCGCGCCCGCGCCTAACCCTTGAATCGCGCGAAACGCGATCAACTGCGTCATCGAGCCGGACGTGCCGGACAGGACGGAGCCGAGCAGGAAGATGGCGATGCCGATTTGATAAAACAGGCGACGCCCGTACAGGTCGGAGAGCTTGCCCCAGACGGGCACTGTCACCGTCGAAGTGATCAAGTAGGCCGAGAAGACCCAACTGTAATGGTTCAACCCGCCGAGCGTGGCGATCACGGTGGGCATCGCCGTGCCGACCACGGTCGCTTCAAGCGCGGCGAGAAACATCCCGGTCATCACACCCGCCGTCACAGCCCAGCGTCGCCGCGTGGACATGCTGAGAGTCGGCCTATTGACGTCGGCGACACTGCCCCCTGGTTCTTTCATTCTGCACCTGCCTCACAGTTTTTGATGTCGTACCTGTTTTACCTTAAGGCAGGAATAAACGCGAGGCAACGCGCAGGACTCTGAAGGCAGAGTGGTTTGAACTGCGACGCCGCAATTCGTTAAGGCTTCGCCTCGAAAATAAGATTGAAGGGTGTCTCGGTGGCGCGCCGGAAATGTTTGAATCCCCCGGCCGACACCACCTCGCGCAGTCTGGCTTCGCCCGCTTGCGCTCCGAGCGCAAGCCCTACTTCCTGTGACAGGGAAGCCGGGGTGCAAAGCAATGTCGAAGCGGAATAGTAGATGCGCCCGACCGGGTTCAGATTGTCTTCCACGCGATCCCCGGCGAACGGCTCGACGATCATCCAAGTCCCTTCGGGCGCGAGCGATTCTCTGACGTGGGTGGCCGCGCCCACCGGGTCGCCCATGTCATGCAAGCAATCGAAGAAGGTCACGAAGTCGTAGTTGC
Source organism: Pyrinomonadaceae bacterium (assembly GCA_030841105.1). GTDB lineage: Bacteria > Acidobacteriota > Blastocatellia > Pyrinomonadales > Pyrinomonadaceae > JAIVJZ01. The sequence continues at coordinate 91,147 of JAVEDE010000125.1, forward strand.
CGCCCGGATAATCTTTAGCTTTAGCCACCGCGAACTCCACCCGCTCAGCCACCCCCGCCTCAGACGCTTTCTGCCGCGCCATTTCGATAGACTTATCGTGATAATCGAAACCGACGAAAGTAGAATTGGGGAAGGCGTGCGCCATCAGAATTGTCGAAGCGCCAAGCCCGCACCCCACGTCCGCCACTTTCGCCCCGGCCTTGAGCTTGGCCTCGACTCCTTCAAAAGCGGGAATCCAAGTGCTGACCAGATTGGCGGCATAACCGGGGCGGAAAAACATTTCCGTCCCGCGAAACAATCCGTGATCGTGTTGATGCCAACCGAAACCCTCTCCGGTGCGAAATGCTTCCGTAATTTTCGGCACGGCTTTCAGCGCAGAGACGGCCAGCAAGAAAGCGCCGGGTAAATATGCCGGACTCTGTTCGTCGGCTAGAGCGAAGGCTTGCTCCGGGGTCAGAAAGTAACGCTCAGTCCCGGCATCATATTCGACGTAACCGCCCGCCGCCTGCGAGTTGAGCCACTCGCGCACGTAACGCTCGGCCGTGTTGGTGCGCGCGGCTAATTCGGCGGAAGTGAGCGGTTGCTCTGCCTGCGCCAGCGCCTTGTAGAGGCCGAGGCTTTCGCCGATGACAACCAGACCGGCATGGAAGGCGGCGCCGAAATCTGCGACGAACTTTCCCAACAATTGATTCAACTTTTCTTCATTGATAGACATTCAACTCTCTCCTTTGGCGAGGTAGTAATCAGGCGGGACGCTTTTACACGAAAGCGGCGCGAGCGTCAACGAGTTCGCCGGTCGCTCCTGCTTTCGTTAAGAGAAGTAACGAACGCTGGTTCTGCCCGATAGAATTGATCCGACGCTTGAGGCGATAGTTGAAAAAGAAAGCGGCTGTTGAAAAAGAAAGCGGCCGCTTTCTACTTGAGAAAGCGGCCGCCTCTGTTAGAGCGAAATGTGTGTGGCTAGCAGTCGCCGCCGTCGTGCTCGACGGGGTGCATGTCGAGGAAGGCTTCGATGACGCGCGGGTCGAATTGTTTGCCGCCGTGGGCGACGAGTTCGCGGACGGCTTCGTTGTGGGTGCGCGGGGCGGAGTAGGGGCGGCGCGCCACCATCGCGTCGTAGGTATCAACGACCTGCACGATGCGCGCCATGAGCGGGATGTCTTCGCCGCCGAGGCGGTGCGGGTAGCCTTTGCCGTCCCATCGTTCGTGGTGGTGCTGGGTGCGGATGCGCAGTTCCGGCGAGAGGTTGAAGTAGGTGGCTAAGAGCGCGCCGAGACTCGGATGCAGGTGCAGGACGAACTGCTCCATGCGTGTCGGGCGGCGCGGGCGGTTGAGCACGACTTCGGGCACGAGTATCTTGCCGATGTCGTGCAGCATGGCGGTCGAGGATAATTGTTGCAGGCGTGAGTCGTTGAAGTTGAAGGCGCGCCCCGTGACGCGTGCGAGCCGCGCTACGCGTACGGAGTGTTCGTAAGTGGAGGGGCGCGTGCGCTTCAGGCGTGAGACGAGGACGTGCGTGCCGTTCTTCCGGTGCGCATGCCCCAGCGACTTGAAGCGCGCGCAGGCCGTCTGGAGATAGCCCGCCCAGCTCTGGTTGAGCAGCCGGACGGTCGCCGCCGCGCTCGCATCCATCATCGTCAACTCATCTTGCATCCGTTTTGATTCCTCCTGTGGGTCGTAGCGCCGGACTGTGATGTCGTTCAAAGAGGCTTCGCCGGGCGACCGCACACGCGCGGGCAGGAGCATCTTTGAATAACCGTATCGGGGGTGATAACCGTCGTGCTTTTGATAGCACACGGCATGCCACGTTTCCTCCGTGCAACAAGAGTCTGGACGCTGCACGGCGTCGCCCCGCATCACACAAAAGGCGCGGAAAAGTTAAGGATAACAGGACTGAAAGTTGGGAAGAGTGAGTTGAGAAACAACCTCAGCCGGGAATATAACACGGCCGTTCCGGGGGGCGTGATCGTTAGCGTACATAACGGGCGAAAAATGCGCGGCGGGCTATACGAAAAGGGGTTTAAGGGCGACCGAAATACAGCACCGCCGCCGCGTCTCGCAGCATGCGACTATCCCGCTGCGCCGTGTGTGCTAAACTTTTCTCCGCGAAAGTTTCGACTGCGGGCGGCAACGATGAAGGACGCGCACACGGACACGGATTACAGCGAAGAGGTCGAGACGGCGTTGCTCGACGTTGAGTTGTTTCTGAAATACAGGTCGCACGCGCGCGCGATAGCGCGGCTGCAAGAGGCCATCAAGCAGAACCCGCACGCGATCAAATTGCGCGAGCGTCTGCGCGAAGTCGCCGCCGCCAACAGCCAGCCCGAAGAGGCGGCGCGCCAGTGTCTCGCGCTCGTCAAACTCTACGTCGCGCGCGACAACTTCGACTCCGCGCAGGAACGACTCCTCGCGGCCAAGCAGGCCGACCCGCGCCTCAACATCGCGCCCGGCCTCGAAGCCATCCGCCGCGCGCGCCGTCCAGACCTCGCGCCGCCACCCGCTGCCGCCACGAACATGACATCCACCGCCGTCGCTGCGGCGCGCGCCGTCACCTTCGCCGGAGACCTCTCGGTCGTCAGTATTTTCGACGCCGTGCAGGTCATCGAAAACGCGCGGCTCACCGGCACACTCACGCTCACGTCACCGGACGCCATAGCGGGCGCGGCCACCGGACGCATCCACTTCAACGAGGGGCGCATCGCCTCGGCCGAAAGCGGCCACGACAAAGACGCCGACGCGCTGCGTCGCCTCGTCGAGTTGACCGGCGGCCAATTCGACTTCGAGAGATCAAGCGACAGTTATCCCACGACCCTGCAAGCCACCAGCAACACGAGCCTGCTCCTGAACGCACTGCGCGAACTGGACGAGGAGAATAAATAGGGGATGGTAGAAGGTGAAAGGGTAAGGGGTAAAGGGGAAGGGAAAGACAAAAGCGGGGCGCAGCCATTCGATGCCGCGTCCCGCTTCCTGTTTTTCCCTTTTACCTTTCCCCTTACCCTTTTCCCTTTCGCTTAATCGAGCAGGACGCGCGCGCGGAGGGCTTCGGCGCGTTCGAGGGCGGCGTGGAGGCGTAGAAACTGTTGATAGTTCTGGCTGCGCTTTTCGATGCGTGCGCGCTCCGAGCCGCTGAGATCGTTTAAGAGGATGAGATCGAGAAAGTCGTAGTAGTCGGGCGCGGCCTTGGGCGGCAGTTCGCGCGCGTAAGAGGTGCGCGCGTTGTCTTCGGCGGTGAAGCCTGCGAGCGCGTCGAAGAGGTGATCGGTGGTGACGTGCGAGGCTTCGCGCGCGAGACGGATGGGCAGGCGCAACTCGAAAAAGCGCAAGCCTTCGGGCGTCGTCACGGCGCGCAGAGACTTCGCGCCCTCGCCGTCGAAAGGCGAGTCGGGGTCAACCAGTATGCGCAGGAGTCTCGGTTGGTCTTCGACGCTCACGGTGTCGAGCGCGAGTTGCACGCGGTCGGCCAAGAATTTTTCAAACTGCGCGTCGAACGGGTAAGTGATGCGACCCTGACAGCCGACCGCTTCGCCCTCGCCCGCCGTGTCGTGCGGCAGGCGCGCGGGGCACGTCGTGCAGATGGTCGTCTCCTCCTGCATCCGCTCGATCTCGATGCTGGAACGCTCGACGAAACGCAGCTTCTCCTCGGACGGCGCGGCCTGCTCGCCCGTCGTCACGCGCGTGTGGATGTTGCCGAGCCGCCCCCACGCGCGCAGGTGTTCCTCCGTGTAACGCGCGCGCAACTGGCACGGGTATTCAATCGCAAACTCTAAGGACAAACTGCCTCCCGCCCCGACAAATTCTCAAGCCCGTTTTGACGGTGACGGACAAATGTCGCGCGCCTTCTTAACGTGCCGTCGGGGTGCGAGCGTATAATAACAAAGACCCGGCGCGAGCGTTAGGTACGGCAAATGATCGAAGGGCGACGCGGATGAAGGCTGCCAAAGGCGAAGAATATCTACAGATGTATCCCGAAGGAACGGGGCGTTGGATGAACCAGTGCGTGGCCTGCCAGCGGAAGGGTTACAAACCCGACATGCCTGACGTTATTTACCCCGGCTACCTCGCCCGGAATTTGCGGAAATACTTTACGCCGCTCGACGTGGATGAAAGCGGCAGGTGTGATCAATGTCGAGACGCGTCGTTGAAGACCGTGTGAGTGTCGTCGAAATAATGTAGTCGAACTTTCAGCGCGCACGCGTTCACGCCGAGCGTCGTGGCAAATTTGACCGACGGAGTTTCCCCAAGATGGCGACCGCACACACAGCCCCGTTAGCGCGCGCGAAACGCGCCGGCTCGCCCCTCTTCGACCTGCTCGCCTTCCGACGCGACCCTCTGGAGTTTCTCACGCGCATCGCGCGCGAACACGGCGACGTGGTTCACTTCCGCATGGGGCCGCAACACGTCCTCTTGCTCAATCACCCCGATCTGATCCGCGACGCGCTCGTCACGCGCGGCGACCACTTCCACAAGGGGCGCGCCCTCCAGCGTTCCAAACGCCTTCTCGGCGAGGGACTCTTGACGAGCGAGGGCGAACACCATCGCCGCCAGCGACGACTAGCGCAGCCAGCCTTTCACCGCAAGCGCGTCGAGAGTTACGGCGCGGTGATGGTCGAGTACGCCGCACGCAACAGCGCGCGCTGGCACGACGGCGAGACGCTCGACATCGCGCACGAGATGATGCGGCTCACGCTCTCCATCGTCGGGAAGACTTTGTTCGACTCGGACGTTGAATCCGAGGCCGACGAGATCGGCGGCGCGCTCACGGAGATGCTCGAACTTTTCCAGATGCTCCTGCTGCCTTATTCGGAGTATCTCGAAAAGTTGCCGCTCCCCGCCAACCGCCGCTTCACGCGTTCGCGCGCCAAGCTCGACGCGGTCATCTATCGCATCATCAACGAGCGTCGCGCGAACGGCGCGGACAGGGGCGACCTGCTCTCCATGCTCCTGCTCGCGCAGGACGAAGAGGGCGCGACCGGCGGCATGAGCGACGAACAACTGCGCGACGAAGCGTTGACGATCTTTCTCGCCGGTCATGAGACGACCGCCAACGCGCTCGCGTGGACGTGGTATCTGCTCGCGCAGAACCCGGAGGCGGAGGCGCGTCTCCACGCTGAACTCGACGCCGTGCTCGAAGGCGACAGGTTGCCGACCGTGGAAGACCTCCCGCGCCTGCGTTACACGGAGATGGTCTTTGCCGAATCAATGCGGCTCTTTCCACCGGCGTGGGTCGTCGGTCGGCTCGCCGTCAAGGATTACGCGGTCGGCGATTTTGTCGCAGAGGTAGGAACGCTCGTCCTCCTCAGTCAATATGTGATGCACCGCGACCCGCGTTTCTTCCCAGACCCCTTGCGCTTCGACCCGGAACGCTTCGCGCCGGAAGCGAAAGAGGCGCGCCCGCAATATGCATACTTTCCCTTCGGCGGCGGCGCGCGTCGCTGCATCGGCGAGGGCTTCGCGTGGATGGAAGGGACGCTCCTCGTCGCCGCCATCGCACGCCGCTGGCGCATGCGACTCGCCCCCGCGCACCCGGTCGTCCCGCTCCCGCGTATGACGCTCCGCCCGAAGCACGGCCTGCGGATGATTATGGAAGAGAGGGGAAGGGTGACAGGGTAAAGGGAAAGGAAGCCGCACAGCAACACTCAACCCTTCGCTTCACTTTGCGTCTTCGCCAGAAATTAAACTCACGCTGGAGGCGCAAAGACGCAAAGGAAGACTCTAGGCAAAAAATCACGAAGCATGCTTCAGACCTTTCCCCTTTCCCCCTTTCCCCTTTTCCCCTTCTTCTTCTTTACCCTTTCCCCTCCAGTTTTGTTAATCTTGCGCGCATGAAGATCACGGAAGAGTTTGTGGAGATGATGATCTGTCCGGCTTGCCAGTCGAAGGTGCGTCTGCGTGAGGACGGCAGCGCGATCAAGTGTCTCGGTTGCCGTCGCGTCTACCCGATTGAAGACGACATGCCGATGATGTTGCCCGACAAGGCGACGATTGAGGACGACGAACCAACCGCCGCCGCTACCACCGAACGCCCCGCTTGAAATGAACGCTCTGCACACGCCAGCGGCAACAACGCGTCCCGTGCCCGAACCTGTGGCCTTAACGGGCGCGCGCGCAGTTGAAGCCGCGCCGCAGCCGCTCGCCCCGCCGCGTTGGGACTGGGGCGGCGTGCGCCGCGTGCTCGTCGTGCGCCTGCGCTCCATCGGCGACACGGTGCTCTCGACGCCCTCGCTCTACGCCCTGCGCCGCTTCCTCCCCGACGCGCAAATTGATCTCCTGCTCGAAGACTGGGTCGCGCCGCTGCTCGACGGCAACCCCGACGCCTCGCGCGTCCTCACCGTCAAACGCGACAGCACCAGTTCGCGCCTCGCGCTCGCACGCCAACTTCGCGCCGCGCGCTACGACGTGGCGTTCAACCTGCACGGCGGCAGCACGGCCGCGCTGTTGATCCGCGCGTCGGGCGCGCCTGAGCGCGTCGGCTACGCGAGTTATCGTTTCAGTAAACTTCACAACCACGCCGCGCCGCCCGCGACCGACTTGTGGCGACAAGAGAAGACGCACTCGGTCGAACAACAACTCGGCCTGCTCGGCTGGACGGGCGTGCCCGTCACCGACCGACCCGCCACACGCCTCTTCGTCACGGATGATTCGGCCGCGCGCGTCGCCGACAGGCTCGACGCTGCGGGCATCAACGCGGCGCAGCCCTTCGCGCTCTTTCACCCGGCCGCCGCCTTCGACTCGAAGCGTTGGGACGCGCGCAACTTCGCACGCATCGCAGACACACTCGACGCGCGGGGCGTCGCCGTTGTCGCCGTCGCCGCCCCCGGCGAGACTGACGTCGTCCGCGCGTTCGCTGAAAGCGCGAAGGCGCGCGTCGTGTCCTTCAACGATCTGTCTCTGCCGGAAGTCTCCGCGCTCGCCGCGCGTGCGCGCCTATTCGTCGGTAACGACAGCGGCATCGCGCACATCGCGGCGGCCGTTCGCACGCCCTCGGTCGTCGTCTTCGGCTCATCGAACGTCGCACACTGGCGGCCGTGGACGGACGCGCCCTCGGAGGTCGTGCGCGAAGAGATGCCGTGCGCGCCGTGCGCGGGCTACACCTGCGGCGAGTTTGCGGAAGCGCAATGCATCCGGCGCGTCACGGTCGAACGCGTCAGCGCGGCGGTCGAGCGCGTGCTGGCGGCAGGTTGACGAGCGTTCCGTGCTTCGATGGGGAACTGTTAGAAATGCGCTACTCCATTCCCGGCAGTTTAAGAAATGTCGAGCCGCAGAACTTGCCGCCGGAGTTGTTGGCGCAGATCAAGTTGAGCGTGCTGCTCGGCTATGGCTTCGCCTTCTCACTGCTCGGCGTCGGCGGCCTCGCGCCGCTCGCCGCCCTCATCATCGGTTGGGAGGCGCGCCGCAGAATCAGGCAATCTCAAGGCAAACTCGTCGGCGCGAAATTGGCGTGGTGGTGCATCATCTTTGGCGGTGCGGGGGCGACCATCTGGCCGCTCGCGCTTGCAGCCGCGATGATGGGTCTGCTCAGGTGAGCGCGGAATAAGTAAGTGGAGGAAACTTTATGAGCGCAGGAGCAGTAGCCGCGGCGGCCGTCGCTAACGCGATCAAGGCGAGCGGCGTCCTCGTCAGCGTCACGCCGGAAGACTTCGCGGCTATCTTGCGCCGCACCGAGCGACCGCTCGTCGTCACCTCTGAGGGCGGGTTCTTCTCCACCAGTTACAAATACCTGACGAGCTACAAGGGACTCGCCTTCTACGCGAAGTCGCGCGTGCCGCTCGTGCTGCCCGCCGGTACGGAGATCGTGCGGGCGAAGGGCATCTCGATCCCGCAGTTGTAGCCGACCCGCAGTTGTCACCTGTGATCGTGTAGAATCGCTCGCGGCGTCGGCGGCCGGAGTCGCCCCGCCGAAACGTATGGAACTCATCACACCACAACGCGCGTCGGAGTTGGCCGCAAGGATCGAAGGGCGGCGCGTCGTCGTCTGGGGCGACGTGATGCTCGACGAATTTGTCTGGGGCGATGTGACGCGCATCTCGCCGGAAGCGCCCGTGCCCGTCGTTGACATCCGGCGCGAGTCGGTGCGCCTCGGCGGCGCGGCCAACGTGCTGGCGAACTTGATCGCGCTCGGCGCGCGGGCTTCGGTCGTCGGCGTCGTCGGGCGCGACCGCGCGGCCGAACGTCTCTCAGACGCGCTCGACGCAGCGGGCGCGCGCCACGCGTCCGCCGGACTCGTCACGGACGAGAGCCGCCCGACGACGACCAAGACGCGCATCATCGCGCATAATCAACTCGTCGTGCGCGCCGACCGCGAGCGGCGCACGCCCGTTGACGCGGCGACGGAAACTCGCCTCATCAACGCGCTCACGGCCGCCTTGCCGGAGGCCGACGCCTTCGTCGTTTCCGATTACGACAAGGGCGCGGTGACGCCGCGTGTGCTCGCGGAAATTTTGCCGCGCGCCTTCGAGCGCAACATCCCCGTCCTCGTTGATCCAAAGATTCGCAACTTCGACTCATACCGCCCGGCCACCGTCGTCACGCCGAACCACCACGAAGCCCTGCGCCTCGCGAACTCCGAAGACGACACCGACGCCGGGATGGCCGACGCCGCCAGACTCTTGCGCGAACGGCTCGGCTGCGAGTCGGTGCTGATCACGCGCGGCGAGCACGGCATGATGCTCTTGGAACGCGACGCCGCGCCCGTCTATGTCGCCACGGTCGCGCGCGAGGTCTACGACGTGACGGGCGCGGGCGACACCGTCATTGCGACGCTCGCCGCTGCGCTCGCCGCGGGCGCGTCGCTCACGGAAGCCGCCGCGCTCGCCAACCACGCCGCCGGGATCGTCGTCGGCAAACTCGGCACGGCGACGGCCAGCGTCGCGGAGTTGCTCAACTCCTTCAAGCCGGAAACCGCTGCCAGTTAGAAGTCGGCAACCGTCATCGCCCGTTAGAAGTCGGCAAACGCCGCCTGTTAGAAGTAGGAAGCCGCCGCCTGTTAGTTTGAAAAAATGGTCCGATGCTTATGCCGCTGAAAAAAAGTCTAACCCTTCGTTTCACCTCGACCTTGTTGCTGCTGGCATTCGTCGCCAACCCGTTTGCCATCGCCGCGCTCGCGCAGGATGCACAGCGCGACCGGCGGGTCGGGCAGTTACCGTCTGCGCCCGCCGTCACCGTCGCCCCCACGCCCACGCCGCAAACGGCGACGGGAGTGGCGACTGCTGCTGCTGCCGCTCCGGCGTCGCGCTCGCTCGAAGCGTTGCGCGCGGAGATCACGGAGGTCTTGCGTGAGCCGGAACTCGCGCCCGCCGTCGTCGGCGTCAAGGTCGTGTCGCTCGACACGGGGCGCGTGTTGTTCGAGGAGAACGCGTCCAAACTGCTCGTGCCCGCGTCGAACATGAAACTCTACACGGTCGCCGCCGCGCTCGACCGCCTCGGCGCGGACTTCCGTTTCATCACCTCCGTCTACGCCTCCGAGTTGCCGGACAAGAAGGGCAAACTGCGCGGCGACCTCGTCGTCTACGGGCGCGGCGACCCGACGCTCGCCACGCGCTTCAACAATGGCGACTACTACAAGGCGATTGACGAACTGGCGGCCCGCGTCGTCGCGGCGGGCGTCCGGCAGGTCGAGGGCAACATCGTCGGCGACGAGAGTTACTTCACGGGGCCGCCGCGCTCGCCCGGTTGGGAGTGGGACGACTTGCAGTGGTACTACGGCGCGGACGTCAGCGCGCTGACCGTCAACGACAACGCGCTCGATCTCTCCGTCAAGCCGGGCGCGCGCGCGGGCGACCCCGCCGCAGTCTCGACCGGCCCCTCGTCGCCCGTCGTCCGCGTCGTCCCGCACAACAAAGATGATTTCATGGACACGCCGCTCTTCCTGACTTTCATCAACAACGTCACGACCGTCGCGCGGGGCACGAAGCGCGACATCAGCGTGCATCGCCCGCTCGGTCAAAATTTCGTCGTCGTGTCGGGTCAGATCGCCGAGGACGATCCGGGCTACACGGGCAGCGTCGCCGCCGCGCGCCCCGCCCTGCTGTTTACCTCGATGCTGCGCGCCGCGCTGGAAAAGCAGGGCGTCTCGATCAAAGGGCGCACGCGCATCATTGACGCGCCGATGCGCCCGAAGCAGTCCGACTCGCCCGTCGTTGCGAGCCAGCCCGTCACGTCTGGAGCGGGACAGACCACGACGACGGAAGCGGCGAAGCCGGTCACGGCGACGGCGGGCAACTCGGTTAAAAATCCTTACCCGGTCGAGATCGCGCGGCGCGAGTCGCCGCCCCTGTCGGAGATCGCGGCGCAGACTTTGAAGCCGAGCCAGAACCTCTACACCGAACTGATTCTGCGCACGCTCGGCAAACAATTTCCCCCGGCCGACCCGCGTCTGACGACGGCCGAGGCCGGTCTCTCCGTCGTCCGCGCTTTTCTGAACAACGCGGGCGTCACGATGGCGCACCTCTCCTTCGTTGACGGTTCGGGGTTGGCGCGGCAGAACCTCATCACGGCCGAGTCAACCGTCCAACTCCTCGTCTACATGAGCAAGCACCGGCACGCGCAAGCGTGGCGCGACGCGCAGCCCATCGCGGGCGTGGACGGCACGTTGCGCGGGCGCATGCGCAACACCGTGGCCGCCGGGAATCTGCGCGCCAAGACCGGCACGCTCAACAACGTCTCCGGCCTCTCCGGCTACGTCACCAGCGCGGCGGGCGAACGCCTCGCCTTCTCGATCATCGTCAACCACTACCCCGACGACAACTCCCCGCGCCAAAATTACATGGACGCCATCGCCGTCCTGCTGGCCTCCTTCACGGCGCGGAGCGAGTAAGAGGACGCGAAATGACGATTTCACGGTGTTAATTCATACTTTCACACTGCAAATTGATACTTTCACCATGCAGATCCATAGTTTCGCAGTGTAAATTGATACTTTCGCGCTGCAAATTTGAACTTTCGCGGTGCAGATTCATAGTTTCACTCTGCAAATTCATACTTTCGCGGTGTAAATTTGCAGTTTCACTCTGCGGATTTGAACTTTCGCTTTGTAAATTGATACTTTCGCCCTGCGGATTTGAACTTTCACACTGCAAAAAGACCCTTCCGCGCTGTGGATTCGTAATTTCGCGCTGCAAGTTCACCCTTTCGCCTTGCTGAAAGACACTCTCGCCCTCGCGTCATGAGTTTTAACCTGTGCGGCTTATGAATTTCGTCAAGTTTCACGGCTACGGCAACGACTACATCGTGTGCGAGGCGGGCGAGTTGGCGCGCGTCGTGGACGGGGGCGACGTGCCGGAGTTTGTGCGGCGCGTGTGCGACCGGCATTACGGCGTGGGCGGCGACGGCGTGGCGACGCTCGAACCGGCGTCGGCGACGGGCGACTCGGCGACGGCGGGCGACTCAGCGACGGCCGATTTCGTCTTACGCATCTTCAACCCGGACGGCAGCGAGGCGGCCATGTCGGGCAACGGCTCGCGCTCGGCCGCCGCGTTCCTCTACTTTCAAGGCTTGTGGCAGAGAGACGAACTGCGTCTGGCGACGAAGGCCGGAGTCAAACTCTACCGCCTGTTGGAACAGGACGGGCGCGGCCGTTACCGCTTCGCCGCAGAGATCGGCCGCCCCGCCTTCGACAGCGCGACCATCCCCATGCTGACGGGCGCGGCGCGCGAACAGGTCTCGGACTTCCCCTTGGAACTTGAGACGGGCGAGACGGTGCGGCTGACGGCCTTGCAGATGTGCAATCCGAACGCCTGCGTCTTCGTGGACGACTTCGACGCGGCGGACTGGCGGCGCATCGGTCGCGCCATCGAATCGCACGCGCAGTTTCCCCAGCGCACCAACGTCGAGTTCGTGCGCGTCCGCGACCGCGAGACGATAGAGGTGCGCGTCTACGAGCGCGGCGTCGGCCCGACGCTCTCTTCGGGGACGGGCGCGTGCGCCGCGGCCGTCGCCTCCTGCCTGAACGGGTTGACGGACAGGCGCGTCCGCGTCGAGATGGAGGGTGGCCGCCTCGAAGTCGAGTGGCGCGACGACGGCGAGGTGCTGCTGACGGGCGAGGCCGAAGTGATCTATCGCGGTGAGTGGGTGAAGGGATGAGGACGAAGGGATGAAGTAAGAGACTGTTCTTTGTCCGGGGTCAGTTGTCCGTTGCATGTGCCTCTCACATGAGTTGCTAAAGATGGTCTTGAACAACAGACAACTGACTAAGAACAGCCTTCGTCTCTATCACGAATTTGTGTTTTCGTGGCTGGACAGCCTTTAGGGGCTTGTGTTAGCCTCATTTACATAACAAGCGGACAGTGATGTTCGCTTGTTTTTGTTTTTAATCAACGCTCTTTCCGGCGTCAGTGCATCAAGGATGCAATCCCCACTCGGGCTGACGTTAGTGTTAAGACCTCCTAGAGCCAGAGGTCGAGTCCCTTCAAACCTCGCGGGACTCGCGCGCCGCCGGAAAGACTTCATCGGAACAGGAGAACCGACAACAATGCTGAATTCCCTCTTGAGGGGGGGCGCTGTGCTCACAGCCGCGCTCCTTCTGTGTTCTTTGACTTTTTACTCCCAGACGTTAGTCGCAGGAAACAGGTTGGCCTCCACGGATTCTACGGAGACGACAGACGGCCGGACGGTCATCCAAGTCACCCACGAAAGCGGCACGCTTTCCGGCGCGCTCGCGGCGGCCATGCCCGTCATCGCCGTCGCCGGAGTCTCGAAAGCGGCCGAAGCCCTTGCGACCACCGCCGCGCCCGCCTTGTCTGCGAACGCGAAGACTGAGGCCGACGACGCCGACGCCACCAACTCGCCCGCATCGGTGCAGAGGTTCATGGCAACGGCCTACGCGCTGCCGGGACGCACCGCCAGCGGCCACGCGGTACGCCGCGGCCTGATCGCCGCCGACCACTCGCTCCCGCTCGGCACGCGCGTCCGTCTCGACGCCGGAAGCTATAGCGGCGAATATCTGGTGGCCGACCGCGGCGGAAGAGTTCGCGGCCGACTCATAGACATCTGGGTTCCAAGCAACGGCGAGGCCATCCGCTTCGGACGCCGCCCCGTCAAGCTGACCATCCTCAGTTACGGCGCAAAGAAAGCCAAACGCGCCCGCAAACTTGGCTGAGCATAGGTCGAATTAACAATCGGGTAACAATCAACAGAAGGCCGCCGTCGTAACTGACGGCGGCCTTTAAACTTTACCGCGCCGCCCAAGCCGGGGCGAGAGGCTTGCGGCGCGCGGCGGGGCGCGGTTAAGATGCGTCGCACCAAACAGCAATCAAAATTTGAAGGCCGAACGCAGAGGCACACCGCCCAACCGAGATGGAAGACGCCCGGAATACCTTGACACCCACCGCCCCGCCCGTCGAAAAAAAACTGACGCCCGCGCCGCTCGTCGAAGTTACGCGCGGCTCGATTACCGAATCGCGCCACCACGGCCACGTCGTCGCGGTTGACGGCGACGGGCAGGTCGTCGCCTCGCTCGGCTCGCCCGAACTCGTCACCTACCTGCGTTCGTCGGCCAAGCCGCTGCAAGCCGTCCCGCTCGTCGCGTCGGGCGCGGCCGACCGTTTCAACTTCACCCCGCAGGAGATCGCCGTCGCCTGCGGCTCGCACAGCGGCGAACCGCTCCACGAAGAGACGGTGGCCGCGATGCTCGCTAAGACCGGACTCGGCGCGGGCGCGCTCAAGTGCGGCGTCCACGAACCGTTCAGCCCGGAGGCGACGCGCGAGTTGCGGCGGCGCGGCGAGAAGCCGCGCGTCTTGCAGAACAACTGCTCCGGCAAGCACACGGGGATGCTCGCCCTCGCCTTGCACCTCGGCGGCGCGACCGCGACTTACGACCAAGCCGACAACCCCGCCCAACTCGCCATCGCACGCACCGTCTCACAATTTTCCGGCGTGCCCGCCGCAGACGTTGCGGTCGGCATTGACGGTTGCGGCGTGCCGGTCTTCGGCGTCCCGGTGCGCGCGATGGCCTTGATGTACGCTCGTCTCGTCGCGCCGCCCGACAATTTCGACGCGGACGCGCGCGCCGCCTCCGCGCGCATCGTCGCGGCGATGCGGGCGCACCCGGAACTCGTCGGCGGCACGCGCGAGCGACTCGACACGGAGTTGATGCGCGCCGCCGGTGGTGTCATCTCGAAGGTTGGCGCGGAAGGCGTCTACACGGTGGGCGTCGAGCCTTCGGCGCGCTGGCCGCGCGGCCTCGGCCTCGCGCTCAAGATCGAGGACGGCGAAGACAGGCGCGCCCGCCCGACGGTCGTCATCGAATCGCTCAGACAACTCGGCGTGCTCGACGACGACGCGCTCGCACGCCTCGCCCCTTACGCGAAGTTCGTCGTGCGCAATCACCGGGGCGACGAAGTGGGCGAAGTTCGCCCCGCCTTCGAGTTGGAACGGTAAAAAAAGTGTGGTCGGGCGAAAGTTTTTCGAGGGATGAGAAAGCCGCTAAGCGGGCATATTTCGCGTGATTGCGAATTGAAATAATTCAGGCGTACACAGGGGAAGTATAAAAACCGTGCAGATTTTCGGTTGAGGAATATCGGCGTGGTTTGCGTGCGCGCGGGGCGGGAAACTTCGAGTCCCCATTTTTACTGACGAAATTTTGGATTTCAAAAGTAGGCCGCAGGCGAGAGGATTTGTGGCATGGCCGTTGCCAAGAGTAAGAACAGTTAATATTGATAATTGAGTAAATAGTGTTATCGGGTCAGCTCGGAGACGGCAGTGAGTGATAGCTTTGGGGGAGGCTTTCTCTCACTTCATGTCGGTGGCGGTTCTTTGGGGGAACGGAACTGTTGCGGGCAAGCGGTCGAAGAGCTTTAGTTGCTGGGTTGCTGGTCACCGTCTGTAGTGCTTTGGGGGAACGCTACAGGCAGTCCAGCAACCCGCAAACTTTCGTCAAGGGGATAACACGGCGAAGTGCTTTAAGTAAAAAAGCGCGGTGAGTGTTGGGGGATACTCGCCGCGCTTTTTTACGTCTACTTTACGTCTACCGGACACCTGCGGCCTCACGACCGCGCCACAACCTCGCACGCCTGCTTACCCGGCTTTATCTCCGTGTCCGATCAAACGCGCAGAGTTGTTCTGCGCGCTGATCTCGTCAATGTTGAGACGCACCATGCCGCCCGCGTCCGAGAACTTCTCGCTGAACGCGGCCTGCGCGCGGCGGCGCGTGAAAATCCAACCGCCGAAGACGCCGCCGATGGCGAGACAGATGAGGATCGCGATGCCCGTCGCCTTCACCGTGTTGACGATAACGCTCGTGGACATGTTCAGCCACGCGCGATTTGCGCGGCCGACGGCAAAAGGGTCTTCGCCGAGCCAGCGCACGTCCTTCTCATACTTCACCTTATCAATCAACGCGGCGGCCGTCGCTTCGTCCGGCGCGTCGAAGACGAAGACGGCGTAGTTGCCCACGCGCCGGTAGGCGGAAGGCGCGGGCTTGCCCTCGCCGCGCAACTGAGCGACGCGCGCGTTGATGCGCGTGTCGGCGTCGGTGGCAAGTTGCGGCGTCGCGTACTCGACGATGACCAGATGCCCGGCCTGTTTGTAGCTTGCCGACACCGCCTCCGTGCCGCCCGCGAAAGAGACCGCATCGAGCACGGGACGGTTGCCCGCGATCTGCTGCAACTGATCGTAACTGACGGCGTAAGCGGCCTCCGTCTGCGCCGTCTCCCAGTCGGGCAGGTGCTTGACGAGGACGGGAATCTCGCCCGAACCCGCGTCCAGAGTTTCGGCGATCATGTTGGCGAGTGGAGCAGCCCTGCCTTTCTCCACCCCCAAGTCGCCGTTGAGGAGCGCAAAAGTTGTTCCTTTATAAAAAGCGACCGTCTGCAACGTGCAAAAAACCGCGCCCCCTATGTTGTTTAACTTAATAACCCGCCCGCCGCGCTGATCGCCGACGGCTTGAAGACGCCATTTTGTGAGGAGCGCGAAAGCCGCCGAATCCGAGTTGGTCTTCACCAACGTGACGAAAATTTTTTCATTGTCAGGCGAGATGTAAAGGCGTGAGGCGGCGGAGAGCACACTCCGGTCTTCAACCAAAGCAGCTTTATCACGCGTCGCTACCGCCTGGCTCGCGCCTTGCGCGCGAAACTCGCCGAGCCGATTCGGCAAAAACTGCGCGGCCTCTTTGGTCGTTACCTCGGCCAGTGTCGGAGTCAGCAGGAGCAACAGGAGCGAGCAACCCGCGAAGAGTTTAGAGAAAAGTGAGACACGCATTGAAAATTCCTTCAACTGATGAAACGGCGAAATAACACGCGACCGGCGACACCGAGTTTGATGCCCGCCCTAATGCGCTCGTTGTGTTGAGGTTAATAGTAACCGCCGGGGCTGTTTTAGTTCCAGTTTAGTTCCAGCGGCGCAGTTCGCGCAGGAGCAGTTCGGCGTGGCGGCGCGGCTGCGGGATGTTGTCGAGGAGCGTCTGGCCGCCGACCTCGTTGGCGTTTTCGATGACGAGATCGCCGAAGCCGAAGATGCGTTGCGGGATGGTGGTGGAGACGGTCACGTCCTGAATGTTGCGCAAGGGGATGTTGCGCGTCTTGCGCGCGATGAGTCCCTGATCAATCTCGATCTTTGAGTCGGTCAGCGTGTACTTGATGGTGTTGCGCTTGAGGTGCTTGGAGGCCGGGATCAAGAGGAGCGGGAGCGTGATGAGCACGGCGACGGGCGCAGAGACGTATTGCCCGGCGAACATGGCGAGCAGGATGCTCAGGCCGACGGCCGCCGCGGCGGCCAGAACGTAGCCGATGCCGATGAAGAGAAACGTCGGGCGCACGCTGAAGATGACGCGCTCGGCTTCTTCGACTTCGCGCGGCGGGCGTCCCGCAGCGGCGGGCGGCTGCGGCTCGCGCCGGAAACTCGCGGGCGGTTCGGGCTGCCGGACAGCGGTCAACTCCTGATCGAGTGAGGTGCGGACGCGCATGTCGTCTGCCGCGGGCGACGACTCACGGCCGCCGCGCGAGGCCACTTGCGTCGCTTCCGTGTCGGAGGGCGCGCCGCAGGACGAGCAGAAGCGCACATTCGCCGGAATGTCCGCGCCGCAGTTCATACAGTACATAAGTTTCACTCCTTCAATCGGTGATCCCGACCGTCCGCACGCAGTCCAACAACTCCTCCGGGTCATACGGCACGACGACGAAACCGCGCGCGCCGAGTTGTCTGGCTTCGGCGCGCACGCGCTCGCGTTCCGGCGTGTTCGAGAGCAGCAGCACGACTGGCAGCGGCAGTCGTTCGTGGTGCTGTCGGTGGAGGCGACGCAGGGCTTCCAACCCGTCTATGCCGTAGAGAGCATCTTCGATCACGAGCAGGTCCGGGCGTTCGATGCGCAGCAGGTTGATGGCCTGCAAACCGTCGAAGGCCGCGCGCACTTCGTAGCCCGCGCTCCTGAGCAGCAGGTTGATCTGCGCCATGCGCGCCGGGTCGGAGATGGTGAGCAAGAGGCGTCGCGGCATGAGCGCGCCGCGCGTGCGCCGTTCGCGTTCGCGCGCCGCAGCGTCGGCGGCCGCCTGCGCGAGCGTCCCCTGCCCGGCAGTCGCGCCCGCGCCGCCGCCCGCAGGCATCATCGAAGTCTCCATGTCCGTCTGTTTCGACTCGCGCACCGCGCGCGACGGCGAGAAATCCACGCGCGCGTTTCGTTCGGCGGCAGACTCCGGCCTCGGCGCGTCCGAACCGTGCGAAGCTAACGGCGCGGTCGCGCCACTATCATCAACCGCCGTCTTGACCGCCGGACGACGAGGCGGGGAAGTCTCTACTTGCGACTCTTCCGCGCGCACTTGTGCGTCCGTCGGGCGCGTCTGTTGGAGCGCGGCTTCGGCCTGTTCGATCAGGCTCTCGATCTCCGTTCCGTCCGCAGGGAAAGAGGCGAGGCCGATGTCGAGCGAACCGCCGACTGTCGCTTGCGTCGTTTGAAACTCTTGGCTCAAACGCGCGAGGTCGGCGTGCGCCGCGCGCGCGGTCTTTTGCGGAAGATAGACGAGCAACAGCGTCGGGCCGTAAAAGGCGACCGCATCAACGCGCCGCAAGTTGACGCGGAAAAAATCGTGTGCGGCGGCGAGCGTGTGCGTCTCCGCGTTCGCGCCCGTCGCGCCGACGCCTGCGTCGGCGATAAGCGCGAGCGTGCCCGTCGCGCCTTCGCTCGCGTCGGCGCGGACGCCTTCGAGCAGTTGCAGGAAGTCGTCAATCTCGGCGCGACGTTCGAGCGCGGCGAGCGCGGCGGTGCGTCGCCCCGCCTCTGCGCGCCAGAAGAGGGCGTCGAGGCGCGCGGCGATTTCGGCGGGCGGAGTGGCGAGCGCGAAGTAATCGTCCGCGCCGAGACGCACGGCCTGCGCGCGCAAATCCGCGTCCGCGCGTTCGAACAAGAGGACGAGCGGAAGCGCGGCGGTCGCGCGCTCGGCACGCAAGCGCGCCGCCGCTTCCAACCCCTCCGCGCCACCGCCGCCTCGCCCGCCGCCCGCCTCGACGAGCGCGACGTGCGGCGCGAACTCGGCGACGGCCGCGGCCGCCTGCCCGGCTCGCGCGGCGCGCACTTCGTAGCCAGCCGCGGAGAGACGTGCGGGCAGTAATTCACCTGCGGGACTGTGGGCGATGACGAGGACGCGTCGCGCCGTCGTGCGCGCGTCTCTGCGTGGCTGCTGCGGGGCGGCGTTGCTGCTCTGTGCGGCGTTCGACACGTTCGGTGACGACTCCAAAAATCTGCGGTTCGCTCGCGTGCGCCGAGAGAGATTCCCGGCGCGCGTTTATCATACCTAAGAGCGTCGTTTAAGACCATACAGGCGAATCGAACGATGAACGCGGAATGATGAACGATGATAAGAGTTGGGTCTTTGTCCATCGTCAGTTGCCCTTGATCAGTTGTCCGTTGCCTGTAGCGATCACGCGAGTTGCTAAAGACAGACTCGAACCACTGACAACTGACCACGGACAACTGGCAGCCTTAAAAACTGAAGCGGGGCGGGTGTGGCTTACACACACGCCCCGCTCGCTCAATTCGTGTTTCTCTCGCGCTCGCCTTACTGCGTGACGAGCATCAGCTTCCCGTCCGGCAGGCGCACGGCGTAGACGTTTCGTTCGTAGAGTTGCGCGGCGGGCGTCTCGTTGGCCGCGCTGGCGAGCGTGTCCGGCGTCTTCGACACGACGGGCGCGCGCCGCGCCGTCTGCGGGTCGCGCATCAACGCGTAACGCTCCGAGATGCGCTTCACGTATTCCTGCGTCTCGCGGTAGGGAGGCACGCCCCTGTACTTATCAACCGCGCCTTCGCCCGCGTTGTAACCGGCGAGCGCGAGGCCGACGTCGCCGTTGAAACGATTCAACAGGAAGCGTATGTAACGCGTGCCGGCTTCGATGTTCTGCGCCGGGTCGAAGATGTTGCGCACACCGAAACGCGCGGCGGTCGCGGGCATCAACTGCATCAGCCCGCGCGCCCCTTTGTAAGAGACGGCCATCTTCTTGAACGCCGACTCGCGGTGCATAATCGAGTAGATCAACACCGGGTCAACGCCGTGACGCGTGCTCGCATCCACGATGTAAGAATCAACTTTCGTGTCGCCCGTCGTGAAGCCGTCGAGCGCCGCGCCCGCGTACATCGCCCGACTTGCCGTCGGCCGCATGCTGTAGACGGTCGGCTTAACCGACACGTTCGCCAACTCGAAAGTCGTCAGAGCGCGCGCGCTTTTGCCGGTTTTGCTCCCGGCGGGAGCGAGCGGTGCGGGCGTGGGTGCGACGGCGATCTGCACGCCGCCCGCGATGTCGAAATTATCGTGATGATAACGTGCGCCCGTCTGCGCCGTCGCGAGGGTGGCGCAGAGCGCGACGAACGCGAGCGCGACGAACGGGAGGGGAAACTTTTTCATACCGCCTGCCAGTCTGGAAATTACTCGCGGGAGTCGAAAGGGCGACGCGACGCGTCTTGCCGTCTCACGCGACTCCTGCAAAAATCCGGTGCTGAGAAAATTGAGAGGAAGGGTGAAAACTCTCTTGGGAGCGTCTTCGTTTTGGGGCGCGTCCCTCTTGAATGAGGACGCATTTTGAGAGTAGCACACGGGCGGAAAGCGCGGCAACAACAAAGTTAAAACACGTCTTTAATGGGAAGGTTTGCGGCTTTTATTGCGAATCGCAATCGGCTGACTCTCTCTGTTCCCCCTTTGTGACCTCTCCGCCTCTGCGTTGAACGCTTGATGAACCGGTACTCACCTCATCAACACAGAGGACACGGAGGGGCACAAAAAAATAATGGCTTGTGTAAAGAGATAAGGCGGCGAATTGAGTGGCCTTGCAACTTTTTATGCAAGTTTTTGCTGTCCGGGTCGCCGCGTCGGGCGCTTGAAAATTGGTCGCGCAAAATTTGCAAGCAGAGATAAGGTCACAGAGTTCATGCGGTTAACCCTTCGTTACGGGTCGCGGCGCGTGCTTTTCGCGTTCTCTCTAGGGGCTTGACAGCGTGTATATGATGAGCGCGCTTTACCTCAAGACACGTATCCAGCGCCTCACGCGCCAAGACTTTTAGTAGAAGGAGTTATTCCATGAGAAGACTGCTCGTCGCTTTCCTCACGTTGATCTACTGCGCCGCGTCCGTCCCGTTGGCGGCGCAGAACGCCGTCAGGCCGTCAACCGCTCCACAGGGCGACGCGAACTCGAAGCCCGCCGTCAAACGCGCGCCCGTCTTTCGCTCGACCAAAGAACAGATCAAGCAGGCGCAAGCCCTCCTCAAAACGCGCGGCTTTTATGACGGGCAAGGGGACGGCAAACTCAACGACGACACGCGCGCCGCGCTTAGAAAATATCAGGAGGCCGAAGGTCTCAAAATCACCGGCACGCTCAACAAGGTCACGCTCGAACGGATGGGCATCGTCCTCACCGACCGGCAGAAGGAATGGAAGCCCGCGACTTAACCGGCGCGGGACAGGCTGAAACAGGGCAGGCCAAAAACTGAACGGGGCGGCCGGAATCAAATTGAGCGAACTCGCCCGTGTGACTCCTGACCGCCCCCGTCGGCGTTATCCAAACGCGTTAGCCGCTCAACCGCCGTTCGCGGCGAGCAGACGGCCGACGACTTCGTAACTCGCCTCCAGAGCCTCGGCGAGTTTCTCGACCTGCGCGCCGCCGCCCTCGGCCATGTCGGGCTTGCCGCCGCCGCGCCCGCCGATGATGACCGCCAGTTCGCGGATCACCTGACCGGCCGGGACGCGCCCGTGCAAATCTTTCGACGTGCGCACGATGATCGAAGCCTTGCCCTCGCCCTGTCGGCCGAGGACGATCACGCCGGATTTCACGCGCGCCAAAAGCGTGTCGGACAACTGGCGGAGTCCCGCCGCGTCGAGTTCGCTCGCCTCGCGCGCGAGCACCTGGACGCCCGCCACCTCGCGCACCGCGGCGTCTTTGCCATTGCCCGCCGCCGACGTGCCGCCCGCGCCGCTCGCGAGTTTTTGTTTCAACTCGTCGTTCGTGCGCCGCGCGCGCTTGAGTTCTTCTTGGAGGCGTTCGACCGTCGCCGGGAGGTCGCCGCGCGTCGAGCGCAGATTCGATGCCACCTGATCCACCAGCGCCTCCGTCTCGCGGAAGCGCGTGAGCGCGTCCCAGCCCGTCACGGCGCGGATGCGGCGCGTGCCGGAGGCAATGGATTCGTCGCTCACGATCTTGAACAGGCCGATGTCGCCCGTCGAGCGGACGTGCGTGCCGCCGCACAACTCCTTCGAGAAGACGCCCTCCGCGCCCGGCACACTCAGCACGCGCACCTTCTCCGCATACTTCTCGCCGAACAGCGCCATTGCGCCCGACTGCATCGCCTCTTCGAGCGCGAGTTCCTCCGTCCCCACCTTTTCATTACGGAGAATGTGATAGTTGACCAGCCGCTCGATCTCTGCGATCTCGTCGCGCGAGAGAGGCTGGAAGTGCGAGAAGTCGAACCGCAAATAGTTCGGCGCGACGACCGACCCGGCCTGCTTGACGTGCGTCCCCAACACCTCGCGCAGCGCGGCGTGCATCAAGTGCGTCGCCGTGTGGTTGCGTCTGGTCGCGTCGCGTTTCTCGACATCAACGCGCGCCGAAACGATGTCGCCGACTTTCAAACTCCCCTTCTCGACTTTGATCTTATGAACGATCAACCCCTGCGCGGGCGAGTAGGTGTCCACGACCGCGGTGTTAACTTTCTCGCCCACGAACACGCCTGTGTCGCCGACCTGCCCGCCGCTCTCCGCGTAGAACGGCGTGTGGTTCAACACGGCCTCGCCCTCTTCGCCCTCATTCAACGATTGAACTTCCTCTTCGCCTTTGAGCAGCGCGACGAGTTTCGACTCCTCGACGCTCGTCGTCTCGTAGCCTTTGAATTCCGAGCGCGCATCTGTTCGGGTTGAAAGTTCAAGATAGATCGGCTTGACCTTAGCTTTGCCTTCAGCCTTTTGGTTTGCTCCTGCTTGTTGAAGTCCACTGAGCGCCCTGTCAAAATGCCAGTTGAACGTTTCTTCGTCGAAGAGGCCAGAGATAGACCACTCCTCGGTAAATTTAAAGAGTCCCCGCTCCTCTAATGCGACACGAATTAAGTCGCGTGGTACACCGTATGTATCATAGAGACGTGCAAGATCTTTCCAGTCGGGAAATTGCCCCTCTTCCAGCGTGGCGAAGAGAGATTCTATCTTTTGCAATCCGACCGTGAGAGTCGAAGCAAAACGGCTCTCTTCGAGTTTGACGATGCGCTCGATGAAGGTGCGATGCTCTTCAATTTCGGGATAAGCCGCGCCCATTTGGTCAACGACGAAGTTTGTGACTTCGTTGAAAAAGAGTCTGTCGAGGCCAAGCGTGTTGCGTCCGTGGTAGATGGCGCGGCGCATGATCTTTCTCAGGACGTAGTTGCGCCCTTCGTTGCCGGGGAGGATGCCGTCGGCGATGGAGAAGGCGGTCGAGCGCGCGTGGTCGGCGATGACGCGCATGGCGAAGCCTTCCTGCGTGTCGGGTTCGTAATGGCGGTCGGCGAGTTTGGCCGTGAACTCGATGATGGGGCGGATCAAGTCCGTGTCGTAGTTGGAAGTCTGGCCTTGCAGGACGGCGGCGAGGCGTTCGAGGCCAGCGCCCGTGTCAACCGAAGGCTTCGGTAAAGGTTCGAGACGGTAGGACGGATACTTGCCGGTCTGCGGATCGCGGACGCCTTCGCCCTCGCGGTTGAACTGCATGAAGACGAGATTCCAAATCTCCATCGTCGTGTCGCCGGGGCCGTTGACGAATTCGGGTCGGTTCTTCGAGGGGTCTTCGGGGTCGTCGCCCATGTAATAGTGAATCTCGCTGCACGGGCCGCAGGGGCCGGTGTCGCCCATCTGCCAGAAATTGTCCTTGCGCCCGAAACGCAGGATGCGCTCTTTTGGCGCGCCGACCTTTTCCCAGAGCGTGACGGCCTCTTCGTCGGCGGGCACTTCCTCGTCGCCTTCGTAGACGGAGAACCACAAACGCGCCGGGTCGAGCTTGTACTCGTTGACGAGCAAGTCCCACGCGGAGCGGATGGCGTCTTCCTTGAAGTAGTCGCCGAAGGAGAAGTTGCCGAGCATCTCGAAGAAGGTGTGGTGTCGCGCGGTCTTGCCCACCTCGTCGAGATCGTTGTGCTTGCCGCCCGCGCGGATGCACTTCTGCGACGAGGCAGCGCGCGTGTAAGGGCGTTGCTCCTGACCGAGGAAGACGTCTTTGAACTGGTTCATCCCGGCATTGGTGAACAGGAGCGTCGGATCGTTGGCGGGCAGAAGCGGGCTTGAGCGCACGCGCGTGTGGCCGAGGCGCTCGAAGTAGCTCAGAAAAATTTCGCGTATGTCGTTTCCGGTAGTCATAAAAATTACACTCACCCCACAGCGTCCAGCCGTGGTTTTTCCGTCCTCAAGTTTGACCTATGAGTCTAGCACGCGGCGCGCGGGCGGGTGAAATTGCCGGATCGGACGGCGTTCGCCATGTCGGGAGGCGACGGTGCGGGGCGTCGAGTGGTGGCGGGTTGTGGTCAGTCGTCGCCGAAGCGTTCTTGAAACTGGTCGTGCCACGCATCCATGCTGTCGGCCATGCGCTGCTCGCATTCGTAGCTGCAATACTGATTATTGTATTCGGGCTTCACCGACGACAATCCGCAGACGCGGCAGTCGGTAGCCGGGTTGATGGGATAACCATTGAAGGCGTATTGCTGCCCGGCATCCAGCGGCGGCCGCGCGTCGGCTTTTGGCGGCTGCGGCGGCTTGTCGTAACCGCCGCCGAGCGCGGCGATGATCGAGTCGAACAAGTTTCTAAAAGCTGATGCCATGTGCGTCTCCACGGAGAGGTTTGCGCCGCGTCGGGATGGCGGCGAGAGCGTTCGCCCCGGCGCTCTTTAATCGTCCGTGCCGCCTGCGGCGGCCTCTTCGTCTTCGTCCAGTTCGGCGGACGCGAGCGCGCGGACTTTGTTGATGATGAGGTCGTAGCTGAAGCCGCGACGCAGGAGATGATCGAAGAGGCTCTTGGTCTCCTGCCGAGTCGTGGGGCGACCGCGCAGGCGGACGCGCTTTTCGATGGCCTGATCAATGAGTTCGGATTCGGGCATGGCCTCGAAAACTTTTTCGAGCGTCTGTGCGGCGAGTTCGTGGTCAATCTGTTTGGTTTGCAGGTCGCGCGCCAGTTGCCGCTTCCCGACGGGCTTCTGCCGGACGCGCGCCGAAGCGTAGCCGAGCGCGAACTGCTCGTCGTCGAGATAGCCGTACTCGCTGAGTTTGGCGACGGCGTAATCGGCGGCCTCCTCGGTCGTCCACTCTTTTTCGAGCAGCCGCTCGCGTAGTTCGGCGACGGAGCGCGGCTTGGCGGCGAGGAGTTTGACGGCGCGTTGCAGCGTGCGCGTGCGCGAGCGTTCGGGGTCAACGGGGCGTTTCGGCTTGGCCTCCGTCTCGTTGATGTCTCTCACATTGGCTCTGCGTTTTGGCCTGCGCATGAGGCTATTAAAACATAGGGTAAAGGGGAAGGGGTAAGGGGGAGGCGGGGCGGGGAAGGGAAAGGGGGAAAGGGGAAAGGGTAAGGGGAAGAAAACTGCCGCGCGCCTCGACCCGGCGGTCGGCGCGGCGACGCGTCTCGCGTCGCCGCACCTTTCCCCTTTCCCCCTTTCCCTTTACCCTAACGTCATGGACGGCGCACTCATCATAGACAAACCGGCGGGGTGGACTTCGCACGACGTGGTGGCGCGCGTGCGGCGCGTGCTGCGGGAGCGGCGCGTCGGCCACACGGGCACGCTCGACCCGTTCGCGACCGGCGTGCTGGTCGTGCTCGTCGGCCGCGCAACGCGCCTCGCGCAGTTCCTCGCGGGGGCGGAGAAGGAGTATGACGCCACGGTGCGTTTCGGCTACGCGACCGAGACCGGCGACTTGACGGGCGCGCGTCGCGCGGAGACGAGGGCAGGAGATGCAACTGCGACGGGCGAGGCTGCAACGGGAGACGGAGCGACGGAAGGCGGTGCGATGGACGACTCTGCGATGGGCGCGCGGGCGTCGTGCGCGGAGTGGGGCAGGGCGGAGGTCGAGCGCGCGCTTGAGAGTCTGCGCGGGGAGATCGAGCAAGTGCCGCCGATGTATTCGGCGAAGAAAGTGGCGGGGCGGAAGTTGTATGAACTGGCGCGGCGCGGCGTCGAAGTCGAACGCGCGGCGGTGCGCGTGCGCGTGCGCGAGTTGGAAGTATTGGACGAAGAGGGCGGCGCGTGGTTGCGCGCGAACGTGGACGGGACGTGCGAGATGCGCGTGCGCGTCGCCTGTTCGGCGGGGACGTATGTGCGCGTGCTGGCCGAAGACCTCGGCGCGCGGCTCGGCGCGGGCGCGCACCTCTCGGCGTTGCGCCGCACGCGCGCGGGCACGTTCCGGATCGCAGAGGCCGTCACGCTTGAGACGCTGGCCGAGCGCGTGGAGGCGGGCGGACTCGGCGAACTCCTGATCACGCCCGACGCGATGCTGCCCGATTTAGCTTTCCTGCATCTAACGGCCGAGGACGCGCGCCGTGCGCGTCACGGCGCGGCGATTGGCGTCGCGCGCGACATCGGTTCGCAGTGGCGCGAGGGCGAGCGCGTGCGCCTGCGCGACGGCGAGGCGGGAAACTTGATCGCCGTCGGCGTCTACGACGAGGCAAACGGCCGTTTGCAGCCGCGCGTGATGCTCGACGCGGGCGGCGAAAAATAACCGTTGATTCGCCCCCCCCCGGCCTGTGTTATAATCGCGGCAAGCGGCGAAAGTAGATGTCGCGAAAAGTCGCACGTCCCGCCCGTCGCTCTCGTTTGACAACCAAGTCCTAACAGGATTTTCAAAGACTCGACGGCGCTAGATCGGGCACGCATCCGCGCACGTCCCCACCGGTCGCATCGAGACTTGTCCTAATATCAACGCGACTCGCGACGCGGGCGACCGATAGCCCGGACGAAGCGAAGCAGCCCGCCGTTCGAGAGCCGCCCGGAATAAAAAGGAAGGGCGTGACTTCCCCACGCCGTCCACGCGCGCGAAGCCGTTTTAGAGGTATCAAGGCTATGCACGAAGAGCAGGATGGCAAACACCGATTCAACATCAGCGAGCGGCTCGAAGACTTGCGCCGCGAACGCGAGTCGCTCAACTGGGAGGGGTCGTTCCGCGACTACTTCGAGTTAGTCTCGCAAAACCCCAGACTCGCCCAACTCTCCCACGCGCGCGTCAACGACATGATCCACGCCGCCGGGATCGAGAAACTCAACGAGGGCACGCGCGACGAGGTGGCGCGCTACAAGTTCTTCGCGCAGGAACTCTACGGCATCGAAGAGCCGCTCGCGCGCATCGTCGAATACTTCAAGTCGGCGGCGCAGCGGCTCGAAGTCCGCAAGCGCATCCTGCTCTTGATGGGGCCGGTGGGCGGCGGCAAGTCAACCATCGTCACGATGCTCAAGCGCGGCCTCGAAGACTACACGCGCAGCGAGGGCGGCGCGGTCTACGCGATCAAAGACTGCCCGATGCACGAAGAGCCTCTGCACCTCATCCCGCACGAACTCCGCGCCGAGATCGAGAAGCATTACGGCATCTACATCGAAGGCGACCTCTGCCCGCAGTGCCGCTACGCGCTCGAACACACTTACCAAGGCCGCCACGAAGACGTGCGCGTGCAGCGCGTGCTCTTCTCGGAGAAGGAGCGCGTCGGCATCGGCACGTTCTCGCCGAGCGATCCGAAATCGCAGGACATCACGGAGTTGACCGGCTCGATTGACCTCTCGACTATCGGCGAGGTCGGCGTCGAGAGCGACCCGCGCGCCTACCGCTTCGACGGCGAACTCAACATCGCGAACCGCGGCGTGATGGAGTTCATCGAGATGCTCAAGTGCGACGAGAAGTTTCTCTATTCGCTTCTCACGCTCTCGCAGGAGCAGAACATCAAGACCGGCCGCTTCGCCATGATCTACGCCGACGAAGTGATCCTCTCGCACTCGAACGAGAACGAGTACGTCAGTTTCGCGGGCAACCGCAAGTCGGAAGCCTTGCAGGATCGCATCATCCTCGTGCGCGTGCCCTACAACCTGCGCGTCTCGCAGGAGGAGCGCATCTACGGCAAACTCCTCAATCAATCCGAAGCGTTACGCAACGTCCACATCGCGCCGAACACGCTCAGGGTCGCGGCGATGTTCGCCGTCATGACGCGACTGGAAGAGCCGAAGCGCGCCAACGTCGATCTCGTCAAGAAGATGAAGTTGTACGACGGCGAGGATGTGGAAGGTTACAAGTCGAAGGACGTGCGCGAGTTGAGAGAGGAGACCGTGCGCGAAGGGATGGACGGCATCTCTCCGCGCTACATCATCAACCGCCTGTCGGGCGCGCTCGTGCGCGACGGCGTGACCTGCATCAACCCGATTGACGCCTTGCGCGCCATCAAGGACGGCTTCGAGCAGCACACCGGCATCAACCCAGAGCAGCGCGAACGCTATCTCAATCTCATCTCCTCGGCGCGCAAGGAGTATGACGAACTGGCGAAGATCGAAGTGCAGCGCGCCTTCGTCTACTCGTTCGAGGAGATGGCGCGCACGATCTGCAACAACTACCTCGACAACGTCGAAGCCTACTGCAACAAGGAGCGGATGAAAGACCCGATCACCGAGGAGGAGATGGAGCCGGACGAGGGCTTGATGCGCTCCATCGAAGAACAGATCGGCGTCTCCGATAACGCGAAGAACACTTTCCGGCAGGAGATACTCATTCGCATCTCGTCTTTCAGCCGCAAGGGCAAGCAGTTCGAGTACACCTCGCACGAACGTCTCAAAGAGGCCATCGAGAAGAAGATTTTCGCCGACCTCAAAGACGTGGTGAAGATCACGACCTCTTCCCGCACGCCCGACCCGGATCAACTGCGCCGCATCAACGAGGTGGTTGACCGTCTCGTCAAAGACGGCGGCTACTGCCCGGTCTGCGCCAACGAACTGTTGACCTACGTCGGCACGCTGCTCTCGCGCTAAACCGGCGCGGCGCGGGCGCGGCTCTAACGAGTGTCGCCGCACGTTTAAACTTGAACCGAATGCCCGCGCTTTCCCGTCTGAAAGTCGCGGGCGTTTGGCTTAAACTGAAACTTTATGAAGCTGCGTTACTGGTTAGGTGGGGCGACGGCGGTGGCGGGCGGCGCGCTGGCGTTGAAGTTGTTGACGCGCCCGCAGGACGTGGACTGGGGCGAGCACCGCGAGCGTCTGCATCATGCGGAGCGTTCGCGCTTCGTCGAGATCGAGAATGTGCGCGTGCATTATCAGGAGGCGGGCGATGCGGGCGCGCCCGCGATGCTGTTGATCCACGGGTTCTGCGCGTCGAACTTCGTGTGGAACGACGCGCTCGTGCCGCTGGCCGAAGGGGGCTTTCGTGTCGTTGCGCCAGACCTCGTGGGCTTCGGTTTTTCGGGTAAGCCGGGGGGCGGCGAGTACACGATTGAGGCGCAGGCGCGCATCATCGTCGGGCTGTTGGACGCGCTCGGCATCGAACGCGCGACGCTCGTCGGCAGTTCTTACGGCGGCGCGGTCGCGGCCGTATGCGCTTTGGATTACGTGGAACGCGTCGAGCGTCTGGTGCTCGTCGGCGCGGTGTCGAACGACGAGATCATACAGAAGCCGCTGCTGCGACTCGCCGCGACGCCCGTCGTGGGCGAACTGCTCGCGCCCGTTCTTTTGGACGCGCGGCGGTTCGTCAAGAATCGCCTGCGGACGACTTACGCCGCGCAGAACGGTTACATGCTCGACAACGCGCGCATCACGGCGCACCAGCGTCCCTTGCGCGCGGCGGCCACGCACCGCGCCATCCTGCGCACGCTGCGCGGCTGGCGCGCGACACGCATCGAGCGAGAGGCCGCGCGCATCACACAGCCGACGCTTCTAGTGTGGGGCGCGCACGACCGCGACGTGCCGCTGCGCTACGGCGAGCGCCTGCACGAGTTGATCGGCCACTCGCGCCTGTTCGTCTTCCCCAACTGCGGACACCTGCCGCAGGAGGAACGCCCGCAGGAATTCGTCTCGGTCGTCGCGGAGTTTTGTCGCGGCGGCGAGGGGACGACGGCCGCCGCCTGAGCGGCGCGTCATGCGTCCGAGAGGAGTTTTATCATGTCCGTACAGCGCAACGATTGGTCTTTGCAGCGCAAGGGCATCATTGATCAGGAGCGGCACAAGGATCGCGTCAGAGAGGCGATCAGGAAGAACCTCGGCTCCATCGTCTCGAACGAGGCGATCATCTTGTCCGACGGCAAGCGCAGCGTGAAAGTTCCCATCCGCTCGCTCGACGAGTACAAGTTTCGTTTCGACCACCGCAAGCGCAAACACGTCGGGCAGGGCGACGGCAAGACGCGCGTCGGCGATGTGCTCGGGCGCGAGGACGGGCGCGGGCAGGGCAAGGGCGGAAGCGGCCCCGCCGGGCAAGACGCGGGCGCGGACTACTACGAGGCCGAAGTCAACATAGACGAACTCGCCGCGCTCATCTTTGAAGACCTCCGCCTGCCGTTCCTCGAAGAGAAGGCCAAGCAGGCCGTGCCCGCCAAGACGACGCGCTTCAACGAAATTCGACGCACGGGCGTGATGGCGAACCTCGACAAGCGGCGGCTCATCTTCGAGAACATCAAGCGCAACGCGCGCACGTCGTCGGGCGCGAAGTTCGGCAACGTCAAAAAAGAGGATTTGCGTTTCAAGAGTTGGGAGGAGGACAACCGCTACGAGTCGAACGCCGTCGTGCTCGCGCTGATGGACGTGTCGGGTTCGATGGGCGAGTTCAAAAAGTATATCGCGCGCTCGTTCTTCTTCTGGATGGTGCGCTTCCTGCGCACGAAGTACGACAACGTGGAGATCGTCTTCATCTCGCACCACACGGAGGCGAAGGAGGTGACGGAGGAGCAGTTCTTCACGCAGGGCGAATCGGGCGGCACGGTCGTCTCGTCGGCCTATCAACTCGCGCTTGAGATCATCCGTGCGCGCTACAACCCGCGCGACTGGAACGTCTACCCGTTCCACTTCTCCGACGGCGACAACTACTACTCGGACAACGAAGAGGCCGTGCGTCTCGCCGACGAGTTGATCGGGACGTGCAATTTGTTCGGCTACGGCGAGATCGGCGAGGAGGGCACGTCCGGCTACCGCCGTTCGTCGGGCGCGCTCTTGTCCATCTTTAAGGATCGCCTTCATCGCAAGGAACGCTTCGTCGGCGTCCGCATAGACGAGCGCGAAGACGTGTACCCCGCGCTCAAGCAGTTCTTCGGGCAGCGCGGCGTGGAAGCCTGAAGAGGCGCGACGGCCGCGCCGCCGTCGTCGTAAGGATGTCAAAAGAGTTATGGCAGACGACCGCGAAATCAAAGACCTCGAACGCGCGCTCGAACAAATCTGGGAGATCGCCGCGCGCCTCGGCCTCGACCCGTTCCCCACGCGCTTCGAGATCGTGCCCGCCACCGTGATGTACGAGATCGGCTCTTACGCGCTGCCCGGCCGCTACTCGCACTGGACGTTCGGCAAGGCTTACCATCGCATGAAGACCATGTACGACTTCGGCCTCTCGAAGATTTACGAAGTTGTCATCAACACCAACCCGTCCTACGGCTTCCTCCTGGAGACCAACAGCCCCATTCAAAACAAACTCGTGATGGCGCACGTCCTCGGCCACGTGGACTTCTTCAAGCACAACGCCTACTTCTCGAAGACCAACCGGCGCATGGTCGAGTCGGTCTCGTCGCACGCGGGGCGCATGAGCGAGTACGAGTTCAAGTACGGGCGCAAGACCGTCGAAGAGTTTCTAGACGCCGTGCTCTCCATCGAGGAACACATTGACCCGAACTTTTTCATCAAGCAGGAACGCCCGCCGCAGACGGAGGAACAGCGCGCCGCCGGGCTGCCCAAAGAAGGCCGCTACGACGACCTCTGGAAGATCGGCGAACCCGTCGCGTCGCCCACGCCGCCCGCGCGCGAACTCCCGCGCGGCGAACGCCTCCCCGAAAAAGACCTCCTCTACTACATCATGCGCAACTCGCCCGCCCTCACCGACTGGCAGCGCGACGCGATGGGCATGATCCGCGAAGAGATGGAATACTTCGTCCCGCAGATGCAGACGAAAACGCTAAACGAAGGATGGGCTAGTTACTGGCATTCGCGCATCATGCGTGAGCTTGAGTTGACGGATACGGAATCCATCGAGTTTGCCGAACTGCATGCGGGCGTCGTGTCGCCGCACAAGGGGCAGTTGAATCCGTATTATCTGGGGTACAAGATTCTCGAAGACATCGAGCGGCGTTGGGACAATCCGACGGCGGCGGAGCGCGAGCAGTTCGGGCGCAAGGGCGGCGAGGGGCGCGAGAAGATTTTCGAGGTGCGCGAACTCGACAACGACGTGTCGTTCCTGCGCAACTACCTGACCGAGGAGTTGTGCGAGGAGTTGGACTTGTTCGTGTACGAACTCGTGGAGGAAGAGGAGTGGACGGTGACGGAGAAGCGTTGGGAACGCGTGCGCGATCAACTCGTCTCGAACCTGACCAACTTCGGCTTTCCCTACATCGTCGTCGCCGACGGCGACTACAACCGCAACCGCGAACTCTACCTCAAGCACCAGTCGGAAGGCGCGGAACTCGACGCCAACTACGCGCGCAAAGTCCTCGAATACGTCTTCCGCCTCTGGGGTCGCCCTGTTCACCTCGAAACCACCGCCGACGGCGAACAGGTCGTCATGCGCTACAACGGCGAAGAACACGAAGAAGACTAGCGGGAGCGGGTTTCAAGTTTCAGGTTTCAAGTTTCAGGACTGATGTTTGAAGTTCTTCAAGTTGAAGTTCTTCAAGTTGAAACTTGAAATTTGAAATCTACGATCTGAACCTTGAAGCCTGCGATTTGAAACTATGTTTTGCCCGTTTCGCCGGAACTGTTAGGATGTGCGCCGCAGGAAAGGAGGGGCGAAAGAGCGTGGAAGAAACACAGAGCGAGGCCGCCGCAAACTCCGGCGGCGCGGGCTTAGGCCAGAGCCGCGGGCTGATCAAGGACGCCGTGCTGGACAGGGTGAGCGAGGCGGCGAACGTCGCGCAGTTCGTGAGCTTCGACCCGGAAGCGCGGCAGCGTTACGCGCGCATCCACGAGCACGAGCCGAACCACACCTTCGAGAGCGTCGAGCGCGCGGTCGAGACGTTGCTCGCCGCCTCGCCGGACAGTTCCGTCAACGTCCGCAGTTTCACCCCGGAGAATCCCAAGAGCCGCGAATTCATCTACGGCCTGCGCACGGTGGACGAGGCCGTGGCGGGAGTCCGGCGTTTGGCGGCGGAAGGCTTGTACACCATCGTCAACGAGACGGTGAACGTGAACGACGGCGGGGTGTCGGGCGTCGCGCTCGGCGACGTGATCGAAGTCGCGCCGGGCGACACGCCGCGCGCCGTGGAGAAGCCGGGCACGGTCTCGTTCGCGCGCGACATGGGCTTGCGTCTGCTGGAAAAAGTTTATCACTTCTGCCCCGCGCTCGATTTCGCGCCCGACCTCCGCGTCGAGTTCAGCATCCACCCGATCCGGCGTGGCTTCAGGATGCAGCATACTATCGTCTGGGAACTGGAACAGGTCGGCCTCACGCACTCGACGGCCGAGACGCGTTGGCCGAACAAGTTCAGCCGCTTCGTCGGCGACAAAGCCTTCGGGTTGTTGGTCGCAGACATGCTGGGGCTGCCCGTCCCGCAGACGACCGTCTTCGCGCGCCACCTCGCGCCCTTCACCTTCGGCCGCGCCACCGGCACGGGCGAAACCTGGATTCGCACCTGCCCCGTCGTGCAAGACCCCGGCCATTACACGACGCAGCGCGGCTGGCTCGACCCCTTCAAACTCATGAACGAGGAAGACCCCGAAGCGACCAACATCGCCTCCGTCCTCGCACAGGAGGGCGTGGACGCGGCCTTCTCCGGTTCGCTCATCGTGCAGGCCGACGGCGAAGCCAAGATCGAAGGGACGCGCGGCTACGGCGACAAGTTCATGCTCGGACAAGTTGACCTCGCCGTGCTGCCCGAAGAGACGCTCGCGGAAGTGACGCGGTTGTACGAGGAGGCGACGCGCCATCTGGGGGCGGTGCGGATGGAGTGGGTCTACGGCAAGGACGGGCGGACGTGGATCGTGCAGCTTCATCGCGGCCAGACTTCCAGTCAAGGGTCGATCATCCACAAGGGCGAGGCCGCCCTGTACCACCGCTTCGACGTGCGCGAAGGCATAGACGAACTACGCAAGTTGATCGCCGCGGTCGAGGGGCGAGGCGAGGGCATCATCCTCGTCGGTCAGGTGGGCGTCACCAGCCACCTCGGCGACCTGCTGCGCAAAGCGCAGATTCCTTCGCGGGTCGAACAGTCGCTCTGATGCGCGCCGCCGTCATCGTCGTCGCCGTCGCCAAGTTAGGATCAAGTTCGCACGCCAACTCAAGCTCAAGCTCGTAATTAAACTCGGGGTCGGCGGCCGCCTGCGGCCGCGAGCCTCTCGCTTCGGGGAACATAATTGAATGGACTCGCTCTACTACGGGACGCCGGATTTCGCCGTCGCCGAATTTCAACACCGCAGCGTGTTGGACGAAATCAAAATGTTGATGACCGCCTTCGACTGCGTGTTCGCAGACAACTCCGCCATCTATTGCAGCGGCGACGTGACGACGGGCAAACAGTTTTACCGGATGCTCAGGGAGCACGAGGTGGCGTCCGGCGCGGAGTTGAAAGTTAAACTCGGCGCTGCCGCCTGCAAGGAGTTGATGAGCGATCTCGTGCGGCGGAACATCGAGCGCGGCATCGCGTTCGCGGAGAACGTGCGGCAGCGCGGGCACACCAACCTCATCAACCCCGGCCCGCTCGTCGCGCCCGACTTCGATCAGCAGCACTATCTCTACCTGTGGGAATGGGTCATCATCCGCAAGGCTTACGAGGCGCAGTTCAACGAGGATTGGGAGTACAGCAACGGCTGCACGCTCGAATATGCCATCGCCACCAAAAAGGGCATCTCGCGGCGCGATCATCTGGGGCGCGCATTGGAGTTGCCGGAGGCTGTCGCGAAGGTCGAGCGCGCGTTGGCCGAGTTGAAGCACGACGGGATGCGTACGGAGACGCTCGAACTCAACCTGTCCCGCCTGAAAGAACTCTCCGCGGCGGGCAAATCGCGCTGAACGCGGAATCAACCCCGCCATCCCCTCTTGCTGCCATCGCGTCAACGCTGCTCTCGCTTCCGTTGCGCCGACAATGTTCACCCCGGCCATCACCGACGGCCGGGGCGCTGACCTCCGAACGTAAAAATCCCTCTGGACACGCGCCCGCGAACTAAAGTATAAGCCACGTGCATTTCTCAAGACGTTCGTCGTTTGCCGACGCCGCTGTCACGCGTTTGCACTTGGCCGCTGCCCCGTTCAAGCCGCACTACTTTCCGGGGAAGCCTACTACCACAACTCTCTTTTCAGCCCGGTCAGGTCATGCCGCACCTCGCGGCGAAATTCTCGTTGGACGACGTTAGTTCCTCGGCGCGAAGATTTCTCAAACCACCGTCGGAGCGTTCGTGGCCGTCGCCGCAGATGAAATAAAAAGCGAGTGATAATCATTAACGAGTAGAACGAATAGGAGGCTCCCGTATGGCGAATCAATGGCGCGACCGAAACACTCTTGTCCCCGATAGACCGATGCTGATTTTCGTCCTCTCTTTTCTGGGTGCGATCCTGCTCCGGCTGGCCGGCGTGGACGAGCCGTGGGTGACCGGCATTTTCTGGCTCTCCTTCCTCGGCTTTCTCTTCATGGTGTTGTTGCTGGTCAGGCAGCAATTGTCCGAAAAGTGGAAATACAAAGAGCGGAAACTGTTCGAATCCCGCTGGGGGACGCTCGGCATCGCGCTGCTGGGTTTCGCGCTGGGCACGTTGGTTTATCACAACCGCGCCTGGTTCATCTGGCTCTGGGAGCAGTTCAGGCGGATCAATCGCCCGGACGAGTGGATGCTGTTCAGCCTGTTCCTGCTCGGCGTGATGCTCGGGTTCTTCGTCGTGCGCAACTGGTCGAAGGATCAGAAAGACTTCGTCGCGAGTCTGACGGCGGTCTTCGGCGCGGCCTTCGTCTCGACGCTCCTGGGGCAACTGAGCGCGCAGAACGGCTCCGTCCTGACGCCGCAGAATACCTTCTCCTTCTACGCGCTCGGCTTCTCGCTGTCGGGCGCGGCGAACCTCATCGCCTTCGCCCTGCTCATCGGTCACTACAGCCGCACCCGGTCGCTGACGAGCCGTTCGGTCATAGATTTCCTCTACGGCAGCGACAAGGCACAGGCCATTGACGGCTACTTTTTGAAGAACTTCGAGGCCGACCCGAATTACGCCAAGGTCAAACTCGTAGCCGCCCTGAGCGCCTATCGCGATGTCATCAGGATCGAATTCGCGAGAAAGATGAACGACCGCAAGGACTCTGCCGGCCGGACAGATCTGGCCGTCGGGTATGACTCGCCACCCTGCGACCCGTCCTCGCCGCCCGACCCCTGCGCCGGCGACGTCAGGCCGCCCTTCGACTACTTTGAACTGCTCGCGATCAGAAGCACGCCGGAGCCAGACCCGCCCCGCGAGCCGTCGCCCGCCTCGCCCCCCGCTCCCGGCAGAGGCACTTACGAAATCTTGTTCCGCAGGCTCAGGCCGAAGGGAGGGTGCGGGCAGGGAGACCCGATCACGCCGGAGATGTTCCGCGTCGCGATCTCCATGAGGTGGCTGGACAGCATCGAGTACGTCGTCACCGCCGGTCAATACCTCAAGGCGTTCCCTTACTACGGCAGCGTCGCGGGCATGGCGTTGCAGGTGAGAAAGACGATTGTCATGAACCGGGATCGGTATAAGAAATTCCGCACCAGCGATTTCTTCGAAGGCAAGACGCCCAATCAGGCCGACCAGCCGCGCGGCCTGTACGAGATTGATTACCTCTCCTACATCACCGTCCCGATGGCGAGCAGCTTCGGCACGCCGGAAGAACAATCCCTCGGCGTCCTGCATCTCGATACGAAACTCTTCGCCTACCCGAAAGGCGGGTTGCCGCCGGGCGCGTGCCTTCTGGCGCACAACGAACCGGGGCAGGAAGTCTTTAGAATACTCATCGAGGCGGAAGACGAGAAGACGCTGCGGGAGAATTTGGAGCAAAGGCTGGACGAGTTTGAGGTCTACGCGTGCAACCTGTACACGCAAAACGATCCGGTGGTCGAAGACCTCGTGACCATGAAAGAGGTGATCATCCCCCTCCTGGAACTCTACAAGAAATGCCGCACCGGGGCGATCAATCAAACCAACACGACCGCCGCCACGAGGGCTGCCTAGTCTTTCGCGCCGGGCGAGTCGAGGCCGCCACTCTCTGCGAGAGACTGCTGACAGGTCAACTGCGCGCCTCTGAACGAGAGGTGTTTCTTCACCTGTTCAGACGCCAGATCGCCAGATTGAGGAAGCCCGCGAAAGTGACCCACATCAGGTAAGGCCACATCAGCCACGCGGCCGTGTGCGAGACGCGCCAGAACGAGAGCATCGTCGCGAAGATGGCTGCCCAGAGGAAAAAGATTTCGACGAGCGCGAGGTCGGGTCGCCGCCAGCCGAAGAAGACGATTGACCAGAGCGCGTTGAGGACGAGTTGGACGGCGAAGAGCGTGATCGCCAAACTCGCCGCCGCAAAGCCGCGCTCGCGCCAGACGAGCCACACCGCGATTGCCATCGAAAGGTAGAGCAGCGTCCAGACAGGGCCGAAGAGCCACGCGGGCGGAGTCCACGCGGGCTTGTGGAGCGAGGCG
This sequence comes from Pyrinomonadaceae bacterium, assembly GCA_030841105.1. GTDB lineage: Bacteria > Acidobacteriota > Blastocatellia > Pyrinomonadales > Pyrinomonadaceae > JAIVJZ01. Next base: position 128,324 of record JAVEDE010000125.1, read on the forward strand.
TACCAAGTGGGGATCGCCGGGGTGGTGTAGAGTGAGCCGATACCGGCGGCGGCGAAGCAGGCGGCGACGGCGCACGCCAGACCGATCCACTGCGACGCGCCCTGCGGCAAGTAAGTTGACGTGTTCATCTTTACGGCAAGTAGTTTGAAGCGTTCATCTCAAGTAGTTTGAAGCGTTCATCTGTTGACCGTCACGATCGTCGCGCGAATTGTTCGCGGGGAGATGAGCCGGGTCTAACTTTTTTGTGCGGAGCAGCGGAGCGAGGGGAAGAACCGGATGGGTCAACGTCGCACGTTCGTCAGGGAGAGCATCATCGCCGCCGCGCCGGAGCGCGTCTTCGCGTTTCACGAACTGCCGGACGCGCTCGCGCGTCTTACGCCGCCGTGGGAATCGTCGCGCGTGATTCAGGCGGCACGGATTTCCGAAGTCGGCTCGGAGGCGATCATCGAGACGCGCCTCTTCGGCGTCATGCCCGTGCGCTGGGTCGCGCGCCACACGGCCTACGATCCGCCGCGCATGTTTGAAGACGTGCAAATATCAGGGCCGTTCCGCTTCTGGCGTCACCGCCATCTCGTCGCGCCGCACGCGTCCGGGGGCGCGCTCCTCCGAGACGAGATCGAATACGAACCGCCGTTCCATTTCCTCGGCCGACTCGCCGAACCCTTCCTCATCACCCCGCGACTGACAAAACTTTTCGACTACCGCCACGCCGCAACGCGCGACTGGTGTGAGAAAGACAGTGACAAGTGACGAGTAACGAGTGACGAGCAAAAAGCCATGAATCGTGAATCGTCAATCGTGAATAGAAGAAGACAGTTTTCTCTATTCACGATTGACGATTCACGATTTACTTTCTTCACTCGTCACTTGTCACTCGTCACTTGTCACTGAAGTTGAGCGCTTTGCCGACGGAGGGGTCGCGGCGGACGCGCCAGATTTTCGAGTCGAGGTAGTAGTGGATGAAGGCGTAGCCCCAGAAGAAGGCGGCGACGAGTTGGGTGAGTTGTGCGCCTTGCCCGCTGGTGTGCGAGATGTACTGGCGCGGCAGTTGATACCAGAGGCCGAAGAGAACGCCGAAGAGGACGTAATAGACGACGCGGCGGCTGATCAGTTCGGCCGCGCCGTGACGCGTGCGCGCTTCGTCGCCGCTCGTGTACTTGCGGTTGTGAAACCAGATGAGACGATGATATTGCAGGTTGTGATAGACGGTGAGAATGGCGACGATGGCGATGGGCTTGTGCGGCATCGGCGTCAAGAGCACGAGCCAGTGCATCGGCACGCAGGCGGCGAGCAGCAGGTACTTCGGCACGTCGAGCGGCTGCCTGCCGACGGCGCGCTGCAACTGACGGAACAGCCACACGACGGCGACGGCGACGGTCGCGGCGAGCAGCGCGTTGTCGAGATAACCGAGGCCGCCCGCCAGTCGCGCGGGGACGCGTGCCAGAGCTTCTGGGTCGCGCGCGACGAAGGCGACGAAGGGGTAAGTGAGCGCGAGCAGGATGAACAGGCGGTCGAGCGCGTTGTCAACGGGAGCGAGGTCTGCGTTCTTCTTCTTGTAGAGCACCATGAAGCCGTAGTGCTGTTTGACTAGATGGTAGTAAGCCCACAGCGCGGCGAGGAAGAAGAAGACGAGGCCGAGTCCGGCGACGACCATCAAAGGGCCAACGGCGAAGAAGGCGAGCGACCCCCACAGCAGTCGGCCGCGCGCGCGCCGCTCCTCGCGGTCGAAGTAGGTGCGCGAGAACGTGCCGAAGACGTGCGGCGCGTCAATCAGGATCGCCCACGCCGCCACCATCGGCACGAGCGGCACGACGCCGCCGACGTAGAGCGCGAACAGCGCGTAGCTCGACGCGACCGACCCGATGAACCACACGAGGTCGTCGCGCGCGCTGATGATCCACCGCACGGAGAGGGCGTGTGCGTCGGCGCGATCAGCCGTCGCCGCGATCACTGTCGTCGGGTTAGTCGTCGTGGTGGTGGCCGACATGGAAAGTTTCCTTGTGCACGGAGTTCCGGCGTGCGTCGTGTGGACACGCGCGGCGCGCCCGTCTCATAATCTGCCGAAAGATTTTGGAGCGCGCGTGGAGACGGATTTTAGCATAACGACGGGGGCGCGCCGTCGCGGAAAGTGAAGGACGAAACTCATGCCGACGAACGACGAAGCCCTGCACGATCTACTGGCGAAACTTTTTCAGGCGCACCCTTGGCACGGCGTCACGCCGGGGGCGGACTCGCCCGCCGCCGTCAACGCCTACATCGAGATCGTCCCGACCGATGCCGTCAAGTACGAACTCGACAAGCCCTCCGGCCACCTCCGCGTGGATCGCCCGCAGCGTTTCTCTTCGATGTGCCCGACGCCGTACGGCTTCATCCCGCAAACCTACTGCGGCGCAAGCGTGGCCGCGCTCTGCGAAGCGCGCGTCGGCCGCACCGGCATCCGCGGCGACGGCGACCCGCTCGACATCTGCGTCCTCACCGAACGTCCCGCCGCCCACGGCGACTTCTTCGTCCGCGCCCTCCCCATCGGCGGCCTCCGCATGATTGACGGCAACGAGGCCGACGACAAGATCATCGCCGTGCTCGAATCGGACGTGACCTACGGACACCTCCGCGACATCGCCGACGCTCCGCGCGGACTCGTCGATCGTCTCCAACACTATTTCCTGAGCTACAAGCAACTCCCGCAGGAAGCCCCGCGCCGCGTCGAGATCGCGGAAGTCTACAACCGCGCCGACGCGGCGGAAGTGATCGAACGCAGCGTCGCCGATTACCGCGCGACCTACGGCGCACCCGAAACACGCATCGCCGAGTTGCGGCGTCTGTTGATGAACGGAGCGTAGTCTTCCGGCGTGCGTTTTATTGCGACTATAACTACTTCATTCGGATCAATAACACGGTGTCTTGCGGATGAGGGTAACGCAATTTTGCGGTCGGGCGCAGGTTGTGGTTAGGAGTAGGTAGCGGCGACGGCATCTATCTCGATCAGGAATCCATGATGCAACTCTCTGGTCGGGATCACGGCGCGCGCCGGCCGGTGCTCGCCGAGCACCTTCGCGTACACTTCGTTGACCGCGCTCCACAAGTTGATGTCGGAAATATAGACCGTCATCTTCAACGCCCGGCTGAGATCGCTATTGGCCGCCTTGAGAATCGCGCCCACGTTTTTTAAGACCTGCTCCGTCTGCTCCTCGATTGAGCCGAGCTTCTTTTCGCCGGTTCGCGGGTCAATGGCGAGTTGCCCGGCGACAAAGACTAACCCGTTATAGACGACGGCCTGTGAGTAGTGGCCTGCCGGGGTGGGCGCGTCCTGCGTCTGTATGGTTGTGATTTCCATAGCTCAAGGTACTCATCTATTAAAATTTGGTCAAATACGCCTGACGCCCCTCGCAGTAGATCTTTTTCAACGCGCGGCCTGATCCGATTTCCCCGCGAATTTCGCGTATCTGATCGGAGGTGGAATTTTATGGCGATTAACGCGAACGCATTGCAGCGTCCCACGGATCGGCGTCTGTTCTTGGCCGCCGCGATCCTCTTCCCGCTGGTCGTCCTCGCCGGCTACTTCAAGTCTTACTACTTCAGCGCCTTCTTCGACGTGCCGTCGGTCGCCAACACGCTGGTGCATGCGCACGCCCTGGTGATGTCGTCGTGGGTCGTCTACTTCTCGACGCAGATCGCGCTCATCCGCACGAAGAACGTCAGGGTGCACATGACGATGGGGATGGTCGGCATAGCCTTGGCGGCGCTCGTCGTCGTCGTCGGAACGGCGACCGCTTACGACGCGCAACTCGTGCGCGGGTCAGCGCCTCCGGGCGTGAACCCGCACTCGTTCTTCGTGCTCCCGATGCTGGACATGACCCTGTTCGTGATCTTCTTCTCCGCCGCCATCTACTACCGGAAGCGCCCGGCGGAGCACAAGACCCTGATGCTGATGACCGCCATCGCTTTCATGCCGGCGGCGCTCTTCCGGCTGCCCGTCGTGCCGCCGCAGTTTATGATCCACTGGGCGTTCGGCGTCCCCATGCTCGTCGCGGTCGCTTGCCTCGGCTGGCACAGGGCGAAGCACCGCAAACTCAACAAGGTGTTCGCAGCCTCCGTCCTCATCATCATCGCGGCGCACCCGCTACGCATCGCGCTCTTAAACTCGGAGGTCTGGCTGCGCTTCACCGCCTTGCTCGCCCCCTAGTAGTGTTTCAAACATCGAACGTAGGCAGACAAAGCTGCTGCTTCAATAGCAGCATGCTCAAGTTTTGACTCTTTCCTCTACGCCGCAACGGGGGCATTGGAGAACGCGGCGTGAGTCGTCGCGCCAACGGGCGCGTGCGGCTGTGGAGAGACGAGGCTCTCGTTCCTCCGCCTCGCCTTCGCTAAAGAAACGGCCGCGCGCGCCCGTGTGAGGCGCGCGCGGCTCGGTCGTCTCTTCCGTCTGGCAGAGGCGGCACGTCCAGCCGTAGCCGTTGTTGACGAAGTGTTCCATAAGGCAGAGGTCAGGGGTTAGAGATCAGAGGTCCGTGAAAGACCGAAGCTTTTTTGCAGACCTCTGATCTCTAACCCCTGACCTCCGCCTTTAACCTCTGCTTTGTTACCTTCTGACCACGCCGCGGCGTTCGGGCAGCAGGCGCACGGGAACTCTGACGCGCCCGTTGTCGCGGAACACTTCCACCTGCACCACGTCGTTGAACTGGTGCTTGTCGAGAATGCGGAAGAGATCGTCGCCGTTGTTCACGCGCTCGCCGTCAATGCCGACGATGATGTCGCCGATGGCTACGTCGCCGTCCGGCGTCTGTTCGAGGCCGCGCAAACCTGCGGCGGCGGCCGACCCGTTCGGGGCGACCTGATAGATGCCGACGCCCTCGGCGACAGGCAGTCGAATTTGCAGGTTACGCACGTTGAACGGAACGATGCCGAGTTTCGGGCGGACGACTGCGCCGTTCTTGATCAGTTGCGGCACGACGCGCTTGGCGATGCTCGCGGGGACGGCGAAGCCGACGCCGACCGAGCCGCCCGCGGGCGACAGGATTTGCGAGTTGATGCCGATCACGCGGCCGCTCGAATCGAGCAAAGGCCCGCCGGAGTTGCCGGGGTTAATCGAAGCGTCCGTCTGAATCGCGCCTTCAATTTGGCGGTTGTTGCGCGCGCGGATGGGGCGTTGCAGGCCGCTGATGACGCCTGTCGTGAGCGTGCGCGTGAAGCCGAACGGGTTGCCGATGGCGAGAACTTTCTGCCCCACGACGAGCGTGTCCGAGTCGCCGAAGGGGATGACCGTCAGCACGTCGCGCGGCGCTTCGACTTTGATCACGGCGAGGTCTGTGTCCGGGTCTTCGCCGACGCGCGTCGCAGGATATGCCTTGTCGCCGCCGAAGCTGACGCTCAGACGCTGCGCGCCTTCGATGACGTGGTAGTTGGTCAGGATGTGCCCCTGCGTGTCAATGACGAAGCCTGAGCCTGAGCCGGAGCGTTCGCCCGCTTCCCAGAAGTCGTTGCTGAAGGTGGTCGAGGTGATGAAGACCACGCCCGGCGAGATGGCCTTGTAGACTTCGATGTTGTTCTGTTCGTCGGAGGCGACGGACGGGTTGGTGATCCCGGCGGGTGCGTTCTCGGCGAGCGACGCGCTACCTGAGGGTTCGAGCAGGCGGCCGCCGTAGCGTTCAACGAAGAAGACGACGCCGGCGGCGATGAAGGCCGACGTAAACGCGATCAGCAAGATTTGGCGTGCGGAAATTCGATACATAATCTGTTTCCTCTGGAATGACAAAAAACATGACGAACCGAGAGCTTCGTTAAGATGCGCGCGGCGGAGTCGCCGTTGTGCGTCGCGTGCGGGCGGGCGAAAAGGCGCGTCCGGCGGCGTCAAAAGCTGATACGCGTAATTGCGTGGGAAGGTTTGCACAACTCCGGCGCGGACGCAAACGGGCGCGGGTCTCGCGTCGGGCGCAGGCAGTGTGCGCGCGGGGCGCGTCCGAATTTATGGAAACGCTAAAACAGCATGGCGAGCAGGGCGTCGGGCAGGCGTGCGATAAAGGCGAGGGCGGCGTCGGTCTGCGGCCAGCCGAGGGCGGAGATGCCCGTGGCGGCGTGGACGAACATGAGAGCGCAGTAGAGGCAGAGGACGAATTGCAGGCCGCGGCGCGCGAGCGCGAGATGCGACCAGCGATAGAGGACGAGGGCGACCGACGCGCCGACGAAGAGCTTGGCGGCGAGAAAAGGGGCGTTGCCCGCGTCGAGCAGGTAAGCCATCAGCCCGTTGCCTTCCGTCGCCAGCCCGTTGCGCACCCACAGAATGGTCAACTGCGCGTCGAGCCAGTTCAGCAGAAACAGCAGCAGGCATTTCGTCAGTGCGCTCATCGCTCGCGAGGTCTCCTTCTCCGCGTCGTCTAACTTTGTTTAACCCTGCCCCTTAACGATTGAACCCCCAGCTTATTGGGCTGGGGGTTCGCTCAGGCTACGGGAGAAACGAATTCGCTTCGTTGTATCAACTAGAAAGTGTGAATGCTCCGCGCGTTCCGAAATACTGGTAAATGGTAAATGGCAAATAGTAAATGGTGAACAGAGGAAGACTCTCTTATTCCATTCACCATTTACCGTTTACCCTTTACCAACTCTATTCCAATTCGATGCCGCGCTCTTTGGCGATGCCGCGCGCTTTCATCACGATGTCGTCGTCAACGGGTTCGTTCGCGTCGCCCGCCATCCAGCCTTGCACCTCTTCGACGGGGCGGCCGAGCGCGATAGCCAACTTCTCGTCATCCGCCTCGAAACCCCCGTCGCGCAGTCGCTTCAAAATCTCGCGGCCGCCCGCCTCCGTCGTCCCGCGGTCGTCAACCGCCTGCTCGTTTTTCTCTTCCATGTAGATTCCCCTTTTTGCTGTTTATGCCGTAGCTTCCGTCGCTTGCGATCCGTCGCCCGTGGTCGCGCTGTAACCTAAATCCTGAATCTTCTTGATGAGCGTCTGTTCCAGCACGACCGCATCGTCGTAGGCGACGTTGGCGGTCTTGCCGCCGTAGGTCACTTCGGCGCGAAAGACACCGGCCGTCGTCTCCAACGTCTCCTTGATCTCCACCGCGCACGACTCGCAGTGCATGCCCTTGATGTGAAATTCCGACTCCCTCATACTGAAACCTCCCCCTGTTAAGAGCGAGAGCGCAGCCGCCGTGCCGCACGCGTCGAAGAGACTGCGACCGACGCCGCCCGCGCGCTTCGTCCGAATTGTCATCTTGCTTGATGTGCGGCGTATTATACAGCACAACCGAGATGAGCGAGCAACCGCACAGCAACAACAGCAGCCGCCGCGTGAAGATCGCGGAGGCTTTAACGGAAGCCGCCGCGACCCTGCGTGCGGCAGGCGTCGCCAACGCGCGCCCGGACGCCCGCGCGCTCCTCTCGCACACGCTCGCGCGCAGCCACGCCTTCCTCGTCGCGCATTCCGACGACGAACTTGAGCCGCACGCGCTCGCGCTGTTTCGCGAACGCGTCACACGCCGCGCGGCGGGCGAACCCGTGCAGTACATCACCGGGCGACAGGAGTTTTACGGCCTTGATTTTGAAGTCAACCCGGCGGTGCTCATCCCGCGCCCCGAAACCGAGTTGCTCGTCGAATGTGCGCTCGAACTGTTACGCGGGACGGATGCGCCGCTCGTCTGTGATGTCGGTACGGGTTCGGGCTGCATCCCCGTCGCGCTGCTCCACGAACGCGCGGACGCGCACGCCTTCGGCCTCGACATCTCGACGGACGCGCTCGCCGTCGCCGCACGCAACGCCGCGCGCCACCACGTCAACTCGCGCCTCATGCTCCTCGTCTCCGATTGTTTCGACGCGCTCGATGTGGTCAATGTGCCGGACGCCGTCGCAGCAGCGACGACCTTCGACCTGATCACGTCCAACCCGCCCTACATCGCCGAGAGCGAAATCGCAAACTTGCAACGCGAAGTGCGCGAGCACGAACCGCGCGGCGCGCTGACGCCCGGCGGCGACGGCCTCTCCATCATCCGCCGCCTCGTCGCGGAAGCGCCGCGCTTCATCCGCGCGGGCGGTTATCTCATCTTCGAGATCGGTTACGACCAGCACGAAGCAATCGCGCGCCTCGTCCATCCGAACGTCTGGACTCTGCTCGACATCCGCCGCGACCTGCAAGGCATCCCCCGCGTCGTCATCTTGCAGAGCCGCGCGGGCGCATAAAAGTTCCCGGCCGCCATCTAGTCGCCGCCCCGTCGCCGTGTTAAAATCCGTCAACTTTAAATCGCAACTGATAGTCAATCTCCAACGGGTAACATCACGGGTCGGAATCTTGCTGATAGCTGGCGGTTGACGACTCGCAACTTCTTTATGGATAAATTTCGCATCACCGGCGGGCGCGCATTGAGCGGCCGCATCAACGTGAGCGGGGCGAAGAATTCCGCCCTGCCGTGCATGGCCGCCGCGCTCCTGACGGGCGAGAGCGTGACGCTGCACAACGTCCCTTACGTCCGCGACATCATCACGCAGCGACGCCTCTTGGAAGACCTCGGCTCGCACGTCCTGACGCCCGAACTACGCACGCACAAGATCACCGCCGCCCACATCGAACTTTTTGAAGCGCCCTATGATCTCGTCAAGACGATGCGCGCCTCCGTGCTCGTCCTCGGCCCGCTGCTCGCGCGTTTCGGCAAGGCGAAAGTTTCCTTGCCGGGCGGCTGCGCCATCGGCTCGCGCCCGATTGATCTGCACCTTGAGAGTTTGAAACAACTCGGCGCGGAAGTGTCGCTCGAAGCCGGTTACGTGGTGGCGCGCGCGCCACGCGGCGGCCGACTCGTCGGCGCAACGGTCAACTTCGACAAGGTGACCGTCACGGGCACGGAGAATTTGTTGATGGCCGCCACGCTCGCCGCGGGTACGACGACGCTGAACAACGCCGCGTGCGAACCGGAAGTGGCCGACCTCGCCGAACTCCTGAACCGGATGGGCGCGCGCGTGCGCGGCGCGGGCACGCCCCACATCACGATTGAGGGCGTCGAGACGCTCGGCGCGGCCGAGCACACCATCATCCCCGACCGCATCGAGACGGGCACGTTTCTCGTCGCCGCCGCGATCACGAACGGCGAACTCGAACTGAAAGATTGCATGCCGGAACACTCCGCCGCCGTCATCGCCAAACTGCGCGAGGCCGGAGTCGAGATCGAAGAGGTCAACCAGAGCACGCTGCACGTCAGGCGCGCGGGCGGCGGGTTGCGCGCGTCCGACATCACGACCGAGCCGTACCCGCATTTCCCCACCGACATGCAGGCGCAGTACATGACCCTGATGACGCAGGCTGCGGGGCGCAGCCGCATCACCGAGACCATCTTCGAGAACCGCTTCATGCACGCCTCGGAGATGCAGCGCATGGGCGCGCGCATCGCCATTGACGGGCGCACGGCAACGGTCGAAGGGCCTGCGCGGCTCGCGGGTGCGCGCGTGCAGGCGTCTGACTTGCGCGCCTCTGCCTCGCTCGTCCTCGCCGGACTCGTCGCCGAAGGCGAGACGATCATTGAGCGCGTCTACCACATTGATCGCGGCTACGAAAAGATCGAAGACAAGCTGCGCCGCGTCGGCGCGCAGATCGAACGCCTCCGCGATTCGGTCACGTCGAGCCTGCCGCCCATCACGGAAGTCGGTGTGTTGTAGCACGGAGCGGCGGAAGCGATTCGAGCCGTCATGAAATTTGAATGGAACGAAATCAAAGCCTCCGTTAACCTGTCAAAGCATGGCATCTCATTCGATGAGGCGCAGACCGTCTTCCATGATCCTCTGTATGTAGATTTCTATGATCCGGATCATTCCGTTGAGGAGCATCGTTATATTATCGTTGGCGAGTCGCGGCAAGGTCGTCTATTGTTAGTATCGTATGTCGAAAGAGATGAGATCGTCCGTTTAATCAGCGCGAGGGAAGTGACGCGAGCGGAGCGTGAAGTTTATGAAGAAGGTTGAGACAGAGGCGGAGGATGAGTTGAGGCCGGAATACGACTTGCGGAGCTTGCGCATTCGGGGAGTCGGCGCGGGGCGTAAGAGCTTCGGCGGCGCGTTGATCCGTTTAGCGCCGGATGTCGCGGAGGTGTTCCCCGATTCCGAAGCGGTGAACGAGGCACTTCGTTTCTTAATCAGAGTCACGAAAGAAAATAAACCGCCGCACCCGAATATCGGCGATGATATTTAAGGCTTGGCTGTTGTCAGTGACTCATCTCATTTAACTTATGGCTGAACCAAACTGCATCTTTTGTCAGGTCGTCGCGGGTGAAATTGCCGCCGACGTGATTTACACGGACGAGCGCGCGGTGGCGTTTCGCGACATCAACCCGCAAGCGCCCGTCCACGCGCTCGTCATCCCGCGCGAGCACATGGACTCGCTCGACGACGCTTCGGTGCGCGACGAGGGCGTGCTCGGCCACCTGTTGCGCGTCGCCGCGCGCGTCGCCAACGCCGAAGGGTTGTCGGAGTCGGGCTACCGCACGGTCATCAACACGGGCGCGGGCGCGGGGCAGTCGGTCTTTCACCTGCACCTGCACGTCATCGGCGGGCGACCGCTCAATTGGCCGCCGGGCTGAAGTTGGAGAAAGGAGTCGAGCGATGTCCGAACAAGAGGAAGACCTCAAGGCTTTGATCCGCCGCTGGTTCGAGGAGGTGTGGAACAAGGGGCGTGAGGAGGCGATTGACGAGTTGTTCGCGGAGGACGGCGTGGCCTACGGGTTGTCGGACGAGGCGGGCGAGCCGTTGCGCGGCGCGGCGGGCTTCAAGCCGTTCTTTCGCAATTTTCGCGGCGCGTTCCCGAACATCGAAGTGATCGTGGAAGACACCATCGCCGAGGGCGACAAGGTGGCGGCGCGCTGCACGGTGCGCGCCACGCACGAGGGCGACCATCTCGGATACGCCGCGACGCAGCGGCCGATGGACATCACCGGCATTGCCATCGTGCGCGTCCGCGACGGCCGGATCGTCGAGGCATGGAACAACTTCGACTTCATGAGCATGTCGCGGCAACTCGGCGTGCTGTGAACGTGAGTAGTCTTAAAACAGGAAACAGGAGTCAGAATAAAGGCGGCCGGCCGCTTCACTATTCTGACTCCTGTTTCCTGTTTTAAGACTCCCGACTTTTGCCTTTTCGATCCGCATTCCGACATTCGCAATCTTCTAGCTTGCCGCGCGTTGCTTGAGTCGTTCCTCCTGCTGTTGCTCGGCCTGTTGCACTTTCTCTTCCTTGAGCAGTGAAGTCTCGTAGCGCACTTGGCCGACGAGCGTGTCGGAGATGGCTTTGACGAAGCCGATGATGGCCGGGCCGAGGACGATGCCGGGGATGCCGAAGGTGTAGACGCCCGCGATGAGCGCGAGGAACATCCAGTAGAAGTTGAAGCGTCCCGCCCCGCTCGCCGCCACGCGCGGGCGCAGCAGGAGCGACGAGCCGACCGTCATCATGATGCCGATGACGAGATAGACGGACGCGCCCACGGGGTCGTTGCGAAAGACGAGCAGGTAGACGCTGACCGGCACGTAGATCGCCCACTCGCCTAAGAGTGGGAAGAAGCCCGTCAGGAACGTGACGATGGCGAGCACGAGCGCGAGCGGGATGCCGAAGACGAGGTTGAGCACGAAGATGATGACGGCCTTCAGGAATTGATCTATGAAGACGGCTTGCAGCGCGCCGCGCAGTGCGCCGCCGACGTTCTCCGCGAGTTTCTCATACAGTTCGATGTAGTCGCCGGGCACGCGCACCTTGATGTAGTTGCTGATCTGCTTGCGGTGCGTGAGCACGTAGAAGACTGTGAAGAGGAAGACGGTGAGCGAGGCGAGGATGATGGCGGCGCGGCTGCGCAAATCCTGAATCGCGGCGGCCGAGCGCGTGAGTCCTTCGGTGAGGGCGGCTTCGAGCGTGGCGCGCATCCCGGCGCGGCTGACGGGGAAGTAGGGTTCGAGCGCGCTGCTGATGGCGTCGGCGATCTTGGCGCGCTCCTGTTGCGAGATGTTCGCCGAGTAGCCCGACAACTCGTACCACGTGTAACCGGCGAGCAGGACGAGCGGCACGACGATGAGCGCGATGGTGATGAGCGCGCTGCCGGAACGCGCGCGCAGGTGTCGCTCCAACCACTCCTGCACGGGCAGCAGGAACGCGCCCGCCACGAGGCCGAGCAACAAGGCCACGAGCACGTGCCCGATGAGCAGCAGGAACAGCCCCACCGCCAGCACGAGCGCGACGCCGTAGACGACGATGCGCTTGGCATCACGCACCGTCAATTCGCTCAAACGCCTTGCGTCTTCCTGGTCTGCCATCGTGTGGCTAATCTAGCACATAACATTTCACGCCATGAATGAAAGGGTGTCACAAGTCGGCGTCTGCCGAAGACGCGCGACTCCCGGCCGTCACTACTAAGACGACGCGGGAAAGAAAAAGTCTCCGGCCTGCGAGAGAGGCCGGAGACTTTTTGTGTCGGAGGTTAAGAAGCGAAGGGCTGGCACGCCGCGCCGCGTCGTCGTGGCGCGCCAGCCCCGGTTTATTTCACCTGAAACTGAACGGTGTGCGTCGTCGGGTCGTTGCCCGCCTTGAAGCTGAGCAGGTAAGTGCCCGTCCCGTAGCCGCCGGTCTTCAGGTTGAATTGATAACTGCCGCCCGCGTAGCGGAAGTCGTAATCGGGGTTGGCGTCGCCCGGCGCGGCGAGCGCGCCCGGCGCGTTGTCCGAGATGCGCGTGACCGAGAGCGCGGTGACGACGATGTTCGACGCCGATTGGTTGACGCGCGCGGCGTCCGTCAGTTCCAGCTTGACGGGGATGATGCTGCCGCTCTTGTGCGCCTTCGTTTGATCGTAGAGCGCGTTGACGCCGTAGGCGACGCGGTAGTTGACGGTGCGTGCGCTCTCGTTGCCCGCGTGGTCGCGCGCGTTGACGACGAAGGTGTAAGAGCCGACCGCGGACGTGTTGAGACTCGCGCCGAGAGCCACAGTGCCGACGCACGAGGCGACGCCCGAACCGGCGTCCGCGCAGGCGTAGGACGCAACCACGTTCTGGCGGAGCAGGTAGACGGCATCTGCGACGGGCGCGGCGATGTTGATGTCGGGCGCGGTCTGGTCGCCGCCCGTCACGCGCTCGGTAATGACGAACGGGCTGAGCGACGTGACGCGCGCGTAGACCGTGCGCGTGGCGAAGTCGTGCGCGGGCGCGTCGGGCGCGAGGATCGTGCGATCCACGAAGTTGGGGACGGGCGGCGGCTCGCCGTGCAGGACGCGCAGCGCGCTGAACGTGAACGGGTTCGTGATGCCCGCCACCTGAAACCCGATGGTGATCGCCCCCGTGTAAGTGGCCGTCGTCGTGATCTCGTAGGCGAGCGTGTTGGCGTTGATGACGTACTCGCCGGGTATCCCTTGGAGCGTGTTCGGGTCAATCGGCCGGATGCTTGTGTTCCCGGCGTTGGTCACGTTGGCGAAGTTCAGCGTGACGCCGTTCGCAGCCACCGCGACGTTTGCGCCCGCGGGCGTGTTCGGGCGCGCGGAGGGCTGCCACTTCGGGAGTTGGTCCGAGAACTGCCCGTCCGTTAAAGCGACGCGTTCCGTGCCGTCGGCGTTGACGAGATCAATGCCGCTGCCGTTGCGTTGCGTGGTGAAGACCAGTCGCTGCGAGTCGGGCGACCAGTCGGGGTTGGAGTTGTACTCGAAGTCGCCGCCGATGTGTTGCAGCCCCGTGCCGTCGGCGTTGACGGTGTGGAACGCGAGATAAACTTCGCCGTAGGGGTTCAGGAAGGAGAGCTTCGTGCCGTCCGGCGACCAACTCACGTTGTCCACGGAGTTCGACCCGGCGAACACGGTCGTGCGTCCAGTGCCGTCGGCCTTGACGACATACAACCCGACTCCCTCGCTGTGCTCGGCGACGAAGCTGAGGCGGCCGCCGTCCGGCGACCAGCGGGGCGCGCCGTAGAGTGTGGTGTTGCCTGTGGTCAGGCTGCGGCGACCCGTGCCGTCGGGGCGCACCGCGTAGAGGTTGGCGAGACCCGCGCCGTCGGCGGGGAAGCGGAGGAAGGCGATCTCCGCGCCGCCGGGCGACCACGCCGGGTAGTAGTCGAGTTCGCCCGCGTTGTTGTCGAACTTGACGAGGTTCGTGCCGTCGGACTTGATCACGTAGATGCTCTGCGTGAACGAGCCGGTCTGCACGTTGATGAAGCCGCGCGTGAAGACGAGCCGCGCGCCGTCGGGCGACCACGCGGGCAGTGCGTCAATGCCGCTGGTGTCGGTCAGTCGGAGCGGGTTCGTGCCGTCGGCGTTGACGGTGTGGATGCCGCTGCGGCTGCCGTCGTTGCGCTGCGTGCTGTAGGCGAGGCGCGCGCCGTCGGCCGACCACGCGATGGTGTCAATGTAATCGTCGTCCACGGCCGCCACGAGCGTCTGGTTCGAGCCGTCGGCGTTCATCACGTAGACTTCGTTCAAGCTCTGCGGGTAGTGGCTGCGCTCGAAGGCGAGGCGCGAGCCGTCGGGCGACCAGACGAAACTGTGATCGTCGGCCGGGTGGTTGGTCAAGTTCCGCTGCCCCGTGCCGTCGGCGCGCTGGATGTAGATTTCCGAGTTGCCGTCGCGCCATGTCTGGTAGGCGATGAGTTGCCGGGCGGATGCGGAGGCCGTGGCGCGACCCCAGTCGGCCTCCACGTCGCCGAAGTTGCCGGGGCGGTTAGTGAGGTTGTAGCGGCCGGAGCCGTCGGCGTTGATCACGTAAAGCTCGCCGGCGGGGTCGCCGTTGCGGTGGCCGGTGTAGACGATCTTCGTGCCGTCGGGCGACCACGCGGGGTCTTCGTCCCTCCCGCCGTTGTCGGCGGTGAGCAGCATGAGGCCGGTGCCGTCGGCGTTCATCACGTAGATGTCGGGGAAGAACATCGGCTCGGTCTCGCCGTAGCTGGCGAACACGATTCGCGTGCCGTCGGGCGACCACGCGGGCGCGAAGTCGCGCCCGACGTTCGTGCTCAACCGGGTCATCCCGCCGCCCTCGGCCGTCGTGCCGCCCGTGTCCATCACGTAAATGTCCGAGAAGCCGTAGTTCTCCTGACTGACGAAGGCGAGGCTCAGGCCGTCGGGCGACCAAGAAGGCTGGCTGCCGCCGAACTGGTTGAAGGTGATGCGGTAGGGATCGGAGTTGGTGATCACGTCTTTGAGCCAGATGTGGTTGCCGCTGGTGAAGGCGATGAAGCGCCCGTCGGGCGACCACGCGGGGTCAAAGTTGTTACCGGAGGCGACGGTGGTGACGGCGCGCTCGTCTGTGCCGTCGGCGTTCATCGTGTAGATGTTCGAGCCGCCGTCTACCTGCCGGACGAAGGCGATGCGCGAGGCGTCGGGCGAGAAGACGGGCGTGCGCTCCTGCGACTCCGTGTAGGTGAGGCGCGTCTTGTTCGTGCCGTCGGGGTTGACGGTGTAGACCTCGTAGTTGTTGGCGTCCTGATCGCTGATGTAGACGATGCGGCCGTTGACGACGGGCGCGGGCGTCGGCGTCGGCACGGGCGGGCCGGAGAGGAAGAACTCCGAGCCGTTGCTGTTGTAGGGACTCGGATCATAAGTCGCGCTGCTGACCGCGTAAGAGGCGTTCATCTTCGTGTACGGTGCGCCCGTCGCCGTCACGGAGACGTTGACGGTCGTCGCCTGATTGGCTGCGAGGGCGGGGAAGGTGCAGGTGAAACTCGCGCCGTCGGGCGCGGCCGCGCACGAGTCGCCGTCGTTGGTGGTGACGCCGTTGATCAACTGGCCGGGCGAGAGTTGCCCCGTGAGCACGACGTTGAGCGCGCGGAACGGGCCGCCGTTCTGGACGGTGATGTTGTAGTTGTTCTGGCCGCCGCTCGCCACGATGTACTGATCGGCGTTGCCGTAGGTGTAGAGATCGGCAAAGGGCGTCGGCGTCGGGGTGGGCGTGGGGCCGCCTTCGATTGGCGGGACGATCCGCCAGTCTCTCGGCATGTTATCGCTGCCGAGATCGGTGAGCATCACGGACGCGCCGCCGACGGCCACGTCCGCCACGTTGAGACTGATCACGCCGTCGTTGTAGACGCTGTACGCGACGCGCGCGCTGTCGGGCGACCAGACGGTGCCGAATTGACTGTAGTCCGGGGCGTTCGAGAGCCTGCGCTGGTCGCTGCCGTCGCGGTTCATCACGTAGACGGCGCTCATGTTGTCGCGCGAACTTTCAAAGGCGATGCGCGTGCCGTCGGGCGACCAGACGGGGGCGGCGCTATAGCTGCCGCCGCCGATCAGGTTGCGCACCTGCTGGCCGTCCGGGCGGATGAGATAGACGGAGGTGTTGTAGCCGTGTCCCGTGTAGGCGATCTCCGTGCCGTCGGGCGACCATTGCGGGTCGTAGTCGTCGGTGTCGTTGAAGGTGAGGCGCGTCTGGTTCGAGCCGTCGGCGTTCATCAGGTAAAGCTCGCCGAGGCCGGAGCGGCTGCTGCGGAAGGCGATCCGCGAGCCGTTAGGCGACCACGAGGGGGTTTCGCCGCCGCCCGTGGCGGCGGTGAGGTTGGTGAGTCCGGTGCCGTCGGCGTTGACGGTGAGCGCCTCGTTGCGCCCGTTCAGGTAACTCGTAAAGAGGAGCTTCGAGCCGTCGGGCGACCAGGAGGGCTGCACGTCCTGTACGTCGTTGAAAGTGATGCGGCGCAGGTTGGAGGTGTTGGCGTCAACTACGTAAATCTCGCTGCCGTAGACGCCGGAGTTATCTACGGCGGAGAAAGCGATCCGGGTTCCGTCGGGCGACCACTTCGCGCTGCCGACCCCGGATAAACCGGCCACGCGCGTCTGCCCGGTGCCGTCCTCATTCATGTAATAGAGGGTCGTGCCGCTGTCGCCGGGACGGATGCTGATGAACAGTATCTTGCCGATGCCGCCGGGGATCGGCGTCGGGCTAGGCGTCGGCGTCGGGCTAGGCGTCGGCGAAGGAGTCCCGAACGGCGTGGGTGTCGGCGTCGGCGTCGGTGTTGGAGTTGGAGTCGGCGTCGGCGTCGGCGTGGGCGCGCGCACGCCGACCGACACGTCGGCGATGTTGTTCGCCGCGTTCGGGTCGGGCGATGAACTGCCGACTTGCGCGCGCGACTGTATGGTCGCGCCGTCGGGCAGGTTGACGGTGGCGTCGAACGTCACAGACGCCTCGGTGAAGGCCGCCATGCCGCCGAGGTTGCAGGAGATGTTCGCGCCGCCGCCGGGGGGGAACGAAGTGAAGCAGAACCCGATGCTCGGCCGCGGGGCGGAGACGTTCACGCCGGGCGGAATCGTCTGTGAGAACGTGACGCCCGTGGCCGCGCTCATCCCGTCGTTGAAGACGCGGCTCTTGAAGACGACGCTCGCGCCCGGCGCGACGATGGAGGGCAGCACCTCACTCGTCACACGCACGTCCGCGCTGACACTCGGCGTCGGCGTTGGCGACGCAGTCGGCGTGGGTGTCGGAGTTGGCGTCGCCGTGGGAGTCGGCGTGGGTGTTGGTGTCGGCGTGGGCGTAGATGTCGGAGTAGGTGTCGGCGTCGGAGTTATGATCGGTGTCGGCGTGGGTGTCGGCGTTGCGTTTGCTTGTTGCGCCCAGGATGGTTGGGCGTCGTAGCCGGGGTCGTTGGAGAGGTTCGACATGCCCGTGCCGTCGGCGTTGATGACGAAGATTTCGGGGTCGTTGCTGCTGTTATTGACGTAGCGTGTGAACGCGATCTTCCGGCCGTCGGGCGACCACGCGGGCGACGAGTCGTCAGTCGAGTCGTTGGTGAGGCGCACCTCGTTCGTGCCGTCGGCGTTGACGACGTAGAGTTCGCCGCCGCCCCCGCCCGTGTTCGACCTGTTGCTGTCGAAGGCGATCTTCCGGCCGTCGGGCGACCACGCGGGCTGGCCTGCGTGGGAGACCTGAGAGGGCGTCTGCGTGTTCGTGATCCGCGTGCGCCCCGTGCCGTCGGCGTTGATGGTGAAGACCTCGAAGTAGGTGAGCGGGGGGACGCTCGCGGGGCTTTCGCTCGCGTAGGCGATCTTCTGTCCGTCGGGCGACCAAGCAGGGTTTACGTCGTCGTAGGGGTTGTCGGTCAGCCGCGTCTGGCCGCTGCCGTCGGCGTTCATCACGTAGATGTTCGAGTCGCCGTAGTTGTCGCGGCGGGTGAAAGCGATCTTCCGGCCGTCGGGCGACCACGCGGGCGAGAAGTCGAGATCGGCGTAGGCGGTCAACTGCGTCTGGTTCGAGCCGTCGGCGTTCATCACGAAGATTTCGTTGTGATAGGTGAAAGCGACCTTCGCGCCGTCGGGCGAATACGCGGGATCGGTCGCGCCGTAGATGAGCGTCACACGCTGCTGGTTCGTGCCGTCGGCCTCCATCGTCCAGATTTCCTGCCCGCCGGTACGCATGCTGATGAATGCGATCTTGCCGTTCACGGGCGGCTGGTTGTAAATGAAATCGGGGACGGCGGTGTCGGAGAAGTAGCAGTCGTTGAGGAAGTGTGAGCCGCCGACCTGCACGTTGTTGACGAACGCCTTGAACTCGAAAGGGCCGCAACTCCCGTTGAAGAGACTGAAGTAGAAATAGCCGTTCGCGTCGGTAGCGATGCCGCCCGCGGCCTGACCGCCGATGGTGACGAGCGCGCCGGAGACGGGCGCGCCGTACTGGTTCTTGACGTAACCGTAGACGCGAATCTGGTTCTGCTGTGAAGACGCCGCGCGCGCCGTGGTGGGCGCAATGAACAAGTTCGGGAAGATGATGAGTGCGACGAGAAAGATGCTGAGCAGGCGTCGTGCAGCGGGGGCGGTGTGTCTCATGGAAGCGGACTCCTTTTAGGGTTAAGGGGATTGCACCGGGGTGTGCGTCGTGGTGCGCGCCGGGGCGCGTCTGACGGCGGCGCGCACACGCGCGCAGGGCGACGGCGCGGGCGGCGTGCGCAACGGTCAATGAGCCGACAGGGTTAAGCCGGGTAAATTAAGTTCGACAATGTGCAGAGTCAGTGTCGAGAGGAGGCGAACGGACAAGCGAAAAAATTATCTGCGAGTTACGACCAGCGTGTCGGGGTCGTGCGTCGTGCGCGCAACGAGTCGCCGGTCAGGCTTAAGTAATGAGAACTGCGCGCATGCGGCAAAAAGTACGCGCGTTTAAGGGTGCGTCTGACGGGCGCGAGAAGGTCGGGGGGAAGCGCGCCGGGTCGCCGACGGAAGCGGGCAGGCGTGCAGTCGCGGCCGACTGATACCTGTTGCTGCTCGAACGACGTTATTTGAACTGTGTTGCTTGAGAAAAGATTCGAAGGGGTGGCAATGCTGTGAACTGCCGGAACACTCGAACCATCGGAATCACGAACGCGCGCTATCTTAGCGAGATATAAATTTATGTCAAGTTGAAAAAACTCGCGCCGCGTGCGAATCATCCGGCACGCGGCGTGAGCGTCAATCAATGGTGTCGTAACTTTACCGGATGCGGACGGTGAAGGAGACGTTGCCGGTGTTCTGCGGAGCTACGGAACCGAGGTCGCCGGTAAACGTCCAACGGACGGTCTTGACGTTGCGGTCGTAACCGGCGGGCGCACCACCGCCGCCGCTCACGGGCGTGTAGAGAGAGCCGTTCGTGTCGAGGTAAGTGATCGAAACGGTCAGGCCGGTCGAGCCGAGGGCGGCTGCGGCCGTGCCGACTTTGAAATCGGTGTTGAGCGGCACGTCGTCGGCGATGGCGAGAGTGCGCGCGGGCGAGCCGCCCGTGTTGGTGAAGTTGATGACGTAGGTGATGTCCGCACCGGGCACTTGCGGCGGCAGCGAAGGCGGCGGCGAGCACGACTGGCCGGGGAAAGTTTTGCAGAGTACGACTGAGGGCGGCGCGAGTGCGCCGAGCGTCGCGCTGGCCTGATCGTCTTCGGCGGCGTTGTTGTTGTTCGGCGTCGAGTCCGGATCGGGCGCGCCCGACGCGGTGACTTGCGCCGTGTTCGTGATCGTGCCCGCCGCCGTAACGCGCGCGACGATCTGTAGGGTAGCGTTCGCGCCGGAGTTGATCGAGCCGACCGTCCACACGCCGCTCACGCTGTTGTAAGAGGCGGCGGGCGTGGCCGAGACGAAGGAGAGTCCGGCGGGCAGTTGATCGTGCACGGTGATGCTCGCAGCGTCGGACGGCCCGGCGTTCGTGACGGTGAGCGTGAAGGTGACGAGTTGATTGATGAGCGGCGCGGCGATGTTGGCCGTCTTGGTCAGGCTGAGGTCGGCGCTGGAGACGATGGTCGTCGGGTCGGTGGCCGTGTTGTTGCCGTTGAGCGACGCGGGTTCGCCGCCGCCGGAAACCGCGACCGAGTTGGTCACGCTGTTCGCGGCCGTCTGCGAGACGGTGACGGTGATGGGGATGACCGGGTAGCTCTGGCCTGCGGGGAGCGCGTCCGTGCGCGTGCAGGTGACGACCTGACCGGCGATGACGCACGACCAGCCGTTGACCGTCCCGGCGGGCGGGGTGGGCGCGGTCGGCGTGAGTCCGGCGGGCACGGTGTCGGTGACCGTGACGGTCGTGCCGTTGGTCGCGGCCGTGCCGGAGTTGGTGACGGTGATGGTGTAGGAGGCGTTCGTCGTGCCGCGCGTGAAGTTGCCGGTGTGCGTCTTGGCGATGGTCAGGTTGGGCGAGCCGAGGATCGTCGTCGGGTCGCTGGCCGTGTTGTTGGTGTTGTTGAAGGCCGGTTCGCCGCCGCCGGAGATGGTGGCGACGTTCGTGACGGGCGAGGCGGCGAAGGCGGCCGCACCGACGACGACGCTGAGCGTGATCGTGTTCGCGCTCGTCGTGGCGGCGGGGATGGAGAGAGTGCTCGTACAGGTGAGGGTGCTGCTGCCGACGACGGTGGTCGAGCAGTCCCAGTTGGCGGGCGTGGGGACGGCGGCGACGGTGAGGCCGGCCGGCAAGTTGTCGGTGACGGTGATCGTGCCGCTCGTCGCGCCGTTGCCTGCGTTGCTGGCTGTCAGCGTGTAAGAGCCGTTGACGCCGACGGTGAAGTTGCCGCTATGGGTCTTGGCGATGCGCACGTCGGGAACGAGGTTGATCGTGGTGTTGTCGGTCGCGGAGTTGTTGCCCGCGCCGGTGCGCGTCGGGTCGTCCGGGTCGGTGACGCCCGTGGCGGGCGTGACGACGCGCGCTGTGTTCGAGAGCGTGCCGGTGGCGGTGGTCTGAAGCGTCCCGGTGATCGTGTAGGTGACGGAGCCGCCGCTCGGCAGGTTCGCCGTCGTGCTGATGTTGTTGCCGCTGCCGGAAGCCGCGCCGCAGGTTGCGCCCCCGACCGGCGAGCCGCACGTCCACGCGACGCCAGTGAGTTGTGCGGGCACGGTGTCCGTGACGATTGCGCCGTTGGCCGCATCAGTCCCGGCGTTGCTGACGACGACCGTGTAGGTGACGATTGAGCCGGGCGTGACGTTCGTCAGGTTGTCGGTCTTGGTGATGCCGAGGTTGGCGCTGAGCGTGACCGTGGTGTTGACGGACGCGGTGTTGTTGGCGAGGTTCGAGTCGGTGAGCCACGCGGGGACGCTGACGGTGGCCTGATTCGTAAGCGTGCCGGTGGCGGCCGTGGCCGAGATCGTGCCGTCTATGTCGTAGGTGGCCGACGCGCCCGCGGCGAGCGTGACGCTGGTGTTGATGCTGTTGCCGGAGCCGCTGGCGGCGGCGCAAAACGAAGGCGACGCGGCGGTGCAATCCCACGTGACGCCGGTCACGCCGGCGGGCACGGTGTCAACGACCGCGCCGGTCACGGCATACGCGCTGCTGTTGGTGACGGTCAGCGTGTAAGAGATCGCGCCGCCGCGGTAGACAATCGGGGAACTGACGGTTTTCGTGATCGAGAGGTTGGGCTGGGGCACGTTCGCGCTCGCCATGTCGCCGGTCGAGGCAATGTCGCCGTCGCCGTTGCGGACGAAGTTCGCCTGCGGCGTAGAGGTTGAGCCGACGGGGAGCGGGATGGAATAGATGCGGTTCGGGCTGCGCGTCTGCGTCAGCAGGCGGCCAGTCGAGTCGAAGGCGAGGCCGAGCGTGGCGTCGGGCTGCGCGTTGGCGGGCGAGTCGGTGAAGTTGAGCGCGGCATTACCGATCTGCGTGGCCGTGCCGTTGACGAGCGAGACGGTGTAGAGCGTCTTGGAACTGGTGACGACGTAGAGCGTGCCCGCCGCGTTGAACGCCATGTCGCCGCCGCTCGTGATGTTGGTGGCCGTGCCGACCGTGATGCCGGGCGTGGCGACTCCGGTCGTCGTGTCAATGGTGTAGAGGACGCGCGTGTCGGGCAGGTAGTAGAGCGTGCCCGTCGGCGAGAAGGCCATGCGTAGCGACGACGGCACACCCGCGCCGAGACCCGTGCCGACTGCGACCGGGGCGACCGTGGGCGTCGCCGGGTTGTAGCGATAGAGCTGCTGGTTGTTGGCGTTCTGGACGTAGGTCACGTAGAAGAGCATCCCGTCGCTCGGCCGCTGCGCGAGCGTCGCAGAGTTGGTCACGCCGGGGCTGGGGACGGGGTAGGGTTTGTAAAGCTGCGTGTGGGAGTTTGCCGGAACGTTGTAGACGTAAATCCCGTAATCGCTCAGCCCGCGCAGTTGGTAGATGTTGGTCTGCGCCGCCGCCGTGTGCGCAAAGGCCAAGAGCGAGACAAGCGCGAGCAGAACCTGACGCCACTTCGCCCACAGCAGCGCGCCCGTCGCTGCGCCAACGACTGCGCGCGCGCGTCCGGACGGGCGCGACCGTTCAGAGGCGGCGGGCATCATTGCTGCACTCCTTCTTTTTTCGGCAGCGCGGCGGGCGTCGTCGCATCGCTGCCACCATCATTACCCCCGGCGAGTCCGTCGGCGGCAGTGCCGAAGAGATCGAAGAGGTTGGAGAGCTTGGTGGAGATGGTGAAGTAGAAGCCGCGCGGCTGCGTGACGACGATGCCGCCGGGTTCGGTGGCGTCGGTGAAGTTGTAGCCGAGGCCGACGCGCATGTCGGCGAAGACCCAGTAGCCGATTTCCGCGCCGACGGAAGTGCGCGTCGTGTGCGTCGAGGGCTGCGCCATGAGACGCACTTCGCCCGCCACGTCGAAGGCGCGGCGCAGTCGCTTCTGCGCGCGGAGTTGCGCGAGGTAGGTGAGCGCAGACGCGTTCATCAAACCTTCGCGGCTGTTCGCGCCGAACTTGACGGCGACGCGGCCGTAGAGTTCCGTGTCCTTGAAAGGCTGCCAGAGTCCGTCGGTCGAGAGCGTGTCGGAGCGGTCGGTCATGGCTGACTGTCCGCCGAGGCCGCTCTGCGTGAGCGAGCGGTGCGTGTAGCTCAACAGGAGCGCGGTGCGGTCGGACTTGAGCGGGCGCAGGGCGAGGGCGATTGTGCCTTGCAGCGAAGAGTTCTCGCGCCCCTGATAATTGGAACTCGCTGACTGGAAGCGCGCGAGCGTCGTCACGCCGTCGCCGATGCGACCGGCTGCGCCGACGGTGATGAGTTGGGCGAGGCCGCCCGTCTGGTTGCGCAGTTCGTAGCGCGCCGCCGTGCGTAAATCTTTCGAGGGCAGGTAGGAGAAGCCGAACGAGCCGCCGGTGAAACTCTGCCCCTCGCCCGCGAGGTGGAAGCCGTGCTCGAAGCCTAGGTCGAGCGACAGACGCTTGGAGATGGGCAGGCGGTTCTGCAAACCGAGGACGGCGAAACTATCCGTGCCGTTGATGCCGTTCTCAAGTTGGTAGCGACTGACGAGGTTCGTATAGCGGCCGAGTTTCGTCTCGACGCCGATGGAGGTTTCGCGGCGCGAGCCGGTGGAAGCGAAGCCGGTCGCCGTGGTGTCGCTGATCGGGATGATGGGCGCGGACGCGAGCCGCTGCGTGAAGAAGATGTTCGCCCAGTCGTTCCACTTGTAGCGCGCGGCGATGGTCGTCTGGCTGGGGAAGGTCGGGTCTGACTCGCCGAGGTTCTGTTCGCGCTTGACGGAGAGTTCGAGCTTGTCGGTCGGGCGATACTGCGCGCCGACGGTGACGAGGTTCGAACTGATCTGTTGATCGTTGAGAGAGTCGGTAAGGCGGCGATAGTCGTAGCCGAAGAAGGCGTGCAGGCGGTCGCTGAAAGTTTCCGTCCAGAGCAGGGAGAAGGTGTTGCGCGAGTTGTCCACGTTCGCCGTGCGGTTGCGCTCGTTGAGGAAGCCGAGGCGGACGACGCGTGAGGCAGTGGGTTTGAGATCGAGCGTCGCGCCCGTGCGCTGTGACCCCGGAGCGACCGTCGCGCCGAAGGGGTTGAAGAAGCCTTCGTCGGCGCGCGCGTACTCGGCATGCAGCACGGCCTCGTACATTTTGAGGGGTTGCGTGAGTTCGAGGCGGTAGGCGTTGCCGCCCGCGTGGCGTTCCGTCGCGTTGAAGATATTGCCGCCCGTCGCCATGTCGCCGCGGCTCATCGCCCACTCGAACTTGAGCGCGCCGCGATTCGGCAACGTCTGCTCGCCGTCAATGCCGCCGAGCACGTAAGAGCCAAACTCGCTCTGCTTCTGTTCGATGAACGAGAGACCCATGCGTAGGCCGAGGCGGTTGAAACGCTTCGAGGCGCGTCCCGTGTAGACGCCCGACGACATCCCGGCCGCGCGGTGCTCGTAGGTGACGACGAGTTGGACGAGGTTGAGATCGTAGTCGAAGGCGGAGATGGGGCGCATGAAGAACAGTTGCCCCGTCAGCGGGTCGAGGTTGTAGTCGAGCGAGCGCAAGAGCGGCTCGCGCGAGATGATCACTTCGGGGTTGCGTCGGTCGCGCACTTCGAGGGCGACCGTCTCCGAACCGGGCAACACGTCCGGGTAAGTGAGATTGATCAAGCCGATGCGACCGGCGGGGAACACGTCGCGCGCAAACGACGTGTCGGGGCGCGCGCCCGTGACGGCGATGAAGTCGCCGTTCGAGTTTTCGAGATGGACTTTGACGCCCGTCAGCTTGCGCGAGTAACCGGCGAGTTGCGTCTCGGTCAAGCCCGCTTCGAAGTCGCCGAACATGGCATAGGAACGGTCGCGATCAACGCGCGCGTAGAGTTTCGAGTTTGATTCCACGTCGCTGAAACGCGTCGAAGAGTCGCCGAAGATGGGGTAGGCGCGTTCGAGCGGGTCGGCTTGGAAGAGGCGGTCGTGACCCTGCGTGCGGTTGAGCGAGCGTTGGCTGTCGTAGGCGAGCGTCAGGAGATTTTTGCCGAAGACCGAGCCGCGATAGAAGAACTCGATGTGGCTGCGCACGCGCGAGTCGTCGCCGCGCAGAGTGTTTTCGGGGGCGGCGCGGCCGACGGACGCTTCGGCGAGGCCGACGAGGATGGTGGGGCGGAGTTCGGCCGTGAAGCGCAGGCGACGCTCGGCGGTGATGTCGCCCGCCTGCGCTTGAAGTTGCGCGACGCCCGCCGTGTTGTCCGAGACGAGACGCACCGTGGCCTCGCCGCCGCGCAGACTCAAGACCACTTCCCTGAGCGTCGCGTTCAAGTTCTCGGCCGCGATCTCTTCCGTCAGTTCGAGCGACTTGTCGCGCGTCGTGTTGCGCGCGTCTTTCGCCGTCGCGGCGTCCGTGCCGTCGGGGCGCAGGAAGTGGCCGAGCGACGTGGCGACGGCGACCTGACCGTCGGCCGCGGGGTTGTCCCACTGGTCGAAGGCGCGCACGCGGATGACGGCCGAGTCGCGCCCGCCCGCTTGCAGTTCGTCGCGTTCCGGCGTGATCTCCAAGCGGCGCGCGAGGCCGCGACCCGCGACGTTGAGTTCGACGGCACGACCCGCCTTGCCTTCGGGGCTGACGGCGAAAGCGCGCACGCGGTTCTGGCCGGGGCGCACGCTCAGGCCGACGAAGGTGAACGTCGTGACCTTGTTCTTGTGATCAACGCGTGTGAGGCCGATGTTCTTCTCGCCGACGTGCTGGCCGTTGACTTCGAGCGCGGCCGTCCAATCTTCCGCCACGCGAACCTCGACCTGCATCGCCGCCGACATGACGACCTCGCCCGCCGACGGGCTGACGACGAGCACGTCGCCCGGCGCGACCGGCGCGATCACTTCGCTCGACTCCAACTCGTATGTGCCCGCCGAAAGATTGCCGGACGGTTTCGCAGTCTCTTTCGGATCGGATTTCGCGTCGGAGATTTTTTCGATGCGCGCTTCGGGCGCGGGCTGCGGTGCAACCGTGGCGTTCGAGTTGACGTTCGGGAACGCTTGCGTTGTCGGCGCGAGAGAGTTCGTGGTCGGTGCGTTCGTCGCGCGCGCGTTCGACGCGTTCGTCGTCGTCGCGGGGGCGGGCTTGATCGCATCGAGTTGCGGGGCGCGCAGCGGCTTGGGCTTGCCGTCCTTTTGCTCAACTGACGTGGCCGCTTCGTCGTCGCCGACGCTCGCGCCGTCCTTGCTGCGGAGCGCGAAGTTCTGGCGCAGGAGCGTGCCGCCGCCGAGCGGGGTGCGGAGCAGTCGCGCCCAACTGCGACCGGAACGGCGTCCCTCGTCCGTGAGCGCGTAGCCGCGCGGGAGCGTGATCGGGTCGAGCGCGATGACGACCGCGCCGTCTTCCACCGACGGCAGGCTGTACATGCCTTCCGAGTCGGTGATGACCGACTGGCCGTTGTCTATGTAGAGGCGCGCGCCTTCGACCGCGCGTTCGCCCGCGTCGAATTCGTCGTTGCCGTTCTTGTCCTCGAAGACGCGCCCGATGATGATCTGCCGCGTGGAGAAGACGCCGCGCCCGACGCGGACGGTGGCGCGCGACGCGCTCGTCGAGACGCGTTCGCCTGAGCCGTAGAGGCCGGAGGCCGTGGCCGAGTTCGTCTGGTCGCCTTCGCGCGCGTTGACGCCGATGCGCGTGCGGTAGACGAGCGAGGCGCGCGCGCCCGCGGCGAGCGTGCCGAGATTGAACGTGAGTTCGTTGCCGTTGACCTGCGGCTCGACGGCGCGCGGCGGCGCGGGCGCGATGGTGAGTTGCGCCGTGCCCGGCGCGTAGTGGAACGATTGCGGGAGCAGGTCGCGCACCACGACATCGTGCAGCGGCGCTTGCGTCGTGTTACGCACTTCGACGCGGTAGGAAACGATGTCGCCGATCTCCGCGCGCTGCTGGTCGGCGATCTTGTTGATCTCAAGCGTCTGCAACTCGAAGAGCGGGATGTTGAGCGCGACGCTGGCGAGATTCGCGAGTCGCACGTCCGATTCGGTGAGCGTGAAGCTGCCCGATTCGGCGATGGGCTGTTCGTCGAGCGCGCGCACGGTGGCGTCGTAGAGTCCGGCGACGCCGGAGGGGCGCACGGAGAACTCAAGCATGCGCGAGCGATAACCGGGCGCGGTGACGTTGACGTAGTAGGTCGCGGGCGCGGCGAGTTGCGCGGGCGTGAGGGCGAAACTGAAGAGGCCGCCCTGTGCCGTGGTGTAGGGGTTGTCGTTCGCAACGTTCGGCGTGAAGCCGACGCCGGGGGCGGTCGGGAGCGGCGTGCGCGTGGCCGGGTCTGTGACGAGCGCGACGCGCGCGCCCGCGACGGTGACTGCGCCGCCGCTGCGTCCGGCGTAGACCGTGCCGAAGGGACTGACGACCGCCGTCGCGGCGGAACTGTTGGTGCTGTCGAAATTTTCGCCGCTGAGCGTGGCCGTGTTGACCGCGCCCGCGCCCGGCGCGATCTCGCCCGTCACCTGCGCGCGGAAGTTGATCGTCACCACTTCGCCGGGCTGCACCTCTGCGACGCGCACTTCAAAGCGGCGCAGCGTCGTGGCCTGACCTTCGTCCGCGTCGGCCGCGTCGGTCAGCGCGCGCGAGCCGAGGCGGAGCGAACCGGGGACGTATTGAAGACCGGCCGGGAGATCGTCTGCGACGAGGACGCGGCGGGCTGTGGTCGCGCCGTTGTTGCGGAAGCTGATCGCGTAGTCGAGCGTCTGGCCGGGCGCGGTGGTGACGCGCTCTTCGTTGTTGACGAGTTTGGACGGGGGGAGGGCGGGGTTCTGCGGGTCGGTCAGGCGAGCGCGTTCGCCGATGGCGTTGATGATCGTGCCCGTGTCTTCGACCGTGCCGTTCACGGTGACGGAGACGTTCGAGCGGGCGTCGAGCCGGATGACGAGTTGCGTCTGCGGCGCGCTCGCGTTCACGTCAACGACACTGATGACGCCGACGCAGGCGCGCGGCGCGAGACGCGGCGACATGGTTGAGTTGAGCGTGACGGGCGCGTCGGCGTCAGTGACCGTATTGCTCCCGTCGTTATCGAAGTAGAGCGCGGAGAGCGCGGCGGGGGCGGTGACTTCGGCGCGCGTGATGGTGTAGAGGTCGGGCGTGTTGCCGAAGTTGCAGACGCGGAAGAGGCGCGTGATGCGCTCTTGCGGCGCGACGGTGGCGGAGGGCGCGGTCTCGTCCGGCGTCACGACGATGGCCGAGACGGGGCGGACGGTGACGGTGACGGTCGGCGAGACGGTGGAGAACTCGTTGCCTTCGTCGTCGGCGTAGAGAGCCTCGGCGCGATTGGAAATGACGGAATCCGCCGCGGCTTGTTGCGACTGCGCCATCCCTGCGTGCGGCGCGAGGATGAGCGCGAGCACGAGCAGGAGGGCGGCAACAAATTTGGCGGCGGATTCCGTCAACATTGGAGGATTGAGAATCAGGAGCGGAGCATTCAAAAAACGCGAGTGAAGGAAATGGAAGCGGCGCGGTGTGCCGGGACGCGAGCGGGGCAAACGCCCGCGTCTCGCCGCGCCGCTTCCACAGAGAGGGCGCGATGTTTAAATCGGCCTTAGTTGATCAAGCGACGGAAAGTGAACTTCCCGCTCTGGTTGGGTGCGAGGGTCGGCACGTTGCCCTTCAGGATGTTGGTCAAGACGGTGACGGGGTTGCCCGCGCCGTCCGTGACCGTGCCGAAGGGGTTGTTGGAACTGTCCACCACCGAGGGCGCGGGGACGATGACCTGCGTCGTGTAGGTCGCCCAGTTGTTGCCGCCGAGATTGCCGTCTTCGGTGATGACGATGTTGGTCGCCGTCAGGGCGGAACTGTTCGAGCCGAGGTCGGGCGCGGTCATCACGTTCGAGAAGTTGATCTCGTAGATGATGGTCGCGCCGGGGATGGTGGCGGACGGGTTGCCCGCCGCGTCAACCACGGTGGCCGTCTTGTCGAGCCGGACGAAGCCCGTGTAGAGACGGTCGATCGTGCGGTTCGTGCTGGCGGGCGTGTTGCCGGAGGCGGCCTGAATGATGCTGTCGAAGCCCGTCAGGATTTGCTGCCCGGCCGGGGCTTGGACGCGCACATAGACGTTCGCGTCGGCGTTTCTGGCGAGCGGCGCGAGCACGAACGTACCCCCGCCGGAGATGGTGGTGAACGGTCCGGCAATGTTCGTGCCGACGCCGACGGTGAAGCCCGCGGGCACGGTCGGCGCGCTCAGGGTGAACGTGTCGGTGGAGTTGCCGGTGTTGCGGACGGTGTTGGAGAAGACGTAGAAACCGAGGGCGTTCGTCGAGCAGGCGGGAGTGACCGGCCCCGCGCAGGGCGGCACTCCGGCGATGCCCGTCGTCACGCTGCGGTTCGTGAAGTCGGTGTTGTTGCTGCTGCCGGGGCCGGTCGCGGCGGGTTGGCCGAACGGCCCGATGAGGACGCTGCCCACCTGTTGGAGCAGGGTCGGTTGGCGGATACCTTTCCCGGTGTCCACGGGGTCGAGAGTGAGACGCGGCTCGTCGAAGTTGGCGTTGCGGTCGCCACGGTTGGTGACTTCCGCGCCCGGCGAGTCGGACTGATCGTTCAAGACCGTGCCGATGGTGTTGGTGGCAAACGCGTCTACAATGGCGTAGATGGGCGTAGTGGCGTCGGCCGTGGTGATGGTGACGACGACCGGGATGTTCGCGCTGCACGTGCCGCCGCCCGCGAGCGACGCGCCCACGTTGAAGGCGACGCGCGTCACGGTGGCGAGACTGCCCGGCGCGGTGTTGCTCCACGTCGCCGCTTCCGGCGCGACCGTGAGCGGGCTGGTCGGGGTCGTCGCGTAGAGCGTCCCGGCGGGGAACGTGTTGCTGGCCGAGAGCACGGTGTCCACAGGGATCGGCATCACGATGTAGACGCCGGTGAACGCGCCGAGGGTCATCGAGGTGGCCGGGCGGTTGCCGTCGTTGCAGAGCTGCGTGCTGTAGCTGATGTTGCCGCCGAGCGCGACGGGGCCGGGCGGGACGGTCAGGACGGCGCGCAGTTGCGCGTCGTTCTGCACGGTGACACGGATGTCGCCGCGCGCCTCGCGCACGCCGTTGACGGACGTGGCCGAGACGGTGCGGACTTCGTGCGCCGACGGCGTGGCCGGGTTGTCGGGCGTCTGGTTGTCGTAGCCTTGCGCCGCGCCGGTGGCCGCGTCGCCGAGGAACACCTGCACGGTGTCGCCCGGAGAAGCCGCCGCGCTGATCGTAGCGCGCACGACGACGGTCGCCGTCGCGTTCTGCGCGAGCGCGTGGAGCACGTCCGCGCCGTTCGAGAAGATGTTGATGTCGCCGGCCGTGATCGTGTTGCTGCCGTCCATATCAATGACGGCGGCGGTGATCGTGCCGGGGCCGGTCAGGCTCAGGCTCTGGCCGCTGGCGAGGAAGCGCACCTGATCTGCGAAGTTGCCCGTGTTGGTCACGGTGAACAGGAAGAAGGTGTTCGTGTCGCCGGGGACGACCGCGGAGTTCACGGCGTTGTCGGGCAGGATGCGCAGGCCGGAAACGTTAGCGACCGTGACGGTGACGGTGTTCGAGACCGTGCTGTAGTCGTTGTTGTCCGTGTCCTTATAGACGGCGCTCGCCTGGTTGGAGATGACGGTGTTGCCGCTGGTTTGCGCAAGCGCGGGCGTGAGAAATGCGCAAGAGATCGCCAGGAGGGCGAAGAGCGCGCGCGGCAGTGAGCGGCGCATGGCCGCATGGTGGCGGGTGTAACTTATCTTCATATCAATCCTCAAGTTGGTATTTGTGAGAGACTCGCCGGTGTCGAATGCCCGACGGAGAAGTCCGAAGGAGTTGCGGAAGAAACAAGGCGGGTGTCGCTTCCCATCAAATCGCGCGGCTTACTTGACGCGCACCTTGTATGAGGCGGAGAGCGTCGAACCGGCGGCGAGCGGGTCGCTCCACTCGTAGCGCACCTGCGTGTACATCGAGGAGGGCGCGGGCACGCGCTTCATCGTGCCGTCCGCCTGCTTCTCTTCGACCGTGGGCTGCGCGTCGAAGTTCTTGCCGCCGTCAATGCTGTAGCTGACGGCCGCGCCGTACTCGGCGACCGCGCTCCCGGCGACGTAGGACGTGCCCTGCGGAATCTGGCCGATGGTCTTGTACTG
Source organism: Pyrinomonadaceae bacterium (assembly GCA_030841105.1). Taxonomy (GTDB): domain Bacteria; phylum Acidobacteriota; class Blastocatellia; order Pyrinomonadales; family Pyrinomonadaceae; genus JAIVJZ01. Next base: position 159,482 of record JAVEDE010000125.1, read on the forward strand.
GCGCGCGGGCGCGTTACCTTCGTTCGCGCTCGTGATCGTCCAGTCGAGAATCTCTCCGGGGTGAACCGCGCTCACCTTTTCGAGCGCGAGGCTCTCGTCGTTGCGTTTGAGCGAACCGGCGAGTTTGACTTTCACTTCCGGCGCTCCGGCGGACTTGCGCGCCGCGGCGATCTGTTTCTGCGCGAACGCGGCGGCCGTGCCGACGAGTAACAGGCAGAGCGCGGCGACGACGGGCACGGTCATTTTTTTCTTCGCTGTCTTCATGAGGTATCTCCTTCGGATGGTCTTAAAAGTTTGCTAATGAGGGTCGGCTCTTCCGCCGCGGATGTTTCGAGTTAGAGGGCTTCCTGTTTGGCAGGCCGCCTCCGGCGGGGGCTTGTGGTTTCGCTGAGCGCGCACGCGACGGCGTACATGAAATCTTCGACGGCGAAAGAGCGCGGCAGCACGGCGGCGAACTGGGCGCGCGATGAAGCGCGCATGATTTCGGAGGGACGCGCGTGCAGGGCGATGAGCGGGACGCGCGGGGCGATCTCTAACAGGGCTTCGACCGCGCCCGCGCGCCCGAACCCGGCCATGTCGAGACCGAAGGCGATGAGATCGAAACGACCCTCGGCCGCGTCTCTGAGCACGTCCATGGTGTGGCGACACGTCTCGGCCTCGTAACCGGCGGCACGTAGCGCGGCCACCAGCCCCTCGGCCATCACGCGGTCATCGTCACAAATCATTACCTTCGCCATCCTCGCGGCTCTCGCTTCCTGTCCCTGTCTTCGGCTCTCGACGGTGCAAAAAACACACCCGGTCGAACCTCACCAAGTCAATTCACATGCCGCGCCCCGCGCGCGACGACTAACTAATGAAATGTTAAGAGTTACTCGAACACAGGCGGGCACGAACGCGACGCGCGGCTACGTCGTATGACAAACCCGACTGACGTTTTGTCAGCCGACCGACAAAATGGCAGGAATCTTAAAAACAGTGACGAGTGACGAGTGGCGAGTGACAAGAGAAGAAAGTGAATCGTGAATCGTCAATCGTGAATCGTAAAATCGTGAATAGATAAGAACAGGTTTTATCTATTCACGATTGACGATTCACGATTGACGATCTTTGCCGATTTACGATTCACGGCCTTCTTCGTATTCGCGGAGCTTGCGGTAGAGGGTGCGGGCGGAGATGCCGAGGATGATGGCGGCGCGTTCGCGGTTGCCGCCGGTCTCTTCGAGGACGCGGAGGATGTGCTGGTGTTCGAGTTCTTCGAGCGTGCGGGTGGGGGCGTCGGCGTCGGCCTCGCGCGTCTGGACGGGCGCGGCGGTGGTTGTCTCACGGCCGCTGAGTTGGGCGAACTGTGCGGCTCCGATCTCGTCCGTCTCGGAGAGGGCGGCGGCGCGCTCGATGGTGTTGCGCAGTTCGCGCACGTTGCCCGGCCAGTCGGAGGATTCGAGCAGGCGGCGCGCCGCTTCGGAGAGCGTCAGCGCGGGTCGCTGGAAACGCTCGCGGTAGAGCGCGACAAAATGATCTATGAGGGCGGGGATGTCTTCGCGGCGGTCGCGCAACGGTGGCACGTGTAGCGAGATGACGTTGAGGCGATAGAAGAGGTCTATGCGGAAGCGACCCTGCTGCACGTCTTCGGCGAGGCGGCGGTTGGTGGCGGCGATGATGCGCACGTCCGAGGCGCGGTCGCGCGTCGAGCCGACGCGGCGGAAGCGTCCCTGTTCGAGGAAGTGCAGAAGTTTAACCTGCATCGGCGCGGGCAGGTCGCCGATCTCGTCGAGAAAGAGCGTCGAGCCGTCGGCCGCTTCGATGAGGCCGCGCTTCATCGCGGTCGCGCCGGTGAACGCGCCCTTCTCGTGGCCGAAGAACTCCGACTCGAAGAGTGCTTCGGGCAGCGCGCCGCAGTTGATCGTGATGAGCGGCGAGTCGCCGCGTGCGCTGCGCGAATGGATGAAGCGCGCGAGCACGTCCTTGCCCGTGCCCGACTCGCCCGTGAGGATGACCGTCGAATCGAGCCGCGCCGCAGACTCGGCGATGGAGACCAGACCGCGCATCGCCTCGCTCGCGTGGACGAGCGTGTGCGCGTTCTCTTCGCCCGACGCCGTGCCGCGCGTCGCCGCCGCGCGCAGTCCGGCGTTCTGCCGGACGAGCCGCCGCTTCTCGTCGGCCTTGCGGATGACGGCCTCCATCTCGTCGAGCGTGGCGGGCTTGGTCAGGTAGTCGTATGCGCCGAGCCGCATCGCCTCGATGCCCGTGCCGAGCGACGTGTCGGCCGTCAGCATGATCACTTCGGGCGGATCGTCGAGCCGTCTGATCTCGCGCAGGGCGTCGAGTCCGGTCATGCCGGTCATGCGCATGTCGAGCAGCACGACGTCGTAGTCCGTCGCCTGCAACGCCTCGATGGCCTCCTCGCCCGACACGGCCGCCGCCATCTCGAACCCCGAACGCGACAACTGCTCCGTCACGAGCCGACGCAACAGAGGATCATCATCAACTAAAAGGACGCTGATCTTTCTAGTCATAAACTTTCGATTGCGAATTTCGGAATGCGGATTGAAAACTAAGCGGAGCGTTTAGCTGAGTTTGATTTTCCAATCCGCATTCCACATTCCGCAATTTCATTCATCCCTTGTTTCGGGCGCGCGGCGCGGCAGCCAGAGGCGGAAGCGGCTGCCCGCGCCGGGTTTGGATTCGACGGTGAGCGCGCCGCCGAGTGCTTCGGCGAGCGTGGCCGAGATGGCGAGGCCGAGTCCCGAACCTCTGCCCGCCTCTTTCGTGGTGTAGAACGGATCGAAGATGCGCACGAGCGTCTCCGCCGGGATGCCTGCGCCCGTGTCGGCCACTTCGATGCGGGTGCGCTCGCCGTCGAGCGCGGTCGAGACGCTGATCGAGCCTCCGCCCTCAACGGCGTCGAGCGCGTTCGTCAACAAGTTGTCGAGAATCTGTCGCACGAGCACTTCGTCGGTCGCCACCTCGCCGATCTGCGGATCGAGTTCGGTGGTGACCGAGATGCCTTGCGCCTCCTCGCGTTGCGAGAGCAGCAGCACGCCGCGTTCGACGAGCGCGTTGATGTCGCAAGGCTCGCGTCGCGCGCGACGCTGGCGCGAGAGGTCGAGCAGGCCGCGCGTGATCGCCTTGCAACGCAAAGCCTGACGCACGATCTCTTCGAGGTAAAAATTCCACGAGCGTTCTTCGGCGACGGCGGCGAGGTCGGGCGTCGAGCGAATGTCTCTGAGCGTCGCCTCGGCGCAGGTCGTGATGGCGGCGAGCGGGTTGTTGATCTCGTGCGCGACCCCGGCGGCGAGTTGGCCGACGGTGGCGAGACGGCGCGAGCGCGAGAGTTGCTCCTGCATCTCCGAAATCTGCGTCACGTCGCTCCACGTGATGACGCTCGAACCGTGCCCGCCTTCCGTCCCGTCGAGCGGCGCGACGGCGACGAGGTAACGGCGCGAGTCCTCGGCCTGAATCTCGAAAGAGGTGGCCGCGCCGCCCGCGCTTGAGTTCATGTGGAAGGCGGCGGCGCGCTCGCCGAAGAGACGCGCGAACGCCGCATCGCAGGCGAGGCCGATGGCGTCGGCCGGTTGCTCGAAGCCCATCATCTCGGCGGCCATCGCGTTGCAGCGCGTCAGCCGCATCGAGGCGTCGTGGACGATGATGCCGTCGGGCATCGCGTCGAAAGTCTGCTCCCAGATTTTTTTGCCCGCGCTGACCGTCTCCAAGAGGCGCGCGTTGTCGAGCGCGAGCGCGGCCATCTCGGCGAGGCTTTCGAGCAACTCCTTCTCGTCGGGCGTGAGGCGGTGCGCCTTGCGGTAGCCGATGCCGAGCAGGCCGAGCGTTTCGCCGCGCGCGCGCAGCCGCACGAGCGCGAGATCGCGCAAACCCTCCGCGCTGTGTAGCGGAAACTCGCTGGCCGGAAGTTCGCCGCCCACGTTGCGCACTTCGATGATGGACATGTCTTCGCTTGAGGCGGCGTGCTCGGCGAACATGCCGCGCAACGGATTGACGATCTCTTCGTCCGGCGCGCCGAGCGAGTTGAAGCCGCTCGTCGCCTTCCACGTCACCGTGCCTTCGGCGACGGAGAGCGTGGCGACGCTCGCCGTGTCCGAGCGCATGACGCGCCGCACCATCTCGACCACGCCGCGCAACGTCGCCGCGCTCTCGCCGTGCGCGCCCCCGCTGGAGGTCGCCGCTTCGGACGACGAGGGCGGCCGGGCGTTCGTCTCCGCTGGCGCGTTCGTCGCCTCTGTCCGGTTATTCGACGGATCGATCATGTGAATTCAGTTGAGCGGTCGGGGGCGGTCTCAAGTTTGGTGGACGTGGAAAAGCTGCCTCGCGGCTCGGATGCGTGCAATCTTCCACGCGCGCCGCCCGTCCGTCAAGCGGAAAATGACTTCAAGGAAACTGCCCGCCAGCCGCCGCCGCGATTTTCTTTCAGGTGACGGGCGCGCATGACAGTGCTTCCGCCGCGGCTCTTAACTTTCCGGCTTTTGTCGCGCCACAAAGCGCGGCACACGCGTTGCCACGTGAGGCGGTGACGGTCAGTGTAATTTCAAAGTTCACCGGAGAAGAAGTCTCATGCGAAAAATATCAAACGCTTTACTCATCCTCATGCGTCCCGGCGCGCTCTCGCTCGTCGTGCTCGTCTCATGCGCCGCCACGGGCACGCACGCGCAAACGTCGCGCGCCGCCGCGGGTCGCGTCTACTCCGACTCGGACGCCGCGCCCGCCGCGTCGCGCACGCGCACGAGGACGGCGACTGCCGACGACAGGGGCGCGCTCGGCGACACGCCGACTGACATCCTGCACGCCGCGCACACCATCTACATCAGCCCGAACCAGCACATCAACTCCGACTATCTCGAATACAAACTCGACAAGCTGCCGGAGTTTGCCCAGTGGCAACTCTCCATCGTCAAGAACCGCGACCGCGCCGACCTCGTCTTGGAGATCAAGAAGACCGCGCTCAACTACATCTTCAGCATCGTCGAACCCGAATCCAGCATCGTCGTCGCCAAGGGCAAGGTCGTCGCCATCAACGGGCGCGTCGCCGCCGAAGACATCTCGCACCAGATCGTCAAACGCATGCGCGCCATCCGCGCCCTGCCCGCGAACTAGCGGCTGCGAATCTTACGAGGAGACTTCACTCACGGCCGACGGAAAGGAATTTTTATGAAGAAACTTTTATACGCCATCAGCTGTTGCCTCTTCATCACCTGCGGCGTCGCGCACGCGCAGGATCAGAAAAATGAGTTCAGCGTGACGGCAGGTGGAGGCAGTCTGCGGGGCGACAATGACAGCGTCGCGGCCGCGCCCGTCTTCACCGTCGCCTACACGCGAGGCTTGACGGACAGGATCGCCGTCGAAGGCTCGATTGACGGTTACTACGTCAAGCAACCGGGACTCTCCCGCCGTGATGATTTCTTAGACGTGCAGGTGGCGGGGTTGTTTCACTTCGCCCCGATGACCGCCAGCAAACGCGTGATCCCGTACCTGACGGCGGGCGTCGGGAGAGTGTCAACCGACGCGACCGAGATTCCCGCAGAGACCATCACGCGGCTCGGCGGCGGAATCAAGTACTACCCTTCGGAGAACCACAACGTCGGGCTGCGCGTGGAAGTGCGCGACGAGATCACGCGCCGCGGCGGGCAGGGCTATCCGGTCTCCGGCGACCGCATCAACATCATCAGCATCCGCGCGGGCGTCACCTTCCGCTTCTGAACGTTGGTCGGGAATGATCCGACAAGGACACGGGGTGCGGGTCGTTCGGAAGGGAAGACAACCGCCGCCGTTGCCGTATCCACAGCCGCCGGGCAAAAAAAGAGGGCGACCGCATGTTGCGCGGTCGCCCTCAACTTCTATCACGTCCCGACTCCGTCAGTCCGCCTTCGGCGCGACGGCGCGCACTTCGGGAGAAACTCCGTCCGCGTATTTCGTGAAGTTCTGGTTGAAACGCTCGGCGAGTTCTTTCGCCTTGCGGTCGTAGGCTTCGGGGTCTTTCCAGGTGTTGCGCGGGCTGAGCACTTCGGCCGGGACTTCGGGACAGGAGACGGGCACGCCGACGCCGAAGATCGGATCGGGTTGCGTTTCGACTTCCGCGAGCGAGCCGTTCAGGATGGCGCGGATCATAGCGCGCGTGTACTTGATCTTCATGCGCTGGCCTTCGCCGTAGGGGCCGCCCGACCAGCCCGTGTTGACGAGCCAGCAGTTGGCCTTGTGCTCCTTCAACTTCTCGCCGAGCAGCTTGGCGTAAGTGCCGGGGTGCAAGACCATGAAGGGCGCGCCGAAGCAGGTGGAGAAGGTGGCTTCCGGTTCGGTGACGCCGCGCTCCGTGCCCGCGATCTTCGCCGTGTAGCCGGAGAGGAAGTGGTACATCGCCTGTTCGGGCGTAAGACGCGCGACGGGCGGGAGCACGCCGAAGGCGTCGGCCGTGAGCATGATGATGTTCTGCGGGTGTCCGGCGTGGCCTTCCGGCACGATGTTCGGGATGCTCGTCAAAGGGTACGCGGCGCGCGTGTTCTCGGTCTTCGCCGCGTCGTCGAGATCGAGCGCGCGTGTCTCTTCGTCGTAGACGACGTTCTCCAAGACCGTGCCGAACATACGCGTGGTGCGATAGATGTCCGGCTCGGCTTCGGGCGAGAGGCGGATGACTTTGGCGTAGCAGCCGCCCTCGAAATTGAAGACGCCGTCGTCTGACCAGCCGTGCTCGTCGTCGCCGATGAGTTGGCGTTCGGGGTCGGCCGAAAGCGTGGTCTTGCCCGTGCCGGAGAGGCCGAAGAAGATCGCCACGTCGCCCGCGTCGCCGACGTTGGCGGAGCAGTGCATGCTCATCACGCCGCGCTGCGGGAGCAGGTAGTTGAGAATCGTGAAGACCGACTTCTTGGTCTCGCCCGCGTAAGACGTGCCGCCGATAAGGACGAGCCGCTGCGTGAAGTCCATCAGGATGAACGTCTGCGCGCGCGTGCCGTCGCGTTCGGGGTCAGCCTTGAAACTCGGGATGTTGACGATGGTGAACTCAGGCATGTGGTTGCCGACTTCGCGGCCGCCGTCAATGAACATGGTGCGCGCAAACAGCGAGTGCCACGCCAGTTCGGTGACGACGCGGATGGGCAGTTGGTAACGCTTGTCAGCCCCGGCGAAAGTATCCTGCACGAAGAGGTCTCGCCCGGCCGTGTGCGCCATCATGCGGTCGCGCAGGGCGTTGAACTTCTCGGTCGTGAACTCTTTGTTGACCTCGCCCCAGAACACCTTGTCGTCGCTGTTCTCGTCGCGCACGATGGCCTTGTCTTTGGCCGCGCGGCCGGTGTGCTCGCCGGTGTCCACGATGAGCGCGCCGTGATCCGAAAAAATGGCCTCGCCGCGCCGCGCGATCTCTTCGTAGAGTTCGGGCGTCGAGAGATTCCAGTAGACGCCGCTGGCCTGCGTGATGCCGAGGGTGTCCAGCCCCACGTCGCTGCGCCTGCGGCCGTGATCCTGCGAGCCGGATTCTTTCGTCAGAACAGATGCTGCCATCTTCGATTCTCCTCAGTTAATTGAAAGTGACAAGTGACAGGTGACAAGTGACGAGCCGGAATCAAGGCAAGTTTAAAGACAAGCAGTTGGTTTTAACTGGTCACTTATCACCTGTCACTCGTCACCGGTATTTCGTCTTCGTCGTGCCAGTTCGCGCAGGGCGACGGAGAGGTCGCGCGCGGAGCGTTCGATGCGGTCGGCGTAGGCTTCGAGTTCGCCTGCGTCGTCGGTGTTGCGCGTGGCGACGCTGGCGAGCGCGGCCTCGATCTGTGTGTTCAGACGCTCGGCGGCCGCTTCGGTTTCCTGCTCGGCGTTAGATAGTTGCGGGGGCGTACGTTCAGGTTTGGTGCTCACAAAAAATAGTCCTGCTTGTCGGTTGCTCGACCGTCTCCGGGATTGCTGAAGTGAGACGCGGCCGACGGTTTGGTTTTGCGCGCGAACATCTTCTCGTCGCGCGTTGTCAATCGGGAAGTTTTGTTTCGATTAAACTAATTTCATACAACATGATTGCGTTTGAATCAAGTCGGACGCGGGCGGCTGACCGATGCCCGCGCGACCGCGCCGCGGGCTTAATGTTCTCGCGCCGCGACTTGCGCCGCCCGCCGGTCGTTTGCTACAAGCTGAAAATCTTATGTGGACGAAACCGGGAAGGGAACTCTTCACGCCGCGCGAGCGGAAACTGATCGAAACGCACCGCACGCCCGAACGGGTGCAGCGTTACCTCTCGTCGCTCTCGTACAACCGCGAGACGGAGGGCGGGACGCTGCGCTCGTTCCGCACCGCGCTGCGGTTGGGGGAAGTTCACTGCCTCGAAGCCGCGCTCGTCGCCGCCGCCGTCCTCGAACAGCACGGCTACCCGCCGCTGCTGCTCAGTCTCGAATCGCAGGACAAACTCGATCACGTCGTCTTCCCGTTTCGACGCGGCAAGCTGTGGGGCGCGTTGGCGCGTTCGCGCGACACGGGGCTGCACGGCCGCCGCCCGGTCTTCCGCAATCTGCGCCAACTGGCTTGGAGTTATTTCGATCCTTACGTTGATTACACCGCGCGTCTCACCGGCTACGGCCTCGGCGACCTGCGCGAGTTGGAAAATTGCGACTGGCGTTTTTCCGCGCGCAACGTCTGGAAGGTCGAACGCTACCTGCAAGAGTTGCCGCACCGCGAACTCAAATCTTCCGAGCGCAGATACCAACAACTGCTCGCGCGCTTCGACGCCTTCCGGCAGACGCACCCGACGGGCGCGCCGACGTATTTCGAGAACCGGGACGTGTGGATGATGTGAAGGCGACGGAGTCAAGGGGAAGGGGTAAAGGGAAAAGGTAACAGCAAAGACCGCGCCGACACGCCCGCGTCTGACTTACCCTTTTCCCTTTACCCCTTCCCCTTTACCCTGACTTATTGCACGGTGGCGGGCAGGAGCGAGCCGCGGCGGTCGGTGGCGACGGCCGAGCCGTCTTCGCTGATGATGCCGATCATGCCGTGGAAATGGATGTCCGTGCCGGAGAGCACGAGCAGCACGTCGCCGGCTTTCACCTCCGGGTTCTTCAACTCGAAGCGCACCACGGTGGCGCGGCCGTTCGTCTGTTCGAGCGTCTCAAAAGTAAATTCGTCGCTGTCCACGACGAGCGTCTGCGAGTTGTTCGTATAATTCGCGGGTTCGGCCATAGTAAACAATTCCTCTGCGATATTTAACACGCGCTTTTAGCGTGAGAGTCTAAATCAATAATTGCCCGGTTGAAAAGGTCTGCCGTAAAGTTGTTGATATACCCAGCCGAGCACGCGCACCTCGGCCGTGCAGAGGGCTTCGAGCCAGCAGCACGTGAGGAAGATGGCGCGCCCGCGCTCGGTGGGAATCTTCGACGCCTCGCCCACGGTCGAAGCCTCGCCGCCCGTGTCGAGACGGTAGGCGTGCGACACTTCCTCGTTCGTCTTCGTGGCGTCGTCGAGCGCGTTCAGGAGTTGGCTGATCCAGCCGTGGAGCGCGGCCTCGCCTTCGTTCTCGACGATGGCCTGCATGATGCCGATGGCGAGCCGCTCCTCTGCGTTCGTGAACTCGTAAACTTCCTCGCCCGCGCGACGACTCTCCGCCTGCTTCCACTGAAAGACTTCCTCGACCTTCGAGTGGCGGATCATGTTGACGCGCAGGTCGTGGTCGAGAAACCACTGGATGAGGTCGGCGAGCGAAGACGGTTCGATGCGGCCGAGTTCGTCGCGCGCGAGCAGCGGCGGTTGTCCCTCCGTCGCCGCAGCGTTACCTCCGCCTTGCGTTCCGCCGTTTGATTTTGAAGTGCTCATAAAATTACTGCGAGATCGAAATTACTTCGAGACCGCTTCCTGCGCTCCCTGCGACGTTTCCGCCGCTTCCTCTTCACGCAGGCGGCGCAGGTATTTGCCGAAGACGCCGTTCCACGTCGGGATGACGATTGAGACCGCGCCTTCGCCCTGCGCCTGACAGGCGAGGCGGATGGTGGGTTGCGGGTCGTCCGTGTCAACGTAGCCGAAGAGTTGCATGGCCTTGCGCTCGCGCGGGCTGACCGGGGTCAACTTCTCCGCGCCGCCGAGCACGCCCACCCAGCACGTGCCGCACGAAGCCGAGCGACACTGGACGGGGATCGGCCCTTCGTCCACGGTGCAGCGCGGGTCAACCTGCGACCAGTCGCGCTTGTCGGTCGCGGCGGCCGAGGCCACCTCCTGATGGTGAATCATCTGAAAGCGCGCCGTCGGGTCGCGCTCGTTCCAGACAACCGTCCAACGCTTGTCGGTCGTGCGCAGGAACGCGCCGAGCAAGCCCTGACTGTCGTCTTTCGCGCGCTCACGCAAAATCTTTTCGGGCGACTGCCGCGCATTCTTGCCGTCGAGCCGCACTTCGCCCGGCGACGCCGCGAAGGCCGCCAGCCCGACCTGCCGCAAGGTCATAAACGCAACCGCCGTGATGCCGACGAGGAGCGACTCTTCGATCTTCAACTGCGCCGCCACCTCGCGCGCCACTTGCCGGACGTGCGCGGCGAGCGTGGCGGAGTCGGCCGCCGGAGTCTCTTCTGTAAATCGGGTGGCGTGCGCGGCGACGGCGCGTTTCACTTCCAGCCAGTGGCGGTGGCCGTAGAGAAACGCGTGCGACGAGTCAATCTGATCGTCGAGGCGATAGTTGCCCTGCATCAACAGGCGCGCGGCGAGTTGCTCCGGTTCGTCCGATTGCTCGAAGGCGCGCACGAGCGCGAGCGGGAAGAAGGCGAACCAGATAGAGGTCGCGTTGCGGTCAACTTCGTGGACGGCGGGGAGCAAACTTTCGAGCGCGCCAGCCCACGCCGCTTCGTCGTACCGGCGCAAAAAATTCTCAAACACAGTCTCGCTATTTCTACTCATGGCTACCTCTGGATAATTTGCGTGTAAGTCAAACCTCAAAGTGTAGCCGCTCGCGCCGAAAGTCTCAAATGCGCAAGAGTGGCCGGGCATGAGCGGCGTGCTCCGACACGCGCGCGCAGAGGGCGAAAGTGGGGGCGGGGCGCGGCAACCCGTCTGCCGGGGCGGATGACGGCGCAACAACTCTAATGCAGACGCATGCGCGGCGATGGCCGCCAAACAGGGCGGGGGCGGGAGTTGACGCG
>JAVEDE010000009.1 GCA_030841105.1 Pyrinomonadaceae bacterium
CAAACTGACCCAGCCGAGTTTCGCCGAACTGGCGAACAGGCGCTCTAAATTTTCCTTGCTCGCGCGCGCGTCGCTGATGGCGCGCAGGCGCACGTCGTATTGATCCGTGCCCTGATTGAACGTGGAAACTTTCTGCCCCGCGACCATCGTGGTGAGAGACTGCGCGATGTCGCCGACCTTGACGCCGAGGTCGGCCGCGCGCGCGCGGTCAATCTGGATACGCAGTTCCGGCTTGCCCGCGATGAGCGACGAGTCAACGTCAACCACGTCGCGGATCGTGTGCATCCGTTTGAGCAGTTCCTCGGAGTACTTTGTCAGCGTTTGCAGATCGGGGCCTGCGATCATGTACTGGATGTCGGCGTTGCGCTGGCCGCCGCCGGAGATGGCCTGCACCTGCCCGATGTTCGTGCGAAGTTCGGGCGGGTATTTCTTCAACAGTTCGCGCGCCTTGACCATCAACTGGGTCTGCGACAGATCGCGTTCGCCGAGCGGCGAGAGGCGAACGTAGATGTTCGCGCTGTTGACGAGTTGCTGGCGGTCGCCGCCGATGGTGACGAGCGTGTCGGAGACGCCGGGCAGCGTGCGCACGTCCGTCGCGATGCGTTCGACCATCGTCGAAGTGGCCGCGAGCGTCGAGCCTTCCGGCGCGCGCATGTTGATCTCGAACTGCGATTGATCGTCAACGGGGAGGAAGTTTTTGCCGACGAACATAAACAGCGGCACGATGCTCAAAATCACCAGCACGCACAGGCCGACGATCGCCCAGCGGTGCGCCATTGACCACTTGAGCATCGTCGTGTACGCGCGATCCACCGGGCGGTAGAAACGCCCTTCCTTCGAGTTGTGCGCCTTGCTCTTCTCTTCGGGGCGCGGTGCATCCGCTTCGCCGCCGTCCTCTTCGCTTGCCGCGCGCGCGTGGGCAACCGCCAGCGGCGTGTGTTTCGCCTCGTCGCCTTCCATCCACTTGCCCATCTCTTCGCGGGCGACCTCATCGTGTGCTTGACGATCCGGCGCGCCCGCCACCACGCGCGATTCGTCTGCGAGCAGAGCCGACGCGTCGCCCTCGGAAGGCACGCTCCCGACGCCGGGCGAGACGCTCTGGCGTTTCTTAGGTTTGATGAAACGCGCGGCGAGCATCGGCGTCAGCGTGAACGAAACTATCAGCGAGACGGCGACGGCGAACGAGGCCGTCAGCCCGAACGAGGACATGAAGCGGCCGACGATGCCGCCCATGAAACCGACCGGCAGAAACACCGCGAGCAAGCTAAGCGTCGTCGCCATGACGGCCAGACCGATCTCTTTCGTCCCTTCAATCGCCGCCTGAAACGGCGGCATGCCCTTCTCTTCGATGAAGCGGTAGATGTTTTCGAGAACGACGATGGCGTCGTCAATCACGATGCCGACCATCAGCGTCAGCGCGAGCATCGTGATCATGTTCAAGGTGTAGCCGAGCGCGGCCATCAGGCCAAAGGTGGCGATGATCGAAGTCGGGATGGCGAGTCCGGCGATGATGGTCGAACGGAAGTTCCAGAGGAAGACGAAGACGACGACGGCGGCGAGGAAGCTGCCCTCGATCAAGTGTGTCTGGATGGACTCGACCGCCGCCTTGATGAAGATGGACGAGTCGCCGATGACCTGCGTGCGGACGTTGGCGGGCAGCGTCGGCTCGATCTCTCTGAGCCGCGCCTTGATCTCGTCGGCGACGGCCACGGTGTTCGTGCCCGACTGCTTGGCGACGATGAGCGTGACGGCCGGTTCGCCGTTGAGGCGCGCGCTCGTGCGCAGTTCCTCCGAGCCGTCTTCTGCGTAACCGATGTCGCTGAGTTTGACCGCGTAGTTGCCGCGCGTCGAGATGGCGACGTGGTTGAAGTCTGAAGGGTTCGTGATGCGACCCAGAGTGCGCACGGTGAGTTCGCGCGCGCCTTCGTCCACGCGCCCGCCGGGCACTTCCATGTTCTGCTGGCGCACGGCCGCCGCCACTTCCGGCACGGTCACGTTGAAGGCGCGCATCTTGTCGGGGTCGAGTTTGAGTTGAATCTCGCGGCGGCTGCCGCCGACGATGGTCACGTTGCCGACGCCGTTGATGCTCTCGATGCGTTCCTTGATCTGCTTGTCGGCGATCTCCGTCACTTCGCGCAAAGAGCGCGGCGCGCTGACGGCGATACGAAGCACGGGCGCGGCATCCGTGTCGAGCTTTTGAATGACCGGCTCTTCCGAGGTCTCCGGCAGGTCGGGCACGACGAGGTTGATCTTGTCGCGCACCTCCTGCGCCGCGATGTCGGCGTTCTTGTCGAGGAGGAACTGGACGAAGACCTGCGAGACGCCTTCGACGGAGGTCGAGCGCAGTTCGTCAATGCCGCTGATGGTGTTGACGGCGGCCTCGATCTTGTCCGTGATCTCGGTCTCGATCTCGCGGGGCGACGCGCCGGGGTTGACCACCGTGATCGTGATCGTCGGGAAGTCAATCTTCGGGAACAGATCTACGCCGAGGGAGAAGAACGAGAAGATGCCCACCACCGTCAGAGACAGGATCAGCATCGTCGCGAAGACCGGGCGGCGGACGCATATTTCAGCTAACTTTTGCATGACTTTTAAAGTTTCAGGTTTCAGGTTTCAAGTTTCAGGTCTGAGGTTTCGAGTTCCTTGTCTTGAACTTGAAACCTGCAACCTGAAACTTGAAACTTACTACTGCCTGACGGCCGCGCCGTCCTTCAAAACTTCGACGTTGGAGGTGGCGACGAGTTCGTCCGCGGCGATGCCGTTTTTGACTTCCACGAGTTCGCCCTCGCTCTGTCCGAGTTGCACGACGCGCTCCTGCACGCGCCCGTCTTTGATGACGTAGACGCGGTTCACGTCCTGCTCCGTGCGCACGGCGCGCGCCGGGATGAGCACGGCGGGCGCGCCCGCCGGTTGCGAGATGCGCACCGTGGCGAACTGGCCGGGCTTCAACAACCCTTCGCCGTTCTCAACTTGCGCCTCGACCGTCAGCGTGCGCGAGGCGGCCGTCACGTTCGGCGAGATGCGCGCGATGCGACCGGCGAACGCGCGATCCGCATACGCGCTCGTCACGACCGAGACGCTCTGCCCCGGCGTGATCGAGCCGATGAGTTGTTCGGGGATGTCTATGCGCAGGCGCAAGGGGTTCGTGCGCACGATGGTCGCCACCTTCGAGGCAGGCGTCACGTACTCGCCCACGTCGGCCGGGCGATCCGCGACGTAGCCGCTGATCGGCGCGTGGATGACGACATCCGCGATGGCCTTGCGCGCCTGCGCCACCTGCGCCTCGGCGGCGTTGGCCGCGCCGCGCGCCGTGGCGATGCCTGCGTAGTTCTGCCGCGCCGCCTGCAAGGCCGCCTCCAACTGCTGCTGCAACTGATCGCGTTGCGCCCTTTGCTGATCGTAGGAGGCGCGCGACACGTCGCCCGATTCGATCAAACGCTCGAAGCGGCGCAACTGCTTGTCCGCCAGTTCGAGCGCGACGCGCGCCGCGCCGACTTCGGCCACGCGGTTCACGTCGAATGCCTGCCCCGGCCTGAGACCGATGCGCGCCTCCGCCTGCCTCACGGCCGACTGCGCCTGCTGCGCTTGCGCTTGCAACTGCGTGAGACGCAGGCGCGCGTCCGCGTCGTCGAGACGCACGATCACCGCGCCGCGCTGCACGTAACTGCCGAGGTCAACGCCGACGGCCACGACGCGCCCCGACACGTTCGACGCAACGTCCGTCTGCTCGTCAGCGCCGAGGCTGCCCGTCGCCTCCGTGTAGCGCGGGAGTTCGCGCATGATGGCGGCGGCGGTCGTCACCTGCACCGCTTCGGGCGTCGCGTTCGCGGCCGCCGCGGCTGCCTGCTTGTTCTTCGACTCGGCCGATCTGCCGCACCCGGCCGCCGCGAGGCTCAAGGCCGCGACCAGCAAGGCGACGGCGGGGAATGTGAATTTGTTTCCAGAGGTCATATCAACTGCTTCTACTTTCGGGACGAACTGACTATTCATAAACCGACGACTCTTCCTTTAACTGTTGCCGCGAGCCTTAGAGATGTCTTGAGTTTTGACTCCGCGAAAATTTTCGTTGTAGTTAAACCGACTGCCGCGTCGCTTAATTTCTTCTTGTTGCTTACTTCTTCTTTTTGCCGCGCGACAGGGGCGCGCCCTGCTTCGTCTTCTCGCCCCCGCGCGACGCGTTCGACGCGGCGGGGCTGGCGGCGATGCCCCTGAGCAGTATCTCCGTGAACTCTTCGGCGGCGCGCTCGTTGGTGATGTCGAGCAGGAGGCGACGCGTGTCCCAGAGCAGGTTGTTGAGCGAATGATGGATGACCATGCCGAGGAAGCCGCGCACGACGATGGTCGGGTCAATGTCGCGCATCGCGCCCTCGCGCTGGCGGTCGCGGATGTAAGAGCCGAGGAAGTCGTACATGCCGCGCACGTTGCGATCCCAGAACATGTTGGCGAGTTCGTGCCCTTCGAGCGCGGAGTGGGTCAGGAGGCGCAGGAACTCCGTGTCGTGCTCGTGGTGGCGCATCATGGCGAGCGCGAGACCTGTGAAAACGGCGCGGTCGTCACGGCGCGCGAGCGCGTCGGGCACGATGTCGCAAGGGCGTTGGAAATTGTCGGCGCACGCCTTGTGGTCAATGATCGCGGAGTAGAGTTCTTCCTTGTTGGCGTAGTGGCGGAAGACCATCGCCTCGGAGACGCCCGCCGCCTGCGCGATCTCTTTGGTGGTCGTGCCGCGAAAGCCGCGCTGCGAAAAGAGACGCATCGCCACCTGCAAAATCTGCTTGCGGCGATCCTCGCCAGCCATCCGCACGCCGCCGTGCGCGTGTGTCACTGCCGCCGTCGCCCCGCCCGCAGCCGTGACCTGCGTCGCGGCATCGCCGCCGCCACCGCTCCCGCGCGCACCCTTCGTCTCTAACGTTCGAGTCATTCGCTCGCTGCCTTTCGCGTCCCCGCCTCCATTAAAAGTAAGTACTTACTTACCAAAGTACGCGGGTCGTGTCAAGCGGGTTGCAGGAAATTTCGGGGGCGCGAAATCGGGCGCGCGCCTGTATTGTTCTAGACCTTCGCGCTATAATGCCGCGTACCTTTTCACAACGAAGTGAGCGCAACCCTCGCGCCGTAGAACCTCGCGGGACTGGTGTGTCAGGGCGTCTTTCGGCGTCGCCGCCGGTTTTCGGGTTCGTCGGCACGTTGTTTGCTCGCTCGACACCGGAAAGGCAACGGATACGCGGGCGTTAACAAGACTTCGCGTGCACGCAGTAATTTAAAGAGCGACTATCAATCGAAAGCTAAGGAGATAACGGACATGTCACAAAACACCGGAAACAACGATCCCCAAAACAAGGGCGGCAACACAGGCACGACGGCGGGCGCGGGCGGCAGCGGCCTCTCGGCCGGGTCGGGCAGAACCGACGAAGGCACGACGCGCAACACCTCGACGACCGGCGGCGCGACCGGCGGCAGCGGTAGCGGCGCGGGC
>JAVEDE010000027.1 GCA_030841105.1 Pyrinomonadaceae bacterium
AGAAGAGGCGACGGCCGCGAGCAATCCCTCGGAGGGAGGAGCAGTAATTTGAAACGTCGCGTCGTGGTTACGGGACTCGGCCTCGTCACTCCCGTCGGTTTGACAGTTGAATCCACGTGGGCTGCCCTGTTGGAAGGCCGCAGCGGCGTGGGCTATATCGAGAAGTTCGATACGACGAAGTTCCCGGTCAGGATCGCGGCCGAGATCAAGGAGTTCGACCCGCTCAAGTTCATCGAGAAGAAGGAAGCGCGCAAGATGGGCGCGTTCATCCACTATGCTATCGCCGCCTCGGACGAGGCGATTTTCGACAGTGGCTTGATCGAGCGCGGGCAGAAGTTCGGCGCGGACGTGTCGGAGCGCGTCGGCACTTACATCAGCAGCGGCATCGGCGACTTCTGGGCTATCGAGCGTGAGCACTCCAAACTGCTCGACGACGGCCCCGGTCGCGTCTCGCCCTTCTTCATTCCTTCGGCCATCGTCAATCTCGCCGCCGGGCAAGTCTCCATCCGCTCCGGCGCGAAGGGACCGAACTCTGCGACGGCCACGGCCTGCGCCGCGGGCGCGCACGCCATCGGCGACAGTTTCAGGATCATCGAACGCGGCGACGCCGACGTGATGATCTGCGGCGGCGCGGAGTCGGCCATCACGCCGATGAGCGTCGCGGGGTTCGCGGCGATGCGCGCGCTCTCGACGCGCAATGACGATCCTTCGCACGCGTCGCGCCCCTTCGAGCGCGACCGCGACGGCTTCATCATCGGCGAGGGCGCGGGGATCATGATCCTCGAAGAGTTGGAGTTCGCCAAAGCGCGCGGCGCGAAAATCTACGCAGAGATCGTCGGCTACGGCGCGACGGCCGACGCCTTCCACATCACGATGCCCGACGAAACCGCCTCCGGCGCAGTGCGCGTCATGCAGATGGCCTTGCGCGACGGCGGAGCGCAGCCCGAACAGGTTGACTACATCAACGCGCACGGCACTTCGACGCCCTACAACGACAAGTTCGAGACGCTCGCCATCAGGAAAACTTTCGGCGCGCACGCAGACAAACTTGCGGTCAGTTCGACGAAATCCATGACGGGGCATCTGCTCGGCGCGGCGGGCGGCATCGAGGCCGTCTTCTCCGTCCTCGCTATCACGCGCAACATGCTCCCGCCCACGATCAACTACGTCAACCCCGACCCCGAATGCGATCTCGACTACGTGCCCAACGAAGCCCGCGAGGCGCACGTCACTTACGCGCTCTCCAACAGCTTCGGCTTCGGCGGCACGAACGCGGCGCTACTTTTTAAACGTTTCGAGGAATGAGAAAGCTGTCCGTTGTCCGTCGTCAGTCGCCCGTTGTATTAGTGGCATCAATCCATGTGTCCTTAGATAAAGCGAGCAACTGACAACTGACCATAGATAACTGACAATTGGATTATGAAAATCATCGTACTCATGAAGCAGGTCGCCAACAAGGACGCGATTTTGCGGATCAACAAAAGCGAGACGTGGATCGAGGAGGGCGACCTCTCCCACGAAGTCAACGAGTCGGATGGCTATGCGCTCGAAGAGGCGTTGCGTCTGAAAGAGAAACACGGCGGCGGCGAAGTTGTCGTCTGTTCGCTTGGGCCGCAGCGCGTCAAGAGCGTGATCAAGGACGCTCTGGCACGCGGAGCCGACCGCGCGATCCACGTCGTCTCGGACGACACCGCGCAACTGGGGCCTTACGCGGCGGCGAAAGTTTTGTCCGAGGCGATCAAAGACGAGCAGGCCGATCTCGTCCTGACGGGTTTGCAATCCGACGACAACGGCTACGCGCAGACGGGCGTGATCCTCGCGGAGTTGTTGGGACTGCCTCACGCGACCATCGTGATCGAGGTTGACGCCTCAGGCGAGGGATTGCGCGTGAAGAGGGAACTGGAGAGCGGCTGGTATCAGTGGTACGCGATGACGCGCCCCGCGCTGCTCACGATCCAGTCCGGCATCAGCCAGATTCGCTACGCGACGCTGAAGGGCATCATGGCGGCGAAGAAGAAAGAGATCAAAGAAGTCGCACCCAACGCCGAAGCCTTGAGCGCGGCCGCGCACCAGCGCATTACGAAAGTTTACTTTCCGCAGAAGACTAAGCAGACGCAGTTTCTCGGCGACGGCGACGCCAAAGCCGGTGCAGCGCAACTCGCGGAGAAGTTACGCACCGAAGCCAGAATATTTTAAGCGGAGTCACCTCTCGGCCGTCAGCCGGCCGCTCTCGTTTTAGTTGGTGGCCGGTGATGAACCGCTGACAGCAATTGCCGACAGTTAAATTCATATATGCCAAACGGAATCCTAGTTTTCGCAGAGCACCGTGGGGGTGCGTTCAATAAAACTTCCTTCGAGGCCGTCGCCGCCGCGCAGCAACTCGGCGCGTCGCTCGGCCAACCCGTCTCGGCTGTCGTGCTCGGCACGGACGCCGCGCTGGCCTCTCAAGTCGCGGCCTACAAACTCGACAAGGTGGTCTCGGTCGAGCATCCGAAGCTGGCCGACTACACGCCCGACGGCTACGCCGACGCGATGGAGCGTGCCGTGCGCGCGCTCGACCCGCAGTTCGTCATCATGCCGCACACCTACCTCGTGCGCGACTACGCGCCGAAACTGGCGGCGCGCTTCGGCAAGGATTTAATCAGCGACTGCGTGCGCGCTTCGGTCTCGGACGGCGCGGTGACATTCTCCCGGCGCATCTTTCAGGGGAAGATTGACGCCGACGTGGTGGCGAACGGCGAGCCTCCCGTGTTCGCGACGTTCCAATCGGGCGCGTACCGCGCGGATCAGGCGGAGCGCGGCGGAGAGGCGGCCGCGGTCGAGTCGCTGCCGGTCGAAGTTGGCGAAGTGAGGATGCAGCCGGAAGAGCCTTTCCAGGAGGTGAAGCAGGCCGTTGACCTGACGAAGGCCGACACCATCATCGCTATCGGCCGCGGCATCAAGGGGCAGGAGCACATCGCCCTCGCGCAACAACTGGCCGACCTGCTCGGCGGCGAGATCGCGGCCTCGCGCCCCATCTGCGACGCCGGGTGGCTGCCCATTGACCGACAGATCGGTTCTTCCGGTCAGACCGTCACGCCCAAACTCTACATCGCGCTCGGCATCTCCGGCGCGATTCAGCACCTCGTCGGCATGAAGAACGCGAGCACCATCGTCGCCGTCAACAAAGACCCGGAAGCGCCCATCTTCGACATCGCTGACTACGGCATCGTCGGCGACCTCTTCGAGGTGATCCCGGTGCTGACCGAAGAGATTAAAAAACTCAAAGGCTGACGGCGCGACGCGAAGTTAACGCCGGAGACGGCACGGTCAATTTTCAGGGGCGGCGCTTTCATCAAGCGTCGCCCCTGACTTTTTCAAGAAGGTTGACGTGCGCCGTTGAGTGCGCGCAGGTCGTTTAAAACTTCGGCGGGCTTCCACTCGTTACCACGGTACAGTTTGTAAAGTTTGCCGTCCGGCGCGATGACCGCCGTGCGTAGTGAGTGGTCAATCTGCGCGCCCGCCTGCTTGTAGAGCAGGCCGAAAAAATTAGCCACGCGCTGAATCTCTTCCGGCTTGCCCGTCGCGAATTGCCAACGCTCAAATTTCTCGCCCTGATAGTTTTCCGTGTGCGCCGCGCCGTAGCTGCGCAAGACCTGCGGGGTGTCATAAGCCGGGTCGAGCGTGACACTCAGCAGGCGCGCGCCGTCGCGCAGTTCCGACGACTTGTCCAACTCGCGGTTAAGCTCCGCGAAGTTGTTGCTCATCAAGGTGCAGTAATCAGGCAGGGGGCAGCGCGTGTAGATGAAGGTTAAGACGAGCGCGCGCCCGCGATACTGTCGCAAGTTGAATTGCTTGCCGTCCTGATTGACGAGCGTCGCGTCGGGGACAGTCGCGCCGATGTCGGGTTCGGTCGGACTCTTTCCGGCGGGCATCTTCGACGCGGCCGACGCGGGAATAGACTGCGTGATGATCGGGTTCTCCAGACGCGTCCGCTCGGCGTCCACCACGAGCGTCGCCTGTATGTCGTCGCCCTCATGCATCACGTCGAAGGCCGAGTCTTCACGTAGCGTGAAGGGCATCGTCATCGCATCCATGTAACCCGGTATTTCTTGGTGCTGGATGATGACCTGTTGCTGCGCCTTGTTGAAAGAGACGATCTTGCCTTTCAACTCGTATCGCTGCGCTCGACTCTCATCCGGCGGAGGCGTGCATCCGGCCAGGAGCACGCACGCGGTCGCGACCAGAGTGAGCATCAACTTACGCCTGCTATCAACGGTTGTCTTATGCTTCATAACTCATGCTGTGGCAGATAACATCAAAATACAATCCTCGTGTAACATGTCTCTTGTATAACACGCTTCAAATTAGTCTTCCATCCACCGCGTGCCGGGGGAGAAATGCAGTGACAATTTTCACCGACCGCCGCCGGCCGCAACTCCCCAAAGGCCATAATTATTATTGTTTTCACGCAAAAATGAGAGTAGGATGCTTCGTGACAGGGACAAAAAAGGCTAACTTGTTGCGGCGCGGACGCGAGTTTATAGGTCTTTTGCGCACAACAAAGTTAGCCCCGCCGAGAAGCGCGGTCACGGGAGCGCGTGAGTTAGGGGAAGGGTAGCCAGTCTCGAAGTCCAAAACGTCTCGTGTGACTGGCCTAGATCTCTAATCGTCGGAGCGAGAAAGGGCGACTCTTGGGGTAGCCGGTTTCCTTTTGAGTTAAAGCAAATTCATTTGTAAAAATAACAGAGTCGCTTCATATAACTCATCAAAGTAGCTGGACTCCTCACCAGTTCCCGCGATGTCTAACTCCGGCGTCGCCTGTGACGTCACCAAAACAGCAGTGGGTTGGGGGGGCTTGTGGCCGGTGCCGATCCAGCCTTCCTCGCCGAGCGCAAATGTTGAGAAGGCTGCTGTTAACAGAGCGGTGGCGCAAATTCGACGTACAGTTCGCATGGATATTCTCCTGAAATTTGAAGTTGCCCGCGTTTATGACGTTGGGGCTAGTCTGGTAAATTCGAGGGCGCA
The DNA here is from genome assembly GCA_030841105.1 of Pyrinomonadaceae bacterium. Taxonomy (GTDB): domain Bacteria; phylum Acidobacteriota; class Blastocatellia; order Pyrinomonadales; family Pyrinomonadaceae; genus JAIVJZ01. The sequence goes on from JAVEDE010000027.1 coordinate 5,008, forward strand.
TCATATCACCTTCGGGTAAAAAATTCGCGTTTCTGCAAGAAACCTTGCTAAGGAGTGTAAGACCAAACCTCACATGAACTTAACCACCACGCTGCTTCACCAAATTGACGAAATCGGACGCACTCCCGAATCCCAAGCTCAACTGCGTTGCGCCCTGGCGCAGGAATTAGATAAGGCCGGCAGCTACGAAACCGCGCGACAGGCGTTAGGCGCATTGTGGCAGGGAATAGGTGTGCGCCCCGCTCTGGAAGATTTTGAACCGCGCACTCAGGCCGTGGTTTTGTTGCGCGTGGGGGCACTGAGCGGGTGGTTGGGCAGCGCGCATCAGGTGGCCGGGGCGCAGGACGCCGCGAAAGATTTAATCAGCGAAAGCATGTCGCTTTTTAGTGCGCTCGGCGAGAGCGGCAGGGCGACGGAGGCGGAGATCGAGTTGGCGTGGTGCTACTGGCGCGAAGGTTGTTACGACGAAGCGCGCGTCACGCTCCGGCACGCGTTGGACGGTCTGCCGGATGCCGAGCTTGAGTTAAAAGGCATCGCACAGGTGAGGCTGGCCGAAGTCGAACGGTCGGCCGCGCGCCACAGAGAGGCGCTCACGATCCTGCTCGACGCCGCCGCGCTCATCAAGGACTGCGAAAGCCACGCGCTGAAAGGCAAATTTCACAGCACGCTGGCCGGGACTTGGGAATCGCTCGGCGTCGCGGAGAAGCGACCCGATTACATTGATAACGCCTTGATCGAACTGACGGCGGCGAGTTTCCATCTGGAACAGGCGGGACACACGCATTACCTCGCGAGCGTCGAAAACAATCTCGGCTTCTCCCTCTTCCGCGCCGGGCGTTTCGACGAAGCCTACGACCATCTCGAACACGCGCGCAGACTCTTCGTCCGCCTGAAGGACGGCGTGCGCGCCGCGCAGGTTGACGAAACGCGCGCGCGCGCCCTGCTCGCGCAGGGTTGTAACGCAGAGGCCGAGCGGATCGTCCGCGCCGCCGTCAAGGCGTTGGAGCGCGGCGACGAGCAAGCCCTGCTGGCAGAGGCTTTGATCACGCACGGCATCGCCCTTACGCGACTAGCAAAACGCACGCCTGCGCGCGAAGCGTTCCAGCGGGCGGTCGCCATCAGCGAGCAACTCAACGACCGTGAAGGCGCGGGCGTCGCCCTGCTCACCATCTTTGAGGAACTGGCGCAAGATTGCGCGCTGGAAGAGTTGCAGGCACTCTACGTGCGCGCCGACGAATTGCTTTCACAGACACAGCAACCGGAACTGCTCTCGCGTCTGCGCGTCTGCGCCCGCCGCCTGATCATGCCGCCGGTGTTGGCCGAGAAGCCGGTCGAGTTCAGCGCTCTTAAGTTCGTCCACAACTCGGAAAAGACGGCGAGCTTGTTGCAGGAGGCGAACGCCGTCGCGCATGGTCAAGGCTCGGTGCTGCTGAGCGGCGAGACGGGGACGGGCAAGGACGTGCTGGCGCGTCTGATTCACGAATGGAGCGGCCGTGGCGGTCGTTTCGTCGCGCTCAACTGCGCGGCGCTCTGCGACACGCTCGTCGAGTCGCAACTGTTCGGCCACAAGAAGGGAAGTTTCACCGACGCGGCGGAAGATTACGCGGGCACGGCGCTCGAAGCCGAGGGCGGCACGCTCTTCCTCGACGAGATCGGCGAACTGAGCCTCGCCCATCAAGCCAAACTGCTGCGGTTGATTGACCACGGGGAGATCTACCCCATCGGGAGCGCGTTGCCGGTGCGCGTCAACGTGCGGATCATCGCAGCCACCAACCATGACTTGCGACAGCGCGTGAGTCGCGGCCTGTTTCGCGCCGACCTCTTCTACCGCCTGAACACGTTTCATCTAGAACTCCCACCGCTCAGGGAGAGACCCGAAGACATCCCCGCGCTCGCCGAGCATTTCATCGCGGAGGCACGGAAGCGTTATCACAAGCAACTCAACTTCACGCCCGAAAGTCTGGCGGCGATGAGCCGCCTGCCACTGCGCGGCAACGCCCGCGAGTTGCGCATACTGATCGAGCGAACTTTCATCACGACCCCGGAAGAGACTGTCATCACGGCGGCGGCCGTGGAGACGGTCGCGCACAGGCAGACCAACAAGTCTAATTTCGCCGCGGCGTGGTCGGGCTGTTCACTCGAAGAAGAGGTGCGCGCCTACGAACGCAACTTGATCCGGCTCGCCCTCGACAGCGCGGGCGGGAGCATCACGCGCGCCGCACGCCTGCTCAACGTCACGCATCAGGGTCTCGCGTACATCGTCAACGGGCGGCACAATGATCTACTCGCCCTGCGCAAGCCGACCCGCACGCGGCGGGTCAGTCTGATGCGCCCCGAAAACAAAGTGAAATCTCGACAAGGGGCGAGCCGTTGATTCAACGTGGCGGCTCGCGCTTTCCCTGAAATTTCCTGCGTGCGAATCGGTACGCACCGCAAGGTATCTTTCAAATAAAGTTAAACGCCTTCCTGTCCGTCGTTACACGGCGAGTGCGCCCGCGCGCCGTGTAAATTATTACCACCTCGAAATATCCGCCTCGAACGCTCCTGCCCGCATCTCGCCCGAACGCGGCTGCAACGCTGCGTGACATCACTGTAAATCGCAAATTAAATCGGCCGACAGGTTTTCTCGGATGAGCGGTTTGAACCGGGGAACGATTGTTGCTGCGCGTGCAACCGAGGCGGGTTCCGGTCTTCATCTGACGCGACTCGCATACTCTTCTTACCAACCTCACCCAGGGAGAAGGAAGGTGCTCTAATTTGCAGCAGACTAGAATTCTATACGCCGAGGACTATGATTTAGTCCTCTTCACGGTCAAGCAGTTATTGGAACTCGAAAGTTGGCAGGTGGATATTTGTCGCGATGGCGCGACGGCGTTGAAGAAACTCGAAGGCGACGAGCACTATGATTTGATCATTCTCGACGCCCAACTGCCGGGAGAGAGCGGCCTGTCGCTGGTTCAGAGAGCGCGCCAACTCGCCCACCGCCGTCGCATCCCGATCATCCTGTTCACGGGCAGCCTCAGGCACGACGAAGCGTTGGCGGCAGGGGCAGACGCATTTTTGAATAAGCCGACCGGCTTGAAAGATTTGATCTCAACCTGCAACTCGCTGCTCGACGCGACGAACGGGAACGGCAGCGACACCGGCGAGTTGCACAAGTTGGCCGGTAACGGCGGCCGTTGAAGAGCGCAGCACGAGCCGACGGCGCACGGTTTGAAGTCTTAACGCCGGGGAAATTTCCGGCGGCAAGTTTACGCGTTTAATCGTTCCCTCACCGGCATTAATAAAGAAGGCCGCGTAAACGCGGGAGGCTCGCGGGTAGTGCAAACTATCCGCGAGCCTCCCGCGTTTTTTGCGTCCGGAGAACTTCCGGGAGACGCAAATAAGCGGGACGCGCGCGCCGCGCGTCGCCCCGCCGGGCGTGATCGGGTGTCGCCGAAATATGTTAGGATGCCTTGACCCTTCCGACTCCTATGTTGACTATGAACGAAGAGAAGCGGCGCGCGAAAATTCTCGACGGCGCGCGCGTGGCCGAAGAGATCAAGCGCGAGGTGGCCGCCGAGGCAGCGCGTTTGAAAGCCGAGCACGGTTATGTCCCGTGCCTCGTGGCGGTGCGCGTCGGCAACGATCCGGCGTCGGCCGTCTACGTGCGGAACAAAGTGCGCGCCTGCGAAGCGTTGGGGCTGCGCTCCGAGCACCACGAACTGCCCGAAGAGACGACGACGGACGAACTGCTGGCCGAGGTGGCAACGCTCAACGCGCGCGAAGACGTTGACGGCATCCTCGTCCAGTTGCCGCTCCCGCGCGGCGTGGACGAAGCGCGCGTGATCGAAGCTATTGACCCGTCGAAGGACGTTGACGGTTTTCACCCGGTCAACGTCGGGCGTCTGACGCTCGGCCGGACGGGCTTCGCGCCCTGCACGCCCGCCGGGATCATCGAATTGCTGACGCGCGAGGGCATCCCCATCGGCGGCCGACACGCCTGCATCGTCGGCCGCAGCCACATCGTCGGCCGCCCGCTCGCGCAACTCCTGTTGCAACACGACGCCACCGTCACCATCTGCCATTCACGGACGCAGGAATTGTCGTCGCTGACGAGACAGGCAGACATTCTCGTCGCGGCGGTCGGGCGCGTCGGCCTGATTCGCGCGGAGCACGTGAAGCCGGGGGCGACGGTGATTGACGTGGGCATGAACAAGCTCACGGACGCCGCGATGGCGAAAGACTTTTTCGGCGACGCTGCGCCCGCGCGCATCGAAGCGATAAGCAAGCGCGGGTTCACGCTCGTGGGCGACGTATACCCGTCGGAAGTTGCAGAGGTGGCGGGCAGTTTGACGCCCGTGCCCGGTGGAGTAGGGCCGCTGACGGTGGCGATGCTCATGCGAAACACTGTGACGGCGGCGCGGCGTCGGCGCGGGTTGTCTTAAAGCACTGTGATGTTACGCGCGGGACTCACAGGATCAATCGCGGTCGGCAAGTCTTTCGTCTCGTCGGTGCTCGCCGGGTTGGGGTGTCACGTGCTCGACGCCGACTTGACGGCGCGCGAGATGGTCGAGCCGGGCAGCGCGGGACTACGCGCCATCGCCGACGCCTTCGGCCTCGAAGTGCTACGACCTGACGGCGCACTTGATCGCGCGAAACTCGGTGCGATAGTCTTTAGCGACGAGACGCAGCGGGCGCGTTTGAATTTGATTCTTCATCCGTTGATCATGGATGCGCAGGACGCTTGGCTGCGGCGTTGTGAGGAGCGAGACCCGCAGGGCGTCGCCGTCGTGGACGCCGCCCTGATGATCGAGTCGGGCGGTTACCGACGCTTCGAGAAGTTGATCGTGGTGCATTGCCGCCCGGAGTTGCAACTCGAACGTCTGTTGAAACGCGACGGGATGAGTTCGGAGGAAGCCGTGCGTCGCATCGCCGCGCAGATGCCGCAAGAGGAGAAGAAGAAGTTCGCGGATTATCTGATTGACACTTCCGGCGACTTTGACGAGACGCGTGAGCAAACCGGCGCGGTCTATGAACATCTGAAGAAGTTGGCGGCCGGGAAGTGATTCCATCAACGGAACGATGAAGAAAAAGGGACACAAGGCAACTTTAAGTTTCAGCTTCGCGCGTTGGCGCGCGGGGCTTGCCGTGTGTCTCGCCTTGAGCTTGACGATCATGAGCGGCGGTTGTTTTTCGGGTGACGAGGGCGAGACTTTTTACGGCCGCGTCAGCATGCCCGCGCGTCAGGAGTTTCGTTGGAGCGACGGCGGGCTGCCGCAGGTCTTCGACCCCGCACTGGCCGCCGCACCGCCCGACACGGACGTGGTGCGGGCGATGTTTGAAGGCTTGACGGAATACGACGCGCGGACTTTGACACCCGTTTCCGGCGTGGCGACGCGTTGGGAGTCGGCCGCGGAAGATCGCGAGTGGACTTTCCACCTCCGGCACGACGCGCGCTGGTCGAACGGCGAACCCGTGACGGCGCAGGACTTCGTGCGTTCGTGGCAGCGCACGCTCAGTCTCGGCGAACGCGCGCCCCACGCGCGACTGTTAGCCAACCTCGAAGGCGCGCAAGTTAACACGACGCCCCGGCCGACGCCCGCGCCGTCGCCGCCCGCGGCGAGGAGGGATGAGAGCGCGGCCGACGAGACGGCGCAAGTTGCCACGCCGGAAGCCAGCCCGACTCCCGCGAAGGTCGAACTCGGCGTCGAAGCTCTCAACGACTTCACTTTGAGAGTGCGCCTGCAAAGACCGGATAAGAATTTCCCCTCGCTTGTCGCCCATCCGGTGTTCCGTCCGGTGCATCAGTCGAAGGGCGAGAAGGATGTCGAGCGTGGAGAGACGGACGGCGCGGGCGGGGAAGCGAACGCGGGCGACGCGGCGCGGCAAGAGACGAACGCGCCGGTCATCTCGAACGGGGCGTTCAACCTGAGCGCGCAGGCCGACGACGGCGTGGTGCTCGAACGAGCGGACAGTTATTGGAACGCAAAGATCGTCGCGCTCGAACGCGTCCGCTTCGTGGCGGCCACCGACGCCGAAGCCGCCCTGTCGGCCTATCGCGCGGGCGAAGTTGACGCTGTGACGAATGCCAACATCGAGCCGCTGGCGGTGAAACTGCTCGCGCCTTATAAAGATTTTCGACGCGCCACTTTCGGGGCGTTGACTTACTACGACTTCAACACCGCGCGCGCGCCCTTCAACGACCGCCGCGTGCGTCAGGCTTTGTCTCTGGCAGTTGATCGCCAACGACTCAGCGCGGACACGCTCGGCGGCGCGACCGAGGCCGCCGTCAAGTTCTTACCTTCGGTTGAGCAGGCCGACGAAGCAGTGGGCGACGCGAAAGATCGAGAGTCGGCTTTCGACGCCGACGCAGCGCGTCGCTTGTTGGCCGAGGCGGGCTTCGGGGGCGGGCACAATTTCCCGCGCATCCGCTTGCTGGTCAATCGCAACGAGCAGCACCGCGCGGTCGCCGCCGCCGTCGCAGCGATGTGGCGCAACGTGCTGGGCGTAGAGACCGAGATCGTGTTGCTCAACTGGGACGAGTACGAGGCGGCTCTGCGCGGCGGCGATTACGATGTAGCGCGTCGCAGCATGGTCATGCAGACGGTTGACGAAGAGAGCAACATGCTCGCCATGTTCGACCCGGAGAGACTGAACTTCGCGACGCCTTCCGAGACGAACGGCGACGACGCAGCGGAGGCGTACGCTTCTCCCGCGCCACGCTCGGACACGCGCGGCGACGCCACAACGGTTGATGCGCCGTCCAATTCTTCGCCGCCTAAAAACGCGCCTCAGATCATTTCGTCCGAGCAGCAAGCCCTCGAAGAACTGCCCGCGATCCCGCTCTATTTTGCGTCCTCATACGCGCTTGTCAAACCTTACGTTGCGGGCTTCGACGCCAACCTTCTCGACGCGCCTTCGCTGCAACACGTGCGCATCAATACCAACTGGCAGCCGCCGAAACGCGATTCGTCCATTAGGATTGTCAGCAACCGTCTGACCGGCCGTTAACCATTCGCCGTCGGTCTCCCACACAATTTGAAGTAGACACCTTCGATGAGCCACGCCGCCGCCGAAACGCTCCTGTCAGTCAGAAACCTCTGCACCTATTTCGGGAGCGAAGACGGAGTGGTGAAGGCGGTTGACGGCGTGAGTTTCGATCTCGCGCAGGGCGAGACGTTGGGCGTCGTCGGCGAGTCGGGTTCGGGAAAATCCGTCACCAGCCTGTCGCTGCTCCGGCTTGTCCCTGAACCGCCGGGGAAGATCGTCCGCGGCGAAGTCGTCTTTCAAGGGCAGGATATTCTGTCGCTGCCGCTCGAAGCCGTGCGCCACATTCGCGGCAAGCGCATCAGCATGATCTTTCAAGACCCGATGACCTCGCTCAATCCCTTTATGCGTATCTCGACGCAGTTGGCGGAACTGACGCGGCTGCACCTGCGGCACACGAAACGCGAGGCGCACGAGCACGCCGTCCGCATGCTTGAAACGGTCGGCATTCCAGACGCGCGGCGGCGCGCAGACGATTACCCGCACGAGTTTTCCGGCGGCATGCGACAGCGCGTGATGATCGCGATGGCGCTCTCCTGCCAGCCCGAACTCCTCATCGCAGACGAGCCGACCACCGCGCTCGACGTGACCATTCAAGCGCAGATTCTCGAACTCATCAGGAGTCTGAAAAATCAAATTGGGTTGAGCGTCATCCTCATCACGCACGATCTCGGCGTGGTGGCGGGGATGACGGATCGCGTCGTCGTGATGTACGCGGGAAAAGTTTTCGAGCAAGCGCCCACGCCGGAATTGTTCGCCCGCCCCGCGAACCCTTACACGAAGGCGTTGCTGCGCTCGATGCCCGACCCCGAAGCGGCCGGGGGCACGCTCTACCAGATTCCCGGCCTCCCGCCCGACGTGGCGCGCCTGCCCGCGGGCTGCCCCTTCGCGCCGCGCTGCGAACGCGCGGAGGACGTTTGCCGACGCGAGTTCCCGCCCTTCGTCCAACTCACGCGCGACCATTTTTCGCTCTGCCACTTCGCTGCGGAAATCTACTCGCGGCCGCACACACCCGACGCATGATGAGCACGCCCGACGCACTCGATAAACGCCCCGGCGCGTCGCCGTCGCCTCTCTCCGGCACGGCGGGCGAGCCGCTCGTCGCCGTGCGCGATCTCGAAGTCTATTTCGACTCCGGCGGCGGTTCGGCGTGGGATAAGTTGACGGGCGACACCACGAGTCGCGGCGTGGTGCGTGCGGTGGACGGCGTTTCATTCGAGATCAAGACGGGCGAGACGCTGGGGCTGGTAGGCGAGTCGGGCTGCGGCAAGTCAACGCTCGGCCGCGCCTTGCTGCGGCTCACGCCGCACACGGGCGGGCAGGTCTATTTTCGCGGGCGCGAACTCGCGCATTTATCGTCGCAGGAATTGCGGCGCACGCGGCGTCACATGCAGATGATCTTTCAAGACCCTTACGCCTCGCTCAACCCGCGCATGACCGTCGGGCAGATCGTCTCCGAGCCGCTCGAAACTTTCGGCCTCGCGCACGGGCGCGAGCGGGCAGAGCGCGTGAGCGAGTTGCTTGAGACGGTGGGCTTGAGCGCGCGTCATGTCAAACGCTACCCGCGCGAATTTTCCGGCGGGCAGCGGCAGCGCATCGGCATCGCCCGCGCCCTCGCCGCGAACCCTGAGTTTGTCGTCGCCGACGAACCGATCTCCGCGCTGGACGTTTCCATTCAGGCGCAGATCATGAACTTGCTCGAACGACTGCGGCGCGAACGCAGTCTCACCTACCTGTTCATCTCGCACGACCTGCGCGCCATCCGTCACCTCTCCGACCGCATCGCCGTCATGTATCTCGGCAAGCTCGTCGAACTCGGCGCGGCCGCGAGCGTCTACGGCGACCCGCTCATGCCGTACACGAGAGCACTGATCTCGGCCGTGCCTTTCCCAGACCCCGCGCGTGAGGCCGCGCGACGCCGCATCGTGCTCGCGGGCGACGTGCCCTCGCCGCTCGACCCGCCGCCCGGCTGTCGCTTCCACACGCGCTGCCCTTACGCCGTCGCGGCGTGCCGTGAGGTCGTGCCCGCGCTCGCCGAAATCAAGCCCGCGCACTTCGCCGCCTGCATCCGCATCAGTCCCGACCAGCCGGACATCGAACAGGTTGAAGGCGACGCCGCGCCCGGTCTAAAAAATCCCGAACAAGTCGCCGCTTCGTGAAAAAAAAAGGCGATTCGTCGTTTACACAGAAGGATTGCCGACACATCATTTCGCTTGGGGCGATGATTTAACCGGCCGCGGTTAAATCTTTCTGTAGAATACTCTTGTCTCTTAGCAACGGGGCACTTATACTGCTGTGAGGGCGGTGCCAGCACCTGCCCCGCGTGTCCGGTTCGGATTTGGCGCGCGATTCAAACCCCGTCGCCGAACTTCATTCCCAGACTCGCCCCTTTCACACAACGGGAACATCCCAACGCAATCGGATTCAGCATGGAAAAAATAGCCGCAGCCGAGCGTGCGAAATTCCAGAACGAGGAACTGCAAGCGCTCCCCGAATGGGAGCGTGTGCAGGCGTCTCTCGCGGCTGAGACCGATCTCGCGATCCTTTTGGTTGACGGACACCAACCGCCGCAACTCGCCGTCTCCAACAACAACTCGATCTGCCAAGCCTTCCAAAGTTCGACCACGCACGCGCACCTCTGCGACCCCTACTGCGGCGTCGCCTTCCAACGCGCGCAGGAGGCGGGCGAGGCGACGCACTATCGCTGCCACGCCGGACTCCATTGCTTCGCGATGCCCGTCGGGATCGAGTCGCCCCGCCCGCTCGCCGTCATCGGCGGGCGCGCTTTTTTGTCGAGCGCGGACTACCGCGAACTCGCCGAACGCTTCCGCAACGGCGACCTGCGCGAGTTGCTGTCAACCGAACTCTTCCAGAACGTCATCTTCGCTTTGCGTCACCAACTCGACGAACTGGCCGCCCAACTGGCGGTAGTTTCCGACGCCGCGGGCGTGCGGAGCGGGACGGGCGAAGCGGCAGGGAAGGGGCGCGCTTTGACGGCGGCGAATGAGGCGGGCGGCGTCGCCACAAGTGCGGGCAGGCCGCAGGGCGTGAGCGACTTTTATTTCCCGCCGGGCATAAAACTGCAAGCCGCCTGCGAAACCGCTCTGGAAAAGTTTCGCGAGCGATTCAAACTCAAGTCCGTCGCGATCATGATGCGGACGGAAGAAGGCTTCGCGCCCGCGTGCGCGATGGGCAAGTTTAAAAACAAGCTGCCGAGTTTTGCCGCCAAAGGAAAAGCGGGCGCGCCGCTGAAACTCGCGGCGGGCGCAGAGGCGGGCGAGGCCGGGGCGGGGCAGTTGTTCGTGTTTCAGGGCGAGGACACGGAACTTTTTCCGCTCACCGTCGGCGACGAGTTGAAGGGCGCGCTGCTGGTGGGCGACGGCAAGTTGTCGGAAGAGAAGCGGCGCGGCATCAACGAATTTTGCCTCGAACTCGCGCTGCCGCTCGAAGTGCTGCGGCTGCGCGAAGAGTTGGAGCGCAGCCTGCGCGCCTCCTACCACCTGCAAACCTTCACGCAGCAGATCAACGAGGTCGAACCTTCGGAAGCCTACGCGGCCATCCTGCGCCACTCGACCGAACTGCTGCGCTCGGAGCGCGGCTCGCTCTTGCTGTTCGACGAAGCCTCGAACGAACTCGAAGTGAAGGCGGCGGTCGGGCCGCGCGCCGACGTAACGCAGGAGCAGCGCGTGCGCCTGAGCGAGAGCGTCTCCGGCGCAGTCTTGCTCGACGGACGCCCGCGCGTCGTGCGCGACCTCAAGGCGACGGAGTTGCACCGCGCCCCGGCCGAGCGCAAGTACAAGACAGATTCGTTCATCAGCTACCCGATCATCACGGGCGGCCGGAAAGTCGGTGTCATTAACATGACTGACAAGGCGGGCGGCGAGCCTTACGACGAACTCGACCTCCACCTGCTCGAATCAATGGCTCCGCAGATGGCGCTCGCGCTCGACCGCGCCGGCTGGCATCAGAAGGCGACGCAGTTTCAGTTGCTCTCCATCACCGACCCGCTGACGGGCTTGCTCAACCGGCGTTACCTCGAAGAGCGTCTCGCCGAGGAGTTCGAGCGTTCCAAACGCCACCGCTTCCCGATGAGCTTCTTGATGATTGATATTGATAATTTCAAGGAGTATAACGACCACCACGGCCATCAGGCGGGCGACCTCGCGTTGGAAATTACGGCGCAGTGTTTGAAGTCCGCGCTACGTTCGGCCGACGTGGCCTCGCGCTACGGCGGCGAAGAGTTCAGCATCCTGCTGCCGCAGACTAGCGCGACGGAAGCGCTCGTCATCGCCGAACGCATCCGCAGCCGCGTCGAGAAATCTTCCTACCCGCACGGCGAGAGCCAGCCGCACGGCGCGATCACGGTCAGCATCGGCATCTCGGCCTTCGGGCCAAAACTCGAAACTCCGACCAGTATTATCGGCGCGGCCGACCACGCCCTCTACGTCGCCAAGAGTCGCGGCAAAAACTGCGTCGTCTCCTACGTCCCGCCGGTCAACAACACCGCCTCCACCCCCGCCCGCGATGTCAACTGATAACCTCTTCAAGGCCGCCCCGGCCAAGCGCATCCTCGGCCGCATCGCACCGGAGAATTTCATCGGGCGCAGCGAAGCCCTGCGTGAGATCGCCGCGCTCGCCCCTTCCACGTCGCCGCGCCGCGGCCTGCTCGTCCACGCCGCGCCCGCCGCCGGGGCGTCGGAACTGTTGCGGCAGGCTTACGACAAACTCTTCCGGCAGCGCGGCGGCGCGTCGCCGATCTACTTCGCCTTCACGCGCCACGAGCAGACCATCGCCGCCGCCGCGCGCCGCTTCCTCCACACCTTCCTCTCGCAACTCGTCGCGCACCGACGCGGCGATCACTCGTTCGTCAACGCGCCGCCCGCCCTGCGCGATTTGATTGACCTCGCAGACCCTTCGGATTACGAGTGGGTCGAGCGTCTCGTGTTGACCTACGAACGCGCGCGCGACGGCAGCGACGAACTCGCGCTCGTGCGCCTATGTTTTAGCGCGCCGGTGCTCGCCGCAGCGCGCGGGGCGCGCACCGTCGTGATGCTCGACGAGATACAGAACATCGAAAAATTGCGCGGCGAGGTTGAACTCGGCAACGAGATCGCGCAGGTGTCCATGCACGGCGACGTGCCGTTCGTCCTGTGCGGCCTCAGGCGCGGCCTGCTCGACGAGTTGAGCGGCGGGAACGCGCCGCACCGCTTCGACGGCTTCGGCACGATCCACCTCGAAGGATTGAACGAGGCCGACGCACGCACGCTCGTCGAACGCTTGGCCTTTACAGAGCGCGTCGCCATCAACGACGAGACGCGCGATCTCGTCGTGCAACTCTTCGGCGGCAGCCCCTTCTACATCGCCTCGTTCATGTACGCGGCGCACCGCGATCAAATCTCGCTCACGAGTTTTCTCGAATGCCAGAGAGTTTACGTTGACGAACTTTTGGGCGGCCGCATCAACCGCCGCTTCAACTCCATCCTCGAAGAGATCACGCCCTCGCACACGACCCGCCGCGCGCTCGTCCGCCTGCTGCACGAGGCGGCGACGAACGCCGGGGGCAAGTCGCCCGTCGAGGCTTGGCGCAGGCGTCTGGAACTCGAACCGGACGAACTCTACCCGCTGATGTTCGCCCTGCACGTGCGCGAACTCGCCAGCTTCAACGCCACCTTCATGGAGATCGGCGCGGAGAGTCTCTGGCGCGATTACCTGCGAGCGAGCTACCGCCTGCAAGTCGCCGTCGAGCCGCGCGCGCTCGTCGTGGCCGACACGCTCGTCGAGACTTTGAAACGCGCGCCACAGACGATGGCACGTCACTACCGCCGCGCCGCCGCGCTCAACTTGCGCGAACTGCTCGCGCGCTTCGACGCGCAGCGCGTCGCCGCCAGCCTCCTGCATTACGACCGTTTCAGCCGCATCTACCGCGGCGTCGAATCGGAAGAGATCGAGATTGGTCTCGACGCCGAGACCGATCTGATACGTCTGCCGCAGGTCGTCCACGCGGCGAGTTGCGCCTCGTTCCACCCGCCGATGCTGCTCGTCGGCGACGAGGAGCGCTGCGCCGTCGCGCACGGCTTCGACGCGATGCCTTACACGGATGCCAACGAGATCGTCTGGCTCACCGCCGAGATTGATTCCAAACTCGAAGCCGGTCGCGCCGTCACCGAAGTCTGGTGCGAACGCCTGACGCAGGTCGGCCATTCCTGCGGCTTCAAACGCTTCAAGCTGTGGCTGGTCGCTCCCGAAGGTTTTTCGGCCGAGGCGTCCGAGTTGTTGAGCGAGCGCGACGCGTTCAGTTCGAGCCGCAAACAACTCGAACTTTTGACCGCGCGGCTCAGTCCTGAGGCGACGGAAGTGGGCGCGACCGGGGCGGACGCGCCCGATGAGTTCGAGATGGTGATCCCGATGGGCAGCGACACGGAACTGATCGCCGCGCACACGGTCGAGCAGATCGCGCGCCGTTTGGACTTCCCGGCCGAGGCCATCAACCAGATCAAAACCGCGCTCATCGAGGCGTGCATCAACGCTGCCGAGCACAGTCTCAGCCCCGATCGAAAAATTTATCAACGTTTTCGTCTGGAAAGTGATAAATTAGTGGTCACGGTATCAAGCAGGGGTCTTATCGTGCCCTCCCCCACAAACGCCGGCACCAACGGCAGCGATGCACGAGAAGAAAATAACGGACGACGCGGCTGGGGTCTTAAGCTGATTCGCACTCTGATGGATGAAGTCGAGTTCGAGCGAGTTGACGACGGCACGCGCCTCCGCATGACTAAATACCTCCGTCGCTAGAAGGGGCGAATAAAACAATGGTTGACTCGCACGACCGCTCGCCGGTGCGCTCCGCGCGCAGCGGCGACATCGCCGTCATTTATGCCAGCGACTACCTCAACAAGCTGAGCGGTGAGCGCATCGAACGCGAATGCCGCGCCCACCTCGGCGCGGGCTGCCGCGCGCTCGTCGTGGACTTCAAAAACACCGGACTCGTCAACAGCATCGGCGTCTCGATCATGCTGGGCGTCATTGACGCGGCCGAGCGCGCGCACGCCCCGCTCGTCTTCTCGAACGTCAACTCGCAGGCGGCGCAACTCTTCGAGATACTCGGCCTGACGCTGCACGCCGCGCTCGCCGCCGACGAACACGCCGCGCTCCGCATGTTGTCGGACTTGAACGTGGCACACCCCCAGCGCGTCCCGGTCGGCAAACACACTTGAGTTGATGTCAGACCAAACGACCAAACTGATCCACGCCTTCTCCGCGCTCGCCGACCTCGGCGAAGAACTGGCGGACACGCGCGACTTTGAGGAGATGGTGCGAACCACTCTCCACGTCGTGCTCGGCGCGCTCGGTGTCCGCCGCGGCGCGGTGGCCGAATACATGCAGGACGACGCCACGCTGCGCTTCGTCGCCGCGTGGGGTTTGGGTGATGATGCGCCCGCCACGCTCCCGTTCGCCGCCGCGAGCGCGGAGATGCTGTCCGCCCCGCACCCGCGCGCCCTGTCGCTCTCCGAAAGCGAGCAACTCAAACTCGTGCAGCATCAACTCGGCGACACGCTCGTCGCCACGCTCGGCGAACTCCGTCTCCAACTCGTCGTGCCACTCGTCGTGCACAAAAAGTTCGTCGGCTTCATCCTGCTCGGCGACAAGGCGACGGACGAGGAGTTTACTGTGTACGAGAGGGAAGTGGTGCGCACGATGGCGCGGCACATCGGCGTCGGGATTTTCAACCACCGGCTGCTGCGCGAAGTCGAGCAGCGCGCGGAGGAGTCGCGCGGCCTCTACGACAACCTGCGCACCATCTACCGCGACACGGTGCGCGCCTTCGCCGCGGCGATTGATTGCAAGGACAAGTATACGCAGGGGCACTCGGAGCGCGTCGGCAAGTACAGCGAGATCATCGCGCGCGAGATGGGCTGGAGCGAGGAACAGGTCGAAGGCATCGCCGTCGCGGGCTACCTGCACGACATCGGCAAACTCGTAGTCGAGCGCGACATCATCAACGCGCCATACAAAATTGACGCCAAGCAGTCGTCAGAACTGAACCGCCACCCCGCCGCCGGTTACGAGATACTCGCGCCCATCCAACACCCTTACGCCGACATTCCGCTGATGGCGAAGTATCACCACGAACGCATTGACGGGCGCGGCTACCCGGAAGGCTTGACCGGCGATCAGATACCGCCCGGCGCGAAGATCGTCTCGGTCGCCGACTCGTTCGACGCGATGACGACCGACCGGACTTACAAGCGGCGCAAAGTTTTCACCGAGGTCGTCGAAGACTTTCGCAAGAACGCGGGCAAGCAGTTTGCGCCGGAAGTTCTGGCCGCGCTCTGCCGCGCGATGTTGAAGGAAGTGAACGGCGAGACGAAAGAGCGCGTGATGATCAAGCTGCTCGGCAAGGGCTATCTCGAACCCGAAGAGTGCCGCCCGCTGCTCGTCGAACTCATCGCCGAACTCGAATCCGGCGCGTCGCTCGCCGCCGGGAGCGTGTAAACTTTCACCGGCCGTTTGGCGCGAAACTAAAAGCCCTACCACCGCGGAGGCGCGGAACAAAGTAGAAGAGAGGGCGCAGAGATTTAAATTTCTCTGCGCCCTCTCTTCGCGATCACCGTACATCCGCGGTGGTAGTGCTTTATTGCGCGGCGGGCGTGCAGGCGGGGCCGAGCAGTGCGTCTTTCTTTAAGCTGATGATGGGGTGTTGGTCGGCCTCGGCGTTCAACGCGAGCCACTCCTGATATTGTGCGGGCAAGGACGCCTCAGAAAAGATCGCCTCGACAGGACACTCCGGCACGCACGCGTCGCAGTCAATGCAGGTGTCGGGGTTGATGTACAAGCGATCCCGCAGTTCATGGAAGGCTTCGACGGGGCAGACCGCCGCGCAGTCAGTGTATTTGCAATCAACGCAAGCCTCGGTC
Source organism: Pyrinomonadaceae bacterium (assembly GCA_030841105.1). GTDB lineage: Bacteria > Acidobacteriota > Blastocatellia > Pyrinomonadales > Pyrinomonadaceae > JAIVJZ01. The sequence goes on from JAVEDE010000027.1 coordinate 20,952, forward strand.
ACGATGTACGTCATCGTCAATAATCTCCTCGATCAATCTCACTCGAATGTCTTCGCCCGGCGGGCGTCCCCGGCACACTCGCGTCAGCGCGGCTGGATGCGCAGGGTGTAACTGCAAATCTCGATCTTGTCGTCTGGCGCAACCGGCACGCTCTCGTCGCGCGGGGCTTCGAGGCCGGAGATGAGCGTAGAGTTGCGCCCCTTGGCCGTCAACCAGTATTTGCCTTCGGGGTCGCGCGAGAGCGTCGCGTGCACGCGGCTCACTTCAGGGTCGCCCTTGATCGGCAGGTCAACGGCGACTGACTTCGAGCCGCGCCCGATGGTGATCTCCGGCTTCGTGATCGGAATGACCTGTTGCCTGACGCCGCCCCGCCACAACTCGATCGCGTACAACTCGACGATGCGCGGGCTGACGCGCGTCACGTCGCCTTCGGGCGGTTCGTTCTCCTGCAAGGCTGCGTCGGGCGTCGTCGTCGCGCCGACTTCGGGAGTTGTGGTTCGCGCCGTCACCATCGTGTGGCCGCTCTCGGTCGCGTCCCACACGGGCTGCACGCGAAACTGTCCCTTCTCCAAAGTGCCGTCCACGCGCAGTTCGACGGCGAAAGATTTCGTGGCGAGTTGCGTCGAGCCGCTGAGTTCGCGGGCGCGTTCGGAGAGCACGTAGAAAAGTCCCTGTTCCAGCCCGCGCCGCTTCTCGCCCTGCCAGTCCTTGTCGTCCTCGCCGCTCAGGTAGACGATGTATTCGGGCGGAATGTAGGTCTGTCCGCCGGGCGGCGTGAACATCTCGCGCTGCATCACGATCTCGATCTCGCGCGCGACCTTCACTAGAAACTCCTCCCAGACGCGACGCGGTTTCGCCTGCTCGTCAACGGAAGCGAGCGGGTCTTCCTCGCCCTCGCCATCAATCCACTTGCGTATGGATTCCAATATGCTCACGTTTCAACCACCTCTCCATCATTAACTGAACCTGATGAACTTATATAAAACTATCTTAACCGCGTCCCGTCGAGCCAGCCGCGGTCGGCCGACTCTTCGGTGATGCGGGGGAAGCCCCGCTGCATGATCTCCACTTCGCACCAGTTGCCGTTCACTTGCAGGATGCGCACGCGCGAGCCGCCCTCCACCTCGCCGACACGGTTATAATTTCGGCCGGGGCCGCTGCGCAAGTTTACATTAGTCGTCGTCGTCATCTCACGCCCCGCTTGCAGGCTGCCCGCGTTCGGGGCGGGCGCGCCCGTCGTCGTTGACGCCGCAGCGGGCGCGCTCCGCTGGCGACTGCGCACCTGATACTGTATGCCGAGCAGCAACAACGCGAAACCCGCGAGCAACAAGATCGCGACGATCCACGGGCGCGCGTGTTCCGTGAACCAGGTCTTGCGCGGCATCAACCCGCCGCGCTCTTTCGACTTCGACACCACTTCCTGCTGATTCGGCGACTTCTGAACTTTCTGTTCGGGCGGCGTCCGCGCGATGGCCTGTTCCGCCGCCGTCGTTTGCTGCGCGGGCGGCTGTGCCAGCGCGACGGGGACGACGATGCGCGGGCGCACTTTCGCGCCGCCCATCTGGCGCGGCTGTTCGTCGGGGCGTTCAAACTGCGCGGGCGAAGGTTCGGGCGGCAGCGGCGCGAGCCGTTGGCTGTGACCTTTGACTTGAGACAGGGCGCGCGTCTCTTCGCCGTTCAACTGCGTCAGCAGTTGCGTCTTCGGCATCAACGCGTCGCTCAGTTCGTCCCAAAACTCGCGCACGCTCTGGTAACGCTTCGCCGGGTTCGTCTCCGTCCCGCGGCGTAGTACGCGCAGCACGAACGACGCCCAAGGCGCGTCGGCCAGATGCGCGGGCAAGTCAGTGATCGGACGCTGCGAGAAGCGGCGCGGGGCTTCGCCGGTCAACAGCATGTAGGCCGTCTTGGCGAGCGAGTACACATCGGCGGCGGGCGTCAGCAGCGTCACCGGACTCGTCAGCGAACCCGTGCCGTACACGCCCGCCTGCATGAGCGGGTGATGCTCCGGCGCGGCGTAGACGTCCGTCCCCACGCGCGTGATCAAGCCTTCGCCCGCCTCGATCTTGGCGACGCCGAAGTCTGCGATCTTGACGACCTCTCGGTCGGCCGTCAGCAACAAGTTCTGCGGCTTGATGTCGCGGTGAATGACGTTGTGCTCGTGCGCGTGCGCGAGGCCGTCACAGATTTGATCGAGATAGTAGAGCGCGCGGTCGAGCGGGAGCGGCTGGCTGCGGCAGAGGGCGGCCATGTCGCCGCCGGGCAGGTATTCGAGGACGAGGTAGTGGAACGTCTGCCCGGACATGTCTATGGCCGTGCCGTGGCCGAGGCGGTTGATGATGTTCGGGTGGCGCACGCGGTCGAGCGCGACGGCCTCGTTGCGGAAATTTTCGATGAGCGTGTGTTCGAGTTCGAGGTCAATCGAGCCTTGCAGGAAGAGGTTGAGCGCTTTGATCACGACCATCTGGGGCGAGCCGCCCCCGGCCGCCGCGTCGCGTGCGAGATAAACTTCGGCATAGCTGCCGCGCCCCAGACATTCCAGAATGTCGTAGCGCCCGTCGAGCCTGCACTGTTGAAGTTTCAATTCACTCATGCGTCACAGAGCACTCTACTCAAAACCGCTTCAAGCCTTAACAAGGCGACTGTTGACACCGGCGACTGCTAACGTTCCGGCGCGGGAACGGTGTCAACCGAAGGGACGGTCGCCGCGCCCGGTTCTTCGATGATGCCGGAGAAAGAATCGGATGCAAGGCGTTGGGCGTCGGCGTTGCCCGCGCGCAAAGCGGCGGCGGCGAGCGTCAACCGCGTGTCGAGTCGCAGCGGGTCGCGCCCCGGCGCGCGTTGCGCGTCAACGCGTTCGTTGGCGCGCTTCAAGGCTTCGACCGCCTCCGGGTACTTGCCTGACAAAAAAAGCGCGCGCCCGTAGAGCGCGAGGAACATCGCGTCGGTTTCGTCGAGAGGGCGACCGCCCTTCTCGTCAGCCATCCGTTGCGCCTCCGACCCCGGCGAGAGGTCAACGGCGGCGCGCAGGCGCGCGTAACTGTCGTTGATGTTCAGTTCGCTGGCGGGCGTCGCGGTCGCGGTCGCTGTCGGGGCGGGCACGTTGTTGTTGCTGGCGGCAAGCGGCACTGCCGCCGCCTTGTTCTGCTGGTAGCGGATGCCGCCGTAGAAGGCGGCCGCCGACGCCGCGAGGAGTAAAAACAGGACGCCGAACCAACGGCTCGCGCGGCCGGTCGGGCTGCGACTCTCCGTTTGAACCGGGCGCGGCTGCGTCGTCGTGGCGGCGGGTGTCGCAGTGGTAGCTGCGGCCTCTTCCGTGTTGATGTGCAGCTTGCTGTTGCCCGCGCGCGGTGCGGCGCTCGTGTCCGGCAGGGCGTGCGAGGCCGACGTGGTGAGCGGGTTTTGAAAACGCTCGGTTGACCCTGTGACACTCCGCGCGGCGTCGGCGGCCGCAGACATTTGCGCCGTGCGCTCGGTCAGAAGCGTTCGGTCGTCCTCGTCTTCCGCCGCCGACGTGTTCGACGCCGCGCGCGCCGACGCGCCGATGCGGATGATGACCGCCGTCAGATTGTCTTCCGCGCCGCGCTCGTAGCAGAGTCGCTTCATCTCCTCGCAGGTCGCGTTGAGTGAGTCGCCGCCGTTGAGGAGCGTGTTGAGTTCTTCATCAGGGATGTGGCGCGTGATGCCGTCGGAGCAGAGCAGGAAGATCGTGCCGTCTTCGACCTCGATGGTCTTCATGTCAACTTCGACCGCCTGCTCCGCGCCGAGCGCGCGGCTGATGACGTTGCGGCTCGGATGATTTGCCGCCTGCTCCGGCGACATCCTCCCGGCGCGCACCTCTTCCTCGACCACGGAATGATCTTCCGTCTCGCGTTCCAGATGCCCGCCGGGCTTGAGCCGGTAGAGGCGCGAATCGCCGACGTGGCCGATGGTCGCGCGGCGACCGTCGAGATGGAGCGCGACGATGGTCGTCGCCATCATCGAGAGTTGCCGTTGCTCGTGCGACATCTGGTAGATCGAAGCGTTGGCGCGCTGGATGGCGATCTCCATCAGGTCTTCGATGTCGTCGCCGTCCTTGTGGTGACGGAAGGCTTCGCCGAGCACTTCGACGGCGGTCTGCGAAGCGACTTCGCCCGCCTGCGCGCCGCCTACGCCGTCGGCCACGGCGAAGATGCGCCGCTCCTCGTCAACGAGCATCGAGTCCTCGTTGAGCGGCCGCTTCTGGCTCAGTCCGCGGTCGGTGACGGATGCGATTTCGACCAATACTTCGGCCTGTTGCTCACTCATTCAACAGCCTCCGGGATGAAAGGTTCTCCGGCAGAAGATGTGCGCGGCGTCGAAACTTGCGGGCGCGGTTGCGCGGAAGCCGCTGCGGCGTCGCGCGCGTTGCGATTGGAAAACGCCATCAACATGCCGAGCATGGCAAAACTTGTGATCAAACTGAATCCTCCGTGGCTCACGAACGGGAGCGTGATGCCCGTCATGGGCAGGGCGCGCGTGATGCCGCCGATGTTGACGAGGGCTTGAAAACCGATGAAGGCCGTCAAGCCCGCCGCGCAGAGTTTGGTGAACATGTCGCGCGCGTCAATCGCCGTGCGGACGCCCGCGTTGACGAACACGATCAAGGCGAGGATGACGAGCGCGCCGCCCGCCAGCCCCAACTCTTCGCCGATGGCCGCGTAAATATAGTCCGAGTCGGCCACGGGGATCACTTCGGCGAAGCCGAGGCCGAGGCCGCGACCCGTCAAGCCCCCCGACGCGATACCGAACGTGGCCTGCGCCGGTTGGAACGCGATGCGGTCGAACCACACGTCAACGTTCACCGTGTCGCGCATGGCCTCGCTCGATTCGGCGAGTTCGCGCATGCGCCCGTCGCGCGCGAGCGCTTCGTCGTAGTCCTTCTTCCACCACGACTCGTTCGGCGAGGGCGGGTTGAAGCCGTCGAGCCAGAGGTGGAAACGCTGCTTGATGCGCGAAGGGAGCGCGGCCTGCACAGGGCGCGAGAGCGTCGGCAAGAGCGGCACTTTCTCCTGCACGTTCGGCGGGAGGGAGCCTGCGACGAGCACGCCGATGACGAGCACGACCGAGCCGACGAAGACTAAGAGTTGCGGCCAGCGTCGGACGGCGACGAGGTAGAGCGTCGCATATGCGCCGCTGAAGACGAGCATCTGCCCGAAGTCTTTCAACGCGAAAAACGGGATGAAGGGAATCAACGCCATCACGACGAGCGGGATGATCGCCTGCGCGCGGGGCATGCCCCAGTAGGTCTTGGCGAGGTCGCGGTAGTAGGCCGTCAGGATTCCGGCGAAGCCGAGTAGGAAGGGAATCTTCGACGGCTCCCACGGCGTCATGTTGCCGAGTGCCTTGCCCGCGCTCGAAGTGATAACCGCCGCCACGAGCGGCACGAGCGTGATCAGTACGATGATGAAACTGTGCCGCTGTACGAGGTTGAGGAAACTGTCCTGCACGCAGAAGTAGTAGGCGACGGCGAAAGCGAAGAGCGCGAAGATGGGAATCCAAGTGTAGCCGGAAGTGAGCACGCGGCCGACCGTCACGTCCGACTGTTCCGCGGCCTGATTGAGCAACTGCTGATCAACCTGTTCGCGGTTGGTCGAAAAGCCGAGCATCTTCTTCTTGTCGTCGTCGTAAAATTTATTGATGAAGCGCAGTCGCTGCACCTGCGTCTTCTCGGCGCGCGCCTCGGCCTTGTTGCGCGAGCCGTATTCGGGGTCGCTGTAGAGGCGATACTGGACGAGCATGCCCATCGAAAAGAGCAGGATCGCCGTCGTGTACAAAGCCCAGTTGCCGCGAAACTTCATCTGCCGCGTCAGCCAGATGACGAGAAAGAAGACGGGGACGTAGAGCAACAGATCGCGCACCGCGCTCACGGTCGAGGGCTGGTAGCCGCGCAGCAGGGCGGCGCGCGTCACCGCCACGTAGCCCGCGATCTGCAAGCCGACGATCAGCAGCAGGATGAAGAGGTGTGTCGAGGCACGGTTTTTCATAAATGTCGGGCAACGTTCAAGTCTAAACTAACAATGGCGTCTGAACTTCATAACTACCAGCCTTAATCAACAACGACGACTGAAATTCATCAACGCTAACTTTATTGTCTGGCCGCAACGGCGCGCGGCGTCGTCCTCGGCTGCGCGGGGCGCGGCGGCGTCGCAGGCGTCTGGCCGGGGCGCGGTTGTAATTGACGCCCGCCGGGCTGCGCCTGCTGCTGCTGTTGCGGCGACTGTTGCTGCTGCGACGGTGTGGCCGGGACGTTTCCGAGCAAGCCCAAATCCTTCGCCTTCAAGACGAGCGCGGCCGCGATGGGCGCGGCGGCCTTCGAGCCGTAGCCGCCGCCTTCGACGATGACGGCCATCGCGAGTTGCGGGTAGTCGAGCGGCGCGATGCAGAGAAACCAACTGTCAATCCGTTTCTCTTCGGAGATCACGACCTGCCGGTACTCGCGGATGACGTTGCCGCGCCGGTCGCGCTCATACTTCTTGACGGTCTTCGGCTCGCCCGTCTTCGGGTCGTATTCGGGCACGTCCTTTTGCGCCGTGCCGGTCTTGCCGCCCGTCGTGATGCCCGCCGCCTGCACGGGGCCGAAGACACCGCGCGCAGTGCCCGACGCGCCGCCCGTGACCAGCCCCATGATGCGACGCATGTCGGCGGCCTTGTCCGGCGACATCACCTGATTGAAGACGGCGGGCGGCTGGTTGAACTCGATCTTCGGCTTCATCAACTTGCCTTCGAGGTTGGCGATGGACGAGGCGGCGAGCGCCATCTGGAACGGCGTCATCTGCCCCGCGTACCCTTGCCCGAAACCTTCGATGGCGAGATCATAGGGGCGCATCTTCGCGCCCGTCACGATGGTCGCCTCGCTCGGCGCGAGTGCGCGTGCGAGAGCCGTCGTGCTGGTGTTCCAGATTTCCGGCTGGCGGCGCGCGCGCGTCGCCTCCTCCGGCGTGCCGTATGCGCCGATGCCGATGAGCCGCGCGGCCTGTCCCAGACGCTCCGCCCCCATCTTCACCGCCGCTTGCGCGAAATACTGGTTGCAGGAAACTTCGTAGGCCGTGTCCACGCCGATGTGCCCGTGGACTTCGCCCGGCCCGCCGTCGTCCATGATCACCTTCGCGCCGGGCTGCGCGTAGTAGCCCGCGCCGCTGCAAGTGTATTTCTCGTTCTGCGTCCCGGCCAGATACTGCGCGATCATCGTGACGGTTTTGAAGGTCGAACCGGGAATGTAGTAGCTGCGGAGCGCGCGGTTAACCAGAGGGCTGTCGCGCTTGTCGGCGTCGAGTTTGATCCACGTCGTCTCGTCCTGCACTTCGGCGAGCGTGTAGGAAGGGTTGCTGTACATGGCGAGCACTTCGCCGGTCTGCGGATTCAAGACGACCACCGCGCCGTGCCGGTCGCGCAACTGTTCGACCGCGGCCTTCTGCAACTCGCTGTCAATCGTCAGGCGCACGTCGAGGTTGGCGGGCTGCTTGATGTCGCGCTCGAAGAGCACGTCAATGGCTTCGGGGGCTGCGCCGCTCTGCACGCCGAACAGCGCGCGCTCGATCCCGGCGTCGCCGCGCTCCGAGCCGAACAACTGCGCCATCTCTCGATCCATCGGGTACTCGCGCACGATGCGCCCGCTGTCGCCGCGCTTGTAGAGAGCCAGCGCGTTCTCCAGTTTGCCGGAGCGATCCAGTATCCAGCCGCGCAGAGTTGACTCCGAGAGCCGCCGGTTGCGCAAATCTTTGTAGTTGAGATCGGAGAAGCGGTCGTTGCGCTCCTCCGCATACTGCGCCCAGTATACGTGGAAGCCGAAGACGGTGAGCGCGAGGATGAGAAAGAGCCAGCGCAGCGCGTAGAGGCCGCGATTCGTGGAGGTCGCGCCGAGCCGCTGCCTGACTTCCGTCGGCAAATCGGCGGGCGCGACGGCCGCCAGCGCCGAACGCCGCCGCCGCATCCCGAACACGAGCGACAGCCCCAACAGCAAGACCATCAACGCCAGCCCCGCCACGTAGATCAAACTCAACAGCGCGGGCTGCTTCTCTGGAATGACTTCAAGAAACATAATCTTTAAGTGACGAGTGACAAGTGACAGGCGACAAGTTGAAGACAAGCGTTTTGTTTTAACTTGTCACCTATCACTTGTCACTCGTCACTGCTTTCTCACTGCTTTCTAAATCTTACTTCGACATCGCCGAAGCCGACGACATCGCCGTCTTCGAGTTGGCGCGCTTCGCCGTAGTTGATGCGCCTGCCGTTTATATATGTTCCGTTTACCGAACCTGTGTCGGAAACGAGCAAAGTTCCTTCGCGGTTCATCAAAATGGCGGCGTGAATCTTGGAGACGCTCGGATGCGGCAGCGACAAATCGCAATCCGTCGCGCGCCCGACGCTCAAGCGGCGGCCGCCCGGTTTGAAGTAGAGCGTGCTCTCCTCCGACTCCTTGCCGACGTTGATGCGCGCGTGAACCGTAACGTTCTTCGCTGCCGCCAACGCCCCCAGTGGCGTTGATGGCGGTGTTGCGCCTGCCGCCGTCGCGGCGCGCTCGCGTTCCTCGTCTTCGCGCTGCAACTCTTCCTCGAACGCGCCGTAACTCGGATCGACGGCGATGCCCGTGGTGAAAATATCAACGAGCGTCTCCACCTCGACGGGCGCAAGCGTGCGGAGGCGTTGGTCGTTGATGTGGTCAATGGCGGCGGCGAGCACCTCGTTCTCCAACTCCTTGACCGCTTCGGGCGGCGCTTCGGAATGCGTGCCCCACTCGATCTTGAGTTTCATCACGTGCGGGGCGATGCGCCCGCCGCGCCGCGAATCGTCGCGCACGCGCTCGTCAATCAAGCGGTTCATGCGCTCGATCAGGCGGGTCGTGGTGAAACCGCTCTGCGGCTCGACGGCGCGACCGAGCGAGCGATCAACCACCGCGCCGACGCGATCCAGCACACGGCGCAGCAGTCGCTCGGCCAACGCCTCGTCGCGTTTCGGCGCGCTCTGTTTCTTCTCAGTTTTGTCCATGCGAATCTATACGTCCACACGCCGACCCGGTTCGATTTGGTCGCAACGCTGCTCAGAATAAACTACGGGCGCGAAAATTGCGCGACGCGGGGGAGGGGATTGTAAACATTTTAAGTCGCGGGCTATTTTAAGGGGAAACGGGGAAAAGTAAAAAGGGGAAAGGCCGAAGCACGACGTTTGACGCGCGATTCGCGCCTCCGGCGTGAGTTTAACTGCTTACAAGCGCGTCAACCGTGGCTCTCAGGTTGCGCCCGCTGCCGCGCGGCCTCGTAGAGGATGACGGCGAGCGCGACGGCGACGTTGAGGCTCTCGACGGGCGGCTGCATGGGGATGCGGACGCGTTCGTCGGCGACGCGCGTCTCGGCCGCGTCGAGTCCGCCCGCCTCCGCGCCCATGAGGACGGCGCGCCCGCCCGTCCAGACGAGTTCGGTGTGCGTGTGCGTTGCCGCGAGATCGGCGCTGACGGTGCGGATGCCGCGTTCGCCGCACCACGCGACGACTTCCGCAAACTCCGCGTTCGTCCACAACGGCAGGCGAAAACTCGACCCCATCGCGCCGCGCAGTGCTTTCGGCGACAGCAGATCGGTCGTGCCCGCGGTGGCGACGACGCCGGACGCGCCTGCGGCCTCGGCCACGCGCAGCATCGCCCCCGCGTTCGCAGGGTTGTTGATGCGGTGCAGGACGACTACGAGCGGGTCGGGGCGAAGCGTCTTTTCAAACGTCGCGCGATCCGTCTCGAAGCGGCGAGCCAGCAAGACGATGCCCTGCGGCGTTTTCGTGTCGCCGAGCGACGCCAGCACCGCTTCGCTAACGGGCGTGAAGCGCGCGTCGGATTGTTTCAGATCATCGAGCAGCCGTGCGTGGCGCGCGTCCCCTGCAAACTTCTCCGTGTAGAAAACCTCCTCGCACGCGAGGCGCGAGCGCGCGGCCTCTTCGCACAGGCGCAAGCCTTCGATAAAGAGCGACTCCTTCGACGCGCCTTTGCCGACTGCGCGCGCGTGTTGGATAAGCGGGTTGTGGCGGCTCGTGATCATCGTCACCCGGCGTCAACGCCTGTGCGGCTGAGTTTTAGATTGCGCCCCGGCGCGTCTATGATGAAATTTGTGCGGCGCAACTTGTGCCCGGCGGGCGGGGCGGCGCAAAAGGTTACGTGAGGGATAATTTGTGGCGGGGTCATTACTAATGAAGAGACGTGTGCTGGTGGCCGTTGACGATCTTTTTTTCGCGTCGAAGATTCGCGCGACGGCGGAGCACCTCGGCGTCGAGGTGGTGTTCCCGCGAAGCCTTGAAGCACTCAACGAGGCGGCGAAGGATGACGCGCCCGCGCTCGTCATCGTTGACTTACATTTGCAGCGTTACGATCCTTTCGCCGTCGCGCGCCGGCTCAAGGCTGACGAGTTGTTACGCGAGACGCCGCTCGTCGGCTTCTTCTCGCACGTTCAAGTCGAACTGCAAAGACGCGCGGCCGACGCGGGCTTCGACCGAATCCTGCCGCGCTCCGCCTTCACCAAACGCCTGCCGGAAATTTTACAGGGACAACTTTAAACGCCGAACGTTTCAGCCGACCGGCGCGGGCGCGATCACTTCGTGAATCGCGCGCACCTCCGACACGAGTTGTTCGTATTCTGCGAGCGTGAGCGCCTGCGCCCCGTCGGAGAGCGCGCGTTCCGGTTGGTCGTGAACTTCGATGATCAACCCGTCCGCGCCCGTGGCAACCCCTGCGCGCGCGAGCGGCGTCACCATGTAGTTCTTGCCCGTGCCGTGCGAAGGATCGATCACGACGGGCAAATGCGAGACGCGCCGGACGGCCGGGATGGCGGCGAGGTCGAGCGTGTTGCGCGTGTGCTGCGCGAAGGTGCGGATGCCGCGTTCGCACAGGATGACGTTGTAGTTGCCCTCGGCCATGATGTACTCGGCGGCGAGCAGCCACTCGTCGAGCGTGGCGGCGAGACCGCGCTTGAGCAGCACGGGCAGCGGCGAGCGACCGGCGCGGCGGAGCAGCGAAAAGTTCTGCATGTTGCGCGCGCCGAGTTGGAGCACGTCGCCGTAGCGCTCGACCAGATCAACGCCGTGCTCGTCCAAAGCCTCGGTCACGATCTTCAACCCGTAGGCTTCGCGCACGTCGGCCAGAATCCGTAAACCCTCCTCGCCGAGACCCTGAAAAGCGTAGGGCGAGGTGCGCGGCTTGTACGCGCCGCCGCGGAAGAAACGCGCGCCGCTGCGGCGGACGGTTTCGGCGATGGCGAAAGCCTGCGCGCGGCTCTCGATGGCGCACGGCCCCGCGATGAGCGCGAGTTCGTCGCCGCCGATGGCCGCGTCGCCCACGCGGACGATGGTCTTCTCCGGCTTCAGGTCGAGCGAGATCAACTTGTACGGCTTGGTGACGCGAATCGCTTCGGCCACGCCGGGCAGCGTCTCGAAGCGCGTCGCGTCAACCGCGCCCTGATTGCCCGTGACGCCGATGGCCGTGCGGTTCGCGCCCGGCAGCGTGTGCGCCTTGTATCCGAGTTCCGTGACGACGCGTACAACGTGAGCGACATCCTCATCCGTCGCGTCGGCTTTCATAACGATCAGCATATAAATCTCCCAAACAGTGACAAGTGACGAGTGACAGGTGACAAGATAAAGCAGCGAGTCGTGAATCGTAAATCGTGAATCGCGAATAGAAAAACAGGCTTTATCTATTCGGGGTTTGTCTGTTTGCCGGTTATGGCTTTTTCCGACTCGTTACTTATCACTTGTCACTCGTCACTGCACTCCTACATTCTTTCCGGCACACTGATGCCGAGCGTGGCGAGCGCGGCGGTCAGTTGGCGGCGCACGAGGTCGGCGATGTTGATGAGCACGACGCGGCGCGTCTCGTTCTCTTCGGCAATGATGCGGTGGCGATGGTAGAAGAGGTTGAACGCCTTCGCCAGTTGGAACGTGTACTTCGCCAGATACGCGGGTTCGGCCTGCGCGGCCACCTGCGCCGTGGTCTCTTCCAGACGCGCCGCCTGCGTCAGCAGCGACCAGAGTTCGTCGCCGCCTTCGCCCGCAAAAATTTGCCGCACCGCTTCGGCGTCCGGTTCACTCCCGGCCAGCCCCTTGGCGAAGGCGCGCGCCCGCGCGAGCGTGTCGTCGTCCAGCTTGCGGAAGATCGAGTTGGCGCGCACGGCGGCGTACTGGCAATAAGGGCCGGTCTCGCCCTCAAAGGAGAGGGCTTCTTTGAAGTCGAAGGCGATCAGCGAATTGCGCGTCCACTTCAAGAGGAAGTAGCGCAGCGCGCCCGTGGCGATGGTGCGCGCCGTCTCGAATTTCTCCTCCGGCGAGAGTTCGGCGTGGCGCGTGTCAACTTCATTGAGGGCGTTCGCTTCCAGACGATCAATCAGATCGTCAACCTTGACGCCCAGTCCCTTGCGCCCGCTCATCTCGATGTGCGGGCGCGCGCGATCTTCCGCGCTCAACTCGAAGCCGAGTTCTTCGGAGGCGGCGGGCGAGAGCGCGACCATCTCGTAGGAGAGATGGACGCTCGGCTCGCGCGCGAGTCCGGGGACGACAGCTTGCACGCCGCGCTGCACGATGTCCTGCGTGTACGACTGCCGCGAGTCAATGACGTTGTAGACGATGCTGCCGCCGCCGAACTTGGGCGGTTGATTGGCGACCATCGCTTCATCCGTCGGCGGCTGGCTCGTCGTCACCCAGACGACGTGGCCGTCCACGTATTGTTGAAACGGCTTGTAGTAAAAATCGAGGCCGAGTTCGCCGAGCTTCCAGAGTTGATAGGCGATGTCTTTGCCCGCGTAAGTGACCGTGCCGTTCGAGCGGACGATGATCTTGTCGGCGTCGTGCTCGTCCGTGCCCGTGTGCGAATCGGCGGGCATCACCCAGCAGTTGGCGTTGCGTCCTTCGGTCTCGAAACGAATCGCGCCCGTCTCTTTCAGACGCCCGAAGGCTCGATCCCAGAAGCGCAGGCTGAGGATTTCCGACTCGCGCGGCAGCACGTCGTAGCGTATGCCGAGCCGCCCCATCGTCTTCAGGTGACACTCGACGATGCGCGTGGCGATGTAGTCGGCCAACTCGGCGGTCGGGTTGTCGCCCGCCTCGATGGCGTGGAGCGTGTCGCTCCGCAGTTTCAACAACTCCGGGTCTTCTTTACCTTCGGCGTCGCCGCGCCGGTAGAAGAGGCCGACCTGCGCGTACAAGTCCCAGCAGTAATAATCGAACGGCCGCTCCGGTGTCAGCGACTCGTCGAGTCGGCGCACGTCTTCGAGCGCCATGTGCTCGATGTGCATGAAGCCGACCACCACGTCCGCCACCTGCACGCCCGTGTTGTCAATGTAGTTCTGCACCTCGACCGTCGCGCCCGTCGCGCGCAGCACGCGCACGAACGTGTCGCCGAGCACGCCGTTGCGCAGGTGGCCGATGTGCGCCGCCTTGTTCGGGTTGATGTTCGTGTGCTCGACGATGACTTTCGACTTTTCGCTCGCGTCATCTTGCGGGAGCGCGGCGGGCGCGTCCGACGAATCGACGAGGTGTTGGAGACTTTGCGCGCGGTCGTAAAAAACGTTGAGGTAGCCCGCGCCCGCCACTTCGACGCGCGCCACGCCCGCTTCCGCTTCCAACGCCGCCTTCAACGCTTCGGCGATGGCGCGCGGATTGGCGCGCTCGCCCTTCTCCTGTTTGAGTCGCTTCGCCACCTCGAAGGCGACGGGGAAGGCCACGTCGCCGAGTTCCGTGCGCGGCGGTATCTCGCCCTGCACGGGCGGGAACGAAACGAACTTCTCCTCGATCGTGCTGCGCACGCGCGCGCCCAGTCGTTGTTGCAGTTCAAGCAGATTCAATGATGCGGTGTCCTCATGTCGCGTGGATGAAAGCGGCGGCGCGAATCGCACGAGGCGGATCGCGCGTCGCTCTGGAAAGAAACGAGTATAGCGCAGCGTTTAGACAGAGGCTAATCGCGCCGAAACTTCGCCCCCGACGCTACACTTTTAAGACTACGCTTGACACTTCGTCGGTCGCCTCTGCTACCATCGCCGCCTGAATCCGATGCCGACACAGATCGAGCCAGCTTTGCAGACCGAGTTGCGCGGGCGACTGCGAACGGCGCGCCGCGTGTTCGTCCTGACCGGCGCGGGCGTCTCGGCCGAGAGCGGCGTGCCGACGTTTCGTGGCGGCGGCCAGTCGGCGGTTTGGAAGGGACTGCCGTTCGATGCGATCTCGTCGTACAGGATGCTCCAAACTGATCTGCCCGCCGTCTGGGAGTGGTTCGATTATCGCCGCGAACAGTTGCGCGACTTGCGTCCGAACCTCGCGCACTTGACGCTCGCCGCATGGCAGGAGAAGTTGCCGCACCTGTGCCTCGCCACGCAGAACGTTGACGGCCTGCACACGGCCGCAGGTTCGCGCGACGTACACGAACTCCACGGCAACATCTGGACGGCGCGTTGTACGGAGTGCGGCGCGCGCGAGTCTCTGCGCGAAGAAACTAACGTAAAGGGCGCGGCGACAGGCGCGCGTGAGAGGCCGCCAATTTGTCGTTCGTGCGGCAACGCGATGCGCCCCGACGTGGTGTTGTTCGGCGAGATGTTGCCCGCCGGAGTCTTTGAACGGGCGGCGGAGGGCGCGGCCGCGTGCGATCTCTGTTTCGTCGTCGGCACGTCGTCGCTCGTCTACCCGGCGATGCGCCTGCCGGAGATCGCGCTCGAAGCGGGCGCGTACACGGTCGAGATCAACCCGGAGGTGACGCCCTTCTCCGCGTTGTGTCATGCGACGATTCAGGGGCGCGCGGGCGAGGTCTTGCCGCAGTTGGACTACTGATGCGCACACTCTTCTTCGACTGCTTCGCCGGGGCTAGCGGCGACATGATTCTCGGCGCGCTCGTCGCCGCCGGAGCGGACGCGCACGCCTTGCGCGAGCAACTCGCGCTCCTGAACGTCGCCGGGTTTGAAGTCTCCTTTGAGACGGTTGACCGCTCCGGCATCAGCGCGACGCGCGCCGTCGTCAACACGGCCGACCAGACGCAGCATCGCCACCTGAGCGCGATTCTCAAGATCATCGCGGCTTCGCATTTGGGCGATACGATCAAAGCACGCGCCTCGCGCATCTTCGAGCGGCTCGGCGAGGCCGAAGCGCGCGTCCATAACGTGCCCATCGAGAAGATTCATTTTCACGAAGTCGGCGCGCTCGACGCCATCGTGGATGTTGTCGGGGCGTGCGTCGGGTTTGAACTGCTCGGCATCGAACGCTTCGTCTCGTCGCCGTTGCACGTCGGCAGCGGCACGGTCGAGATGGCGCACGGGCGTTTTCCAGTGCCGCCGCCCGCCGTCGCGGAACTCTTGCGCGACGTGCCCGTCTACGCGACCGACATCAAGGGCGAACTCGTGACGCCGACGGGCGCGGCCATCATCTCGACCGTCTGCGCGGAGTTCGGCGCACTGCCCGCGATGCGCGTCGCGACGACCGGCTACGGGGCGGGCACGCGGCAGTACAAAGATTTCCCCAACGTGCTGCGCGTGATGGTCGGCGAGACGGAAGAGACAAGCGCGACCGCCACGTCGTCAACGGCAGGCGAGAAACTCTTTATGATCGAGACGAACCTCGACGACACTTCGCCGCAACTCGTGGGCTACGCGATGGAACGCGCGTTCGCGCTCGGCGCGCTCGACTGTTTCCTGACGCCCGTCCAGATGAAGAAGAACCGGCCGGGCGTCGTCGTCTCGATCCTGTGCCGCGCGGCCGAACGCGAGGCTCTGACGAAGTTGCTGTTTGAAGAGACGACGACGCTCGGCGTGCGCAGTTACGAAGTCGAGCGGCGCGCGCTCGGACGCGAGTTCGTCACGGTCGAGACCGGGTTCGGCGCGATCAATGTTAAGGTTGCGCGCAGGGGCGACGGCAGCGTGTCGAACGTCGCACCGGAGTATGAAGACTGTCGCGCGGCGGCCGTGAAGGCGAGTGTGCCGTTGCACGTGGTCGAAGCGGCGGCGCGGGCGGCCGTTAATGTAGCGGCGGGTGAGAGTGGAAAAGATGAAAGCGAACGAAGTTGATTTAAATAAGATCGCGGAAGGCATCAAGCTCGTGCTCGAAGGCATCGGCGAAGACCCTGAGCGCGCGGGCTTGCGCCGCACGCCGCAGCGCGTCGCGGAGATGTACGCGGAACTCACCGCCGGGATGCGCGAAGACCCGCACGCGCACGTCGAGCCGCTGCCGGGCGACACGCACGACGAGCTGGTCATCGTCAAAGACATCCACATCGCCTCGATCTGCGAACATCACCTCGCGCCGTTCGTCGGCCGCTGCCACATCGCCTACATCCCGAAGGGCGGGCGCATCCTCGGCCTCTCGAAACTGGCGCGTTTGTCCGACACGTTCGCGCGTCGCCTGCAAGTGCAGGAGCGTCTCACCTCCGAGATCGCCGACACGATCTTCGACGGCCTCAAGCCGCTCGGCGTGATGGTCGTCATCGAAGCCGAGCACACGTGTATGACGCTGCGCGGCGTCAAGAAGCCCGGCGCGCTCACCATCACCTCCGCCATCCGCGGCGCGTTCCGCAAAGACCCGCGCACGCGCGCCGAAGCGATGTCTCTGATTCAAGGGCACAGAGCGTAAATCGTGAATGGTGAATGGTAAATGGTGAATGGAAACTGCTGAATTCCATCTGCCATTTACCATTCACCGTTTACCATTTACCATTCACCAACGATGAAAACTTTCTACGTCACGACGCCCATTTATTACGCGAATAGCCTACCCCATCTGGGGCATCTCTACACGACCATTCTGGCGGATTGCGTGACGCGCTACCGGCGGCAGCGTGGCTATGAGACGCTGTTCCTGACCGGCACGGACGAGCACGGCATCAACGTCCAGCGCGCCGCCGCGCGCAGCGGGCGCACGCCGAAAGAGCACGTTGACTATATCGTCGGCGAGTTGCAGCAGAGCTTCGCCGCCTTCGGACTCGACGGCGCGCACGGCGGCTACGACATCTTCATGCGGACGACCGAGCCGTTCCATTACGAAGCGGTCGCAGAGTTCTGGCGGCGCGTCGCGGCCGCGAAGACGCCGAAAGGGCGCGAGGCGATTTACAAGGGTCACTACGAGGGCTGGTTCTGCGCGCCGTGCGCCACGTTCAAGACCGAGGACGAGTACGCGAAGCCGGAGCGCGAGGGCGACCCGCCGCTGTGCCTGATTCACGAAGCCCCGCTCGACCGCGTGGCCGAGGAGAGCTATTTCTTCCGGCTCTCCGATTACGGCGAAGCGTTGCTCGCGCTCTACGAGTCGCGCCCCGGTTTCATCAGTCCCGACGTGCGGCTCAACGAAGTCGTCAGTTTCATCAACAGCGGGTTGCAAGACCTCTCCGTCAGCCGTCTCAAGAGTTCCGTCAGTTGGGCGATCCCCGTGCCCGGCGACCCCGAACACACGATCTACATCTGGCTCGACGCGCTCTCGAACTACATCACCGCGCTCGGTTGGGGACGCGCCGAAGGCGAGGGCGACGGACGCTTCGAGAAGTTCTGGCCGGGCACGCACCTCCTCGGCAAAGACATCCTTCGCCAGCACGCGATCTACTGGCCTGCGTTTCTGATGGCCGCAGGGATCGAGCAACCCGCCGCCGTCATCGCGCACGGGACGTGGCTCGATCACGCGGGACGTAAAATGTCGAAGACGCTCGGCAACTCGATTGACCTGCCGACGCTCAGACGCCATTTCTCGATTGACGTGGTGCGCTACTTTGCCTTGCGCGAGATGGTCTTCGGGCAGGACAGCAAGTTCGGTTACGAGGCTTTGATTGATCGCTCGAACAGCGATCTGGCGAGCGGCCTCGGCAATTTGTCGAGCCGCACTTTGACGATGATCAATCGCTACTGCGACGGCCGCGTCCCCGCGCCCGACATCGAAGAGGGGCGGCGCTTGCAGGCCAAGCGCGCGGGCGTGGACTCGGACGCACAGGCACTCGCAGACACGCTCGAATACGCGCGCAACTCGTTCATACAACTTTTCGAGGACAACGTGTTCCACCGCGCGGTCGAAGTGGCGTGGACGGTCATCGGGCGCGTGGACAAGATCATCTCTGACGCGAAGCCTTGGGAGTTGGCGAAAGACGAATCGCAGCGGCAGACGTTGAACGCCGTCCTCTACCGCGCGGCCGAAACGCTGCGCTGGCTCGCCGTCATACTCCATCCGGTGATGCCCGACGCCACGCGCGCCATCTGGTCGCAACTCGGTCAACAGGGCGACATCGCGAAATACGATCCGGCGGAACTTCAATGGGGAGGTCTTCAAGCGGGGACGCAGATCGGCGAAGTCGCGCCCGTGTTCCCGCGCATTGATAAAACAAAAATTATGGCCGAGATAGAAAAAGAGAATGCGGCGAAAGAGTCCGCACAAACAGAGACGAGCGCGCCGCACTCAGGCACGCACGCGACCGAGGCCGACGCCGTGCCCGGCGCGTCCAATGCCGCGCAGACGAAGCCCGAACCGCCGCAACGCGGCGCGACGGAAGCCGACGCCGTGCCGCAAGCGCAGAGCGGCGGCGCGACGGAAAATAAGGACGCGCCCGAGGGCATCGCCACGTTTATCGGCATTGAGGACTTCATCAAAGTCGAGATGCGCGTCGGCGAGATACTGACGGCCGAGCGCATCCCGAAGTCGGACAAACTGCTGCGCTTCACGATTGACCTCGGCGAAGCCGCGCCGCGCCAGATACTCGCGGGCATCGCCGAGTATTACGAACCGGAAACACTCGTCGGGCGCAAGGTGGCGGTGGTGTCGAATCTCAAACCGCGCAAGCTGCGCGGCTTCGAGTCGCAGGGCATGGTGCTCGCCGCCTCCCTCGGCGACGAAGGCCGCCCCGTCCTCGCCACCTTCACCGAAGACGTGCCGAACGGGGCAAGGCTGAAATGACAGTGACGAGTGACGAGTGACAAGTGACAAGTTAAAACAAGAGATGATCTTTAACTTGTCACTTGTCACTCGTCACTTTCCTCTTATGTTAGTTGATTCACACGCGCATATTGACGGGGCGGAGTTCGACGCGGATCGCGACGAGGTGGTGGCGCGTGCGCGCGAGGCCGGGGTCGTGGCGATCTTGAACGTCGGGACGGGCGATCCGCACGGCGGCGATTTGGAACGCGCGGTCAGGGTGGCTGAGCAATATGAAGGCGTGTACGCGGCGGTCGGCGTGCATCCGCACGATGCGCGTTTGTTTGACGAGCGGGCGGCGGAGCGCGTAAACGAGTTGGCGCAAAGTAGCAAGCGCGTGATCGCGTGGGGCGAGATCGGGTTGGATTATCACTACGACAACTCGCCGCGTGAGGTGCAGCGCGAAGTGTTCACGCGGCAGTTGCGCATGGCGCGTGAGTTGAACTTGCCTGTCATCATTCATTCGCGCGAGGCGGACGCGGAGACGGTCGAAATTTTGCGCGCGGAGTCGGGCGGGGCGGCGGGCATCATGCACTGTTTCGGCGGCGGCTACGAGATGGCCGCGGGCGTGTTGGAACTCGGCTTTATGATTTCGTTCGCGGGCAACGTGACCTTCAAGAAGGCGGAGGCGTTGCGCGATGTGGCGCGGCGCGTGCCCGTCGAACGCCTGCTCGTCGAGACCGACTGCCCGTTTCTCACGCCCGTCCCTTTTCGCGGGCGGCGCAACGAACCGGCGCGCGTCGCGGAAACCGCGCGGTGTCTGGCGGAACTGCACGGCATCGAGGCCGACGAGTTCGGCCGGATCACGACCGGCAACTTTCAACGGTTCTTCAATCTTTCCCTCACGCAATAGTGGCCGGGCGCATCGCGCGCCCCGGCCGTCCCGAAGACACGTTCGGGGCAACTTTTACCCCGCGCGCGTTAATGTTATAAATGCTGCGGGCAGAGGATGTGAAAAGTTGTTCTAAGTCGCCATCCGGCGCGCGCCGCTTGTCTTTAACTTATGGCTCAACAAAATTCATTCGACATCGTTTCGCAAGTTGACCGCGCGGAGATCAACAACGCCCTCGACCAGACGATGAAAGAGGTGCGGCAGCGTTTCGACTTCAAGGGCAGCGCGGCGGTCGTGGTGCTGGAGGAGGACGAACTCATTCTCACCGCCGAGGACGAGACGAAGCTGCGCAACATGAACGACATCTTGCAGCAGAAACTCGTCCGTCGCAGCGTGCCGCTCAAGGCTTTCAACTACGGGCGCATCGAACCGGCGGCGGGCGGCACGGTGCGCCAACACGTCGCCATCCAGCAGGGCATCCCGACGGACAAGGCCAAAGAGATCGTCAGGTTCATCAAAGACTCGAAAGCCAAGGTGCAAGCCTCGATTCAAGGCGATGTCGTTCGCGTCACGGGCAAAGACCGCGACACGCTCCAAGACATCATCGCCAAACTCAAGGCCAAAGATTTCAACATCAACATGCAGTACACGAACTACAGATCGAATTAGTGACAAGTGACGAGTCGGAAAATGTCTGATTAAACTTGTCACTCGTCACCTGTCACTCGTCACTTGCCTTTATATGAGCCTCTCAAGCCAGCCCGCCGCCGTCGAAGCGCCGCAAGTCGCGGCGACGCGCATCTTTAGTTTGATCGCGTCGGAGTTGGCTTCGGTCGAGGAGGAGTTCGAGCGGCAGGCGCGTTCCAACATCGAGGTCATCGCCTACATCGGCGACTACCTGCGCGCTTCGGGCGGCAAGCGCGTGCGCCCCGCGCTCACCATCCTGTCGAACTACGCCGCGGGCGGCGACGGCGCGCGGCCGAACGTGATCCGCATGGCGACCGTGATGGAGTTTCTACACACGGCGACGCTCGTCCACGACGACATCATTGACAACGCGGAGACGCGCCGCAACCGCCCCTCGATCAACCAACGCTTCGGCAACCAGACGGCGGTCTTGATGGGCGACTGGCTCTATATGTCTGCCTTCGAGGCGAGTCTCGCCGAACGCTCGCTGCCCGTGCTCGACATCCTCACGGCCGTCACGCGCCGCATGACGGAGGGCGAGATTTTGCAGTTGACGACGGTCGGCCGCGCGGATGTCACCGAGGAGCAGTATTTCGACATCCTCATGCGCAAGACCGCGTACCTCTTCAGCGCGTGCGGCGAGATCGGCGCGATGCTCGGCAGCACCGACGTGGAGACGCAACTCGCGCTACGCAACTACGGCATGAACCTCGGCGCGGCCTTCCAACTCGTGGACGACCTGCTCGACTTCACCGCCACCGACGACGTGCTCGGCAAAGCCGCCGGGGTTGATTTGCTCGAAGGCAAACTCACGCTGCCGCTCATCTACCTGCTGGAAACCGAACGCGACAAGCGCGCCGCCATCCAGACCGTGATGCGCGAAGGCACTTACGACGCCATCTCGCGCGCCGCTCTGACGCGTGCGGCCGAGCAGTCGGGCGCGCTGGATCGGGCGCGCAACCGCGCCAACGATTTTGCCGCCGCCGCCAGAAATTCTCTTGACGTGTTGCCCGACACAAAGTACCGTGATGCCTTGAGTTCGATCCCGACTTTCATACTTGAGCGCGACCGTTAAAAAGCCGTTGATGACGTCAAGTCGAAGGATGAAAACTACCGGCGCACGAAGGGAATTGAACGAAGTTCAAACGGCGCGCCCGCGTCCCTCGTCCCTCACCGCGCGCCACGATTCATATGCCGGACGATAATCTCTTAGCCACGCTCGAACAGAGCCTGCGCCAGACGCGCGCCACGCGCAACCGCTTGGCCGCGCGTCTCGCCGACCTCGAACTCGAAGGCGAGAAACTGCGCACCGAACTCGGCGAGATGGACGCCATCGCCACGCAGACCGAGGCCGCGATGTTCCGCATCCTCTCGTCCGTGCTCAACAGCGTGCCCTCGCATCAATCGCAGCAACAGCAGCAACAGCAGTCGCCCTCCGACGCAGAGATCGAAGTGGCCTTGCGCCGCGACGATTTTCAAGGGCGCGGCAACAACCGCCTGCAGCCGACGTATCAGACCGTGCCGCGTTCGACGCTGCCGCCCGTCCGCACGGACGTGGAAGTGACGAGCGAGCGTTTTCTCGACCGCACCATTCCGCAGGCGACCGCGCTGCTCCTGCGCGAAGCGGGCGCGCCGCTCCACGTCAACGAGATTTACAACCGGCTGCTCGAAGGCGGCTTTAATTTCACCGGCCACAACCCCACGATCAGCATCGCCGTCTCCCTCAACCGCAACGGGCGTTTCCGCAAAGTCGCCCCCGGCACGTTCGATCTCACCATCCGCGACGCCGCGCAGGTCTCTTAACAGTTGCTCTTGTCGGAATATGAAATCGGCGGCGGTCTCGTCCCGCCGCACCGCGCGGACGTGTGTTCCCGCTTCGCGCAAAGTACACTTGTCGCCGTTACGAAATTCGCCGTTATGATGAAAGGTTAGTTAAAGTGAAAAAACTGGATCAGGGCTACACGTTCGACCCGCACGCGGGCGCGACCTACAACTTCGAACACATGCCGCTCGCCGACGCCGAAGCGCGGGCGCAGGTGGCCGAGACGCCGCACATCGTCGAGGCCATCAACTGGACGAAACACGAAGCCGGCGGCGTGCATTACAACCGCTACTTCGCGCATAACTTCGACGAGGCGCTCGGTCTCGCCGTCCGTCTCAGGATCGGTTTCGAGGAGGGCGTGGAAGAGGTGGTCTCGATCCGCCCGGCCACCAAGAGCGAAGCGGCGGGCGGCAACAAAGCCTCCGCGCATTTTCTCGAACTGATGCCGCTCGCCATCCACAGCATTGATAAGTGAGAACGCGTCTGCGCGATGGCGGACGACAACAATATTGACAACGACAATATTTGAGTTGAACTTATGCGTGCGATGATTCTTGCCGCCGGTTACGGCACGCGCCTGTGGCCTCTGACGCTCGACCGCGCGAAGCCCGCGCTCCCTTTCATGGGGCGGCCGCTCGTCGGCTACGTCGCGGAATACTTAGTGCGTTTCGGTTGCGGCGAGATCATCGTCAACCTGCACCACCGCCCGGAGTCCGTGCGCGCCGCGCTCGGCGACGGGAGCGACTTCGGCGTCCGCCTGAGCTACATCGAAGAGCCGGTCATCCTCGGCACGAGCGGCGCGATAGACAACGCGCGCGCCTTCCTCGAAGGCGACACCTTCATCGTCGTCAACGGCAAACTCGCTACCGACATAGACCTCGGCGCGGCTCTCGAAACTCACCGTCGCGAACGCGCGCTCGCCACGCTCGTCTTGCGTCGTAACGCCGGGCGCGAACGCTACAGCACCGTCGAAGTCGAGGGCGGGTTGGTCAAACGTTTCGGCGGTTACCCAGCGCCTCCGTCCGATAACGCCGGAAGCGCGAATCGCGCTTCTATTGAAAGCACCGTGGTGGGTGTGACGGGTGAGTCGAACGAAGAGGCGAGCGCGGGCGGCGCAAATTCGGAGAGTCATAATGCGGAGAGCCACGGGGACGCGCCGTTGATGTTCACTGGCATTCAAATTCTCGACGCGCGCATCTTCGATTACATCCCGCGCGGCATCTTCTCGCATTCCGTGACGGACGTATACATCCCGGCCATCGCGCGCGGCGAACGCATCGCCGCGCACGTCAGCGACGGCATGTGGCACGAACTCTCCACCATTCAACGCTACCGCGACATCAGCCTCGCCCTCATGCGACGCGAAGGGCGCGACGTTGAATTTGGCCGCGGCTCAATCGTCGAACCGGGCGCAGACGTGCGCGAGGCGATCCTCTGGGAAGACGTGCGCGTCGAAGCGGGCGCGCGCGTGCGCCGCGCGATTCTCGGCGCGGGCGTGCGCGTCGGGCGGGGTGAGGTAATAGAGGACGCAGCGGTCGTGCGCGCGTCGCTCGTCAGGGAAGGTGAGCGGCCTGAGAAGGCGCTTGCGGGCGAGGTTCGCGGGGATAATTTTGTCGTCCCACTCGCGCAGTGATACAATCCCACGCGCTCCGAAAAAGCATTGATACCGGGCAAAAACGAGGCTTACCATTCGCGAGCGGCCGACCGCGCACTCCCTAGCCTCGCCGCCCCGCGCCGTACACCCATGAGCCACCCGTCGGGCATCACCGCGAATGCGTTTCTCTCCACAGCGCATGAACGTCTCAGCGAATACGTCGCCCGCGCCCACTGGGACGCGGCGAAAATCCACGCGCTCACCCCCGACGCTTCGACCCGCGAATACTTCCGCATCCCTTGGAAGAAGCGCCGGACGGCCGTCGCCGCCGTCTACCCCGAGCCGTTCGACCCGGACATCCACCCGTTCCTCGACGTCACGCGCCTGTTCGCCGCCGCGCGCCTGCCCGTGCCGGAAATTTTAGACGTTGACGCGCCGAACGGGATCATCGTGCAGGAGGACTTGGGCGACCGGCAACTCCGGCGCGTCATCGAGTCGAGCAACGAGGAGACGCGCGAGGTTTATCTCGAACGCGCCATCTCCCTCATCGCCGACATACAGGCGGCGACCCCGCTCGCCTTCGAGCGCGACTCGATCGCCAGCCGCCTCGCCTTCGACGAAGCCAAGCTCTCCTGGGAATTGGAATATTTTCTCGAACACTATTTCAAAAGCTACTGCGGCGAAACGCTCAAGCACGCCGAGCAGGCCGAACTGCGCGCGGAGCTAAACGATCTCGCGTCGGAACTGGCCGCCCGCCCGCGCGTCCTCTGCCATCGCGATTTCCACACGTCGAACCTGATCTTGGACGGAGATGATCGCCTGCGGATCATTGACCATCAGGACGCGCGGATGGGGCCTGCCAGCTACGACCTCGTGTCGCTTTTGCTCGACCGGCAAACCGGCGTGCCCTCGCTCGCGGAGATACGCGAGCGCAGGTTATATTTTTTGGAGGAGCGGCGGCAGCGCGGCCTCGACGCGCTCGACCCCGATGACTTCGGGCGCGAGTTTCGTTTGATGACCGTGCAGCGTTGTCTGAAAGCGGTCGGGACGTTCTCGTACCAGAGCGGCGTGTGCGGGCGCGGCGAAGTTTACGCGCATTTTATCAATCCCGTGCTCAAGATCGTATTGCAGGCGTTGGAGTGGCTGGCGCGTTTTCCCGTGCTCCGCGAAATCATCCGCGCGCGCGTCGCAGGCAAATGAGACTTAAACGCAAATCATATTTAATCGTAACGTCAATCGAATCTGATAGAAGGTAGAAATGGCAACTGAAGAAATCCAACAAGAGGAACAACCGGCGACGACGACAGCGACGGGCGAGAGTTCGCCGCAGGTCTATATCAATCAATTATCGAAGCACGTCGGCGCGGAGGTAACGCTGCGCGGGTGGCTCTACAATCTGCGTTCGAGCGGCAAACTTCTGTTCCCGCAACTGCGCGACGGGACGGGCGTCGTGCAGTGCGTCGTCTTCAAAAAAGCCGTAGCGGAAGAAGTGTGGGACGCGCTCAAGAATCTGGGGCAGGAAAGCGCGCTCTCGATTCGCGGGACGGTGCGCGCGGACGAACGCGCGCCGGGCGGCTTCGAGGTGGATGTCGTCGGCGCGGAGGTGTTGCACGCGGTCGAGGGCTACCCGATCACGCCGAAGGAACACGGCACGGAATTTTTGATGGATCACCGTCACCTCTGGCTGCGCTCGCGCCGCCAGCACGCGATCCTCAAAGTGCGCCACACGGTCGTGCGCGCCGTGCGCGACTTCTTGGATAACGATAACTTCACGCTCGCCGACGCGCCCGTCTTGACGCCCGCCGCGTGCGAAGGCACGACGACGCTTTTCGAGGTTGACTACTTCAACGACGAGAAGGCGTACCTCACGCAGTCCGGCCAACTCTATAACGAGGCGACGGCGGCGGCCTTCGGGAAAGTCTATTGCTTCGGCCCGACCTTCCGCGCCGAGCGTTCCAAGACGCGCCGCCACCTGACGGAGTTCTGGATGGTCGAGCCGGAGATGGCCTTCGCGCATCTGGACGACGTGATGAATCTGGCCGAGCGTTTCGTCTCGTCAATCGCCAGCCGCGTGCTGGAAGAACGACAGGAAGAGTTGAAGGTGCTCGAACGCGACACGTCGAAACTCGAACTCATCGTGCCGCCGTTCCCGCGCCTGCATTACGACGACGCCGTCAAGATGCTCCACGAAGGGCACGAGCGCGGCGAACTCGACGCGCGCTTCGAGTGGGGCGGCGACTTCGGCGCGCCCGACGAGACATACATCTCGAAGCAGTTTGAGAAGCCCGTGATGGTGCATCGCTACCCGGCGGCGATCAAAGCCTTCTACATGGCGCGCGACCCGGAGCGGCCGGAACTCGCGCTCGGCGTTGACGTGCTGGCTTCCGAAGGCTACGGCGAAGTGATCGGCGGCGGCGAACGCGCCACGTCGCTCGAATTTCTGGAAGAGCAGATCAAAGCCCACGAACTGCCGCGCGAAGCCTTCGAGTGGTATCTGGACTTGCGCCGCTACGGCAGCGTCCCGCACGCCGGTTTCGGCATGGGCATCGAACGCTGCACCGCCTGGATGTGCGGCATCGAGCACGTCCGCGAGACGATCCCGTTCCCGCGCATGCTCTACCGGATCAGACCGTAAAAGCAGTGACGAGTGACAGGTGACAAGTGACAGGTTAAAAACTAATAACTAAAAACTTGTTTTGATTCTTGCTCGCCACTCGTCACTCAACACTTGTCACTGAAATCAAATGAGTAGTACACAAGAACGCATCGTGACGATTTTCGGCGGCTCGAAGTGCGGCGAAGACTGCGCGGAGTATGCGGAGGCGCGCCGCGTGGGGCAGTTGTTGGCGGAGGCGGGTTTTACGATCTGCACGGGCGGCTATCTGGGCGTGATGGAAGCGGCGAGCCGCGGGGCGCACGAACGCGGCGGGCGCGTGCTCGGCATCGTGATGAACCAGTTTAAGAAAGAGCCAAACCGCTTCCTTACGGACAAGGTGGCGACGCCGCATTTCTACGATCGCCTGCAACACTTAATCGTGCGTTCGGTCGGCTTCGTCGCGTTGCGCGGCGGGATGGGCACGGTGACGGAACTCTCGCTCGTCTGGAATAAGATTCAAACGCGCGTCATCGAGCCGCGCCCGCTCGTGCTCCTAGGCGACTGCTGGCCGCCCGTCGTCGAGGCGTGGCGCAAGCATCTGGTCGTCAGCGAAGAGGACGTGCGGATACTCGATCTGGCGGCGACGCCGGAAGAGGCGGTCGAAATCATCTTGGAAAAATCGAAAGGAGTCAGAGTATGACTTGCCCGAACTGTGGGGCTAATTTAATTGACGGCGCGCAGTTTTGCGGAGCCTGCGGGACGCGCATGACGCCCGCGGCGCAGCCCTCCGCGCCGAACAATGCGAGCGGCGGTGGCGGTGCGACGGCGGCGGGCGGTGGTGGTGGCGGTGTGGGTCACGGCATCCACATTGACGCGGACGCGCGCGGGCAGGGACGCGGCTACAGCTTCGAGATTTTGCACCAGCCGTCTTTCGCGCTCGCCGTGATTCAGTTGCAGGCGGAGCAGTCCATACTGGCCGAGGCGGGCGCGATGGTTTCGATGTCGGCCAACGTCGAGTTGCAGTCGCAGATGAAGGGCGGGTTGATGGGCGCGTTGAAGCGCGCGGTCGGCGGCGAGTCGGCCTTCGTCTCGACCTTCACGGCGCGTGGCGGCCCCGGCGAAGTCACCTTCGCGCCGGGCGCGCCGGGCGACATCGCCGCGCTCGAACTCAGCAATCAAGTGTTCATGGTGCAGTCGAGTTCATACTTGGCGGGCGACGCCAGTTTGACGGTTGACACGAAGTGGGGCGGCGCGAAGACGTTCTTCGGCGGCGAGGGGTTGTTCGTCATGCAGGTGACGGGCACGGGCTTGCTGCTGCTCACCTCCTTCGGCGCGATTCACCGGAAGCAACTGCGTGCGGGCGAACGCTACGTGGTGGACACCGGACACCTCGTCGCGTGGGAAGCCTCTCTGCAATACTCTCTGCGCAAAGCCGCGTCGGGTTTCTTCCGCACGATGGTGAGCGGCGAAGGCATCGTCGCGGAGTTCGCAGGCCCCGGCGAGTTGCTTATCCAGACGCGCAACCTCGCGGCCTTCGCAGGGCTGCTCAAGCCCTTCTTCCCGTCGCAGGGCAGCAGCGGCGGCAGCGGCTTCAACATCAACCTCGGCGGGTGAACGACAGCGTCCACAGCTTCTTCGGAGAGTTATGTCAGCTTTAAGCGACCAGCCGAAATCTTCAATCATCAACCTGCTTCCCGGCGAGGGGCGACGCGTTAGCATCATCGGCGTGCCGCTCAGCTTCGGGGCGGGCACGGCGGGCGTTGACCTCGGCCCGGCGGCGATGCGCGTCGCGCGTCTCAACCAGCGACTCGCGTCGCTCGGCTACGAGGTGCGCGACCTCGGTGACATGCGTCTGGAACGGCCACAGACCATCGCCGCCGCGCAGGACAAAGCGAAGTACCTGCGCGAGATCAGCATCGCCTGCGAAGAACTGGCGACGGAGGTGCAGCGTGCGATGCATGCGGGCGAGTTTCCGGTCATCCTCGGCGGCGATCATTCCATCGCGGCCGGGTCGGTGGCGGGCGCGGCGTCCATCCTGCGCGAGCGCGGGCAGCAGATCGGCATGATCTGGTTTGACGCGCACGCCGACATGAACACGCCGGAGACGACCATGTCGGGCAACGTCCACGGGATGCCGCTGGCCGCACTGCTCGGTTACGGCGCGCCGGAACTGACGCACGTCGCAGGCTTCGCCCCCAAACTCGACCCGCGCTACTGCGTGCACCTCGGCGCGCGCGACCTCGACCCGGCCGAACGCGAGTTGATCCGCAAACTCGGCATGCGCTGCTTCACCATGCGCGAGATTGACGAGCGCGGGATGAGCGCGTGCATAGACGACGCCATCGCTATCGCCAAGCAAGCGCCGGGCGGCTACTACGTCACGCTCGACGTGGACGCGCTCGATCCGGGCGACGCGCCGGGTTCGGGCACGGTCGTGCGCGGCGGTTTGACCTATCGCGAGTCGCATCTGGCGTTAGAGAAGATCGCGGAAGCGGGCGGCATGATCGCCTTCGAGGTAGTCGAGATCAACACCGCCCTCGACGTCAACAACCGCACCGCGGAACTCGGCGTCGAACTCATCCTCTCGGCCATGGGGAAAACGATTCTTTAGAGTGACAAGTGATAAGAGAGTGACAAGTGACAGGTGACAAGTGACAAGAGAAGAAAGTGAATGGTGAATGGTGAATAGTAAATAGAAGGAATCAGTTCTTACTATTCACGATGTACCATTCACGATTTACTGCTTTAACTTGTCACTTGTCACCTGTCGCTTGTCACTGCATTTAGGAGTTTTGGATTGAAAAGAAAAATCAGGGTCGGGGTGATTTTCGGGGGGCGTTCGGGCGAACACGAGGTTTCGCTGCGCTCAGGGCGGGCGGTGATCGAGGCGATTGATCACGAGAAGTATGAGGTGATTCCTCTCGCAATTACGAAGACCGGCCAGTGGCTCTCGCCCGCCGCCGCGATGGATTTGCTGCCGCGCGCGACGACCGGGTTGTTGTCGCGCGGGATGGGCGAGAACCGCGAAGCGTTGACCATCGTCGGCGATCCTTCCCATTCCGGCCTCGTCGCCGTGGGGGGCGAGGGCGAGCGACCGGTTGCGGCGTTGCCGGTTGATGTGGTCTTCCCCGTCATGCACGGGACTTACGGCGAGGACGGCACGATTCAAGGTCTGTTGGAGATGGCGAATGTGCCTTACGTCGGCTGCGGCGTGCTCGCGTCGTCGTGCGGGATGGACAAGGTAGCGATGAAGATGTTGTTCCGCGAGGCGGGACTGCCGATCTGCAAGCACCTCTGGTTTCTGCGCTCGG
The DNA here is from genome assembly GCA_030841105.1 of Pyrinomonadaceae bacterium. Taxonomy (GTDB): domain Bacteria; phylum Acidobacteriota; class Blastocatellia; order Pyrinomonadales; family Pyrinomonadaceae; genus JAIVJZ01. The sequence continues at coordinate 50,697 of JAVEDE010000027.1, forward strand.
AGTGGGAGCGCGAACGCGCCGCCGTACTGCGCCGCGTGGCGCGCGAACTCGGCTTCCCGTGCTTCGTCAAACCGGCGAATCTGGGTTCGTCCGTCGGCATCTCGAAGGCGACCGACCGCCGCACGCTCGCCGACGCGATAGACCTCGCCGCGCGCTACGACCGCAAAATAATCGTCGAGGAAGGACTGGACGCGCGCGAGATCGAGTGCGCCGTGATTGGTAACGATGAACCGGAGGCGAGCCAGCCGGGCGAGTACATCGTCCACGACAAGCAGGGCGCGTTTCTCGATTACACGGAGAAGTACAACAATACCGGCCACGTCGAGTTTGTCGTGCCCGCCCCGATCCCGAAGTCCGTGGCGGCGCGCATCCGCCGCATGTCCGTCACGGCGTTCAAAGCGATTGACGGGACGGGACTCGCCCGCGTTGACTTTTTTCTACGCCGCGACACGGGCGAGTTGCTCATCAACGAACTCAACACCAGCCCCGGCCTCACCGAAGTCTCCGGCTACCCGAAACTCTGGGCTGCCTCCGGCCTCTCCTTCCAACAAGTCATAGACCGTCTCATCCAACTCGCCCTCGAACGCCACAAAGACAAGTCGCGCAACGAAACGAGCCTGTGAAAAGCGGGGATGAGTAAAAGCCGTGAATCGTGAATCGTAAATAGAAAGAACTGTGTTCCTCTATTTACGATTGATGATTCACGATTTACTTCTCTTTATTTATCCCTGTTCTTCGGGCATCACCTCGCCGTTCCATTCGTACTGGGCGGCGACCATGAGCGGGAGGAGTCGGCGGTAGTAGCGCATGACGTAGGCGAGATAACCGCCCGCGCAGAGCAGTTGCATGAGGGCGAAGGCGAAGTGCCATTGGCGTTCGATGAACAAGTCAGGGCGCAGGTGGATCGCCACTGTGACGGCGACGCTGAACGCGACCGTGGTCGGCATCAAGAGGCGCACGTTTTTGATCTGTTCGCGCTCGACGACGAGCAGCAGGGCGCGCGCCGCCTCCTTGTTACGCTCTTCGAGCCTGCGCCTAATCATGCGCAGGTCAACCGCGAACAGCAGCCAGATCACGCCCCCGTAGGCCGCGCTCAGGCCGAACCAGTAGACCGGATTTTGGAGTTGGGTGAAGATGATGACTTCGAGCAGGGTGCTGCCGATGTAGAGGAAGTTGTGCGCGAACTCAAGCGGCCAGCGGATGACTGTGAACGTGTGCATCAGCGAGCGCGACCAGAAGAGCAGGATGACCAGCAGCCCGGAGGCGACGTAAGGCCAGAAGAGATAGCGGCGGGTGACGATCACGTCGCGGCTGCTCTCCGTGAGGAACGAGAGCGCGACGCCCTGCACGATGCTCACCAACGTCAGTTCGATGTTGACGACGAGAAGATCGAGTTCCTTGTGCGTGTAAGTCTGTTCCTTGATGGGCATGGGGGAGATGTCCTTTTAGGTTGCAGATGGAGATCGCTCCGGCCGGGTCAAGCGTAGTGTGAATAGACGGTCTTAACTTTGTCGAGAAAATCGCGGCGGTCAACGAGGAAGTAAAGTTTCGCCGCGGTCGCGCCGCCCGTCAAGTTTTCGATCAGTTGTTCCAGCACGTCGAACTGGTCGCGCTCGGTGATGCCCTGCGCTTCGAGTTGACCTGAGTAACGCAGGCGGCGGACGAGTTCGACGAGCGTGAGTCGTCCCTCGAACGTGATGCCGCCGTGCGCCTGCGAGCGGCTGACGAGATACTGTATGAGCAACGCGTCGGCGTAGAGCGGCGGCGACAGGTAGAGGCGCGTGCCCTCGTGCTCCCAGCCTTCACTGAGACGCTGCGAGCGGCGCACGGCGCGCACGTTCTCGAAGATGCCCGCCCAATCGGTCTTCGGCTCTTTGCGCTCAAGCATATGACGCGCGGCGGTGATGAGCCACGCGTCGTCCGTGAAATCGAGTTCGCGGCCGAGCGCGTCGAGCCACGCGAAGAAGATGTCGCGTTTCGTGGAACGCGACTCCAACATGGTGAACTGATCTTCCGCTTTGGGGAGCGACTTGACGAGGGCGCGGCGCGGGGCGTCGGTGGATTTGCCGCTTTCGATGCGATAGGTGTCGAGGCGCGCGTGCCAGCGCTTCGCGGCGTTGCAGTAGGGACAGCGCGGGTGACGCTCTTCGCTGTCGAAGTAAGGCCGCAACGGTTCGCTCGCAGTCAACTCTTCGGCCGTCGGCGCGTGGCGTTTGATCTCGGAGTAGGCGGTGCGCGGCGCGAGGCCGAGTTGCTTCGTAAAGAGATCGAAGATGCAAGCGAGGCAGACGAGCCTCGTGTAAGTGTTAACCGTTCCGGGCGGAAAGTCGCTAAAATCCAGTTCACGTTTTTTCTGAGCAGTTGCCATGAACTTATTTTACAGCAGAGACGCGATTTTTACCGGACGCGAAAGGCAGGGGCGAGACGAGAGATGATTCTGAAAGATGACAGACAGGCGCGCGAGCGTGCCGCCGCGGTCGTTCGTGCGGGCGGCCTCGTCGCCTTTCGCACGGACACGTTCTACGGCCTCGGCACAGACCCTTTCAACCGCGACGCGTTGCAAAGCCTGCTCGCTTTGAAGGGTAGGGAAGACGGCAAGCCGATCCTCGTCGTCGTCGGCGATGCATCCGAAGTGGCGCGTTTCAACGCGCACGGCGGCAAGTTATTCGACCGTATCAGCGCGCGCCATTGGCCGGGGGCGTTGACGCTGGTCGTCAGCGCGCGCCCGGAGTTGCCGGAAGAGTTGACGGCTGGGACGGGGACGATTGGGGTGCGTCTGCCCGCCGACGAAGCGGTGTGTGAGTTTGTGCACGCGTGCGGCGGCGCGCTCACGGCGACGAGCGCGAACCGCGCCGGAGAGCCGCCCGCACGCACGGCCGGAGAGGTCGAGCGCGCTTTCCCGGACGGCCTCGCACTCGTCGTTGACGGCGGCGCGTCGCGCTCGCAAGAACCCTCGACCGTGCTTGATGTCAGTGGCAGCGAAGCACGCCTGATCCGCGAAGGTGCGGTTAGTTGGCGAGAGTTACAGGAGACGATCAGAGGCGTGGGATGAGGGAATGGCTATCAGTGGTCAGTTGTCCATCGTCAGTTGTTCAAGTGACAGCCTGACAGACAAAGAACACCTGATCACTGACAGCCTCCGTTACTTGCTCACCGTTAAGCTGCGCACGAACGTCCAGTCAGCCCCGGCGGGGACTTTGATGTTGCCGACGTTCTTGCGTGCGATGACGATGTTGTTGTTGTACCAGAGCGGGAGCATCGGCACTTCGCGGCTGATTACATCCTGCGCCGCGGCGTAGAGCGTTTTGGCCTTGGCGCGGTCGGCGGTCGCGACGGCCTCGCCCAGAATCTTGTCGAGTTCGGCGTTGCGGTAGCGGCCGCGGTTGAAGTTGCCGCCCGACAGGTAGGTGTAGAGGTCGCGCAAAAAGATCGGGTCTTGATTGCCGCCCACCCAGCGTCCGGCGGTGAGTTGATACTGGCCGTTGCGTTGCGCTTCTCGGAGCGTGTTGTCTTCGAGCGTTTCGATGTTGACGGGGATGCCCACCTCGCGCAGCGAGTTCTGCATCACGCCCGCGTACTGGCGCACGACCGAGTTGCTCGCGGAGATTTTAAAACTGAGCGGCTCGGCGAAACGCAGGCGTGGGCCGTCGCCGTCAGGGTCTGTGAAGCCCGCCTCGTCGAGCAGTTTTTTCGCCTGCGCCGGATCATAGTTGTAAGTTTTTTGTGACGTCGAGTAAGCCCAAGACTCCTGCGGCAGGATCGAGTGGGCGATGCGTGCCTGCCCTTGCAGGAGATTTTTGATGATGCTTTCGCGGTCAATGGCGTAGGCTATCGCCTGCCTGACGCGCGCGTTGTTAACCGGTGCGCTCTCGCTGTTGAAGCCGATGTACTGCACGTTGACGCCGGGCGACTGCACTACTTGAAGGTTCTGGTTCTTCGCGAGATTGACGTAGGCGTCGGGCGAGAGCGCGGTGTTGACGGCGAGGTCAACGCGCCCGGCGACGAGTTCCGCCTGCTGCGTGTTGGCGTCGAGGATGACTTTCACGCGCAGGCGTTTGATGTTGGGCGCGCCCTCCCAGTAGTCCTCGTTGGCTTCGAGTTCGACGACCTGCTGCGACTCGTCGTAGCTGATGAACTTGAACGCGCCCGATCCGAGCGGCTTGATCGCCTGCGACTCGAACGTGCCTTCGGGGATGATGGCGATGGGGATCAAGTTGGCGAACAATTCGAGCCACGGGCGGCGCAGGCGGAAGACGACCGTCCGCGGGTCGGTCGCTTCGATTGACGTGACGAGCGGCTGCTTGTTCGCGCCCGAGCCTTCGACAAACGAGAGCGCCTTCGGCGAATCGGAGGCGAAGAGTTTGTCGAAAGTGTATTTCACGTCGGCCGAGGTGAGCGGCTTGCCGTCGTGGAACTTCACGCCGTCGCGCAGGGTGAAGGTGACGGAGAGGCCGTCGGGCGCAGTCACGACGTTCGACGCCAGTTCGCCCTCGTAGTCAAACTTCGGGTCTTTGCGCATCAGTTGGTTGAACATCAACTGGCGGTAACGCTCGCTCGCCGCGTCCGTGCCGCGCAAGGGGTCGAGCGTCTTTTGTCCGGCTTCGAGCACCATCACGAACGCGGTGCCGCCCGCGCGCTTGCAGGACACGCCGGAGAGCGCCAGACATAGCAGCGCGGCGAATAGTAAACAACGCGTGAAGGAAAAATAGTTACTGTTCGTAGCCTGACGCCAACCGCATCCTGAATTTCCACTTCGCATCAAAGTTTGCCTCCATAGCTGTAATTGAGTTTGCGGTTGAGCGCGGCCACTTCGCCGGAGAGCGTGTCAAAGCGCGCTGCGTCGAAGGGGCGCGGCGGTTGGATGAGAGTTTTGAAGTGTGCGATGCGCGCGAGCGAGGCGTTGATGCGTTCCTCGCTGAGCTTGCCTTCGCGCGCGGCCGCGAGCAGCGAGTGGAAGCCGCGCCGGATCAAGTCTGGGCGCGCGCAGATGAGCATCATGTCCTCGCCCGCCTCGACGGCGAGACGCACGGTCTCCTCGATTTCATAGTGGCGCGCGATTGCGCCCATCTCCAGATCGTCCGTGACGACCAGACCCGTGTAGCCGATCTCTTCGCGGAGCAACTTGGTGACGATCTGCGGGTTGATCGAAGCAGGGATGAGCCGCCCGCCCGCCGTGCCGCTACGGAGATCAACTTTCGGGAAGCCGCCGTGGCTGACCATCACGGCGTGCACCATGTTGTCCTCGCGCTGGAAGAGTTCGATGTAAGGCGCGAGGTCTTGCGCGATCAGTTGATCCTGCGAGAGGTTGATGATCGGCATCTCTTCGTGCGAGTCAACCTCGCCCGCGCCGATGCCGGGGAAATGCTTGGCGCAACCGAGACAGCCCTCGCCTTGCAGGCCGCGCAGGTAGACCATGGTGTAGCCGAGCACCTCGCCGGGCGAGCGGCCGTAAGAGCGCGAGTAGAGTCCGTTCGAGAGCAGGTCGCGGTCGTCCGTCATGATCGAGAGGACGGGCGCGAAGTTCATGTTGAAACCGAGCAGGCGCAGGGCTTCGCCTGTGAGACGGCCGAGCGTGCGCGCGGCGGCGAGATCGCCGTGCTGGCGGATGGTGCGCGCGGCGGGCATGGGCGTGCAGATTTTCCGCAAGCGATCAACTAAGCCGCCCTCCTGATCAATGCCGAGCAGCGGTTCGACGTGTAAAGTCTCGCGCACGCTGTCGAGCAGCCCGCGCAACTGTTCGGCCGTGGCGACGTTGCGGCCGAAGATGATGACGCCGCCCGGCTGCACGTCTGCGACGAGCGAGCGCGCCTCTGCGTCGAACTCCGTCCCCGGCAGACCGATGTAGAGCAGTTGCCCGATCTTTTGTTCCAGCGAGAGGTTTGATAAATCAGACATAGTTGTTGTTATTGACGTGTAAGGGGATCGCCGGGGCCGTTCGGGTCTAAGCTGCGCTTGCGCGCTATGACTGCAAAACGATTCCGCTCCCAGCCGTAAACCGTGCGTTCCCTGAAACGCGGGCAACAGTTTGCGTCCCCGTCGTCGTGCGCCAGCCCGGTAATTTGGAGCCGCCCACGGTTAATTGAAACCCCGTAAGGTCGTCCCAGCGTCCAGACATCCTTGCCGAAGTCGGCCGGCTCTCCGAGTTTATAACGATAGCCCTGTGATTCCTGAAAAATAAGTTTGCCGCGACCCCCGTGGTAAGAATAGACATAGTAGTTCTCAATGTACCAACAAGAGGCCTGGCAATTTGTTCCGAGCACGACGAGCGCCTCTTCTTGGCCGTCGCCGTCGAAATCGTGATAGTGAATTGAGACCACTTTGGTAATGCCGTAGCATCTGGACTCCGGCACTGTGCCTTGTCGCATGGTCACAGTCTTTTTCTCGTCACATTCAAACGGATAGGTGAAATTGCGAAAGTCAATCGAGCGGATGCCGCTTTTGACTCGGGCGGGCGCTGTTACCGAAGTGGCTTGAAGCAGGAGGAGCGGAAAGACCAGTAGGGAACAAAACCTCACGGCGTTTTTTAGTCGGCGTGAAACTGTGCGACTCAAAAGCCGTGTCGGGGTGGTGGCCTGCGTGATCAAACGATTCGGGTGCGTATGTTTTTCAGGAGAGTACGGATTTCTTCCGACGAGAGGTTTTCTACATCAACGCCGCGCAACTCGTCAAGCAGGCTCTGGTTCGCCGTGTCGAAGAGCGTCGCCTGCGCCGCCAGCGCGCGCCGACCGGCGCGTCTGGCCGCCTGACCGAGCGCGCCGCCGCTGTCGTTCTTCTCGTCCGGCGCAGCTTCCGCGGGCGCGCCGTCCGAATTTGAGAGCGCGGTTGTTTTGGCATGCTCGGCGAACACGTCGAGTTCGTAGCGTTCGAGGCGTTGCAGCACGTCGCGCGCGCGTGAGAGAACGGCCGGGGGCAGACCCGCGAGGCGCGCCACTTCGATGCCGTAAGACTTAGAGGCACGGCCGCGTTCGAGCTTGTAGAGGAAGATGACTTCGCCCTCGCGCTCGGCGACGCGGATGCGGTAGTTCTGCGCGCCGGGCAGTCGTTCGGCGAGTTCGGTGAGTTCGTGGTAGTGAGTGGCGAAAAGTGTCTTGGCCGCGTGGTCGGGCGAGTCGTGCAGGTGTTCGGCGACCGCCCACGCGATGGAGAGGCCGTCGAAGGTTGACGTGCCGCGTCCGATCTCGTCGAGCAGGATGAGCGAGCGCGGCGTGGCGTTGTGCAGGATGGCGGCCGTCTCCGTCATCTCGACCATGAAGGTCGAGCGTCCGCGCGAAAGGTCGTCGGACGCGCCGACGCGCGTCCAGATGCGGTCGAACAGCGGCAGGCGCGCGCGCTCGGCCGGGACGAACGAGCCGACCTGCGCGAGCAGCGCGATGAGCGCGACCTGCCGGAGAATGGTTGACTTGCCGCCCATGTTGGGGCCGGTGACGATGAGCAGACGATCCGTCGAATTGTTCATGTACAGATCGTTCGGGACGAAGGGTGTCTCGCTCGTCGCTTCGATGACGGGGTGACGGCCGCCCACGATCTCGACCTCGTCGCCGTCGTGGAGCGTCGGCTTCTGGTAGCGTTGACGAACGGCCGTCGTGGCGAGCGCGGAGAGCACGTCGAGCATGGCGAGTGCGCGCGCCGTCGCTTGCAGACGCTTCGTCTCGACGGCGACGCGTGCGCGCACCTCTGCGAAGATGGTCGCTTCGAGTTCGCCTATGCGCCCCTCCGCGCCCAGCACCTTCTGCTCCCACTGTTTGAGTTCGGGCGTGGTGAAGCGTTCGGCGTTGGCGAGCGTCTGCCGCCGCTCGTAATCGGCGGGCACGCGCGCGGCCTGACCTTTGGAGACCTCGATGAAGTAGCCGAAGACGTTGTTGAAACGGACGCGCAGCGAGTTGATGCCGGAGCGCGTGCGCTCGCGCGCTTCGAGGGCGGCGATCACACCTTTGGCGTCGCGGCTGATGGCGCGCAGTTCGTCGAGTTCGGCGGAGTAGCCCGCGCGGATCACGCCGCCGTCGGAGAGGTTGAGCGGCGGGTCGTCCGCGATGGCTTCGGCTATGCCAGCGCGCACGTCGCTCAACTCGTCGGAGTTCTCGCGCAAGACCTGTAGGAGCGACGACTCCGAGTCCGATAACGTCTGGCGAATCGTCGGCACTTGTTCGAGCGAGCGTCGCAGGGCGGCGAGGTCGCGCGGCGTGGCGGTGTTCATGCTGATGCGCGCGATGAGTCGTTCGAGGTCGGCCACGTCTTTGAGGAGCGACTGCATGCGGTCGCGCTTCATGTGCGAGCCGTGGAAGTCTGCGACTGCGGCGAGCCGCGCTTCGATCTCGCCGCGACGCACGGACGGGCGCAGCAGCCACGCGCGCAAGAGGCGCGCGCCCATGCCCGTGACGGTCGAATCAATGACGCCGAACAGTGTGTGCGAACGTCCCGCGTTGTTCTGCGCTTCGACGAGTTCGAGATTACGCACGCTCACCGCGTCGAGCACGAGATGATCCTGCGACTCGAAATAGGTGATGTCGTTGACGTGCGCGGCGGCGTCGCGCTGCGTCTCGCGCGCGTAGCGCAGGCACGCGCCCGCGGCGGCCACGGCGTCAATCTTACCTTCCAGCCCGTAGCCTTCGAGCGTGTACGCGCCGAATTGTTCGAGCAGCAGTGAGGCGCACGAGACGGGTTCCCACAACCAATCGTCGAGCGGCGAGAGCGACATGCAACTGCCCCCGCCGAAGTTCGCCGTCTCGACCGCCGCGGGGCGCGCGAAGGGGACGACGTTTGTGACGTTTGTGACGTTTGTGTCCGTGCTATTCGAGAGCGGGAGCGGTTCTGTGTGCGCCGCGCCGCCCGCGTAAGAATTTTTGACGAGCGGCGCGAGCGAGGCGGGGAAGAGCAGTTCGCGCGGGCTGTAGGATTCGATGTCGGCGCGGATGCGCTGCCAAGCGTCCGCGCCGCGCGCCTCGGTGGTGCGAAATTCTCCGGTCGAGAGGTCGAGAAAGGCCGCGCCGTAAGAGTCGCCCGCGCCGCAGACGGCGGCGAGATAGACGCATTCGCGCGACTCGACAAGTTGCGGGTCAATCGCCGTCCCCGGCGTGATGACGCGCACGACTTCGCGCCGGACGAGTTTCTTAGTCTTCGACGCGTCCTCCGTCTGCTCGCAGATGGCGACGCGATAACCTTTGCGGATGAGGCGCGCGATGTAGCCCGAAACCGAGTGGTGCGGCACGCCGCACATCGGGACGCCCGCGCCCGCGCCGCGCTCCTTGTGTCTGGCCGTGAGCGTGATTTCGAGTTCGCGCGCGCCGGTCACGGCGTCGTCGAAAAAGAGTTCGTAGAAGTCGCCGAGGCGGAAGAAGAGGAGCGTGCCGGGGTGCTGCTGTTTCAGTTCGTGATACTGACGCAGCATCGGGGTAAGTGTCGGTTCAGCCATGTTACATCCAGAGAGAGAGGAATCGCGCGCGAAGCGACTAGAGTATTGGATCAACGGACGGCGGGCAAGTGGGGACGAGGGATGCGGGCGGAGGGATGGGAGATGAATGAGAAAACCACTCAGTCGAGTTGAGTGACTTCTTGTTCATCCCTCATCCCTTAACGTATCACGCGGAGGTCGCGTTCGCTGATGATCTTCCAGCCGCGGTTGGTTTTTTGCCAGACGATTTCCTGCAAGACTTCGCCGCTTTGCGGGCGCGAGGCGTCGCCGCGACTGTAGGATTTGCGGAAGGTCGTGGTGGCCGTACTGCCGTCCTGTCCGAAGGTGATTTGCGGATCGCCGGTGCGACGGATAGACATGTTCGGCTCGCGAAAGAGTCGCGCCTTCTCGGCGCGCACTGCGGCGCGCGTGGTGTTTTGCGTGAGGTAAAAGGCCGACACGTTCGGCATGTAGAAGTTCGTCACCTGCGTCAGGTTGCGCGTGCTGTGCGCGACGAGCCAACTGTCAATGGCCGAACGCAGCGCGACGCGCTCTTTCTCCTCCGCGACGGCGGCATGCGGCGCGACCGACGGCTGCGGCGACGCGTTGGGCGTTGCAGAGGATGACGGGGCGGGCGTGGTCGTCGCTGTCGCCTGCGCGCTCGGAGTCGGAACGGGCGAGGGCGTGGCGTTTGTGTTAGCGATGGTCGCTGCGCCGTCGTTGGCCGGTCTGCTGCGCCAAGCGTAGAGCAATAGGCCGAGCAGGGCTGCGAGTGCGAGCGAGCCGATGATGAGCGCGAGTGGAAAAGGGCGTCGCGCGCCCGTCGAGTCGAATGAACGCGTAGGGGACGGGTTGACCACTGTCGCCACCTCGTCCGCCTCGTCCGATTGCGCCGCGCCGCCCGCACGCGACTCCGTGGACGTGGCGACGCTTTCGCCGGATGTATCGGACGTGACGGACGCGGCCGACGCAACGGATGCGGATTGCGGGAGCGACTCGACGGGCGCGACTGCTTCAATGGAGCGCGGCGCGGCATCCTCTTCGTCAAGTGAGAGCGGGTCGTCTTCTTGAAGCGACGAGCGATCATCAGACGAGGGATCGCCCGTAGTCGGCTCTCCGGCGCGGTCAGTGTGATTCTCGTCCGGGTGGAGGACGGTGGGCGAGGCCGCGCCCTCTAAAGGGAACGTCTGAAACTCGACGGGGGCTTCGCCCGTCTCCGCTGCGGCTTGCATCTGCGCGGTCGTGGCCGCCTGCTCGTCCGAAGGGATGTGCAGGACGAGCGGCACGTTGTCGTCCGGCTCGAGCGCGCGGCCGATCTCTTGCAGTCTGGACGCGAACTCGGTGGCAGTTTGTGGTCGCGCGTCCGGCTCTTTGGCGAGCGACTCGGCGACGAGTTGGGCGAGCGCGGGCGGCGTGTCGGATCGGAGTTCGCGTATGTCGGGCGGCGTCTCGCGCACGTGCTTGAGGGCGATGGCAGTGGCCGAGGGCGCGTCGAACGGCGGGCGACCGGCGAGCATCTCGAAGAGGATGACGGCGAGACTGTAGACATCGGAGCGCGCGTCTGAGTCGTGACCGGCGCACTGTTCGGGCGACATGTAACGAGGCGTGCCGATGAGTGCCCCGGCGGCCGTCAAAGGGTCGCCGCTCGTCGTCGTTTGTTCGAGTAGCCGCGCGATGCCGAAGTCCAGAACTTTAGCTTGCAGTTCGCCGCGGTGGTCGCGCGTGAGGACGATGTTTGAAGGCTTCAAATCGCGGTGGACGATCTCTGAGTGGTGCGCTGCCCCGATCCCTTCGCCCACCTGGCACGCAATCTCCACCGCCCACTTGAGCGGCAGCGACCCTTCTGCGTTCAAGTACTCGCGCAACGTCTGCCCGTCGAGCAACTCCATGACGATGTAAGCCTCGCCGTCGGCGAGCGCGCCGTAGTCGTAGGTGTTGGCGACGTTCGGGTGATTGAGGCGGGCGGCGGCGCGCGCCTCGCGGCGGAAGCGTTCGAGCGCCTGCGGGTCGGAGACGGAATCGGGCAGGAGCATCTTGACGGCGACGGGGCGTTCGAGTTCGACGTGCGTGCCGGAATAGACCGCGCCCATGCCGCCGCGGCCGAGCAGCCGGTCGAGCCGGTACTTGTCTGCGATGAGGCGCGGACCGGGGCGCGCGTGCGTCAGACGCCCGTGCTCGGTCACTTCACAGACCGCCTCCGCGTCCTCGTAACAACGCCTGCATGTACGGCAGATATTCATCCGACCACAACACTCCAAACGTTTGCGCTGGCAGCCTCTACTTGTTAAAGCGAAGTGTGAGGCGGGTTTCGTCCGCTGTCATTAGCCGAAGAACAACTCGGCGACGTGATAAATCTCTTCACTCAGTTTCTTGATCTCGCGCACGGCCTCGTCGAGCGGGAAACTGACGACGCGCCGCCCGTGGAGCGCGGCCATGTGCCCCCATTCGCTCGCGGCCACCATGTCGTAAGCCTTGATGCCGAAGCGCGTGGCGAGCACGCGGTCGAAGGCGGTCGGAGAGCCGCCGCGCTGGACGTAGCCGAGTTGCGTGAAGCGCGTCTCGATGCCGGAGATGCGTTCGATCTCGCGCGCGACGAGCATGCCGATCCCGCCGAGCCGACCCTGCCGGTAAATCTCCCGGCTGTTCTCTTCGCTCAGGAAATTCTCTTCGGGCACGGGGCGCGCGTTCTCGGCCACGACGATGATCGAAAAGGCGTTGCCCTGATCGGCGCGGTGACGCAGGAAGTCGCAGACGCGCGAGAGGCGGAAAGGGTGTTCGGGGACGAGCACCACGTCCGCCCCGCCCGCGATGCCGCCGTAGGCCGCGATCCAGCCCGTGTGTCGCCCCATCACCTCGACGACCATCACGCGATGATGCGACTCCGCCGTCGAATGCAGACGGTCAATGGCATCCGTCACGACGCTGACCGCCGTGTCGAACCCGAAGGTGAAGTCAGTGCCGCCGACGTCGTTGTCAATAGTTTTGGGGACGCCGACAATCGGGTATTTGTGCTCGCGCCACATGTCGCGCGCGGTGCGCAGCGTCCCGTCGCCCCCGACGACGATGAGCGCGCCGAGTTCGTGCTTCTCCCAGTTGAGGCGGATGCGTTCGAGGTGGCTCGCTTCGTCGAACGGGTTGGTGCGGGACGTGCCGAGAATCGTGCCGCCGCGCGGGAGAATGCCGGAGACGGAACTGCGCGTGAGCGGGACGATGTCGTCTTCGATGAGGCCGCGCCAGCCGTTCCTGACGCCGAAGACCTGCGCGTCTTCGACCAGTGCGCGACGCACGACAGCGCGAATAACTGCGTTGAGACCGGGGCAATCGCCGCCCGCGGTCAGAATCCCTATGCGCACACTCATCAGTACAACCGAGTGGAAAAAGCTCTTCCCCGAGCCACCTGTTTGCTTGAATTTAAAGTCGCGCCTATAATCGCGCGGCATACCAGCCGATGTCAAACTTGAGAAGCGAAAGTGAGACCACACGCCCGCGAGACGCGCACGCCGATGCCGGCCTGACGGCATCGCCCGACGCGCCGCTCATCCTGAGCCTCGACACGGCGACCGAAGTGAGGAGCGTCGCCGTCGTGCGCGGCGCGCGCGTGCTCGCCTGTACGCGCGGCCGCGTGTTGAGGGAAAACTCCGCGCGCGTATTGCACGACGTTGAAGAGGCGTTAACTGCCTCCGGCGTCAAACTCGCCGAAGTAGAACTCTTCGCGGCGGCGACCGGGCCGGGCAGTTTTACCGGCCTCAGGTCAGGACTCGCGACCGTCAAGGCTTTCGCCTCGACATTGAACCGGCGGGTGGTCGGCGTCCCCACGCTCCACGCCATCGCTTACGCCTGCGGCGCGGCGGCGCGCGTGGTGGCCTGCCTGCCCGCGGGGCGCGGCGAACTGTTCGCGCAGTTGCTCTCGGTTGACGACGCGGGCGCGGTGAGAGAGTTGAGCGCGCCGTCGCACCTCAGTCCGTCGGCGTTGTTTGAGAAAGCCGCGAACTGGGGCGGCGACTTGAAGTGGGCGGGAACAGGCGCGCACGCACAGGCGGGTGCGCTCCGCGAGTTTGCGGTCGAGAAGGGGATTAGATGGCGTGACGGTGAAGCCCAAGGCACAGTCGAGTCCGGCGCGGAGGACGAAGTAAGCGCAGTCGAATCCGATGCGGGGGGCGAAGTGAGTTGGACGCTCGCGCCGCCGTCGGAGTCTTATGCGGAAGAGATCGCCGCGCTCGGTCTGATGAGTTACCACAAGGGAGACACGTCGGCGGCGGAAGATTTACAGGCGCTCTACGTGCGTCTGTCAGATGCGGAGTTGAACGAGAGATGTCGAGCGTAGACCTCGCCGCCGAACCACGGCACACCGATTACCTGATCGAGCCGATGACGCCGCACGATCTGCTTGAGGTCGTCGAGATCGAAGAGGCGTGCCGCCTGAGCCTGTGGGGCTGGGATTCCTATTACGGCGAACTGGCGCGTCCCGAAGCGATCATGATCGTCGCGCGCCGCGCTCGCGCCGACAAGCAAACGGGACACGCCCTCTACGGGTTTCTCAGCGCGCGCGTCTCCGCGCAGGAGTTGCACATCAACAATATCGGCGTACACGAAGCGGCGCGCCGCCGCGGGGTCGGCGACGCGCTCATGCGTGTCGCCGTGACGACGGCCATGCGGCAGGGCGCGCACGCGGCCATCCTCGAAGTGCGCGCGGGCAACGTCGCGGCGCAGTCGCTCTACCGGCGATACGGTTTCGAAGTCGTCGGACGGCGGCGTCAGTATTACCGCGACCCACCGGAGGACGCGCTCCTGATGCGCGCCTCGCTGAAATCTCCCACTTGATTCAGGGGCGGTTTTTAGCTACCATTTTCCCATCGAAATCATAAACGCGCGAAGGGCATCAACGTCTTGTCTCGAACGCGAATTGTTCACACCACCCGAACGCATCTGCCAAAAGGAGGCTTCCCTGAAATGGAACTGACCAACACGGACAGCTTGAGAGAGGAATTGATCATGAACGATCCTGAGTTTCGCGAATTGGCGCGTGAGCACGGACGCTATGAGGCACGCCTTAGCGAACTGACCTCCCTCGCTTACCCCAACGACGAGGAACAGTTGGAAGAGATCACTCTGAAAAAGAAGAAGCTGGCCGTTAAAGATCAGATGCACGAGATCATGCTCAGACATCAGCAGAGCGAAGAGCCGGCGCATTAAAGCACCGCTCATACATGGCGCGCAGATTCGCAGTTGGTTTTAAAAGTTAAGGGAGGGGACGCCGTAGACTAAAAATACGTGCGCCCCCTTTTCTCATCTTCCCGCAACGTTTACGAAGAACAGGATCGAATACGTGTTAAGAGACGGCATCCCCTTTGTCTTAGTCCCGCTCGCGGTCGCGCTGCTCGCGGCTCTCACCGGCTACTGGTACGTCGCAGTCCCGCTCCTGCTGCTCGCCCTCTTCATGGCCTACTTCTTCCGCGACCCGGAACGCACGTCCCTCTCCGAGCAGGACATCATCGTCGCCCCCGCCGACGGGCGCGTGACGCGTGTCGCCCAACTCATCCCGAACGACCCGCAGTCGCCGCAGGTCGTGAGCATCTTCCTGTCAGTCTTCGACGTCCACGTCAACCGCGCGCCCATCGCCGGCGAGATCGTAGACGTCGCATACACGAAGGGGCGGTTCATGATCGCCACGCGCGAGGAGGCGAGCGTCGTCAACGAGCAGAACGCGCTGACGATTCGCGGGGAGCGCATGACGGTCGTCTGCAAACAGATCGCGGGCGTGCTCGCGCGACGGATCGTCTGTTGGAAAAGCAAAGGCGAGAAGGTGACTTTAGGCGAGCGGTTCGGCCTGATTAAGTTTAGCTCGCGCACCGATCTGGTGCTCCCGCCGGAGGTTGAGATCGGTGTGCGCGTCGGGGATCGCGTGCGGGGCGGCGTCAGCGTGATCGGGAGGTTGCGAGGATGAACACAGAGCCAGAGGAGATGGGGGACGCCCACGCGACTGAACCGCAGAAGGAGCGGCGCGGCATCCGCAAAGGTCTCTACCTGATCCCTTCCGCCTTTACCGCGGCCAACATCGGCATGGGCTATTTCGCCGTGATGGGAGCCTTGCGCGGGTTTCAATTACTCGAAGGGGGAACTGAGGCGGAACTCATCCAGGCCACTTCACATTTCGATAACGCATCTCGCGCCATCGGCTGGGCTGTCGTCTTCGACGCGTTGGACGGACGCATCGCCAGACTGACGAAGACCACTACCGAAATTGGCGTGCAACTCGATTCAATTGCCGACGTGGTGACTTTCGGCATCGCGCCCGCCGTCCTCGCCTACGCGTGGGGTTACGGCTCCGCCTTTGCGGAAGGCAGCAGCGCACACAAGTTAGGTTGGTTCATCTCCTTCATGTTTCTGATTTGCGGGGCTTTCAGGCTGGCGCGTTTTAACGTGCAGGCGTCACGCCCGCGCGTGCTTGCGGAGGGACTCGTCAAGGTTGACAAGAAAAACTTCGTCGGCCTACCGATCCCCATGGCCGGAGGCTTCATCGCCGCGCTCGTACATTTCTCACCCGCGCCGCTGTCGTTCCACGGGGTTGAGCGGGGCGCGATTTATAGCGGGCTGTTGATGGGCGCAATTGCGCTTTTGTCAGTCCTGATGGTGAGCACGGTGCGCTATACGAGTTTCAAAACCGTCGGCATCGGAAGGCGCAGCACGCGTCTGGCCGTCCTCGCTATCGCCGCGTCCGGCATGTTGGTCTGGCTGTATTCCCGTTACGTCCTCGTCTCCATCGTCGGGGCATACATCTTATACGGCTTGCTGGGGCGACTGGCAGGTTTATTCCGGCATCGTGGTGCAAGTCAAAATTAAGTGTGTCGGCGAGGATTCCACTTAGACCGGGTTTGCAGAGAGCGGCTTATGTCCCGGCAAGCCTCCTACCGTTGATAGTCATGGATTACTCTCCGGTGAGGATGGGGCGAAGGCCGTAAGTCCACGACGGGTCGGAATCAATAAAAGATTGTCGGCCACCAGCGGCGTGGCACCAGTGTTGCCCTCTTCACCCACCGGCAACGTGTTTAATTGCTTCCCGTCCCGCAGCGAGAGCACAATGCAAGCATCCCCCCCCAGAGGGGCAAAAAGCGCGCTTCGGGAATCTATTAAAGGGAGGGCTGCGATGCGTCCCGCTAGCTGTCTCTTCCAAATAAGCTCGCCCCGCCGTGGTGACAGTAAATAAACAAAATTATCCAGCGAGGTGACTATGATTCCACTACCCGTCAGCGCCACCGCTTGCACGGCCGCGCCCGTCCTACGCCGCCACAACAAGCGACCATTTACTTCACCATAGGCATAGACATAACCATCGGTCGCGCCGAAGTAGATAATATTATCCGCGATCGCAACAGTGCCCCGCAATGCGCCTCGCGTCCGATAACGCCAGAGCGGTGTCCCTGTAGATTCGTCGAGAGCTAAGAGTGTTCCATCTTCACTCCCAATGTATAATCGTTTATTGTGAAGTGTAGGGTACGAAGAGAAGGCGCTCGTGTGCTGATATACCCATAAGATTTCGCCGGACGCCTTGTTGAAAGCATAGACACGTCCATCCGCTGAACCACCGAATAGTTTAGTCGCGGACGAGACGAGTCCCCCATGTATGGGGAAGTGAAGCGTCCTCATCCACAGAGTAATGCCCGTGCTCTGACTCAATGCCCGGATCGCCCCGGTTGAACGTAAGATTTGACGCGAGTTATTAGAGTCTTCACTTCTGGAGGCGAGATAGACGCCGCGTTCGTCCGCAATCGGAGAGGCCGAAAAATCTCCACCGATCTCGGTTTTCCACAGAAGTTGACCGTTTAACACATCTAGCGAGACTATTTCACCCGAGGTAAGCGGCAAATATAGTTGTCCGTTATTAGAAGTCGGGGACAGACTAGTGGTATTTTTAGAATCGAATTGCCAGCGAACTGTAAGTGGCGAAGAGAACGTCAATCCCTTTTCCGATATTTTGTCGTCGTAGGGCTTGCTTTGAACGTACGGCAAAAACGCAAAAATAAAGGAAAGTACGCAGAGTAATTGGCTTAGCATTATTTGATAAATATAAATTTGAGCTTTTTCACGCATTTTGCTTCAAACGTCAAAATCCAGCAAAAAAATTGACTTTATTGTTAAGATGCACGTTTATTTTATCACCCAAATACAGTGAAAACCATCAACGTCTCCGACCTTCCCAGCCCATTGGAGGATGCCTATAAAGTGGAACCGACCAAGCATGATCTCATTCTTATACTTGATTTCGGCTCGCAATACACACAACTGATTGCCCGACGCATACGTGAAGCCGGGGTCTACTGCGAAATTCTACCTTTCAATACGCCCTTGGAAAAAATTCAACAACTCCAACCCCACGGCATCGTCCTGTCCGGTGGGCCTTCATCGGTTTATGATGCAAAAGCCCCAAAACTGTCTGACGGTTTTATTGAAAAAATTAATTGCCCGCTTCTGGGGATCTGCTATGGACTGCAACTCTTGGCTGTCGAGCTTGGCGGGGAAGTCAGTCCTTCACAAAATAGAGAATATGGGTACGCCAGACTTTCAATAACTGAATCTAATAGTCCTTTATTCGTGGGGCTGCCTGATGAAATTGATGTCTGGCTTAGTCACGGCGATTATGTAACCAAAATGCCTCCCGGCTTTCGCGCAACGGCGGTAACGAGTGGAGCGCTTAATGCGTTCGAGAGTTTAAGCAATCGCATATACGGGGTTCAATTCCACCCGGAGGTGGCGCACACGCCTTTAGGTGCTCAGGTACTGAATAACTTTGCGTTGGCAATTTGTCAGGCGCGTGCAGACTGGTCTCCCACGGCTATTATAGACGAACAAGTTAATAAGATTCGGGCGGAAGTAGGGACTGGTAAAGTGGTCTGCGGTCTGTCGGGCGGCGTTGATTCGACCGTCGCGGCGGCGCTGGTTCATCAAGCGATAGGCGAGCGCCAGGTGTGTGTGTTTGTAGATACAGGTCTCTTGAGGGAAGGCGAGTTTGAATCTACCTGCAACTTATTTGAGCAGCAAATGAAGTTGAATGTGAGAGGTGTCCGCGCTGCTCAGAGGTTTTTGAAGGCTTTGGAAGGGGTTACAGACCCAGAGGAGAAGCGGCGAATTATTGGACACCTTTTTATAGAGATTTTCGACGAAGAGGCCGCGCAGATCGGGCAGGTTGATTATCTGGTGCAGGGGACATTGTATCCTGATGTTATCGAATCGGTGTCAGTCCTTGGCCCCTCAGCCGTGATCAAAAGTCATCACAACGTGGGCGGTTTACCCGAGCGCATGCGATTGCGCTTAATAGAGCCTTTGCGAGAATTATTTAAAGATGAAGTCAGGATTATCGGTAGAAGCCTGCAAGTGCCGCAAGAAATCCTAAGTCGCCATCCCTTTCCAGGTCCCGGTCTCGCCGTTCGCATTATTGGGGAAATCACGGAAGAACGGCTTCAAGTCTTGCGTGCGGCTGACCGCATCCTCGAAGAGGAATTGCGATTAGCGTCAATGTATGATTCAGTTTGGCAAGCTTTCCCGGTTCTATTACCCGTTTCTACCGTCGGCGTGATGGGAGATTATCGCACATATGAACGTGTAGTGGCGATCCGCGCCGTTACCAGTATAGATGGGATGACGGCTGATTGGGCACGCTTGCCACACGATCTGCTTTCAAGAATATCTGCGCGGTTAGTTTCGGAAGTGCGAGGGATTAATCGCGTAGTGTATGACATCAGCTCGAAGCCCCCTAGTACGATCGAATGGGAATAAGTGAGTAAATGACGGATGAGTTTCAGTCTAAGCCGACACACTTTGCGACGTGTTTAGAAAGGCACGTATCATATCTTGTTGATGTTAACTCCACACAGTCGCCGCATTGTGCATTAAGCCAGTGCTTTTATTAAGCATTAGCTTATATATCAATATTTTACTCTACTGTTTGATTCCAGCATTTGTTACTATCGTGGCTTTCTTAGATTTGAAACCTATATTTACCATGCACGATTGCTGGCATGATATTGTTGGATGGCAAGTTGTAGTTAGGTATAAGCCTGAGACTAGCAACCAACATTTTTATGGGCGGGGGGATCTCAATTTCATCAGTGTTAACAGAAACCCGTTAAAATTGATTCCGGGGACATACCAATGCAGAACAAAGATATCAATGCATTTGAAAGAGTGAAGCTGGCGCGACATCCAGACCGTCCCTATACTCTCGATTTCGTTGAAATGATATTTGAGGATTTTGTTGAACTTAAGGGTGATCGTCGTTTTGCGGACGACCCGGCCATGGTCTGTGGTTTTGCGCGTTTCCATGGACTATCAGTCGGTATCATCGGTCAGCAAAAGGGTCGAGACACCAAGCAACGCCGCCATCGAAACTTCGGCATGCCGAAACCGGAGGGTTATCGCAAAGCCATGCGGGTTATGAGTTTGGCTGAGAAATTTAATCGCCCGGTTTTTTCTTTCATTGACACACCGGGAGCGTACCCTGGCATTGACGCTGAGGAGAGAGGGCAAGCCGAAGCTATAGCCAACAATTTATTAGAGATGGCGAAGTTAGATGTACGCGTGATTGTTACAATAATCGGGGAAGGTGGTTCGGGTGGAGCCCTTGGGATTGGTATAGGGGACAGAGTGCTGATGTTGGAAAATGCGATCTATTCCGTGATCTCACCTGAGGGGTGTGCGGCGATTTTATGGAAAGATGCTTCGCAGTCGCCACTTGCGGCAGAGGCTTTGGGACTTACTGCTGACAACTTACAAAAACTGGGTATCGTTGATGAGATAGTAGCCGAGCCCGGCGTAGGTGCTCATACTTCACACCATGATGCCGCCAAGCTATTAGATCAAGCCCTCTGGAAAAATCTAGAGTCGTTAAAAAACGTCTCTCCAACTGAACTACAAGCGCGGCGTTATTCTAAGTTGCGCGCGATTGGACAATAACGCGGGAATTCATTGAGGGGCATCTGATTCTGATAGGCAAAACAATTCGTAGCCAATGTCGGCGCGCCGACATTGGCTATTTAAAATGGAATGTCGTCGTCGCTAATGTCATCTCCGCCGGATGGTTCACTTCGGCTGGAAGTGGATGGTTCGGTGCGAGCAGCCGTTGCGCCGCCTTCATCGCCTCTACCACCGATAAATTGCATGTCAGTTGCATGAACTTCGAGTGTATGACGTTGTTTCCCATCCTTGTCTGTCCACTCTTCCACACGTAACCTGCCTTCGATATAGACCGGGCGCCCTTTAGTTAAATACTGCGACGCCGTTTCCGCTTGTCTTCCCCATAGCGTCACACGAAACCATGTTGTAACATCTTGATTTTCACCGGCGCGATCTTTACGCCTTTCATTGGTAGCGAGGGTGAAGCTGCAAACCGGTGTGCCTTGTGGTGTATAGCGTAATTCCGGGTCGCGCCCGAGATTCCCGACAAGGATAATTTTATTGAAAGACATGTTAAGTGCCCTCTCTTGAGCGCCAAAATGTGAAAATCCGTGGGCTATACTACCTAGATGGTTAATTTCGGTCAAGGCCAAAGCAAAATATTAGTTCACGGTTTACTTTAAAAGTAAACTATAAATGAAAGTATTGAATTATGTTGAAGTCCCTTAACATAAGCAATTTTGCGGTCATCCGTTACTTAAGTATAGACTTTCATCAAGGTCTAAATGTTTTAACAGGTGAGACGGGGGCGGGTAAGTCCATCATCGTTGATGCTTTAAGCCTCCTCCTCGGAGGGAGAGCGTTTACAGATGTAATTAGAACCGGCGAAAAAGTCGCTCTGGTTGAGGGAATCTTTGAGATCAGCGGAATCAATGAGCAGCGCGTTAAGTCTGAACTAAGTGAACTGGCCGTCGAAATAACAGACGATGAATATTTAACAATTCGACGAGAGGTGCAACTTGGAGGGCGCAACCGTGTCTTCGTTAATGATAGAAGTGTGACTCTGGCTACATTGAAAAAGCTTCATCCATTCCTTGTGGAAATACACGGGCAGGGAGAGCAGCGATCTCTTCTTTCGCCGCAAGCACATTTACTGTTACTGGACGACTTTGCTGGGTGCGATGATTTGCGTCGGCAGGCAGGCGTAAAATATGCCCGCTGGCGAAAATTAGTTGAAGAATTAAATGCGATATCGCGGGATAAAGCTGAGAGAGACCGGCTTTTAGAAATACTGAAATTTCAAATTTCAGAAATTGATGCCCTCAATCCACAGTGCGGAGAGATTGAGAGATTGCTCGAAGAGAAAAAGTTGTTAACCCATTCGGAGCAACTCAGCGAACTAAACTCAGCCGCCTATGACGATCTCTACGAAAATGAGGAGAGTGTCCTCACGAGGCTCGGTTCAGTCCGTCGAACTTTGCAGGCTCTAGAGGCCATTGACAAACGGTTCTCTCCGCTGTTAAAGGCCATGGAGGATGCTACCCTTTCACTGACAGATGTGGCTGATACCCTCCGTAGTTATGCGGCGCGGACCGAACATTCGCCGGCACGTTTGAGTGAGATTGAGGAAAGGATAAGTGAATTTGAGAGGCTCAAACGAAAATACGGGCGGGGCGATCATGATCTGGACGAAATTAAAGAGAATTTATCCCGGCAGCTCGACCAGTTGATGAACTGGGAAGAGCATCAAGGCGAGTTGTTGGCTGATTTGAAAGACCTTCAGGAAGAGTATCAAGTTTTAGCAGGGCAGTTAACTGCCTGCCGACGGGCTGCGACAGTTGATTTTGAGAGACGTGTTACGGAAGACCTACGCCATGTAGCTATGGAGAACGCGCGTTTTAGAGTAGTTCTTGATACGGCGAAGGAAGAATTCAACAAGGCCTCAGACCGCCTCTTTAAGACACAAAATCAACTGGAAGAAGATGCAGAGTTCGCGCCGACAAATTCTCCTGCATATTGGAGTCCGACTGGCGCTGATCGCGTGGAGTTTCATTTGTCAGCCAACGTAGGCGAACTCGCACGCCCCCTTCAACGCGTCGCTTCGGGAGGGGAATTATCCCGCCTGATGTTAACTTTAAGAACAATTTGCCGCGGCGGCGCTAAAGTTCAAGTAGAACCCTCAACTGATACGACGCTCGTGTTTGACGAAATTGACACGGGCATCGGAGGGCATGTAGCGGAAGCCGTGGGTCGCAGACTTAAGGTATTGGCCGCCGCCCAACAGGTTCTTTGTGTTACGCATCAGCCCCAGATTGCCCGTTTTGCAGACCATCACTATGCAATTGCCAAGCATGTCGAAGAAGGTCGTACGCTAACTCGGATAACCGAACTGGATCAAAAAGAACGTGTGACGGAAATCGCCAGAATGCTCGGTGTATCTCAGGAGGTGGCGACAGCGCGGGAAACCGCACAATGGCTACTTGAAACTGTGAGAGATAATTCTTTAGCCGAGAGTGCGAAAGTCCCGCCCAAGGCTCGGCGGAAGAAGTAATCTGTTGATCGTCGCAAACCTAGAGAGAACTATTTCGGCGGCAGTTTCGCATTTCTGATACACTTCGCTTTTCGAGGGAGCAAGCTAGATGTCGAAGGGCAATGTTTACATAGAAACATTCGGCTGTCAGATGAATATAGCCGATACGGAGAGAGTCACTGCGCGTCTGCGTACCGCCGACTATGAAATCTCCGACAAGGCCGAAACTGCCGATGTGATACTCTTTAACACATGCTCTGTGCGTGCGCGGGCCGAACAAAAGGTCTTTAATCGCATTGGTGAAATTAAAAAGAGCCGAGGCGCTTCTGAACCAATTATCGGCATCATGGGCTGTGTCGCACAGTTAGAAGGGGAGGCACTTTTTAGTGACGGAGCCGGCGTGCGCATCGTGGCCGGGACGCGCGCGACCGATCGCCTGCCGGATTTGATCGGGCGTGCGCTGTTTGGTGAGAAGCGTGTGCTTGATTTGGGTGATCGCTCCGAAGATGAGGAGTGGGACGTGCCGGTTGTCGGGCGACACTCTCCTTACGTTGCATACATCCCCATAGTCGAAGGCTGTAATAAATTTTGCACGTACTGTATTGTGCCGTTTTCACGCGGGCGGGAGCAAAGTCGAACTCCGGCCGAGATTATTGATGAAATCAACAAATTGCGTGACGTGGGTTACCGGGAAGTTCAACTTATAGGACAGAACGTCAACAGTTATAGGCCTAAAACTGAGGCAGGACTTGAAGGTTTCTGCGGAGCAACCCCTTTCTCGAGGCTTCTGCGCGCCGCGGCCGCGACGAAGATGCCTCGTATTAAATTTACCACGTCTTTTCCACGCGACTTTCACCCGGATATCGTTTCGGCAATGGATGAACATGAAAATCTGTGCGATTGGGTGCATCTACCGGTGCAATCAGGCAGCGACCGCATCCTGCGCGCAATGCGACGTGGTTATAAAGTAGCAGATTATCTTTTACGCATAGAGACAATCAAGAATGCCAAGCGCAGATACTCATTGACCACCGATATTATCGTAGGGTTTCCAGGTGAAACGTCGGAGGACTTTGAAGCTACGCTGCAATTGATCGAACATTGTCGTTACGATGCGATATACAGTTTCAAATAT
The DNA here is from genome assembly GCA_030841105.1 of Pyrinomonadaceae bacterium. Classification (GTDB taxonomy): domain Bacteria; phylum Acidobacteriota; class Blastocatellia; order Pyrinomonadales; family Pyrinomonadaceae; genus JAIVJZ01. The sequence goes on from JAVEDE010000027.1 coordinate 74,637, forward strand.
TCTGAAAGGCCCGGCACCTCAGCTGCTGGATTAGGAGATGGTGTGTCCGATAACGAAAAAGCGACTCGCTTTCTTGCTCTGGAGCAATTGCAGAGAAGAATTCAGAAGAAGCTGTATGGCGATTATGTAGGTAGGGAAGTTTCTGTCTTAGTTGATCGCCAAAGCGCAAAATCCAAGTCGGATATGAGCGGCCATACAACATGTAATAAGGTCGTAAACTTTCCGGGTGGAGAGGAGTTAAAAGGGCAGATCGTGTCCATTCGCGTCAGTGAGGCGAAAGCAAATAGTCTCTACGGTGAGTTGGTTTGATCGCTACCCTTCATAGTTAAAGTGTTGGCTGAGGTTGTCCTATGGAAATCGAAGTAAAGATTAGAGGATTAATGATGGACCCGAATAGCGGAACGCCGATCGTTATTCTTAAAGACGTTAATAGCGAGACACTCTTGCCGATCTGGGTGGGGTCTTACGAGGCGAATGCCATTGCCTTGGAAATTGAGAAAATTGCGACCCAGCGACCGATGACACACGACCTGTTGCGAAATTTGATTGTAGAAATGGGGGCGCGTGTCGAGCGCGTTGTAGTAACTGAGCTAAGAGATAATACATTTTTCGCTGTAATCGAGATGCGGAGCAGTAGTGGCGATTTTATGATGCTGGATTCGAGGCCATCTGATGCAATTGCCTTGGCATTGCGTGCGGATTGCCCGATTTACGTCAATGAAGAGGTGATACAGGCTTCACATAGTCTCACTGGCGAACAAGCCGAAGAGTCTGGCGGCAGTGAGGATGAAGAATGGCCGGATGTCATCGGCGAAGCAGGTGATTTGCCGATGTAACTGTTCCTTCCATAGACATTAGGTTGAAGGGTGTAAAATCATTTCGGAGGAACCTCAAGCTGAACTTAGTTATCGCAATTGCGAATCAGAAAGGGGGGGTGGGTAAGACCACTACTGCCATAAATTTGGCGGCGGCTTTCGCCCGCAGGGGTCAACGTGCCTTGCTCATTGACATGGACCCTCAAGGTAATAGCTCAATCTCGTTCTTGGATCCTGCGACGGTTGAGTTATCGGCTTATGAGTTGATGATTGACGGAAACGAGGCTGAGGATGGGTACATATATAAAACGGCGGTAGACGGCTTAGATATCATCCCTGCGCGAATAAGTCTGGCAAAGCTTGAATCCAAGCTGGTGGGAGATTTTGACGCCCCTTTTAGGCTCAAAGATCGGCTTGAATCTCTGCGCTCCCGCTATGATGTCATTCTCATTGACACGCCACCGACCCTCGGATTGATCACAGTAAACGCCCTCGTCGCTGCGACACACATTTTAATCCCCATCCAGTCTTCATATTTCGCTCTTGAGGGGACTGACGACTTGCTTGAAACTATCGAGAAGGTTAAAGCGCGCCCCAATCCACAACTTCACGTGTTAGGCGTGGTTGTAACTCTCCATGACCGGCGAACGACTCTGGCGAGAGAGGTACATGAACAAATTCGGAACGTGTTTGGTACGCAGATGTTTGAGACTGTGATTACTAAAAGTGTCCGTCTGGAGGAAGCTCCTGCTTACAAGGAGTCCATTTTTACTTTTGCTCCGCAATCTTCCGGTGCCAGTGAGTACGCCAAACTTTGCGATGAGGTGATTGGACGTGTCTAAAAGAGGGCTGCCGACAGGCATTAGAATGCGCCACGATGCGCACTACGTCGAAGAACTAGCGACACACCACCCCACTCCCATCGGTCGTTTAATCGCGCTAGACCAGCTCGACCCGAATCCGGAGCAGCCACGTGTAGAAATCGGCGACTTAAATGATCTCACGGCTTCTATTAAAGAAAAGGGTGTGTTGGAGCCTCTCCTAGTTAAGCCTTCACGCATTACCGGGCGTTGGATGATCATCGCGGGCGAGCGGCGTTGGCGTGCTTCAAAGGCCGCGGGGTTGAGAGAAGTGCCTTGCATCGAGATGGAAGTAGATGACAGGGCTGTTGCTGAAATAGCTTTGATCGAAAATATGCAACGGAAAGACCTGACCGCCTGGGAAGAGGCTGACGGTTTGGCGGCTCTCTGCGAGCGTTTCGGATATACACATGAAGATGTAGCGCGGAAAGTAGGGAAGAGCCGCAGCACGGTGACGGAAGCTCTCTCAATCGCTTCATTACCTAAAGTGATACGTGAGAAATGTCGACGTGCCGACATAGGGGCAAAGTCTCTATTGCTACAGGTCGTCCGACAACCTCACATTGAGGCAATGCACGATATTTTAGATGAAATAACAACTCAAGGGTTGAATCGAGATGGGGCGCGTGCGGCACGGCGTTCGAAACAAGAAGGGAAGAAGCCGGAGACAGACACTCTTAAACCACGACCGTACATTTTCAAATATGCGGCAGAGGATGGCGAATTTGCTATGGAAATTCGGTTCAAGAGTTCTGAAGCCAATTCACGACTACTAGCTGATGCTTTACATAAAGTTTTGGCTTCGCTCAAAAGCAGGTAGAAATGACAGAGTCTCGGTGAATATTCATCAGGGGTTCGGGTAACACTTTAACTATCGGCTATATTCTTAGACCTTATTCTTAGACCTTTAATTGCCGGGGTTTCTTTTACGCTCCTTCGCGGCTTGACGTTGTAATGACTTTGCCCAGCGCTCAAAAGTAGGCTGCAAGGGTTTAAAGAGTCTAGTCCTGAAGCTGTGTTGGCCATCCGACCAAAGTTTTAAATACTTCTCAGTGTAAGCACGGACAGAAGGCTCTATCTGACCCTTTTTGATAGAGTGTCTCAGTGTCAGATAATAATGCTGGCCTGCCAGAGAGAATATTACAGAGGCTAAGTTACCCTTAAAAGAGAGTTTGGGTAGAAGCCGTTTGAAGAACGGCTTCGAGCGTGGGAGCAGCACGGACGTGGAAACTTCCAGCCAGGCGGCCTGAGTACCTTGACGCGGGTGATAGAGACCCGGTAGCTGGCTGCTTTGATGCAGACGTAGCCGGGGATCGTTTATGGTATCCACAAGACGTAGACGGTCAATCCCGCGCAGATGTTCCCGTGGGAGTGTCTCGATCATTTTTTCGATTTGCGCAATGGTGTTGCGCGGTAGTGTTGCCGTCGAGGCGTTTTCGATTTTGATTGCCATCGCTTTTTTGTAACTCTAGGGCAGTCGGTGAAGTGTAGTCAAGTCTAGGGGATATAAGGTCTTGAAGCTGGAAGCTGTAGGCGGAAATTGCCGAGAGGTTTAATAATGGGTCGCGATTTAGTTGGAGAATATTTTGCTTTCTTGAGGGTCGAGAGAGGGTTATCAAGCAACACCCTTACTAATTACGGGCACGATTTGAATAAATTACAGGAGTTCGCACGGGAGGCCGGAAAACCTTTACATTTGTTGAGTAAGCACGATTTATCTGAGTGTTTCAAGGCGCTTACTCAGTCCGGCCTGTCGCCACGTTCGGTTGCGAGGATAATTTCCGGTGCGCGTGGATTTTATAAATTTCTACTCCGCGATGGTTTTATCAAAGATGACCCGTTGGCAAATATTTCGGCACCGCAAATAGATAAACACCTTCCAAATTTTCTTACAGAAAATGAAGTCGGACGTTTGTTGGGTGCTCCGGATACCAATGTTTCCGAAGGTGTACGCGATCGTGCCATGCTGGAACTGCTATATGCTACGGGCTTACGCGTTTCAGAGTTGACCGGACTGTTTGCGACTGATTTTAACTTTGAACGTGGATTGCTGACGTGTCGCGGGAAAGGAAGTAAGCAGCGTTTTATCCCTATTGGCAGAAGCGCGTTGATTTGGTTAGGGGAATACAAACGTGTACGCCATTTATTAGTGGGGAAAGCTTCTGTAAAGACTTTTTTTGTGAGAGTGGGTGGGCAGCCTTTAACCCGTCATAACTTCGCAGAAATTTTAAAGCGATATACCGTAAAACTCGGTTTTGAAAACGTGTCCCCTCACACCTTACGTCATAGTTTTGCTACGCATCTGATGCAGCACGGAGCCGATTCAAGATCTGTTCAGGCTCTGCTGGGGCATACAGACTTAGCCACCACTCAAATATACACGCATCTGTCTAAAGAACATCTGCGGCAGACTTATGACGAATTTCATCCCAGGGCCGCTTTTGCAAAAGAAAGTTCTGGTCAGGGCAGCGACATTTGAATGGATTTCATAATACACATTGAGTCTGATAATGAATATTATGCGCAACACTTTTGTTAATAACTCATTTTGGAGCTATGGGAGGAGCCTCATATTTTGAAATCTTGCATAAACCCTCCCCTAATCTTGACAGACGATGTGCCCGCTGCTACAGTACGCGGTCTTTTGTCTAAACACGTTTGAATAATCCGTCAAGGAGCATTGCATTTTGAGCAACACCGGTACTTACCTTTTTACTTCAGAATCCGTCACAGAGGGTCACCCAGATAAAATCTCGGATCAGATTTCAGACGCAGTCTTGGACGAAGTCCTACGTCAGGATGCAACGGGACGCGTCGCATGTGAGACATTGGTGACGACCGGGTTAGTAGTCATTGCCGGAGAAATCACGACCAAGGCGCAGGTTGACTTCTCTCAAGTGGCACGTGAAACAATTAGAGAGATTGGTTATACTAGGGCTAAATACGGGTTTGATTGTGATACCTGCAGTGTGTTAACTGCTGTCGGGCGCCAGTCACCTGACATCGCGATGGGGGTTGATACGGGCGGCGCAGGCGATCAAGGTTTGATGTTTGGTTTTGCCTGTAACGAGACTCCTGAGCTGATGCCGCTCCCGATTCAACTCGCGCACCAACTCGCGGAGCGTCTGGCGGAGACACGACGTTCTGGCGATCTTCCCTATTTGAGGCCTGACGGGAAGTCTCAGGTGACCATTGAGTACCGGGATGGACGCCCCTTTCGTGTTGACGCTGTGGTCATTTCTACACAGCACGATGCAAAAGTGGAAAACAAGCAACTGCGTGATGAAGTTCTCGAACAAGTTATCAAACCTACTATCTCTACTGAGTTGATAGACAAAAACACGAAGTATCACATTAACCCTACCGGGCGTTTCGTTACGGGTGGGCCGCAGGGTGACGCTGGCCTGACGGGACGGAAGATCATTGTGGATACATATGGGGGTTATGCTCCACATGGGGGGGGGGCATTTTCCGGTAAAGACCCGACCAAGGTCGACCGTTCAGCTGCCTATATGGCTCGTTACATAGCAAAAAACGTTGTCGCTGCTGGCCTCGCCGACCGATGCTTAGTTCAACTGGCATATGCCATTGGAGTCTCAGACCCGGTTTCGGTCTTGGTTGATACGAGTGGGACCGGCCGCATAAGCGAAGATATATTGGCAAGCTTGGTGCGCGAACATTTTGAATTGACCCCGCACGGGATCATCCAGAGCCTTAACCTGCGCAAGCCAATTTATAGAAAGACAGCAGCTTATGGACATTTTGGGCGGCAGTTAGAAGGATTTACCTGGGAGGTTACGGATAAAGCCGAGAAATTGCGCGCCGCTGCTGGAGTTTAAAACTCCTTCCCATAAATACGGTTATTGTCTTGAACGTAACCTAATCAAACACTTTACAAAGGAATATATAAATGTCTGCAACACCAGCAGTTGAGTATGATGTCAAAGATATCGGTTTGGCAGCGGACGGGAAACGTCGGATCGAGTGGGCTGAGCGCGAGATGCCTGTCCTGCGACTTATCCGCGAGCGATTTGCTTCTGAGCAACCGCTCGCAGGGGTGCGCCTAATTGCGTGCGCACATATTACGACAGAGACGGCCAATCTAGCACGCACTCTGCAAGCGGGTGGTGCGGAGGCAGTACTCATCGCCTCTAACCCGCTTTCCACACAGGATGACGTGGCAGCATCTCTGGTTTCGGACTGGGGAATACCCGTTTACGCTATTAAAGGTGAGACGACAGAAACTTATAACCGTCACGTACGCACAGCGTTAGATTTTCATCCGGAAGTTATTATTGATGACGGTTCCGACGTAGTGGCGACGCTCATCAAGGAGCGGGGTGAACAGGTTAAAGAGGTGATCGGAACGACCGAAGAGACGACCACCGGAATTGTGCGTCTGCAGGCCATGGCCAACGCAGGCGTGCTCACCTTCCCCTCAATGGCTGTTAACAACGCACAGACTAAACACCTTTTCGATAATCGTTATGGCACAGGACAGTCTACGCTCGATGGGATTATTCGTGCCACGAACATCCTTCTGGCTGGCCGCACGCTGGTCGTGGTCGGCTATGGTTGGTGCGGAAAGGGCGTCGCCTTGCGCGGACGCGGAATGGGAGCCAATGTCGTCGTATCTGAGATCGACCCCATCAAAGCCGTCGAGGCCGTAATGGACGGCTTCCGTGTAATGCCGATCAAAGAAGCTGCTGCAGTTGGCGACATCTTCGTCACGGTGACGGGTAACCGTCACGTGATTGACACGGAGCACTTCGGGCGTATGAAGGATGGGGCTATCGTCTGTAACAGTGGACATTTCGATTTAGAGTTGAATTTGGTCGGTTTGCGCGAATTGTCTTCCGCAGAACCTGTGACGTTACGTCCGTTCGTGCAGGAATATCAGGTTAGTGCCAGTGGCCGACGGATTATCGTTTTAGGTGAAGGGCGGTTGATTAACTTAGCCGCTGCAGAGGGTCACCCGGCGAGCGTGATGGACATGAGTTTTGCTAATCAGGCATTGTCGGTCGAGTATCTGGTCAAGCATAAGGGCGAGCTACAGCCAGGTGTACACTTGTTACCGCGTGAAGTTGATGCCGAAATTGCTAGTCTCAAGTTAAGAGCTTTGGGCATCTCAATTGATACTCTCACACCAGAGCAGATTGAATACATGAATAGTTGGGAGACGGGCACCTAATAGCAGCCGCTTTCATCTGCTAACGTTACGCTTACTCCTTTCTGTAACTCAATAAGAGGCTGACCCTAAGATTATAGTCTTAGGGTCAGCCTCTTATGATCGCATATTGAAAATTTTATGTACGTGCGCGGGAGAATAGGAGTAGTCCGAGAGCTGTGAAAATTAGCGGGGTTGCCCACGCGGCAAGGGCGGCCGGCAAAAGTCTATAATTCCCTAATTGTTGAAAGGCATTTGCGCTTCCCCACAACAAGAGTCCGATAATTATTGCAGTGCCTAGCGCCCAGAATGCTGAACGTCGACCAAAAAAGACGCCGAAGGGAATACCTATCAGTGCCAGGATAATGGGCGTCGCGATATCAGCACTCCTCCGGTAGAGTGCGATGCGCAAGCCTATTATTTCGTCTGGCCTGACGTTCTTAAGCGATATTATGTATTCGCTTAAAACCCGAGAATTAAGCTCTGAAGGCTTGTTAAGCAAAGGTTTAAATGATTGAGCCGATGCGGTTTCGGTGATGATATATTTCTCAACCCGGCTAAGGCTTCCCATTTTCGTCTTACCGATTTCCGTAATTTCCGCGCCCTTAAATTCCAACTCATTGTTTCCTCGCCACTTCCCTTCTTCACCTGAAAGCAAACGTTTTAGATGAATCCCTTCAGAGTCGAATTCGTAGACCACAGGTGTGAGGAGCGCTTGTCCATCGTTTCCATATTTATATGAATAAAGTCTTTGTGAATCCGGAACGGACAGCCATTGAACTCCCGTGGGTGTCATTGCTCGATTCAACCCGCCGCGTATTTGCGCCCTGTAACTTTCCTGACGTCTGTTAGCTTGTGGAAGGACGTTTTCTTGTAAGAGGCCTAATGCGACGCTAATCAACAGGGAAAAAAACACGGTCGGCAATGATAATCGGTACAAACTCTGCCCGCTCGCCCACCAGACTACCACCTCGTTGCGTCGTGCAAGGATCGCATAAGTTACAAGGACTGCGACCAGCAAGCCGATGGGCACCAGACTCATGCTGGCAAGGGGAATAAGATATAAAAGATAGAGAAGCACCAGACGCCACTCCGAACTTGAAATGAAACGCAACAGTTCGAACAATGTGAAGATCAGAAAGATTAGTAAAAGAGATATATAAGCCAGTACAAAATTGTAAAAGACAGCTTGGAGTAAACTTCTGTCTAAGAGTCCGAGGAGTATGGAGTTTCGCGCGCGGGCGACCTTAGGATACCCCGAATTAGTAGCCGAAGTAAGCAGTCGGAGATGGATCCCCCCGGAGACGTTTCGCTCGTTAATGAGTAACGAGATGAGGCCGACGGCTGTCGCCAGCGCAGTTGCTAGCCAGCTGCCAATTTGCGGCGGCACCGCTCCGCTACGGCTCAAGTGCTCACCGCCTAATAGAACTAAATAATAAAGCAGCATCGCGCCGATAGAGATGAGCACTGCCTGTCCCCTGCCGAGTCTCTTCATGCGTCCACCAAATCCGGCCCCAAGCAGCGCAAATGCTAATGGTGCGATACACAGCGCTAACCTCTTGTTAAAGGCCGTGAGCAGTGTAATCCTGTCGGCACCTTCTGCGCTACGCGCCTTGACCAAAAGTTCCCGCCAATCTAGTTCGTCAATCTCTATGCGCCTTTCCTGAAACTTTTTAAGCAGCGCATTTCGCCCGGTATTGAGGCGCAGGCGAAATTGTGCAGAGCTTTCGGTAACAATTTGTGCGGATTGTGCCGGGTTAGGAGACTGTTTTCCCTCTCTCGAGGGAAGTGTTGTAACTACCGCATCAGTTAAGACTAATTCCGTCTGCTCCCCTGTTACATCGAGTCGCCCATTTCTAGCTGTTATCAGACGCAGCTCGCGATCTCCATCTTGCCAATGAATAAATACTCTCCCCCATTGGCCGCGCGCTTGATCACCGTCCCGCACGTAGACAACCTTGCCCGGCATTTCAGTATTGAAAGTATGTGGCTGAATCGGAGATTCGATTTTCGACAAAGTGACTTTAAGGGCGGCATCACGCAATAGAGAGGATGCCTTGGGTGCAATTTCGAAACCTATATATAGTGTCACCAAAGTAAAGACAAAGCCCAGCAGGAGTACTGGAGACACGAAACGCCACGTCCCCACCCCTGCCGCACGCATCGCGATTAACTCGCTGTCGCTGCCAAGTTTGCTTAGCCCTGTGGCCGTGCCTATCAAAACTGACATCGGAAGTGTGAAAATCAATATGTTAGGGATGAGACCCAAAGCTATGTCCGCGACAACCTCCAAAGATGGGTCTGCAGAGCCGAGGATTTCCACGAACTTACCAGCCTGTTGCGCCAAGATAACGAAAGTCAGGAGCAGTAGGGACAATCCGAGGTACGGCAAAATTGCCGCAACGATGTATCTCTCGACCAAACGCCCACCCAATATTTTCATATCTTTGATGTTACAAGGAGTTCTTTGAAATTCCGAGACTAGCCGGGGTGATTTTATGCGAGAAAGTTATTGGACAGTTGCTCGTCCCTTGGGTAGCCTTTCGAGCGCGCGCGTAATCAGGCGTTCAGCGACCTGCGAGAGTTCCTTGTGAACTCGATCCGAGACGGTGCTGGCCGAGCGTGCCCAATCTCCGGGCGCCAGGCGCTGCGTCGCACGTAGGTGTGCCGTCGCTTCACCGGAGACCGGCAGATCCAACTTGTGCGCGCACGCGTCACAGCGCAACGCACCGTCAATTCCCAGATATATTTTCTCTCCGCTCACACTCAAGGGCTTCTTACAATGGACACATGTACGCAAGTCTGGCAAGAAGCCGGATAGTTTTAAGAGCCACACTTCGCAGTAGCGCGTAATGTGACGTAAATTTTCAGGCGTGGACGCCAGGGCTTCCAGACACGCCCTGATCATGCGGAAAACTTTCTCATTCGGCTCGTGTGGCGGGATGAATTCGAGGATCAGGCCACCGATATATTCCAGCGCGACGACGACTTCCGTGTTCGTGCTCAGCTCAAAATATGAACGTAGGATATCGGCCTGCCGTATGGCGACAAGTTCTTGCCCTTCCTTCTCGAAGTAGGAGAGGCTGACCAGCGTGAAAGGCTCTAAAGCGGCCCCAAACTTACTCTTCAGACGTCGCGCCCCGCGTGCGACTCCGCGCATGACCCCGAAATTCTGTGAAAGGAATACGGTTATTTTATCAGCCTCCGCGAGTTTATACGTCCTCAAGACAATCGCTTCGGTTTCAGAAACTCCCATGAACATCCTATCAAGCGCTTAACAGCCTATTCTCTTTTCCGGCTTCCGATTTAGATTCAGCTAGAATCTTTTAATAAAACCAGTACCATTCAAGTCGGTATCCTACGCGAATAGGTTATATAGGTAACCAATATAGAATCCAAGCTAGTGCTAATCCGATGCCGACGAATTCGGCAAATATCTTTGTCCCGTAAGTAAATCGTTCAAACGGTTTCTCGCGGCCCACTATGCCGAAAATTATCGCCACTAAAGCCGCGAATAAAACCATGATCAGGAAATGTCTCACTTCTTCCTCCCGGCAGCGACGTCGAACGCATCCAGCATGCTCAAATAATTCAGGAGTCCCGCGACCATCAAAAATCGGTCGCCATATTCCGATGTTGCCAGTTGCGAATGATCCGTCACGGCTATGTTGGCGAGCAGACTGGAAAGGTAGAGTAACCCAGTCCCCAGATCACAAAAGCCAAAAACATAAGCCAGAAAGCCCGTATCTGCTACGTTGTGTAAACCGTATAAATGCCCGCCTAAGAGCCAACCGACAAGATACATTGCCAAGACAGCCCCGCCTAATAACAGCCCGCGCACCAGATGGCCTTGGTAGAAGTGACCCGCACCTGGAATCACCCAAGCCAAAGCGCCGGCCAGCCAGGCCTCCACACCAGGTTTTTCCGTCGGAATTCTTATCTCTGCCAAAATCCGCTCCTTCTCTGCATAATTCGAGTTAAATGTGTTTAGACTGCATTCGCCTGCTCTCCGGGAAAGGTGGCCGCCGTGTAATATGCCCCGTTGGCGCAAGGCCGACACAAGACTTCCCCACTCTCCACGTTGACTTCACGACCATCGTTAACACCTTCCAGACAACTGGTGCAAGTCAGACGCGTCCGCGGACGCCCCGGGGCGTCCGTCTCTTTATAATCAACTGTCACACACTCTATCTTGAATAGCTCCGCCTCCGATGCCTCTCGGTAGGCGGCCATTTGCCGCTCTTTTTTGCTCGGAAGAGCTGCGTAACGGGCGTCGGCCAGCGCCCTCGAAGAGTCCAAAGCGGCGATACGCACGGCTCGCCCCGTCTCCGTATTGAGGAAAGTGGCGGCCACCTTTCCATAATCAAAATATTTCAGACTCCGACGTCCGAGCCGCACCCCCGTGACCGCGCTCAAGGCGTCCGTCATGCACCGATCAATCTCAACCCAGACGATCAGCTTTTTCCTGTCAGTTCCGCGCGGATCATCTATCCCGATCAACTTACAACCGAGCATCCCCATGCGCGCGCCCAGCACCTGACCGGGGCAGATGTGCCCGTGCAGTGCTTCACACTCATGCAACAATTCATCAAGTGGTGGAAACATAGAGCATTACTTTGTTAAAGTATTACCTCACCTGTCGGCGCGGCGACTCTTCACGCTACACTTCTGGCGGTAGTCTTTAAACTATGCATACACGAAATTTAATACAGTAGATACTTGCTTCGTTCAGACATAAAACCCATCAAATTAGCAGCCCAGGAATCTCTTATGACGTTTAAAGAATCACCCCTCTGCAAAGCTTCTCTCAAGCTCGCCGTCCCTGTGATAACGTCGAAAGGATTCTTGTCGTAGACGTATTCATAAGGTGGCTGTTTCCATAAAAATCGATCGGGGTACAGGTCATGCGCCACTTTAACTGTCGCGACGCCCGTGATGACCGGCTCAAACTGTTCGCGATCCGTGACGTGTATCTGGACGCCGCCGCAGGCGCTCCCGGCGTGCTTTTGGAAGGTCGGTTGAAATGAGCAGGCACGAAAATGCACCCCCGGCAGATCTAAGGAATCCAGTTCGAGGCGGAACGCGGCCGGGTCTATGTAAGGCGCGCCAATTAACTCGAAAGGCTTAGTCGTTCCCCGCCCTTCCGACATTTGCGTCCCTTCCAGATGGACTGTCCCCGGAAAGACCGTCGCGCTGTCGAGCGTCGGGATATTCGGCGAGGGCAAGACCCACACGGCGTCCGTCTGGTCGAACCAGAGTTCACGCGTCCAGCCGTCCATCAAAACCAGTTCCAACTCGCAATCAATGTCCCAACGCTCTCTGAACATTTTCGCCAGTTCACAGACCGTCATTCCATGACGCGTCGGGAGTGGGAACTGTCCTACGAATGAAGCGTATTCGGGTTCTAAGATGTTCCCGGCTACTTTTTCGCCGCCGATCGGGTTCGGCCGGTCGCAGACCACCACACGCTTCCCGTATTTCTGAGCCGCGCGCATGCAATTCGCCAGTGTATAGACGAAGGTGTAAATGCGGCAACCCACGTCCTGCATGTCGAATACGAAGGCGTCTATCTCTTCCAGCATCGCTTCGGTCGGCTCACGCGTCTCGCTGTAGAGCGAGTAGACGGGCAGCCCTGTCTCGGCGTCGAACGTGTGCGGCGACTCGATCATGTTGTCCTGTGCTTCACCACGGATGCCGTGTTGCGGCCCGAACAGCGCGGTCAACTTGAAATCGTCCCGTGCGCGGCAGAGGTCTGCGGAGTGGCGCAACTCGTGATCAACCGACGCTTGATTGCAGATCAGCCCGACGCGTGCGCCGCGCAGCAAGTCGCCACGTTTCGAGAGCAGTTCTTCGATGCCCAATTTGATCTTTCGTTTTTCGCCTAGACCCAAGACAGTTCCCCTCTCTAACATAAGTTACGCGAATGCGTTCAGACGCCTCGCCCTCAAATTAACCGCACAAAACTGAGCCGCCGTTGACGTTCAACACCTCGCCCGTGATGTGCCGCGCCCACTCGCTGCACAGAAAGAGCACCGGCAGCGCTACGTCGTCGGGCGTGGCGATCCTCCCCAAGGGTATCGTCGCTTCGACGCTCCTCCGAAAACTCTCGTCTGTAAACGTTTCTGCGGTCATCTCGGTTTCGACCCAGCCGGGCGCGACCGCGTTGACCGTCACCCCGTGACGCCCCAACTCGACCGCCAATGATTTGGTGAAAGCGATCTGCCCGCCCTTCGACGCCGCATAATTCGAGACGTACGCTTCACCCCTCTGCCCCGCCGTCGAACTGATTATTACGATGCGCCCCCACCCCTGACGTTTCAAAATCGGCACCGCCGCGCGGCAGGTCGTCCAAGTGCCCTTCAGGTTCACGTCAATGACGCGATCCCAAAGTTCTTCCGATACCTCTTCGACCGCCGCCCCCTGCCAGATTCCGGCATTGCACACCAGTATATCCAGGCTCCCGAATCTCTCGACGGTTGCGTTAATCAAATTCTCGGCTCCGGACAGGTCTCGGACATCACTACGTACAGCCAACGCTTCACTCTGATATTGGCTTGCAATATATGCAACAGTCTCAGCCGCCGCAGTTTCGTCACTTTGATAACTTAAAGCCACACGTGCGCCCGCCTCGGCCAGACGCTCCGCCACCGCCCGCCCAATTCCCCTCGACCCGCCGGTGATTAAAGCCACTCGACCGGCCAAACTTAACCCCGCTGCTGCTGTAACCTGACTCATTTATTAATTTCTATTGATTCCAAGAACGAGAGCTTGGCCGCCGACGTTATCGGACGCGCGACATTTTAGGTCGCCTTTGATTCAAGTAATAATTGATCGTTGCCTTGCCCGGTGAAACGCTGCGCGGCTTCGATGAATGATTTGAACAATTTTTCAGAAAACGCATCTTGCTCCCATTCGATTTCGGGATGCCATTGGACGCCTAGTGCCCACCGGCCGGTTCGCTGATCCTCTAGCGCTTCGATTAAACCGTCCGCCGTCCAGGCTGTCGCCCGGAGGCCGTCGCCGACCGTCTCAATGGCTTGATGATGATGGCTGTTGACGAGCGCGCTCTCGCCGCCGGCGAGTCCGGCCAGAGCACTCTCCGCCAGCAGGCGCACGCGGTGCGAGCGGCGCCCCCTCGGCGCGCCCTGCTCGTGCCGGATGGCGTCCGGCAGTTCGCTCTCGATGTCCTGTATCAAAGTCCCGCCCCTATGGACGTTCCAGATTTGCAGCCCGAAACAGATCGCCAGCAGGGGCATCCCGCAGCGTTCGACTTCCGACAGCACGAGCGCGTCCGTCTCGTCTCTCAAGGGATGCACCGCCCCCAGCCTGCGATGCGGTTCGCGTCCATAGCGTAAAGGGTCTACGTCGGACGCGCTGCCGGGCAAGAGCACGCCGTCTAACTTACCTAAGATCGTTTCGACGTATTCGGCCTTCGGAATGAGAGACAAATGGACGGGGATGCCGCCTGCGGCTTCTATCGCTTCGCTGTAGGTGCGTGCCAGATAGAAACGCTCTGTCTCCAACTCGTGCCGCATGGTAATTCCGATCAGAGGTCTCACTTGTCTTCAGTCGCTCCTCTATCAAATAATCATCCGCGCATCATCGAAAGAGTCCCGGTCACGACTCGGCCGCGACTGCTTTTTAACCCCGAGCTATCATAACGCAAAATCTCACGATGTCCGATTCCGCATCTTTCACAGACCTCCGCACACGATAAATGCGCGCGCATCAAACCTGCTTCCTTGACTTACCTTCGAGCCACTCCCTATATTTCCCCGTTACCACTATGAACAAAGAAACTTCAATGCCGCGCTGGCGCAGTACGACCGTCCTTCTGGTGCGCCGTGACGGCAAGGTCGCCATGGCGGCCGACGGTCAAGTCAGTCTCGGCGAGACCGTGATGAAGAGCGGCGCGCGCAAAGTGCGTCGTCTCTACAACGAGCGCATCCTCGCCGGTTTTGCAGGAGCCAGCGCCGACGCTTTCTCCTTGCTCACGCGCTTCGAAAGCAAACTCGAACAGTATCAGGGCAATCTCGAACGCGCCGCCATCGAACTCAGCAAGGAATGGCGCACGGACAAAATCCTGCGCCACCTCGAAGCGTTGCTCATCGTCGCCGACGAAAAAAGCTCTTTCCTGTTGTCCGGCAACGGCGACGTGATCGCGCCCGACGACAAAGACGACGCGCTCGCCATCGGCTCCGGCGGTTCGTACGCACTCGCAGCCGCGCGCGCCCTGCTCAAGAACACGGAGATGAACGCGCGCGACATCGCGCACGAGGCGCTCAACATCGCGGGCGAAATTTGCATCTACACGAATCAAAATATTATCGTCGAAGAACTATGAACAACAGAGTTCGGAGGTTAAAGGTCGGAGGCCGTTTAAAAGCAAAACTGTCTTCAACCGGCATCTGATCTTATAATCTCTGAACTTTGGCCTCTGAACTTTGGCCTCTAACTTATGGTGATTTATCTCTCAGGTGAAGTGGACGAAGAAGCGCGGCTCGATGATATGACGCCGCGGCAAATTGTCGCGCAGTTGGACAAGCACGTCGTCGGGCAGCACGCGGCGAAACGCGCGGTGGCGATTGCTTTGCGTAACCGCGTCCGGCGGCAGAAACTCGCGCCCGAAATGGCGGCCGACGTGATGCCGAAAAACATCATCATGATCGGTACGACGGGCGTCGGCAAGACGGAGATCGCGCGTCGGCTCGCGCGCATGTCGAATTCGCCGTTCCTCAAAGTCGAGGCGTCGAAATTCACGGAGGTCGGCTACGTCGGACGCGATGTGGAGAGCATGATCCGCGATCTCACGGAGATCGCGGTCGAGATGTTGCGCGCGGAGAAGGCCGAAGAGATCGCCGACAAGGCGGAACTCAACGTCGAAGAGCGCCTACTCGATCTGCTCCTCCCGCCGAAACCGTCTTCCACCTATTACAACTTCGACGACGACAGCAGCAGTAGCACCGCAGCGTCGTCCGACTCCGATGCGACCGCCACTACTGCGCCGCGCGACGACCAGTTTCAACGGACGCGCGAGAAACTACGCGAGCAGTTGCGCGCCGGGAAGTTGGAGAACCGCATGGTCGAGATGGAGGTGCGCGAGAAGAGTTTCCCGACCATCGAAGTCGCAGGGCCGCAGGGCGTCGAAGAGATGGGCATCAACATGAAGGACATGCTCGGCAATCTCTTTCAGGGGCGCACGAAACGCCGCCGCATGCGCGTGGACGAGGCGATGGAGTACCTCTTGCAGGAAGAGGAGGAGCGGCTCATTGACATGGACACGGTGGCGCGCGCCGCGCTCGAACGCGTCGAATCGGCCGGGATCATCTTCCTCGACGAGATAGACAAGATCGCCGGGCGCGAGTCGGGCGGGGGCGGCCCAGACGTGTCACGCGAGGGCGTGCAGCGCGACATCCTCCCCATCGTCGAAGGCACGACCGTCAACACGCGCTACGGCATGGTGCGTACAGACCACATCCTCTTCATCGCCGCAGGCGCGTTTCACGTCTCGAAGCCTTCGGACTTGATCCCCGAACTACAGGGGCGTTTCCCCATTCGCGTGGAACTCGAATCGCTGACCATCGAAGACTTCAAGCGGATTCTCACCGAGCCGAAAAACTCGCTCGTCAAACAATACCGCGCGCTGTTGGAGACGGAAGGGATTGATCTGGAGTTCACCGACGACGCCATTGATTCCATCGCGCAGTTTGCCGGGCGCGTCAACGAGACGACGGAGAACATCGGCGCGCGCCGCCTGCACACGATCATGGAGAAGGTCTTGGACGAGATCAGTTTCGCCGGACCCGACCTCGAACCGAAGCAGCAGGTGATCGATGCCGTCTACGTCTCCAACACTTTGCAGGACATCGTCAAAGATCAAGACCTCAGCCGTTACATTCTGTGAGCATGACCGTCTCTTCAGCCCAAACCGCGCATGAACTCTTCACCTCTTCTGGCCACAGTCGCACGCCGCCGCCTCCTCCTGCTGCTCGCGTTCATCTCGATCCTGAGTCTGTCGGTCTCGTGCGGCA
>JAVEDE010000060.1 GCA_030841105.1 Pyrinomonadaceae bacterium
GCCGCAGTTCTCGCAAATCTCGTCGGTCGGGATGGCCTTGACCTTCTCCTCCTTGAACATGATCTTCGCAGACTCTACGTCGCGCGCGAATTTCCCGTAAAACTCATGAAGGGCATCCGTCCACTTCATCTTCCCTTCTTCGATCTCGTCGAGTTCCTCTTCCATCCGCGCCGTGTACGACTCGTTGAAGAGATCACCGAAGCCTTTCACGAGCAGGTCGTTGACGGTCGTGCCCAACCCGGTCGGGTGGAAACGCCCTTCGTGCTTTTCCACGTACTCACGGTCGAGGATGGTCGTCATGATGGCGGCGTAGGTCGAAGGCCGCCCGATGCCCTTCTCTTCGAGAGCCTTGACGAGCGTCGCCTCCGAATAGCGCGGCGGCGGTTCGGTGAAATGCTGTTCGGGTAGGATTGTGTTTAAGGTCAACGCCTCGCCCTGCTCGACCCGCGGCAGCTTGCGCGTCGCCTCTTCGTCCTCTTCCGACTTCTCGTCGCGCCCTTCCTCGTAGACGCGCAGGAAGCCGTCGAACTTCAAGACCGACCCGCTCGCGCGGAACATGAAGCGACCCGCTTCGATGTCAATCGTAGTCTGGTCGAACACGGCGGGCATCATCTGCGACGCCACGAACCGCTGCCAGATCAAGCGGTACAGTTTCAATTCTTCGCTGCTCAAATATTTCGCCAGCGAGTCGGGCGTGCGCGACACGTCGGACGGGCGGATGGCCTCGTGCGCGTCCTGCGCGTCCTTCTTCGAGCGGTAGTGAATCGCCTTCTCCGGCAGGTACTGTTCGCCGTACTGCGTGCCGACGAAATCTCGCACCTCGCCGAGCGCCGTCTCGGAGACGCGCGTCGAATCCGTGCGCATGTAGGTGATGAGGCCGACCGCGCCCTCCGCGCCGATCTCCACGCCCTCGTAAAGTTTCTGCGCGACCATCATCGTCTTCTTCACCGCGAAGCCGAGTTTGCGCGCCGACTCCTGTTGCAGCTTCGACGTGATGAAGGGCGGCACGGGGTTGCGCTTGCGCTCCTTCGTCGCCACGTCGGCGACGCGGTAGTTCTGGCCTCCGGCCTCCGCCACGATCTCTGCGGCCTGCGCCTCAGTCCCGATCAGAATCTCCGTCTTCTTCACGTCCTGATCGAACGCGCCGGTCTTCACCGTCAGGTCGCCGACGCGGATGAGGCGCGCGTCGAACGCGGGCGGCAACGTTGCCGCGAGGTTCGCGGTCACCGTCCAGTATTCCGTCTTGATGAACTTTTCAATTTCGCGCTCGCGCTCGACGACCATGCGGAGTGCGACCGACTGCACGCGCCCCGCGCTCAAACGGCCGCCGACCGTGCGACACAGGAGCGGCGAGACTTTGTAGCCGACGAGGCGGTCGAGCACGCGTCTGGCCTGTTGGGCGTCAACCAAGTTCTCGTCAATCTGCTTCGGGTCTTTGAACGCCTCCTGCACCGCGCGCTTCGTGATCTCGTTGAACATCACGCGGTAGGAAGGCTTCTTCGGCCGCTTCGGCACGATCTCTTCGGCGAGGTGCTGGCAAATAGCTTCGCCTTCGCGGTCGGGGTCGGCCGCGAGATAGATGGCGTCCGCTTCACGCGCGGCCTTCTTGAGTTCCGAGACGGTCTTCTTGTTGTTGCGCTTCTTCGTGTCGGGGATCACTTCGTAGGAGGTGGCGAAATTGTTATCCACGTCCACGCCGAGTCCCTTCGACGGTAAATCTTTGATGTGGCCGAGCGAGGCCATCACGCGGTAGTCCGCGCCGAGATATTTCCCGATGGTCTTGGCCTTCGCGGGCGACTCGACAATCACTAAATTCTTCGTCATTCCGTTCCCTTCGACTGACCGGGGCGTCGCACTCTGCACGCCTGTAAATGTCCCTGTTGATCCTTCAACTTGTCCTTAAATTCCCTTTGCCGTCACCGTTTAGATGCCGCGAAACGCCGATTTACTGGCTCGCGCCCCGCGCCTTGTTTCTCGTTGACGGGTGAAGGGCTATGAAAATAGCACTAACACGGACTCAAAAGTCAAATAAGCGATGCGGGAGGCAACCGCGGCCGGGCGTAAATCAGAGGCCGCGGGGAGCACATTCCTGATCTCGAATTTGCGATTTGAAATCTTCCGTCGCGCGTGCCCGCCGCGGTCTTTCGCGTCGGCGGCGGCTAATGCCCCGGCGTATGACGCCGGCTCTTTAATTCAGACGCGCGGGAAGGCCAGCGTGAGAAGCGTGATGGCGACGGCGGTCGTCAGCGCGCGGCGGTTGATGCTGCGCGCCATGCCGCGCAAGTGTGCGACGAGTTGTTCGTCTTCGAGTCTCTCTTCGCCCGCATCGAGGTTGCACACGCCGCGTGCGGCGAGCGCGATGCAGGTTCGCTCGCGCGCCTGCAACAGTCCCAGACCCGCCATCCAGACGGGGAAGAAGACTACGGCGCGCAGCACGCGCGGCGCGTCGTACACCACGAGCAGGAACGCCGCCGCCACGCCCACCGTCAAGGCCACGATGCCGAGCAGACGCCGCTTGCGCTGTTCGCGCGGGCCGATGTTGGAGACTTTGGAGACTTCGGCAACCATTGGACTCGAACTCTGAACCGAACTCGATCTGTGATCCGCCACCAAAAACATTGTGGCGAGTTTCTTCAAGACGACTACTGCGCCGCGCGGAGTGTGGCGAGCGGCTGTCCGGCCGTCACGCGGTCGCCGACGCGCGCGCTGACGACGCTGACCGTCCCGGCGGACGTGGCCTCGGCCGCCACGATCTGTTCGGCCGGAGCGACGGGCGCGTTAGTTTGCGGCTGGCGACGCGCGGCGACGAGGCCGGATTGCGCATCTTGTGCTGCGCCCTGCGCTTCCTGCAAGCGACGCTGCGCGCGTTCGTACTCGGCGCGCGCGCCGTCGAGTTGCGCTTGCTGAGCGTCGCCCGCGGCGACGAGCGGCGTCAGGCGTTGCACCTCGACTTCGGCGCGCACCGTCTCTGCACGCGCCGCCTCGATGCGCGCCTGCGCCGCGTCTATATTTCTCCCCGCGCGCGCCAGCGGGTCTTCCGTCTTCACCTGCGGCACGCCGCGCGCCTCCGTGCGGACGACGATCTCAACTATCGGCGTGCCCGCGTTCACCACCATCCCCTCGCGCACGAGCACGCGCCGCACCTCGCCCGCCACCGGCGCGTTCACGATGATGAGGCCGCGCCCCGCGTCGTCCTTCCCACCCGCACACGCCGACGCCAACACGGCCAGCGCAACGAGCGCGCAGGCGTGAAGCGCGACGCCGAACTTTCGCGCCCGCCGGGGAGACGACTGCAGAAATTTATTTCTCATTCGATAGAGACGGCTGCGAAAGTTTATTTCTCATTCGATCTGGACTCAGGCGTCGCCGCCGTCGCTGCCGTTGTCGCAGGCGACGACGCGCCGCCTCCGGCCGTGAGCGGGTTACTCGTCGTTTTGCTTCCGGCGTTCGCCTTCAACGCGGCGGGCAAGACAACCGACGTGTCGAATCCGGCGGTGGCTTGCGGGCGCAGTTCGAGTTCGCGCGTGCCGCGCACCATCACATTGTTCGCGCCGAGCGTGTTGCCGGTGGCGCGCTGGAATTCGGCGATGGCCTTGTTGAGATCGGTCTGCGCTTGCAGTTCGCGCCCACGCGCGGCGAGGAGTTCGTTCTGGCGTTGCAGGACGAGGAAGACGGTCGTCGTGCCCGCGCGGAATTGCCGCTGCTCGCTCTCGAACTGTAGCTCGGCCGACGAGCGCGTGGCCGCAGCCGACGCGAGACGCGCTTCGGCCGAACGCAACGCCTGCGTGGCGTTGCGCACGTCGGCCTCGATCAACTGTTCGGCCTGCGCGCGCTGGTTGGTGATGCGCCGCCCCTCCGCGAGCGAGCGGCCGAGGTTGGCCTGCGCCGTGCGGTTGCGGAAAGGGAGTTCGATGCGCACGCCGACGCGATAGGTCGGGTAGTCGTTGGACAGTAGATTTAAGAGCGACGTGTTGTAACCGCCGACGAGGTTCGGGTTGACGTTGCTGCCCGTCGTGGTCGTGGGCGTGTCTAACGGCACGAGACCGGCGAGCGTGGAGAGTTGGTTGACGCGCTCGCGCAAGAGCGTGTTCGCGGTCGTGTTCGCGCTCGTTCCCGGCGTGACGGCCGTCCCGGCGAGGCCGACCGAAGTGTAAGTGCCGACCAAGTCAACTTGCGGCTTCGACTGGTCGCGGTAAAAGCGCGTATCTATCTGGTTGATCTCCGCGCTCGACTGTAGCTGCGCGAGTTCCGGCCGGTTGTCAATCGCCGCTTTGACGGCCTGCTCCAAAGGGACGCGCGGCGCGTCGAGGCTGACGGGCGTGACGGGCGTGAGCGGGCGCGACCAGAGGGCGGCGGTACGCTCGGCGAGGATCAAAGTCTTGAGCGTGTTCTCGGCGCGCGTCACGGCCTCCTGCGCGGTGTAGACGTTCTGCTCGAAAGTGGTCACCTGCGTGTTGGCGGCCACGATGTCAATCGGCGCGAGCACGCCCTGCGCGACGAGCCGCTGGTTGCTCTCCACCTGCACGCGCGCCTGCTTCACGGCGTCAATCTGCACCTGCAAGTTGCGGAGCGAGAAAACTAAATCCCAGTACGACTGCTCGACCTGCGAGATCACTTCGATGGCGCGCTGGCGAAACTGCGCGTCGGTCAAACTCAGATTCTTCTTCGCGATCTCGATGGTGCGGCGATTGTTGTCGAAGCGCAGGCCGCGCAAAAGCGGCTGCGCGTAGGTGAAGGTGAAGGCCGTCGGAAACTGCGGGTTGAGCGTGGCGTTCTGGTTGGTGGTCAGCAGGCGCGTCGAGGAGAAGTCGAGTTGATAGTTGCCGCCCGCGAACGGCGCGAAGCCGCCGAGACGCATCGCGCCGGTCAAATCCTTTTGCGTGACCGAACCGTTCTGCCCGCCCGCGATGGTCGAACTCGTCGGCGTCGTGCGCGACTCGTAATAATTCTCGGACGAGAAGAGCGGGTCGTAGACGCCGCGCGCCGCGTTCAAGTTGAACTCGGCGATCTCGACGTTGATGCGCGAGCCGTCAATGTCGTTGTTGTTCTGCAAGGCGAGCGCGATGGCCTCGTTGAGCGAGAGAGGCAACTGCTCGGACACATCCACGCCGACGCGCTCGGCCGAAGGCAGCGGGCGCGAGGCCGCTTCAAAATTCGGCGCGACCGGCGGCGGATCGCTAGGCAACTCGGCGGGCGCGATGCCGCCCGACACGCCGACGTTCTGCCCCGGCGTTTGCCCGACGCCGGTGGGCGTCGTCGCGCCGCCCGCGGGAGTCTGTCCGGCGGGCGCGTTCGTCCCGGCGGGCGTGGCCGTCTGCGGCTGGCCGTTGTTGGTGGCGGGCGCGCCCTGCTGCGAGGCGTTCGGCGCTTGCGGCGAAGGCGGGCGCGGCCCTTGCGTGTTCGGCGTCGTCCCCTGCCGCTCTTGCTCGACGCCCGTCTGCGGCTGCGTGCTCTGCTGCGCCTCGTTGTCGGGGCGAATGGGCGCGGACGAAGAGTTGGGCGGGAGTTCGGACGGCGCGGGCGGGAGCGCGCCGGGTCGTCGCTGCTGCGTCGTCGTGCCCGCGGGCGGCGCTTGCTGCGGCGTGGACGAAGGCGGCTGCTGCTGAGTTCGATTCTGCGCGAACGCCGATAGCGGCGCACACAACATCAACGCCGCCACAAACGAAGCCGCGAATCTCACGCGAAGGCGCGCGGGCGCACAGGTCAAGCCGCGAAGCCGACTTTGAGGGAAACTCTTAATCACCTGAAACATTGTCTGCATAACCATCCTTTGCGGCCTGTCGCGTGAGCGGTCGCGCCACCTTCGGCCGCGCCGTCCCTGCGGCGTTGGCGGCCTTCGGGCGGCGCTTGAACATTGCGGTCACGCCCGCGTAAGCGTCGGAGAAACGGCGACCCGCGCCCCCCTTGAAGTTGTCGAAGCGCGACCCGGCGTAGCTCCACACGCGCGACTCTTTCGCGTCCTCGAACAGCGAATAGAAGACCGGCACGGCGAGGAGCGTCAACAGCAGACACATGCTCTGCCCGCCGACGACGAGCACGCCGATGGAACGGTTCGTCGCCGCGCCCGCGCCGCTGCCGACGATGAGCGGGATCATGCCCGCGACGAGCGCGATGGTCGTCATCAAGATCGGGCGCAGGCGGTCGCGGTTGGCTTGTAGGATCGCGCTGTAGCGTTCCATGCCGTGCGAGCGCAGTTCGTTCGTGTGGTCAATCTGGAGAATCGCGTTCTTCTTAACGATGCCGAACAACAAGAGGATGCCGAGCGCGGAGAAGATGTTCAGACGTTGCCCCGCGATCAAAGTTGACAGCAGCGCGAACGGGATCGAGAGCGGCAGCGTCAAGAGGATCGTCACCGGGTGGATGAACGACTCGAACTGCGCCGCGAGGATCAGGTACATGAAGACGAACGAGAGCAGGAAGGCGAGCATGAACGATTGGTTCGCGCGCCCCAACTCTTTCGACTGACCCGTGACGCCCGTGCGATACCCGGCCTCCATGTTCAACTCCTGCGCGTAACGCTGGACGGCGACCAGCCCGTCGGCCTCCGAGCCGTTCGGCGCAAGGCTCGCCGAGATCGTCACCTGCCGCTGCCGGTTCAGTCGGTCAATGGAAGCGGGACTCTCGCCCTCTTCCAGTCGCACGAGTTTCTCCAAGCCCACCGTGCCGCCGTTCGACGACGCGACGGTGAAGTTGCTCAAGTTCTCGCGCGTGCGCCGGAACTCTTCGCCCGCGCGCACCACCACGTCGTACTGATCCGAGCCTTCGCTATAGGTGGTGACGCGCGCCCCGGCGGCGAGCGTGTTCAAAGCCTGCGCCACGTCGCCCGCGCGCACGCCGAGGTCTGCGGCGCGTTGCCGGTCAATGATGATGCGCAGTTCCGGGCTGCTCAGTTGGAGCGAGCGGTCGGCGTCGCGGAAGTTCTCGTCCTTCTTGATGCGCTCGACGAGCTTGTTGGAATACTCGTCCAGCTTCTTGATGTCGGGGCCGGAAATGTAGAGGCCGAGCGACGAGCCGCCGCGCCCGCCGCCACCGATGGCCGCGCCGATGGACGACCCGCCCGACGCGCCGATGACGTACTCCTTCGGATACTTCCGCTTGCGGATCATCTCGCGCGTGCGCTGGATCAGATCGGTCTGCGACATCGCGCGCTCCTTCACGGGCGTGAGACTGACCTGCACCGAACCCTGATTCGGCGAGCCGCCGCCGCCGAAGCCGCCCGCGTTGACGAGCGTGTTCTTGACGCCCGGAATCTGCTCGCGCACGTCGCGCGCGATGCGCTCAAGGACAGACTGCGTGGCCGCGAGACTCGTCCCCTGCGGCGCGCGCAAAGAGACCTGGAAGGCCGACTCGTCTTCGTCCGGCAGGAAGTTGTAACCGACGTATTTGTAGAGCGGCCAGATCGAGGCCACGACCACGACGCACAGCACGACGACGACCCAGCGGTGCGCCATTGACCAGCGCAGCATCCACATGTACGAGCGATCAATCGGCCGGTAGAAACGCCCGCCCTTCGACGACGTGTGCGCCTTCGCTTCATTCGCTTCAGCGGCGTCTTCAAGCACGGTCGCGTGTTTGTTGTGGTCGTCCGAGTCGCCGCCACCACCCGCCGCCCCCGCCCCGGTGGGGATGCCTTCGGGCGTGACGGATTCTTTCGGCGGCTTGATCCAGCGCGCGGCGAGCATCGGCGTCAGCGTGAACGAGACGATCAGCGAGACGGCGATAGCGGCGGCCGAGGTGAGTCCGAACGACGACATGAAGCGGCCGACGATGCCGGTCATGAACCCGACGGGGATGAAGACGGCGAGGAGCGAGAGCGTCGTCGCCATAACGGCCAGACCGATCTCGCGCGTGCCCTCAATCGCCGCCTGAAACGGGTGCATCCCCTTCTCTTCGACGAAACGGTAGATGTTTTCCAAAACGACGATGGCGTCGTCAATCACGATGCCGACCATCAGCGTCAGCGCGAGCATCGTCATCTGGTTGAGCGAGTAGCCGAGCGCGGCGATGATGGCGAAGGCCGAGATGATCGAAGTCGGGATGGCGAGCGCGGCGATGATCGTCGAGCGGAAGTTCCACAGGAAGAGGAAGACGATGAGCGCGGCGAGCAGGCCGCCGACGATCAAGTGTTCTTCAATCGCGTGCAAGCTGGTTTCGATGAACTCCGACTGGTCGCGCGTGACGACGACGTTCAAGTCTTTCGGCAGGAGCGGCGTGATCTCCGCCATGCGCTGCTTGACGCCGTTGATGACGGCGATGGTGTTCGCGCCTGACTGCTTGCGGATGCCGAGCGAGACGGACGGCACGCCGTCCAGAGATGCCGCCGACGAAGGATCAACGCCGCTGTCTTCGACGCGCCCGACATCGCTGATCTTGACCGGGTAGTTGTTGCGCGTCGCGACGACGATGTTGTTGAAGTCTTCGACCTTCGTCACCTTCGAGAGCGTGCGCAAGGTAACGGTGCGCGCGCCTTCGTCGAGTCGCCCGCCGGGCAGTTCCAAGTTCTGCGCGCGGAGCGCGTTCGACACTTCCGTCACGGATAGGTTGTAGGCGCGCAGGCGATCCGGTTCGATGTAGATTTTGATCTCGCGCTGGCGACCGCCGAAGACGACCACTTCGCCCACGCCGTCGGCCGACTCGATGCGTTCCTGAATCTGCTTCTGCACGAGGTCAGTCAGTTCGATGGACGAGCGCGGCGCGCTGATGGCGTAGACGAGGACGGGCTGCGAGTCAGGGTCGGACTTGCGGACGACGGGCGGGTCGGCCGTCTCCGGCAGGCGGTTGATGATCGTGCTCACCTTGTCGCGCACCTCTTGCGTGGCGAGGTCCGGGTTTTTCTCAAGGTTGAAGTTGATCGTGACGTTCGAGCGACCCTGCGCGGAACTGGAACGCATCTCGTCAATGCCGGGCACGGTGTTGACGACACCCTCGATGATGTCCGTGATCTCGGTCTCGATCTCCTGCGGCGCGGCTCCGGGGTTCGAGGTCGAAACCGAGACGGTCGGGATATCAATCTTCGGGAAGCGGTCAACGCCAAGCGTGAAGAACGAGAAGCCGCCGATGACGGTCAGCAGCAGAATGATGACGGTGGCGAAGACCGGGCGACGGACGCAAATTTCAGCTAACTTCTGCATGATCTTTAAGTCTCAGAGTTGAGTTTCAAGTTTCAAGTTTCAGGTTTAAAGTCTGAATGTTGTTCGGTTCTTTAACTTGAAACCCGCAACTTGAAACTTGAAACTTCTATTGCCTGACGCGCGCGCCCTCGAACAGTTGTTGGAGGTTGCTGGTCGCCACCGTCTCGTCGGCGTTGACGCCGGAAATGATCTGGATCGCGCCGCCCTCGTCCGTGCCGATCTGGACGACGCGCAGTTTCGCCGTGTCCTTATCAATCACGAAGACACGGTAAGACTGCGTGTTCTGATCGGAGAAGACGGCCGCGCGCGGCACAAAGACCGCCTTGCTTCCGCCCGTGCGGACGATGCGCGCCGTGGCGAACATGCCGGAGCGCAGCGCGTTGTCGCCATTCTCGATGGCCGCCTCGACCGTCGCGGCGCGCGACACGGGGTCAATCGCCGGGTTGACCGCCGTCACACGCCCGGCGAACTTGCGGTCGCGGTGCGCGTCCACTTCGAGCGAGACGCCCATGCCCGGCGTGATGAACGGCACTTCCGCTTCCGGCACTTGCAACTGCAACTTGATCGGGTTGGTGCGCAGGACGGTGGCGATGATCGCGGCGGGCGTCACGTATTCGCCGACGGCGACCGGGCGGTTGCTGACGTAGCCCGCGTAAGGCGCGCGAATGATCGCGTCGCCGACGGCCTTCTGCGCGATGGCGACCTGCGCGCGCGCAGACGAGACTGCGGACTCGGCCGTCTGGATCGCTTGATTGCTCTGGCGCGCGGTGTTCAGCGCGGCTTCGAGTTGCTGGCGCGCGGCGTTGACGCGCGCACGCGCCGTGTCGCGCGCCGTGCGAAATTGATCGTAGGTGCTGACGGCCGTGTCGCCCGTCTCGACGAGCGCGCGGTAACGACGCTCGTTCGCTTCGGCCAGACGCAACTCGGCTTGCGCTTGTTCGAGGTTGGCGTTTGCGGCGCGCGCTTCGGGGATCGCGCTGGCGTCGAAGTTGCCGCCCGGTCGCAAGCCCAAACGCGCCTCGGCCTGCCTGACGCCCGCGATGGCCTGCTGCACCCCGGCCTGCGCCTGTTGCAGACGAAGGCGCGCGTCGCGGTCGTTCAAACGCGCGAGCACGTCGCCCTGACGCACGAACGCGCCGACTCCGACCGGCGTCGCCACCACCTGACCCGAAGCCTGCGAGGCCACGTCCGAAGTCTCTTCGGCGACGAGGCTGCCCGTGGATTGAATGTAAGACGGCACTTCGCGCGCCTCCGCCTTCGCCGTGGTGACGGCGACGGGCGGGGCGTCCGACGCGTTCGCCGCGCCGCCCTTCGTCGCGCCTTCTTCGGCGCGTGTGTCGGTCTTGGCGTTGGTCTTCGATTCGGAACGCCCGCAGGCGGCCGCGCCGAACACTACGACGCCGAGCAAGAGACACATGAGCGCACCGGCGCGCGTGTTCGGGGAGATGAATGAAACAGACATAGAGTAGACCTTGATGAAACCTTCCGAGCTTTTATAAACCTTTGAGCTTATTTGTGTAAAAACGTCGCGGCGCGTTCAAAGGTTACATAATTCTCGCCGCCGCCGGACGCCGCGCCGCGGTTGCCGAATGAGATGTTTAAATCTACTCTCAGGCTCGCCGCGTCGTCACGGGAAACTTGAGAATAAATGTATTAGAGTGTCGAATCTGTCACCGGGGGAGAATGATTATATGTCTAACTGGCACGACGAACGAATGGAAAAGCTGCGCGATTTTTTCGGACTCGACGCGGGGCGCGCGCTCGTCGCGGAAGACACGGCGCAGAAGTTCGAAGTCAGCCCGGAAGTGGACGAAGGTTTGCGCCACTTCAACATCGAGTGGCACGTCGTCCCCGCGGCCGAAGCTGTGCCGCTCGATGACGATTATTTCGCGCGCCTCTACCCGCTCGCCCCGCGCGACTTCACGAAGACGCGCGAGCACGGCCACAGTTACCGCGAACAACTCGCGGCCGGGCACGCGCGCCTACAGGGGCGCATCGTCGGCGTGGAGACTACGCGCAAGCCGCATTACCTTCCCGGCAACCGTCAGTTTTACGGCACGGCCTACGGCCACGACGCCACGGCCGACCCTCTTGCCGCCTACATGGGGCGCGCCGGGATGATGAACGGCACGCGCTACGCGCACAACTACCTCAGCCTTCGCGCCTTCCTCAGCGTCGTCAACGAAGACTGGGGCGCGCGCCGCCTGCTGCCCGCGGGCTACCGCGCCACGGTCTGCCCGCCCGCCGTCTGCAACCTCGTCGGCACGATCTTTCATCCCGAATGGAGCGACACAGAGACGCTCGAACTCGGCTTCTACCGGGACGAACAGGGCAACGCCACCTGTTTCGCCGTCGGCTCAAACGCGCCCGGCGACTACTCCTTCATCAACGAAGTAGAGGGCGAAGATGAGTGGTCGCTGATGGGCTTCCGCCTCGCGCTCGTTCCTGAATAAGTGACGAGTGAGCTCGTTCCTGAATAAGTGACGAGTGACAAGTGACGAGTGACAAGAGAAGCAAGTGAATCGTCAATCGTGAATAGATAAAACCTGCTTACCTCTATTCACGATTCACGATTCACGATTGACGGCCTTTCTCGTCACTTGTCACTTGTCACTCGTCACTGCTCTTAAAAACCTGTAACCGCCCGCCCGCGTCGTTCGTCTTGCATCTTAGTTGGCCGGATTGAGGCTTCATTCTCTCCTGTGTCCGATGCGGCTTGGGAAATTTCACTTAAACATCATTGGAGATATGGACAGATGCAAATAACTCGTTCGAGGAAGATTATTGGCGGACTGGCGTTGGCCGGGACGATGGCGCTGTCGGGGATCGTCGGATTCGCGCAGCAGGGCACAGCGCAAGGCGCGCAGGGCGGCGGTAAAGACCGCGGCGCGTGGGGTCGTGGCGAACACGGCGGCCACAAGGGCGGCGAAGGTCGCGGCATGCGCGGCGGCGGCGGTCGCTTCTTCGAGCGTCTCAACCTGACGGACGCGCAGAAGGCGCAGATGGATCAGATCGCGACGCGCTACCGCGAGAGCGCGAAGGCACAGCGGCAGCAGTGGCAGGGACGCGGCGAACGCCGGAAGGGCGGCTTTGACGCCTTCGGCGGCGGCACGTTCAACGAGGCCGAGGTGCGTGCGGCGGCGCAGGCGAGAGCCAACGCGCAGGTCGAACGCGAAGTGGCGCACGCGCGCATGATGTCGGAGATGTACGCCGTGTTGACGGCCGAGCAGAAGGCGCAACTCACGGCCGGACGCCAGCAGCGCGAGCAGAAGCGACAGGAGCGTCGCACGCGCCGCAACGCCGACGCCGCGCCCGTGAGCCGCACCTAACGCTTAAACAAACCGGGCACTCCCCGCCCACAACAAAACTCTCCCCTTCAAAAATTTATGGAGGGTCGTAATGAAAAATAAACTGAAAGTAACCTTAATGATGTGCGCGCTGCTGGTCGGCTCGGCGCTGACGGCGACGGCGCAGACAACCTATCGCGGGCGCAACGGGCGCACCGTGACGGTCTACCCGAACAACCGGCGCGTCGTGCGCCAGCCGAACGGTCGCACCATCGTGCGCGGCGCGAACGGTCGCACGGTCGTGCGTCGCGCAAACGGCCGCAGCGTGGTCGTCCTGCCGAACGGCCGGCGCGTCGTCCGCAGTTCGCGCAGCCGCCAGACGTACCCGCAGATCAACCGCGGGCGCACTTACCGCACGCGCGACGGCCGCATCGTCACGATCTTGCCGAACGGCCGCAGAATTTATCGTTAAGACTTAAGTACAAGGAAGGGGTGAAGTATGAAAAGGATGTCAGGCGCGTTAGTGATGTGCCTCGTGCTGCTCGCGGCGTCGGCGTCGCCCGCGTGGTCGCAGACCTACCGCGGCGGTCGTTACAACGGCCGCACCGCGACGGCGCGGCAGCAGTATCGCCGTTATGCCAACGGGCAGCGCGCGAACTATGATCGCCGCTACTATCAGGACGGGCGTTACAACGACGGGCGTTCCGTCTGGGATCAGAGCCGCGACAAGTTGACGGTGGCGGGCGGCGCGGGCGCGGGCGCACTGCTCGGCGGCATCGCCGGGGGCAAGAAGGGCGCGATCATCGGCGCGCTCGTCGGCGCGGGCGGCTCGGCGTTGTACACTTACAAGCTGCGCGACCGCGACAACAGGCGCAGCCGCTACTATCGCCGTTAAGAACCACTGAGCATGTGCCGGTGCAATAGGTCGGGGGCAGCTCTCAGGCGAAGGGCTGCCCCCGTCTGTTTTCACCCGGCGCGGCCGGGCGCATGTTTCAAGTCTCCGCACACTAACCGGCGGCGCGCGCCGTTGATACTTTATGGACGAGCAGGCAGACAACTCCGACCTCGGCGCGCTCGCTTCGCCGGGGCACGCCGCCGACGCCGCTGTGGCGACGGCGGCCGACGTGTCGGATGTCGAACTCGTCTCGCGCGCGGGCGCGGGCGACGAACCTGCTTTTGAGGAACTCTTCAACCGCCACCGCCGCCGCGTCTCGCTCATCGCCGGACGCTTCTTCCGCCAGCGCGAACAGATCGAGGAGATCGTGCAGGAGAGCTTCATGAAAGCCTACTTCGCGCTCCCAGACTTCGCCAACGGGCAGGAAAACTCTTTCGCCTCTTGGATCGCGCGCATCGCCTTTAACGCCTGCTACGACGAGTTGCGGCGTCTGAAACGGCGACCCGAAGGCGCGGCGTCGGGCGACATCTCGGAAGAAGAAGAGGCTTGGTTGAAATCGCAACTGCGCTCGGCGGGCGCGGGCGCGGACGTGGAGGCCGCGGCCATCGCGCGCGATCTGGCCGACAAGTTGCTCGCGCGTCTCAGCCCCGAAGACCGCCTGCTGCTCGTCATGCTCGACGTGGAAGGGATGTCGGTCGCGGAGATCGGCGCGTCGAACAAGTGGTCAATCTCGAAGGTCAAAGTGCGCGCGCACCGTGCGCGGGCGTCCTTGCGCCGCGTGCTGGAGAGATTCGTGTAACCTGAGGACGCGCGCGCGCGTTTTCATTAACGAAGCCGCCAAGAGTCGGCGGCCGAAGAGAGCGGGTAATAACTACCATGATCGGCAAACACAACAAGGGCGAGACAAGCGAGCGGCTGGAACGCTTGGGGCGTGCAATCGTGCGCGTCTCGGCCGAGGCGAACGAAGCGGAGGCGGAAGCCGTCGCCGCGTCGCCGTTCCTCTACGCGCGCCTGCGCACGCGCATCAACGCCGAAGCGGAACGCCGCGCGGGCGGCGAGACGTGGCTCACGCTGCTCGGCGTCTTCTGGCGTTCCGTGCCCGCGATGGCGCTCATCGCCGTCTTCGCCTTCGTCCTGTTTTGGACTTCGAGCCTCGGCACGACGACCACCACTTCGCCCGGCGTCCTCAGCGACGAGGCGTTCATGGACGCGCGCGACGCGGGGATCGAGAGCGTCGTGTTCGCCGAACGGCGGCCGCTCTCAAGCGACGACGTGCTGGCGACCATCCTCCGCGAAGACGAGCGGGAGGTCTCTCGATGACGGCCTTACCCCGCGGCTCGACCCGGCTCAAAATCCTGCTCGTGCTCCTCGGCGTCTTCCTGCTCGGCGGCGTCACCGGCGCGTCGCTCGCGAGCCTCTACCGCCTGCGCGGCCATGAGGAGCGGCGCGGTGGCAGCGGCGGTGGGCGCGGCAACCGCGAGGACAAAATTTTCGAGAGCATGCGCCGCGACCTCAGCCTGACCGAACAGCAGGCGACCGAGATTCGCGCCATCCTCGATCAGACGCGCAACGACTACCGCGCCCTGCGCGCAGAGGTGCGCCCGCGCTACGACTCCGTGCGCCAGAACGCGCGCACACGCATCCGCGCCCTGCTCACGCCCGAACAACAAAAACTCTTCGACGCCCGCGCCGCCGAACGCGACGCCCGCCGCGGCGACGACGACGAGAAATAGAGACGGCCGAAAAATTCCGTCGAGACACAAAGGAAAAGCCCTCCGATCTGGAGGGCTTTTCCTTTGACCGGCAGGCCGTCAAATGATCATTCCACTTCCGGCCCATCTTCATTCTGCTCTCCGCTGCACGAATGAGTCACAACGAAAGTTTCAGATTCGCCGGCTGAGCATGCGGAGAGAATACCATTTCTCTGATTTATTACTGTCTGCGACCACTCGGCATCACCGTAAGCACCGAAATTCGATTCTTTATACATCGGCGTCTGGAACTGCGGCCAGCATTCCGTCGTGAGAGTGTAGTCCACGTAAACACACGCGCCGGTTCCACGCGTGAGTTCATACTGCTGTGAGTTGTCTGAAAATTTAATCAGACGCGTCTCCTCCTTGTAAATGCTGAAACCGCACGATTGATAGTTGGCATCAACAATCGGGTCAGCAGTCACCCGGCATGCCGCAGTGAGACAAATGCTGCTTGCTTTACCGACGTTGGTGAAGACGTATAGAACCATAACCAGCAGCGCTCCGGCGGCGGCTCCGCCGAGCACATTATATCTTTTGACCATACTGCCTCTTCACGGCTTTATTTTAAGAGCGTTAAGGTTTCTCCGCTAACGCTTCCGGACGAAGCGCCGCTTCCATGCGCGACTTTTCCGTCCGGAGATTCTTAATCCGTGTATTGAGGTCTCCAACTCCCATCCCAACCCTCGCGCCGGATGAATTTTCAGCAGCCCCCTCAAGTTGTTCCAGAAGGATACTTTTCACCTGGGTCATTGCCGCCATTTTACCCATAAAATACCGCTGCGACTGGCGCGAGGATTTCTTATCAGGTACTTCCTTCGGCTGTTCCGGAAGTTGAGCAAAACCCTTTTTGAGGCTTTCACTTATTTGTAGAGCGTCCGCCGAATGATTACTTTCCGCCTTTCGAAAGACATCCAGAGCTAAACGATATTGTTCTATGGTTCCGTCATACTGACCCTTCAAATGGTTCGCATGCAAACTATCCCCTTCGATTGTCCCGTCCTCGAAAACGACCGCCGTTAACTTGATTAAATTATATCCATGGGGGATGCCGTAGTGTTTGGTAACAATTTGCGCCGGCGGTATCACCCGTCCACCTACAAACGGCAAAGTAGCTATGGAATAGTTCTGTTTCTGCGCCTGATTAATAACTTCTATCGAGTAGGCGAGGATGCCTTGAGGATTATTGTTTTGAAACGAGACCTCCAGGTCACGTAATGACCAAGTCGTCGGGTTCTCCTTCCAAGCTAACACCGGAACAGTCAGGGTCTGATTTACAATCTCGATGGATGACCTCTGTGGACTGGATTTAGTCGCCCAAACTGTTAAAGCTGCAAGGAAGAGAAAAGACGTGAGCAGTGAGACGGAGAAGATCCGCAGGTTGAAGGTTTTCCTCAATGTATTATCCTTTGGTGAGAGGCCATTCGAGCAGAGTGTGAGTGAGCCAGCGATTCATGACTGCTAATGCAACTCAATGTTCGCAGTGAGCCGTGACATAGTGCGAGACTTGTTAATTCATGTCAAGCAGTATTTTCCACGTCCTTGCCAGCAAACTGGCAAGCGCGGCCCCCACGCGTGCGGGTCGTTCTCACTGCATCCCGCGACGAGCCTTCACAGTTTCCTGACGAAGCATTTCCCCGGCAGTTGCCGGACAAGGTCGCGCATCTCAAGGCCGAGCAGGACGCCGCTCAACTCCGAGACGGCCAACTTGCTCGTCCCGGCGAGCGCGTCTATGTGGACGGGTTCGTCTGCCGACAACAATTTCATTACCATGCGCTCGTCGTCCGAGAGGTCTGCGGGGAGCGCGGCCTGTTGCTGTGCGATAGCGCCCGCTTTCTTCTTTGACGGTTCGGGCGGCAAGAGGCGCGCGGCGATGTCGGGCGGCAGTTCGGCCGCCACGTCCTGCCACTGTTGTACTAATTTTGCGCCCGCGCCTTTGATCAGGTAGTTCGTCCCGAACGAGTTGCGCGAGGTGACGTTGCCCGGCACGGCGAACACTTCGCGGTTCTGTTCCATCGCCAGCCGCGCCGTGATCAGACTGCCGCTGTTCTCGGCCGCTTCCACCAGCAGCACGCCCAAACTCAACCCGCTGATGATCCGGTTGCGGTAGGGAAAGTTTTCGGGGATCGGCGGCGTCCCCAGCGGGAACTGCGAGACGAGCGCGCCGCCCTTCGTCAAAATCTCTTCCGACAACTTTTTATGATCGCGCGGGTACACCTCGTCAACGCCCGTGCCCAAGACGCCGACGGTGCGCCCGCCCGCTTCCAGCGCGCCCCTGTGCGCGGCGGCGTCAATGCCGCGCGCCAGCCCCGACACGACGGTCACGCCGCGCGCCGCCAGATCGCGCGCCAGCATCGAGGCCACGTTCTGCCCGTAGGTCGAACAACGACGCGAGCCGACAATCGCCACGCACGGCGCGTCGAGACACGCCGCCCACTCGCCGCGCACGTAGAGCGTGACGGGCGGGTCGGCGATCTCGCGCAGGAGCGCGGGGTAAGTGCCGTCGTCCAGAATCAGCACGTCCGCGCCGAGCGCGCGCACGCGTTCGAGTTCCCGTTCCGCCTCCGCGTGGCGGTCGCGCAGGACGATGCTCTCCAACGCTTCGGGGCGCAGGCGCAGACGCTCCAACTCCGATCGCAACGCCGCGAACACACCTTCGGCCGACCCGAAGCGTTCCAACAGACGCGCCGCCGCACGCGGCCCGACGCCCGGCGTCATGTTCAAAGCGATCCAGTCTTTCATAAGTGACGAGTGACGAGTGACGAGCCGGAATTAAGACAAGTTTAAAGACGAGGTTTCTGCTTTAACTCGTCACTTGTCACTCGTCACTGTTCTTGTTGGCGGAGGCGTGTGGGAATCGAACCCACCTGAGCCTGTTCTCACAGTCCCACAGACGGTTTTGAAGACCGCGCCATTCACCAGAACAGATGCGCCTCCGTGAGGTTTAAATCGCCTGAAACCCTACGCGCGGCGGGCGTCGGCTGTCAAGCGCGACCCTCCCGCACGACGCCACCGTCGCCCACGCCGAAACGCCGTCGTCGTTCGACGCTTCACGCACCGGCCTCTCGCCCCCCGCCCACGCTTCCCCTTCCTTGACCGGCGCGCTTCGAGACGGTATTATCGTTTTTCGAACGAGCGTTCGAAAAATGGAAAAATAACTTTTACGGTCGGACGAGCCGACGCGAGGACAGCCCGCACCGTCGTTCGGCTTCGGGCGCGTGGCGGCGCGGACAAATTGTTTGGAGTTCAGTTATCTGATGATTAATTTCGAGACGACACCCGAATCATACAAGCACTGGAAACTGGCGGTGGACGGCGCGGTCGCGACCCTCACGATGGACGTGCAGGAAGACGAGACGCTGGCCGACGGCTACAAACTGAAACTCAACTCTTACGACCTCGGAGTTGACATCGAACTCGCAGACGCCGTGCAACGCCTGCGCTTCGAGCACCCGGAAGTGCAGGTGGTGGTGGTGACGAGCCTCAAGCCGCGCATCTTCTGCGCGGGCGCGAACATCTACATGCTCGGCACGTCGTCGCACGCCTTCAAAGTCAACTTCTGCAAGTTCACCAACGAGACGCGCTGCGCCATCGAAGACGCCTCGGCCAACTCCGGCCAACGCTACGTCGCCGCGCTGAACGGCACGGCTTCCGGCGGCGGCTATGAACTCGCCATCGCCTGCGACGAAATCTATCTGGTGGACGACGGCAACTCCGCCGTCTCGCTCCCCGAAGTCCCCTTGCTCGGCGTGCTCCCCGGCACGGGTGGACTCACGCGCCTCGTTGACAAGCGCAAGATTCGACGCGACCGCGCCGACGTTTTTTCCACGCTCGCCGAAGGTCTCAAGGGCAAGCGCGCGAAAGAGTGGGGGCTGGTTGACGGCTATTTCCCGACGAGCAAGTTTCAGGAAGCGGTGGCCGCGCACGTCGAGAGCCTCGTCAAGACCGACGGCGCGAAGGCCGCGGCCAAAGGCATCAAACTCAATCCGCTTCAAGTCGAAGCGACGGCCGCGGGGCGCGAGTACAAGTACGTCAGCGTGAAGTTGAATCGCGAGAAGCGTTATGCAGACCTGACGGTGCGCGCGCCGCAGGGCGTGCAGCCCTCCACGGTCGCCGAGATCGAACAACTCGGCGACGCCTACTGGCCGCTTCAAGCCTATCGCGAACTCGACGACGCGCTCCTGCACCTGCGTATGAACGAACTGGAGATCGGCCTCGTCTGCCTGCGCACCGAAGGTGACCTTGAGGACGTGCTCGCCGTTGACCGCACGCTGCTCGCCAACCGCGACCACTGGCTCGTCCGCGAGACCATTCTCTACATGGCGCGCGTGCTGCGTCGTCTCGACCTGACGGCCAAGAGTTTCTTTGCGTTCATCGAACCGGGCAGTTGCTTCGCCGGAAACTTGCTCGAACTCGCGCTCTCCGCCGACCGCACCTACATGCTGAACGACCCGGATGCGAAGGTTGAGGTCGCCACAAGCGAGTTCAACGCGGGCGCGCTCCCGATGTCGAACGGGCTGACGCGTCTGCAATCGCGTTTCCTCGTCGCGCCGGAGCAGGCCGACGAAGTTCTCAAACACGAGGGCGCGCTCGACGCCGAAGCCGCCGAAGCGGCCGGACTCGTCACCTTCGCGCCCGACGACCTCGACTGGGAGGACAAGATTCGCGTGGACATCGAAGAGCGCACCTCGCTCTCGCCCGACGCCTTGACGGGCATGGAGGCGTCGCTTCGCTTCGCCGGTCCCGAGACGATGGACACCAAAATTTACGGCCGCCTGACCGCGTGGCAGAACTGGATTTTCCAACGCCCCAACGCCGTCGGCCCCGAAGGCGCGCTCACCAACTACGGCAAGCCGACGCAGGCGCAGTTCGATTACAAGAGAACGTAAAGAAGTGACGAGTGACAAGTGACGAGTGACAAGTTAAAAACTAACAGCTTGTTTCTTCTTTCTCGTCACTCGTCACTGAGGTTTAACCATGAGCATGAATTTATACGAACGCATCCCGAACAACGTGAATCTCTCCGGCGACAAGCGGCTGCAACGCGCGTTGGAGAAGTGGCTGCCGAATTACCTCGACTGGTGGCGCGAGATGGGGCCGGACGGCTTTCAGGATAAGGAAGTCTATCTCCGCACGGCCATCAGCGTGCAGCCCGACGGGTGGGCGAATTTCGACTACGTGAAGATGCCCGATTATCGTTGGGGCATCTTCCTCAAGCCGGCGGACGCGAACGCCACGGTCGGCTTCGGCGACAACTACGGGATGCCCGTCTATCAGGAAGTGCCCGGCGAGTTTCGCAACGCGCTGCGCCGCATCATCGTCACGCAGGGCGACACCGAACCGGCCTCCGTCGAACAGCAACGCGAACTCGGCAAGACCTGCCCGTCGCTCTACGACCTGCGCAATCTCTTCCAGGTGAACGTCGAGGAAGGCCGCCACCTCTGGGCGATGGTCTACCTGCTGCAACGCTACTTCGGGCAGGACGGCCGCGACGAGGCCGACGAACTGCTGCAACGCCGCAGCGGCAACCCCGACAAGCCGCGCATCCTCGAAGCCTTCAACCAGCCGTGCGATGACTGGCTCAACTTTTTCTGCTTCACGATGTTCACAGACCGCGACGGCAAGTTCCAACTCGCCGCGCTGGCCGAGTCGGGCTTCGAGCCGCTCGCGCGCACCTGCCAGTTCATGTTAACGGAAGAGGCGCATCACCTCTTCGTCGGCGAGACGGGCGTCGGCCGCGTGGTCAAACGCACCGCGCAGTTGATGAAAGAGAATCCGAACGAGGACGTGCGAGAACTCGGCGCGATCCCGCTCGACATCCTGCAACGCTACATCAACTTCTGGTTCTCCTACTCGCTCGATCTCTTCGGCGGCGAGATCAGTTCCAACTCCGCAGACTTCTTCGCCGCCGGACTCAAAGGCCGCTACAAGGAGCAGGACAACTACGCGGAGCACACCGCCGCGAACGAAAACTTCATGCTCACGGTCGTCGAAGACGGACGACTCGCACAACGCGAAGTGCCGCTGCGGAACGCGCTCAACGAAGTGCTGCGCGGCGAGTACGTCAAGGACTGCGAACGCGCGCTCGCACGCTGGAACAAGTTTCTGCGCGACGATGGCGTCGCCGCCGAACTCTACCTGCCGAGCACGCGCTTTCACCGCCACGTCGGCGAGTTCGCCGGGCACGCGTTCGACGTGCGGGGCGAACTTATCAACGCGGATGAATTTGAACGCCGCCGCGCCGAGTGGCTGCCCTCGATGGCCGACCGCGAGTTCGTCCGCAGCCTGATGCACCCCGTCACCGAACCCGGCAAGATCGCCAACTGGATCGCCCCGCCCGCCGCAGGCATTAAGGGCAAGCCGTTCGAGTTCGAGTACGTGAGACTCTAAAGCAAACGATGAACGCGGAAGGGTGAACGATGAAGTAAGAGCAAGTGCTTTTCTCTTCCGTTCATCATTCCACGTTCATCGCTCATCGTTTCATTTATGGCTGCCAACCTTTCGACAGACTTCTCGCGCTACGATCAGAAGTTGGAGTTCATCCTCCGCACGTCGGCGCGCATCTTCGCCGAGAAGGGTTACCATCCGACCTCGATGCGCGACATCGCGCGCGCGACCGAAGTGAGCCTCGCCGGGCTGTACTACTACTGCAAGTCGAAAGAAGAACTGCTCTTTCTGATTCAGGACAACTGTTTCGGCCGCGTCCACGAACGCCTGCACGAACGCCTGCGCGAGACGACTGATCCGGTCGCGAAGTTGCGGCTTGTGATCGAGAACCACCTGTCGTTCTTCGCCGCCAACATGGCCGAGATGAAGGTGCTCTCGCACGAGGCCGAATCGCTCGCGGGCGAGATGCGCGCGCACGTCACGGGGCGCAAGCAGCAGTACACGCGCCTCGTCCGCCGCATCCTCTCCGAGGTGCAGCAACAGCAGGCGCAGCACGGCCACGCGCACAAGGTTGATCTGACGGTCGCCACCTACGCCCTCTTCGGCATGATGAACTGGATTTACAACTGGTACGACCCGCGCGGCAAACTCTCCGTGGGCGACCTCGTGGACAACCTCGCGCGCCTCTTCCTCTCCGGCTTCCTTGCCGGAAACACCGGCGGCGAACTACAGTTCACCCCGAAGACCGCCGACACGGAACGCCTCAGCGTCTGGCGCGCGCCGCAAACATAAAGTTAAGAAGGAGCGAGCGATGACACGCACACTAACCGCAACCATTCGGCGCGAGGATGATGGTTTCGTCGCGCTCTGTCCTGAGTTAGACGTTGCCAGCCAGGGTGATTCGATTGAAGGGGCGCGAGCCAATTTGAAAGAAGCGGTCGAGTTATTTCTTGAGAGCGCACACCCCGATGAGATCGCCGGACGACTCGACAGCGAAATTTGAGTCAAAGTAATTTACTAAACGGAGCGTAATTAAAATGGCGGAAGCGGAAGCGAAGGTTCAGGAGACGGAGGGCGGGGGCGGCAAGCTCGTGCGGTACGCGGCGGAGGGCGGCGTCGCCGTGTTGACCTTAAACGATCCCCCGGCGAACACGTATAGCTACGAGATGATGCAGGAACTCGACCGCGCCGTTCTCGCGGCACGCATGGACGAGTCGGTTCACGTCATCGTCATCACGGGGAGCGGCGAGAAGTTTTTCTGCGCGGGCGCGGACATCGGGATGCTTCAGAGCGTGACGCCGACGTTCAAATATTATTTTTGCCTCCACGCGAACGAAACTCTGTCGCGTCTGGAGCAGACGCCGAAACTCGTCATCGCGGCCATCAACGGCCACTGCGTTGGCGGCGGCCTCGAAGTGGCGATGGCGGCCGACCTGCGCATCGCGCGCAAGGGCGCGGGCAAGATGGGCTTGCCCGAAGTCTCGCTCGGAGTGCTGCCGGGCACGGGCGGCACGCAGCGGCTCGTGCGCATCGTCGGCAAGTCGCGCGCGATTGAGTTGATGACGACGGGCGAGCTTTTCGCTTTCGAGCGCGGCCTCGAACTCGGCCTCTTGAACCACGTCTACGAGGCGGAGACGGGCGCGGCGTTCATGGAGCAGGTGCTCGGTTACGCGCGACAGTTCACCACTCCCCACAAGGCGGCGCACGCCGTCGGGCGCATCAAGCGCGCCGTGCAGACCGGCGCGGAGATTCCCTTCGAGTCCGCGCTCGCGCTCGAACGCGAACTCCAACAACAACTCTTCCAGTCCGAAGACGCGCGCGAAGGTCTCGACGCCTACGTCGGCAAACGCAAGCCTGAGTTTAAAGGGCGGTGACAAGTGACGGGTGACAAGAGACAAGTTGAAACCAAGACTTGTCTCTTTAACTTATCTCTTTAACTTGTTACTTGTCACCCGTCACTTGTCACTGATTTTATGGAGCAATTCATCAAAGTCCACGCGCGCGAACGCATCCTGACGATCACTTTGGATCGCGCCGAGAAGTTGAACGCCTTCGCGGGACACATGCGGCGCGATCTGGGCGAGACGTTGGAGCGCGCGGGCAGCGACGACGACGTGCGCGTCATCGTCATCACGGGCGCGGGGCGCGCGTTCTGCGCGGGCGGCGACGTGGCGGCGATGGGCGAGATGATGGCGCGCGAGGACGCAGACGAGTTCGCGCGGATGCTCGGCGCGGGGCGGCGCGTGGTGACGACGATTCGCGAGATGGTCAAACCCGTCCTCGCTTCGATCAACGGCGTCGCGTCGGGCGCGGGCTTCAACCTCGCGCTCGCGTGCGACCTGCGCATCGCGGCACAGTCGGCGAAGTTCAGCCAGTCGTTCGTCAAGCTGGGGTTGCACCCGGACTGGGGCGGGACTTACTTCCTGCCGCGCATCGTGCCGCCGAACATCGCCTGCGAGATGTTCTTTCTCGGCGACGCGATTGACTCGACGCGCGCGCTCGCGCTCGGCCTCGTCAACCGCGTCGTGCCTGACGACGAACTCGCGGCCGAGACTTGGCGGCTCGCCGAACGCCTGCGCGACGCGCCGCCCGAATCCGTCGCCGCCGCCAAGCACGCCGTCTACCTGAGCCACCACGCCGAACTCGAAGAGATGTTGCAGTACGAGACCGAAGCGCAACTCCGCTGCTTCCAAACCTCGGACGCGCGCGAGCGCGTGCGCGCCTTCGTGGAAAAACGCGACCCGCGCACCGTCAAGTAGGTTTCAAGTTGAAGGTTTCAGGTTTCAAGTTAAATACCGGAGAGCCTTTCAAATTTGACACTCGAAATTTGAAACTTGAAAGCTGAGACCTTCAGTCCTGAAACCTGAAACTTGGAACTTGAAACCTGAAACTTATGTCCCTGCGGCTTAAAGATAAAATCGCGCTGATCACGGGCGGCGGTCGCGGCATCGGCCGCGCCGTCGCGTTCGCGTTCGCGCGCGAGGGCGCGTCGGTGGCGGTCGTCGCGCGCACGGCGGGAGAGGTCGAGCGCGTGGCCGCCGAAGTAAGGGAAGAGTGCGGCGTGCAAACGATGCACGCGACGTGCGATGTGTCGGACGCAGGCGAAGTGGCGCGCGCCTTCGCGCTCGCGGCGGAAGCGTTCGGGCGCGGCACGGACATCCTCGTCAACAACGCCGGGATAGCCGAGAGCGCGCCCGTCACCAAAACCGACGACGCGCACTGGCGGCGACACCTCGCCGTCAACCTCGACGGCACTTTCTACTGCACGCGCGCCGCGCTGCCCTCGATGATCGAGCGCGGATGGGGGCGCATCATCAACGTCGCCTCCATCGCGGGCAAAACAGGCGCGCCCTATATCGCGGCCTACGCCGCCTCGAAGCACGGCGTCCTCGGTCTTACGCGCTCGGTCGCGCTCGAAGTGGCTGCGAAGGGCGTGACGGTCAACGCCATCTGCCCCGGCTACGTGGACACGGACATGACGACGAACGCCGTCGAACAGATCGAAGCGAAGACCGGACGCACGGCCGAAGACGCGCTCGACGCTATCAAGCGCATGAGTCCGCAAAACCGGCTCGTCACGCCGGAGGAGGTGGCCGCGCTCGCGCTCCTCTTGGCCTCCGAAGACGGGCGCGGCATCACCGGGCAGGCCATCAACGTTGACGGCGGCAGCGTCTTATTTTAGTTAAACGGACTCGACCACGAAGCACGAAGACGCGAGAGAAATTTCAACGCTGAACTTGACCAGCCTGTGTGCCTTCGTGTCTGTGTGGTAAATACCTGCTGATGGATTTCAAGATCATCAACCCCGCGACGCTCGGACGCCCGCGCGGCTACGCGAACGGCGTGCTCGCCCCCGCTGGCGGCGCGTTGCTGTTCATCGCCGGGCAGATCGCCTGGGACGAAGGGCAACGGATCGTCGGCGCGGATTTCGTTGCGCAGTTCGAGCGCGCGCTCCTGAACGTTCTCGCGGTGGTGCGCGAGGCGGGCGGCACGCCCGAACAGATCGCGCGCCTCTGCGTCTACGTCACCGACAAAGAGGAGTACCGCGCGCGCCAGAGCGAGATCGGCGCGTGCTGGCGCAGGCACATGGGGCGGCACTTCCCCGCCATGGCGCTCGTCGAAGTCAAAGCCCTCCTCGAAGACGACGCGAAAGTGGAAATCGAAGGCATCGCGGTCATACAATAGTGACGAGTGACAAGTGACGAGTGACGAGTTATAAAGACTTGTTCCAGCTCGTCACTTATCACTCGTCACTTGTCAGTCACTTGTCACTCGTCACTCGTCACTTGTCACTGCTTTTATGCTTTCTCCGAAAAGTTTTCTCTATGAAGTGCGCGGCGGCGTGGCGTGGATCACGCTGAACCGCCCGGAGCGTCTGAACGCGCTGACGTTTGAAGTCTACCGCGAGTTGACCGACGCGTTCGCCGCGTTGCAAGACGAGACTGAGGTGCGCGCCGTCGTCATCACGGGCGCGGGGCGCGCGTTCTGCTCGGGCGGCGACGTGCGCGACATCATCGCCGATCTACAGTCGCTCGACATTCAAGGCCAACTGGAGTTCACGCGGCTCACCTGCGAACTCATCCGCCGGATGCGACAGTTGCGCAAGCCAGTCATCGCGAGTTTGAACGGCGCGGCGGCGGGCGCGGGCGCGGTCATCGCGCTCGCCTGCGACCTGCGCATCGCGGCGGAGGAGGCGCGCATCGCGTTCCTCTTCGTGCGCGTCGGGCTGTCGGGCGCGGACATGGGCGCGGCCTTCCTGCTGCCACGCTACGTGGGCTTGGCGAAGGCGACGGAGTTGCTCTGCACGGGCGACTTCATCAACGCGCGCGAGGCCGAACGCATCGGCCTTTACAACCGCGTCGTCGCCGCTGCCGAACTCGAAGCCGAGACGCGCGCCCTCGCCGAGCGACTCGCGCGCGGCCCCTCGTTCGCGCTCGGCATGACCAAAGAGATGCTCAACCGCGAGATGCACGTTGACCTCGACACCGCGCTCGAATGGGAGGCACAGGCGCAATCCGTCTGCATGCAACACCCCGACTTCCGCGAAGCCCACGAAGCCTTCAACGAGAAGCGCGAGCCAATTTTTAAAGGAGTGACAAGTGACGAGTGACGAGTGACGAGTGACAAGTTAAAACCAGAACTTGCCTGTCCAACTAATCACTAGTCACCTGTCATCGAAATCATTTGCCGACGGGCTTTTGCCTTAACTCGTCACTTGTCACTTATCACTCGTCACTGCTTTATGGATCGCTTTATCGAAGAGACGCCGTTTTTCACCGCCGAGCATTTGCGGCTCGCGGCCAGTGTCGCAAGTTTCGTGTGGCGCGAGATCGAGCCGCGCGCCGACGCCGACGAGGACGAGACGGATCAGGCAAAATCCGACGAACAATTTCGCGAGTTGGTCGTGCTGCTGGCGCAGGCCGAACTGCTGCGCTACGCCGTGGCGCGGCCGGACGCCGCCGGGTTCGACGTGCGCGCGCTCTGCCTGATCCGCGAGGAGTTGTCCTACTCGTCGCCGCTCGCCGACCTCGCCTTCGTGATGCAGGGCTTGGGCACGCACGCGATCAGCCTCGCCGCGCCCGAACACGTGCGCGACTTCTGGCTGGCGCGCGCCGCCGGGGGGCGCGCCGTCGCCGCCTTCGCGCTGACCGAACCGGACGTCGGCTCGGACGTCTCGGCCATCCAGACCACCGCGCGCCGCGACGGCGACGGCTACCTGCTCGACGGCCGCAAGCGTTTCATCTCCAACGCCGGGATCGCAGACTTCTACACGGTCTTCGCGCGCACGGGCACGCGCGCCGACGGTCGCGCGGAGATTTCCGCCTTCGTCGTCGGCGCGCGCATGCAGGGCTTCTCTGTGCGCGAACGCACGCGTCTCATCGCGCCGCACCCCGTCGGCGAGATCGAGTTCGAGAACTT
This sequence comes from Pyrinomonadaceae bacterium, assembly GCA_030841105.1. Classification (GTDB taxonomy): domain Bacteria; phylum Acidobacteriota; class Blastocatellia; order Pyrinomonadales; family Pyrinomonadaceae; genus JAIVJZ01. Next base: position 27,371 of record JAVEDE010000060.1, read on the forward strand.
GCGCGTGCCCGCAGAGGATCGCGTCGGGGCGGAGGGCGACGGCTTCGGCCTCGCGATGCGGACGCTCGGCACGTTTCGCGCGTCGGTCGGCGCGGCGGCCTGCGGCATGGCGCGGCGCGCGCTCGACGAGGCCGTCGCCTACGCGCAGCGGCGCAAGCAGTTCGGCCAGCCGCTCGCCGCGCACCAGTTGATTCAAGAGAAACTCGCAGACATGTCCGTGGAACTCGACGCCGCGCGCCTGCTCGTCTACCGCGCCGCCTATCTCCGCGACACCTACGGCCAGGAAGACTCTTACGCCCCCACGCTCGCGCGCGCCGCGAGCACCGCCAAGCTCTACGCTACCGAAGCCGCGCAGCGCATCATTGATCAGGCGCTCCAAATTCACGGCGGCGCGGGTCTCGTCCACGGCCACATCGTCGAACGCCTCTATCGCGACATCCGCGCCCTACGCATCTACGAAGGCACGTCCGAGATTCAAAAGCTGGTCATCGCGCGCGAGCTATTGAAGGACAGTGACGAGTGACAAGTGACGAGTAATGAGAGAAGAAAGTAAATCGTGTCTCGTCAATCGAGAATAGAGAAAACCTGTTCCTTCTATTGACGATTCACGATTTACTTTCTTCTCTTGTCACTCGTCACTCGTCACTCGTCACTTTTGTCAAAGTTGAAGAATATGAACATCACCATTATCGGCGGCGGCCCGGCCGGGTTGTACTTCGCGCTTTTGATGAAGAAGCAGTGGCCGTCGTATGAGATCACTGTGTTGGAGCGCAACGCGCCCGGCGACACGTTCGGGTGGGGTGTGGTCTTCTCTGATAAGACGCTCTCTTATTTGCGCGACACGGATGCGGAGACTTACGACGAGATCACGCGCAGCTTCGCGACGTGGGACAACGTGGACGTGGTGCATCGCGGCGAGCGCGTCACGATTCGCGGCAACAAGTTTTCCGGCATCGCGCGCCTCAAGTTGCTGAACATCTTGCAGGAGCGTTGCCGCGCGCTCGGCGTCGAGTTGCGCTTCCGTGCGGAGGTGTCGAACCTCGAAGAGTTCGCCGACTACGACTTGATCGTCGGCGCGGACGGCGTGAACAGCACCGTGCGCGAGCGTTTCCGCGCGGCGTTCGAGCCGTCGCTCGGCGTGCGCAGCAACAAGTATATCTGGTACGGCACGCGCCAACTCTTTCACGGCCTGACGCTCACCTTCCGCGAGTCCGCGGCCGGAGTCTTCGCCGCGCACTCCTACAAGTTCGACGCGGAGACGAGCACGTTCATCGTCGAGTGCGACGCGGAGACGTGGGCGCGCGCGGAATTCGAGGGGATGTCGGACGAAGAGACACGCGCGTATCTAGGCGACGTGTTCGCGGGAGACTTGGGCGGGCACGAGTTGTTGTCGAACAACTCGAAGTGGATCAATTTCCTGCTCGTGAAGAACAAGCACTGGCGACACGAAAACGTCGTGCTGCTCGGCGACGCGCTGCACACGGCGCACTTCTCCATCGGCTCAGGCACGAAGCTCGCACTCGAAGACGCCATCGCGCTCTACCGCTGTTTCGCGTCGGGCGCAAACGTAGCCGACGCGCTTGTGGAGTTCGAGCGCGTGCGCAAGCCCGTCATCGAAGAGTATCAGCAGGCCGCCTACGAGAGCCTCGTCTGGTTCGAGCACGCGCGCGACTACATGCATCTTGCGCCCCTGCCCTTCGCCTACTCGTTGATGACGCGCAGCAAGAAGATTGACTACGAGAATCTGCGTCGCCGCGACCCCGCCTTCATCGCCGCTTACGATAAATATATGGAGCAGGGGGAAGGGGTAAAGGGTAAAGGGTAAAGGTGAAAACAAGAAACGGCTCAACGCGGAGCGCCGTCTTCCCCTTTACCCTTTACCCCTTCCCCCTCTCCCACCTTCCAAATGGGCGCGAGCAGTCTGCGGCGGCCGTCGTGGCTGAGGGAGAGGTCGGGCGCGTCGAGTTGCGTGCGATCCCAGAGTTTGCAGGTCACCTGTTTGTGCGCTTGGTCTAAGCCTTCGCAGTAGTTGGTGTAGGTGCAGCGGCGCACTTCATCGCCGCGGCCGAGTTGGGTTTTGAGAAACCAGTCGGGGTCGGCGAGCGTCTGGCGTGCCGCGCCGATGATGTCGGCCGCGCCCTGCCGCAGAACCTCTTCGGCCTGCTCAAAGGTGCAGATGCCCCCGGCGGCGACGACGGGCGTGTGCAGGTCTTGCTCCACAAGAGCGCGCTTGACGGCCGACGCGAGCGGGACGTTGCGACCGAACGGGCCGCGCTCGTCCGAACGAATTGTCGGCATGCACTCGTAGCCGCTCTCGCCCGTGTAAGGGTAGACGGCGTGGCCGACCTTCGGCTGCGCGGCGTCCTCAAACTTGCCGCCCTTCGAGAGCGAGAGGAAGTCGAAGCCCGCCCGCGCGAATTGTTCCGCGTAATAGATCGCGTCCTCAAGACGGCTGCCGCCCGCGATCACTTCATCACTAAGGAAGCGCACGCCGACTGTGTAAGCGTCTCCGACGCGCTCGCGCACCGCGCGGTAAACTTCGAGCGGCAAGCGCACGCGCCCCTCGCGCGTGCCGCCGTAGCCGTCGGCGCGCGTGTTGAGCGCGGAGAGGAAAGAGGCCATCGTGTAGGCGTGCGCGTAGTGTAGTTCGACGCCGTCGAAACCGGCCTCGCGCGCGCGCCCCGCCGCGTCCGCGAAGATGCCGGGGAGCACGCGCGGCAACTCTTCGACGTGCGCGAGGTGCGTGTCCGTGACGCGCTCGCGGTAGCCCTTGCCTAGCGTCTCAAGTTCGCGCTCGTCCAGAACTTTTTCGATCAAGTCGTCGGTCGCGTCGGTGAGAAACGCGCGTAAGCTCGTCTCTTCAACTTCGAGCCAACGCTCGTCGCCGGTCGCACGTGCAAGGGCGCGGCGGTGTCGCTCGTGCAACTCGAAGAAGCGCGCGAAGTATTTCGACTTTTCGGGGCGGCGTTTGACGGAGAGGAAGTCTATGATCTGGATCAGCAGGCGCGTGTGGCCGTCGCTCGCGCGGCGGACAGTTTCGACGAGTTCTCGGAGGCCGGGCAGGAAGCGTTCGTGGCCGATGCGCAGGAGCGGGCCCGAAGGAATGTCGCGCACGCCCGTCGCCTCGACGACGATTGCGCCGGGGCGACCGGCGGCGAAACGCCCGTACCAATCGAGCACCTCGCGCGTCACGAAGCCGTCGTCGGTCGCGCGCCACGGAACCATCGCCGGAACCCAAGTGCGCTGTTCGAGCACGAGCGAGTTAATTTGAATCGGCCGGAAGAGTATTGACGTGGCGGCCTCTTCGCGGGTCGGCCAGCGCGTCTCCGGGATGGTGTGGCGGATCGGGTTTGCGGGATGCCAGGTCATTTCGGGTCTCTGGCGAGAGAGTGTAGCAGTTCGCGGCGGGGCGGCGGAAACACGCCGTCGCTAGACGTTCCACGCCACGGCGCATATCATTGTCCGCACACGGGAGGACACACACGTTTGACTGACGAGTTGCTTCAATGGCGCGCCGAGTTTCCGATACTCGACAAGACGACTTACCTGATCTCGCACAGCCTCGGCGCGATGCCGCGCGCCACCTTCGACAACCTTCAAGCCTACGCCGAGATGTGGGCGACGCGCGGCGTGCGCGCGTGGGGCGAGGGCTGGTGGGAGATGCCGCTCACGGTGGGCGACGAGGTGGCACGGATCATCGGCGCGCCGCCCGCGACGGTCGCCATGCACCAGAACGTCTCAATCTGCCAGTCGCTCATCCTCTCCTGCTTCGAGCCGGACACCAAGCGTAACAAGATCGTCTATTCCGATCTCGAATTCCCCTCCGTCATGTACGTCTACGACGCACACGCGCGCGACGGCCGCTTCCGCGTCGAGCGCGTCGGGTCGGACGACGGCATGACTGTCTCTTTGGAGAAGATGCTCGCCGCGATTGACGAGGAGACGCTCTTAGTTCCCCTCTCGCACGTCCTCTTCAAGAGCGCGTTCCTGCAAGACGCGCGCGCCATCACCGAGCGCGCGCACGAGGTCGGCGCGCTCGTCGTCCTCGACACTTACCAGTCGGCCGGGACAGTCCCCTTCTCCGTCACCGACCTCGACGTGGACTTCTGCACGGGCGGCTCGGTCAAGTGGCTCTGCGGCGGCCCCGGCGCGGGTTACCTCTACGTTCACCCGCGACTGCACGGCGAACTCCAACCCAAAGTCACCGGCTGGATGGCGCACGAGCATCCTTTCGCCTTCGAGGGCGAGATGACCTACGCGCCGTCCATCGCGCGCTTCCTGCACGGCTCGCCCTCCATCCCCGCGCTCTACGCGGCGCGCGGCGGCTACGACATCATCAACCGCGTCGGCGTCGAAACGATCCGCGCCAAGAGCACGCGGCAGACCACGAAGCTGATCGAGATCGCAGAGGCCGCGGGCTTCCGCGTCACCAGCCCGCGCGACGCCGCACAACGCGGCGGCACGGTCACGGTCAACGTCGAGCACGCCGCCGCCGTCACGCGCGAACTCATCCGCCGCGAGATCATCGTGGACTTCCGCCCCGGCGCGGGCATCCGCATCTCGCCGCACTTCTACACGAAGGACGAAGAACTCGACATCGTCATTCGCGAGATGCGCCGCATCCTCGACACACGCGCCTACGAAGCGCACGAGACGGCAACCGGCGCAGCGTATTAACTACAGTGACAAGTGACGAGTGACAAGTGACGAGAGCAAAGACAAGTTTATAAGGCCGGAGTGATGCTTTAATTCGTTACTTGTCACTCGTCACTTGTCACTGTCTTCTTTAAACTTGTCACTCGTCACTTGTCACTTGTCACTGATTTCTTATGTCAAAGAACTACGGCGAGAATGCGCCGCTCTCATACAACAAATATTTACGCGTGGCCGATTTGATCGCGTTGCAGGATTGTCTCTCCGACCCGGCGCACCACGACGAACTGCTGTTCATCACCATCCATCAGACTTACGAACTCTGGTTCAAACAGATACTTCACGAGATTGATGCGGCCGTCGCCCTGATGAACGAGGATCGCGCCTTCGCCGCCGCGCGCGCTCTCGCGCGGGTGGTCGAGATCGAGAAGGTGCTCGTCAGCCAGATTCACATTCTTGAGACGATGACCCCGATCAGCTTTCTAGGCTTCCGCGACGAACTCAACCCCGCGAGCGGCTTCCAGTCAATGCAGTTTCGCGAGATCGAGTTTGCCTCCGGCCTCAAAGACCCCGGCACGCTCGACAACTTCCGCGAAGACGAGTTTGCCGCCGCGCGCTTGCAGACGCGTTTCGACGCCCCGACGCTCGCCGAAGCGTTCTACGCGCTGCTCCGACGCCGCGGCCTCGACGCGCCCGCAGACTCCGCCGCGCTCGACGAACCGGAACGCGCGCGTCGCTATCAGGCGCGCACGCGCGCCGTCCTCGAAGTGCTCACGCATTTCGAGCAACGCTCCGAAGAGTTCGGGCTGTCGGAGATGCTCATCGCGCACGACGAATATTTCTCGCTGTGGCGTTCGCATCACGTCAAGATGGTCGAGCGAATGGTCGGGACGAAACCCGGCACGGGCGGCTCGGAAGGCGTCGGATACTTGCGCACCACGCTCGACCTACGCTTCTTTCCCGAACTCTGGGAGGCGCGCACGTACCTCGACACGAAACACGGCGCGGCGACAGGAGGGGGCTGCCCCTTCGCCGGACACCACTAAGCATGGACGAATATCTGGAAAACAACCGCTCGCTCTGGAACGGCTGGACGCGGCTGCACAAACGTTCGCGCTTCTACGACGTGGAAGGCTTCAAGGCGGGCAAGTCTTCCTTAGAACCGCTCGAACTCGAAGAGGTCGGCGACGTCGAGGGCAAGTCGCTTCTCCACCTGCAATGTCACTTCGGCATGGACACGCTCTCGTGGGCGCGTCGCGGCGCGCGCGTCGCGGGCGCGGACTTCTCCGAAGAGGCGATCACCTTCGCCCGCGCGCTCTCCACGGACGTGCATGTCCCGGCCGAGTTCGTCTGCTCGAACGTCTACGACCTGCCCGCCGCGCTCGCCGGAGGCCGCTTCGACATCGTCTACACCTCTTACGGCGTGCTCTCTTGGCTGCCCGAACTCGACCCGTGGGCGGCGGTCGTCGCACACTTCCTCAAGCCCGGCGGCTTCTTCTACATCGCCGAGTATCACCCGTTCGTCTCCATGCTCGGCGACGACGGGCGCACCTTCGAGTACCCTTACTTCCACACGCCCGAACCCGTCAAGCTGCACTCGACCGGCTCTTACGCAGAGCCGAACGCGCCCGGCTTCTCGCACACCGAGTACAACTGGTCGCACAGTCTCGCCGACGTAGTTAACGCCGTCATCCGCGCCGGGCTGCGCTTGGAATTTTTGCGCGAGTTCCCCTATCGCCCCTCAACCGTCCTCAACGCAGAGAAGTTCGAGCCGGGGCTAGTCGCGCCGAACGGCTGGCAGGTCGAACTGCCGCACGTCTTCTCGCTGCGCGCGACGCGTGAGAGCGCGTAGACGAGAGTCTCGTGCGGATGGTGACGCTTGCCGGATGTTGAAACTATAATTTGCGATCTCGAAGTGAAGGTTTGAACGCGCCGCTTATGAACATCGAATTCCCCGAACGCTTCAACATGGCCGACTACTTCCTCTACCACAACGTGGAGGCGGGGCGCGACGGCAAGGTGTGCCTCTACTTCGAGGACGAGCAGTACACCTACGGCGACGCGGTGAGTTTGTCGAACCGCGCGGGCAACGCGCTCGTCAAAGAGTGCGGCGTGCGCGTGGAAGACCGCGTGCTCATCGTGCTGCCGGACTGCCCGGAGTTCGCCTGGACTTGGTTCGGCGCGAGCCGCGCGGGCGCGGTTATTACGATGGTCAACCCGCTCCTGCCCGCCGCCGATTACGTCTATTACCTCGAATACACGCGCGCTCGCGTGGCCGTCATTCACGAATCGCTGTTGGAGACTTTCACAGAGGCGGCGCGCGGGGCGAAACATTTGCGGCGGGTGCTCGTCGTCGGGCGCGAGCGCGGCGAGTTCGCGTCGTTCGCGGAGGTGACGGCGGCGATGCCCGACGAACTCACGCCCGCCGACACGCACCGCGACGACATCGCCATCTGGTTGTTCACGTCCGGCTCGACCGGCCACCCGAAAGGCGCGGTGCATCTGCACCACGACCTGCCCTTCAACACAGAGTGCTACGCCAAGCGCGTGCTCGGCATCAACGAAAACGATCTCACCGTCTCCGTGCCGAAACTGTTCTTCGGCTACGCGACGGGGACGAACCTGCTATTCCCCTTCGCCGTGGGCGGCGCAACCGCGCTCTTCTCCGAACGTTCGACGCCGGAGAAGTTGTTCGAGGTGATCGAACGCTTCCGCCCGACGATCTTGACGAGCGTGCCCACGATGATCAACGGCATGCTCAATCTCGAAGGCGCGGCCGCGCGCGATCTGTCATCCTTACGCTTCTGCCTGTCGGCGGGCGAGGCTCTGCCCGTCGAGTTGTACGAGCGTTGGGTGGAAACTTTCGGCGTGGAGATTCTCGACGGCATCGGTTCGGCCGAGATGTTCCACATCTACATCACGAACCGCTTGGGCGATGTGAAGCCGGGAAGTTTGGGGCGCATCGTCGAGGGCTACGAGGCCGAGGTGATTGACGCGGAGGGGCGCGAGGTGGCGACGGGCGAGATGGGGACGCTGCGCGTTCGCGGCGACTCGGCCGCCCTCTGCTACTGGCAGGCGCACGAGAAGTCGAAGGAGACTTTCGCGGGCGACAGTTGCACGACCGGCGACCAGTTCCACGTTGACGCCGAAGGCTACTACTGGTATCACGGGCGCACCGACGACATGTTGAAAGTGTCGGGCGTCTACGTCGCGCCCGTCGAGATCGAAGGCTGCCTGCTGCAACACGAAGCCGTGCTCGAATGCGCCGTCGTCGGCCACGACGCGGGCGACCGCCTCGTCAAGCCGAAAGCCTTCATCGTGCCGCGCGAAGGTTTCGCGCCGACCGACGAGTTGGCCGCCGCGATCAAAGAGTTCGTCAAGACGCACCTCGCGCTCTACAAGTACCCGCGCTGGATCGAGTTCGTCACCTCACTCCCGAAAAATGATCGCGGCAAGATCGACCGCAAGAAACTCAAGGACGTTTAGAATTCGATGCCCACACCGCCGCCACGGCAGCGACCAACCCCGCGCGCCTTTGCCGTCGCTTTGATCTCCGTCGCCGCTGTCGCCTTCGTCGCCGTTGGATTCGTCGCTTTGATCTCCGCCGCCGCACAGGACGCGAAGCGCGCCGCCGCAACAGCGTCGGCCGCGCCTAAAGAAATCCTCTCCGTGGCCGAGGCGCGCAAGCGGCCTGCGGGCACGGTGGTTACGATAGAAGGCTTCGTCACCGTCCCCTCCGGCCTGTTCAAATCGGGCACCTCCGACGAGGGCTTTGCGCTGCAAGACGCGAGCGGCGGCATCTACGTCCGCACGGCCGCGAATCTCGGCCTGCGCCTCGGACGGCAGGTGCGCGTGACCGGCCGAGTTAGCGACAGCAACGGTCAACTCATTCTCTTGACGGCCGACGCGAGCGGCGTGTCGGCGCGCGGCCGCGCCGCGGCGCACACGCGTGCGGAATCCGTCGCAACCGTGCGTGTCAATGAAGCGACCGAAGGCCGTCTCGTGCGTGTGACGGGCACGATCACGAAGCCCGTCGGCAACGATCTGCCTTACGGCTATCGCCTCTTCATCAACGACGGCTCCGGCGAAGTTCAAGCATTCGTCTACGTCTCGACCGGCATCAAAGTGAGCAATTTTCAACCCGGCCAGCGCGTCGGCGTGACAGGCTTCGGCGGCCAGTACAACGATCACTACGAAGTCATCCCGCGCTTCCAGACGGACATTCGCCGCATTCGTTAACGCCACAACGGAAAAGTATTTTCGTTAATTCCAGAGCGGGAAAATATTTTCGTCAAGGCACGCTGCCTTATCGCGTCGCCCAGCCATTGTCAAACTCGTCACTTGTTACTCGTAACCTGTTACTCGTCACTTGTCACTTGTCACTCGTCACTTCCCTTATGCCCTTCTCCACACGCATCACGGTGCGCTTCGGCGACACAGACCCGGCCGGGTTGGTCTATTACCCGAACATCTTTCATTATTTTCACATCGCCCTCGAAGAGTTTTTCGGCGCGCGTTGCGGCATCAGCTACCGGCAGTTGATGGCCGACGAGCGCATCGGCTTTCCCACCGTCAAAGTCGAAACAGAGTTCTTTGTGCCGCTCGTCTACGGCGATGAAGCGGAGGTTGAAATTCACGTCTCGCAGACGGGCAACAGTTCCGCCACCTTCGAGTATCGGTTGCGCCGCGCGGGCGACGCGACGTTGTGCGCGCGCTCCAAGCAGGTTCACGTGGCGATGAATTTAGACACGCGCCGCCCCGTCCGCATCCCCGAAAAGTATCGCCTCGCCTTCGCCGCCTCCGCGAGTTAACGAGACGCGCCTCCGGCCTCGATTTCCCACCGGATAAATCCTCTCGCCCCTCTACTTTTGTGGAAAGCGCGCGCCACTCGGCGTTTACTTCGGGTGAGACAGAGGAACAATTAACTTTCTCTACAGCTTGCAAACCCCAACCACTTTCTATTTGCAGGCCGTGTCGTAGTCTGTCTATCAAAATTAGTTCAGTTGCCGCTAGGAGGTTCAATTCGTCTTGAAAAAGTTGCTCATCGGTCTCGCCGCACTCGCCGTTTTCAGTCTGCCCAACATCGCCAACGCAGACACTATCATTTTCACCGCGCCGCCGACCGCGCCGGACGCCGCCGGTAGTGCGGGGTCAAATCCCGGCGGGCCGAATCAATTCGATCTCGACCATCACCGCGCCTACACGTGGCAGATCAGCACCGCCGGGAGACTTCCCGCCGGTCAGAGCATCACGGGCGCGACGCTCACCTTTAGCGGCATCACCAACTGGGACACCAACCCCAACACGCTGTTCGTGCGCATGTTCGACTCGGCCAACAGCTTCGGCTCTGCGAGCGGCACGCGCTCGGCGACCGTCAACGGCGTCACTTCGATTGAGGATGCAGACCCGAACCAATCGCCCGTCACGTCCATCAGCGATTACTTCGCCAGCTCCAACGTGCTCGTCAGCAATACGGGCACGGTGATCGGGCAGTTCTCGGATACGAACGGCGTGAACACGACGCAGAACGTGGTCTTCACCTTCAATCAGGCGCAGTTGGCCGCGCTCATCGCCTACATCAACAACGGCAACAACCTCGCGTTCGGCTTCGACCCCGATTGCCACTTCTGGAACAACGGCATCACGTTGACCATCAACACCGCCCCGGCGGCCGTGCCCGAACCCGCGACGATGACGCTGCTCGGCACGGGCTTGGCCGGTCTTTACTACCGCCGCCGCCGCAAGCAGCAACAGGCTTAACAAAGCGACGGCGCGACGAACTTCTCTCTTGCACCCGTTAGTCTCTCAGGCGTCCACAGTCTTTCTTGCACCCGTTAGTCTCTCTTGCTCTCCCCATCTAGCGACGGCGCGGACTGGAATCATCCAATCCGCGCCGTCGTTTTTCACGCACGCGCCTCGTTGCTTTTCACGCACGCGCCGTCGCTTTTCACGCACGCGCGACGGAAGTTTCAATACGGGCTTTTGACCTTACCCGCCGACTGCCCTAAGATTCACTGGCGCGCGTTAGTCTCCGCGCCAACGTCCATGTCACAGCCCGCAATAACGCGTCGGTCGCGGGCAGTTTGTTCACGCGAAAGGATTCAACATCGCCGTGCGTTTTTCTCAAGCCACACGTCTCGCCTGTGCCTGCGCGCTGGTCTGCTCTTCTCTCACCCCGCTCCGCGCGTCGAGTTTCAACGATGACACGCGCGCCGCGTTGATGCGTGCGCCACGGTCAGTTGAACTAACGGAGACGCGGGTCGAGTCGGCGTCGGAAGCCGCGACCGCAACGCAGACGCAAGCCGCAACGACGGGGGCGACGGGGGCGAAGAAACGCCCGAACTTGTTCGTACGCATCATCACCGCGCCCTTTCGCGGTCTCGCCAAACTTTTCGGCGGCGGTGATAAAGACGACAAGACCGCGCGCGACAAGGCGAAGCAGAAGAAGGACACGCAAACCACGGCCGCGAATCAGACAACGCCCGCACAGCCGGACGCCACCACCACCACCGCAGCAGCAACAGCAGCAGCGGCGCGCACCGAACCGACGCCCGTCGTCGTAGCAGCCGCAACGTCAGCGTCGCCCGTCGCGGCCGTGGCAACGTCGCAACCGGAAGTGTTGGCCGAAGCCGCCGCGCGCTCCGTGCGCGCAGGCGAGAAGGCTCTGAGCGTGCCGCCGACCTTTGCCGCGACAACTCCCTCGGCCACCACGCCGGACGCCACCGCGCCGCAACCGCCCGCGCCGTCTGCTGAAGAGACTGTTGACTACGCGCCGCGCCCGTTCAAGCCCTACATCGAAGGCGTGCCGGGCGACCCGCTCTCGCAGGGGCGCGCGCTCCTTGCGAACGGCTACAACAACGAAGCCATCTCGGAGTTGTCCGTCGCCGCCGTCACCGGCCCCGATCTCGTCGAGGCGAACAACCTGCTCGGCCTCGCCTACGACCGGCGCGGGCAGCACAAGCAGGCGCGCGAGTTTTACGAACGCGCCCTCTCGGTCGCGCCCCGCAACGCGCAGGTCTTGAACAACCTCGGCCATTCGCTCTATCTCGACGACCGTTACACAGACGCTCTCTCGCATCTCAAAGACGCCGCGCGGCTCGACCCCGCGGACACGCGCGTCGCCAACAATCTCGCGCTCGTCTACGGGCGCTTAAACAAGTTCGACGACGCCTTCAAACAGTTCAAGCGCGCGGGCGGCGACTTTTACGCGCACACCAGCACGGCCGCGCTGCTCGCCACCGCACGGCGCGACCGCGACGCCATCAAGCACTACGAGGCCGCGCGCAAACTCATCCCCGCCGCCCCCGATGTGCTGCGCCAACTCATCACGCTCTACGTCCGCACAGGCCAGCGCGACAAGGCTGAGGCCGCCCAACGCGCGCTCGACAAGACGGCCGACAAGGCGTCAGGGGTGAGTTAAAAAAAGCGCGAAGCAGCCACACACTCGACAGTCCGCCACCCAAACTTTCCGCACCGTAACGCGCGGCGGTCAATTCAAAACGCCCGCTGCCGCACCGACACGCCCGGCGACGTAAAAAAACGCCCGACGCTCCCACCAAAACACCAAACGCCCCGCCGGAACACACGACGGCCGCCCCACTACCGCTGACGACGCCCTCGAAACACCTAAAGACGAGAAAAAAGCACGTAACGGAGCACCGAAACGCGTGACGGCGGCGTCAGAACGCTTGACGGAGCATCAAAACATGTGACGACGGGCTTTGTGCACGTGACGGAGCACCCGAACGCATGACGATGGGAAAAAAACAGGTGACGATGGACTTAAAACACGTGACGGAGCACCGAAACACGCGACGATGGGGTTAAAACACATGACGGCGGGACTAAAACACGTGACGGCGGGTTTTTGCGCGTGACGACGGAATCGAAACACTTGACGGTGGGTTTTAGCGCGTGACGATGGGGTCAGGACGTGCGACGGCGGAGTTGAAACATGAAAATGTGTGGCGGAATATACAAATGTCGTACCGGATCACGAAAATGTCGTACCGGATCACGAAAATGTCGTGTCGGATCATGGAAATGTCGCACCGGAACACAAAAATGAGCACCGGATCATGCAAATGTGGGATCGGATCACGAAAATGAGCGACCGGAACATCAAAATGTGTCACCGGAACGTCAAAATGTGTTACCGGATCACGAAAATGTCGGGTTGGAACACGAAAATGAGCACCGGATCACACGAATATGGGGTTAGAACATGAAAATGTCGCGTTGGAACAGGTAGATGTGGGATTGGAACGCGTGACGGAGCAGCGGGGCGTAGGAATACGGAGTCGGCACGAGCGTGGGTGGCAACGAGTAGTGTTCAGGTTTGAATGGGGAAGGCGGAAAGTGAAAGCCCTGCCCGGACACTCGGACGCTCTCGTGGGATTTCGTTTCAGAGGGCGTGACCGTTGTTACCGCTGATCAAGCGTGTGAACTCCTTCTTCAACATCGGGTAACATTCGCACGACTCCGCCTCCAGCTTTGCGCGGTCTGTGATGGTGACGTGCCCCCGGCTGTAGGTAATGACGCCTGCGTCTCTGAGTTGACCCGCAGCCTCTGTAACACCCGCACGCCGCGTGCCGAGCATCGTGGCGATGAACTCATGCGTTAATTCTAAATCCTTTGATTGCGACCTGTCCTGACACATCAGCAGCCACTTCGACAAACGCCCGCCGATGTGGTGCGCGCGGTTACAGGCGGCGGTCAGGGCGATCTGCGTGATGAAGGCTTGCGTGTAGCGCAGCAGCATGTCATGGAGCGCCCCGCCTTTGTTAAACTCCCGCTTGAGCACATCGGCGCGCATCCGAAAGCCATCGCCCCCCATTTGCACCTGTGCTAAAAGCGGCGAACTGATCGTGCCGAGAAAGACGCAGACGCCGAACATCCCCTCGTTGCCGACCATCCCGATTTCGACTGTGCCGCCGTCTTCAAAACTTGAGACGAGAGAGACAGTGCCGCGATTGGGGAAGTAGACGTGCGTGATGGGTTCGTCGGGGTGACAGACGACTTCGCCCGCCGACAGGGTGACGAATTCTAAATCGAGTGCGAGGCGTTCGTATTCGGCGTGTGATAAGGAGTTGAGGATGCGGTTCGCGGCGGGGGGAAGTGATGGGGTGTGCGTGGACATCAGGTAGCCTTTCTGTGTGCGATTCGTGTCCGTAAAAGACAGCACGCGGCAGAAGGGAGTTAGCTAGGCTAACCTAATGTCGGATGGAGCTTCTCAAAAGAACTGTACGAGAACGAAAACAGCATAACAGGCTTTGTCCTAAACGGACAGTTGGTTCATCCGAAATGGACGAAGCCGCACAGCATTGAGTTGAACTTAGAGAGGCATTGTGTGTAATGTTCCAGAGTCTCTGTTTCAGAGAAAAGGATGAACAAAGGGATGAACACGGAACAAGTGAAGCAAGCGACCATCTTGCTCATTGAAGAAGACGACGAAACACGCCCCATCCTCAAGCAGAACCTACAAAGGTACGGCTATCGCGTGCTCATTGCGCTGGACGAAGAAGACGCGCGGGACAGGGTCGGCGGCGGGGGCGTGCAGGCCGACTTGATTCTCATCGATCTCGTCGGCAAGTTTCCGCAAGACGTGCTGGAGGCCGGACAAAGAGTTCGCGCGCACGCGAAATACGACGGCCGCACCCCGCTCGTCGCGCTGGCTGAAAAATACGGCGTAGACCTCGAAGGCACGGACGTGAACGTCAGCGGCAATGATTGGATCACCTACCTCGAAGAGCACGACCAGCTACCCAATCTGCTCGCACGTCTCCTCGGCAAATAATCAAATCAGGCCGCTACCCGGCAACGACACACGTAAATTTGAAGGTGGAACACGCGGCGTCGGAGTTACAACGTCCGGTCGCCGCGTCCGGCGGGACGAACTTCAACTGCGCCGCGTCAGATTGTAATCGCGCAGGCGGCGGTAGAGTGTGGAGGGCGAGATGCCGAGGATTTCGGCCGTCTTGCCGCGATGCCAGTTGGTCTGTTCGAGCGCGGAGACGATCTGTTGCCGCTCGACTTCCCTGAGCGGCGGCTGCACGACGGCGTTTCCGCCTTCGGACGCCCCGCCGCCCGTTGCAGCGGCGACGCCGCCCGCGTAATTCTGCACGAACGCGTTCGCCGTCGTCGCGGGGTTGACGATTTCGGGCGGCAGTTCGTTCGTCGTGATGCGCCCGTCGTTGGCGAGCAGCACGGCGCGCTCAAGGCAGTTGCGAAGTTGGCGCACGTTGCCCGGCCACGGGTAGGCGGCGAGCGCGGCCAGCGTTTCGGGCGTGATCTCCGGCGGGTTCAGGCCGCCGAGTTGGCGTATGAGGTGCTGCGCGAGCGGCTCGATGTCTTCGGGGCGTTCGCGCAGAGGCGCGAGGTTGATCTGGAAGCCGTTGATGCGGTAGAGGAGGTCTGCGCGGAAGCTGCCGTCGGAGACGGCCTGCGTCATGTCGCGGTTCGTCGCCGCGATGATGCGGACGTTGACCTGCACTTTACGCACCGCGCCGACGCGGTAGAAGGTCTGCGTCTCGATGGCGCGCAAGAGTTTCGACTGCAAAGGCGCGGGCAGTTCCGTCACTTCGTCTAAAAAGAGCGTGCCGTTGTCTGCGAGTTCAAACAGTCCGAGCTTGCGCCCCTTCGCGCCGGAGAACGCGCCCGCCTCGTAGCCGAAGAGTTCGGATTCGAGCAGCGACTCTTGAAAGGCGGCGCAGTTGAGATCAATGAACGAGCCGTCCTTGCGCTGCGACAAGCGGTGGATGGCGTGCGCGATCAGTTCCTTGCCCGTGCCCGACTCGCCCGTGATCAGGACGGACGCGTCCGACGGCGCGACGCGTTCGACGAGACGCAGAGCCTCGCGCATCGCGTCCGAGACGTGGACGATCTCGGGCATCCCCGTCTGCCGCGCGAGTTGAGCGCGCAGGCGTTGGTTGTCCACGCGCAGACGCCGCTTCTCCGCAGCGCGTTTGACGAGCGTGTCGAGTTCGTTGATGTGATAGGGCTTGGAGAGGTAATCATACGCGCCGAGTTTCATCGCCTCGATGGCCGTCTCGACGGTGGCGTGCCCGGTCAGCATGATCACTTCGGGCGGGTTCGGCCGCTGGTGTACGCGGCGCAAGAGTTCGAGGCCGTCCATGCGCGGCATGTTGATGTCGCACAAAAGCACGTCCACGTTGCTCTCTTCCAAGAGGCGCAGCGCGGCCTCGCCGTCGGGCGCGACGCGCACCTCGTGCCCCTGCCTCTGAAGTTCTTTCTGCAAAACCAGCCGGAGGTTCGCTTCGTCCTCGGCCACCAGAATTCTGCTCGGCTGCTCGTTACTCAACTCGCTCGGCCTCCGTCGTCCAATCGCTCCCCGCTCAGCGAGGGCAAGACAAGCGTGAAAGTCGTCCCGCGCCCGACTACCGAATCCACGGCGACGCGCCCGCCGTGCTCCGTCACAATACCATAACAGACTGCCAGCCCGAGACCCGTTCCCTGCCCGACCTCCTTCGTCGTGAAGAAGGGATCGAAGATGCGCGCCAGATTCTCCTGCGGAATCCCGACGCCCGTGTCGCACACCTCGACGCGCACGCCCGCCGCGCCTTCGTTCTGTGCGCGCAAGTGAAGCGTCCCGCCCTGCGGCATCGCGTCAATCGCGTTCTCGGCGAGAATGATCACGGCCTGCTGCAACTGCCCCGCGTCGCCCGCGACGGCAGCCACGTCCGCGGGCGCGTCAACCTCGATCTCGACGTTGCGGCTGCGCTTCTGGTGGCGCAGCAGACGCGCCGCCGCTTCCAGCACTTCGCCCAACTCGACCGGCGCGTGCTGCCCCGCGCGGTTGCGACTGAAATCCAAAAGCCCGTTCGTGATCGTCTTACAACGGAAAGCCTCGCTGCGAATGAGCGACAGGTATTCGCGCAAGTCTTCGACTTCGGCCGACTGCCCGAACGCGCCTTCGACGACGCGCGTCTCCAAAGCCTCTGCGCACGCGGCGATGGTGGCGAGCGGGTTGTTGATCTCGTGGACGACCCCTGCGGCGAGTCGGCCGACGGCCGCGAGTTTTTCGGTGCGCGCGACGGCGCGGTTCGCCTCCACGCGCGCCGTGATGTCTTCGCCCACGGTGATGACGTGCGAAATCTCGCCGCCCTCGACGCGCATCGGGACTTTACTGACGAGCCAGTGTTTCGACGTGCCGTCCGGGGCGACCGACTCCTGCTCGATGCGTTCGATACGGCCGGTCTCGAAGGCGCGGCCGAATTCGCGTTCCAGAATCTCGCGCCGCTGGCGCGTCAGCACGTCGAAGATGTTGCGCCCCAGAGCCTCGCCGCGCGGGATGCCCTGCCCGCCGAGTTCGCGGTTGCGATTCCAAGCGACGATGCGGTGATTGCGATCCACCGC
Organism: Pyrinomonadaceae bacterium; assembly: GCA_030841105.1. Classification (GTDB taxonomy): domain Bacteria; phylum Acidobacteriota; class Blastocatellia; order Pyrinomonadales; family Pyrinomonadaceae; genus JAIVJZ01. The sequence continues at coordinate 44,399 of JAVEDE010000060.1, forward strand.
GTAGAGCGAGACGGGCAGCGTGTCAATGATGGCCTCTGTGAAACGCCGCTGCGCTTCGGCCTCGGCCGTGCGCCGTTCGACCTCCTTCGCGAGACTGGCCGATGATGCTCGCGCCGCTTCGTACAGAGACGAGATGCGCGCCGCGAGCGCGGCCTGCTGCGCTGCCGCGTCAATCAGGCGGCTCTCGGTTTCGCCGCAGCCTTCGGCCGTATCGAATGCGACGACGAGCGCGCCGAGCGCGTGCCCCTCGAAGCGGAGCGGCGCGACGTACTCGACGCGGTGCGCCTCGTCTCGCAGGAAAAACTCCGCGCGGTCTTCGAGCCTGACGGAAGTCGCCGGGTCGGTCTTGAGCCAACGCCTGAGCTTCGCCTGATCGATCAGAGCGCCGTCCTCCGCGCTGCCCTCCCGGTCGAAGACGCACGCGGCCGACTCACTTAAAGCCGCGCCGCCCGTTGCGCGCTCCGGGGCGTCGCCCATCCGGCGCGGCTCTAAGATGGCGGCGCAGAGCGTTGCGTTGGCGGCTTCGTAGGTCGCGCCCGCGACGCGTCGGACGACCTGCACGGGTTCTAAGGCGACGAGCAGGCCGCGCCCCAGGTCGGCCAGAAAACCGAGTTCGCGGTTGCTGCCGACGAGCGCGCGCTCGCGTTGCGCTGCCTCGATCTGCGTGCCGACGCGCGAGAGGAGTTCGCGGCGCGTCGCCGGTTTGACGATGAAGTCGTCAGCCCCCGCGGCGAACGCGCCGACCTTGCGTTCCTCGTCGTCGTGCGCCGAGATGACGATGACGGGCAGACGCCGCGTCGCCTCCTGCGCGCGCAACAGGCGGCACAGCGCGAGGCCGTCCACGCCGGGCAGTTCGATGTCTAAAAGGATCAGATCGCACGGCTCGCGGTGGAGCATGCGTAGCGCGGTCGGCGCGTCGGCGGCCGTCTTCACCTGATGCTGCGCGCTCTCGAAGGTGTGCTGGAGAGAGGCGCGCGCCCGTTCGTCGTCGTCAACGATGAGCAGGGTGAAACTTTTCGCCGCTTGGATGGAAGAAACCGGCATGCTTTAAGTAAGAGGCGACGCGCCGACCGCACGGCGGCGTACATTGAAGACCGACAGAAGCAAGTCCCGGCTGCGGGTGCGCGCTAACACGTAGACTCTCCGGCGAAGCGCATTCAAGCCGACGACGCTGTGCCGCAGCCCTGAGCCTCTCTAACGATTAAAGCGATGCGGGGCGGGTATGTCAAGAGAAGTGGGCAGTAAGCAATGAGCAGTAAGCAGTGAGCATTAGTAAATCCTTCTGCTCACCGCTCACCGCTCACTTCTTACTTGCCGTTAATTGATGGCCGTCGTGGCGAGTTCGCCCGTGGGAGTTTCGACGATGGAGAGGGAGGTGGCCGAACCGGTGTGGCGGCGGCGTAGTTTGTGGTCGGACTTGACAGAGTACATGGCCTGATCGGCGGCGATGAGCAGTTGGTTGAGCGTCTCGCCGTCCGTGCCGAAACGCGCCGCGCCGACGCTGATGCCGACGCGCGCGCGCTTGTCGGGCGGGACGTGCAGAGACAGCCCGCGGATGGCCGTCTCGATGCGCCCGCACAAATCGTCGGCCTGCGCGCGGGGCAGGTCTTGCACGACGGCGACGAACTCGTCGCCCGCGTAGCGCGCGAGGAAATCATACTCGCGCAGTTGCGCGCTCAACACGCGCGCCACCTCGCGCAGCATTTGATCGCCCGTGCTGTGGCCGTAGGTGTCGTTAACCGATTTGAACTCGTCGAGGTCGAGCATGACGACTTGAAAGGACGTGCCGTTGCGACGCGCGCGGGCTTCCTCTTCAGCGAAGCGTATGTGGAGTGCGCGCGCGTTCGGCAGATTCGTCAGCGGATCGGTGAGGGCGTTCGATTCGGCCTCGGCATGATGGAGAGCGTTGGAGAAGGCGTCGGAGGCAAGGCGCGCGACGGTGTCGAGCAGGTGCAGGTGATCGTCCGTGTAATGATCCGGTTGGAGCGAATAGACTGCGAGCACGCCGAGCAGGCGTTCGTCTTTGACGAGCGGTAGCGCAATCATGGAGCGATACGGTTCAGCCTCCGTCAACGCGAGGGCGGCGAAATCGAGCATCGGGTCGAACCCGGCGGCGGGGCGTCGGTTGGCGATGACGAACCCGATCACGCCCTCGCCCGGCGCGACGCAGTGGCCGCGCAGCGCTTCGGCGTTGAGGCCGCTGACGTGCGCGACGGTCGCGTAGTTCTTCAACTCGTCGAAGAGATAGACGGCGCAGGTGTCGAACGGAACCATGTGGCCGACCTTGTTGACGAGAATCTGGCTGCGGTCTTCCATGTCGAGCGACGCGCCGAAGGTGCTCGCGATTTCGTAGAGCGCGTACACCTCGCGGTGCGCGCTCTTGATCTGTTCGAGGTAGGCGGGCACGGCGAACTGTTTCGGGTTGAGCGGCGGCGCGGCGGACGTGTGAGCGGCGTTGGCGTGCGAGCCGCTCGCTTCGACAAGTGCGCGCGGCTCGGCCTCGCGGCTCGTGAAGCCGTGCTGGTCGAGTCCGAGTTCGACGATCTCAGCCTCGAACTCCGGCAGGTGCTTGAGAAAAAGTTCGACGACTTTCGGATCGAAGTGCGTGCCCGCGCCGCGCAGGAGCATCGCGCTCGCCTCCTCGCGCGTCATGCCGCGGCGATAGGGGCGATCCTCGCGCACCGAGTCGAAGCAATCAACCACGGCGAAGATGCGCGCCGTCCACGGTATCTCTTCGCCGCGCAGGCCATCCGGGTAGCCGAGGCCGTCCCAGCGTTCGTGGTGCGAGCGCACGATGGGAACAACCGGGTAGGGATAATCAATGCGTTCGAGGATGCTCGCGCCGACGATGGTGTGAACCTTCATGCGCTCAAACTCGGCCGTCGTCAGCTTGCCCGGCTTGTTCAGGATGTGATCGGGCACGGCGAGTTTGCCGATGTCGTGCAGCATCGCGCCCGCACGCAGCGCCTCGATCTCGCTGCGGGTGAGGCGGAGCATTTCGCCGAGCCGCGCCGCGTAGAGTTGCACGCGCCGGACGTGGCAGTGGGTCGTTTGATCTTTGGCGTCAATCGCCGTGGCGAGGGCTTCGACGGTGGCGAGGTGAAGTCGCGCGAGTTCGGCCGTCTCGCGCGACTTCTCGTTCATGCGCTCGAAGTAAATTTTGTAAGTGGCGAACGTCGCGCCGATGACGGGGACGCTGAGTAGCACGTAGATGAGTCCGAAGTTCTGCATCGCCTGATAGAGCAGCGCGGTGACGATGGCCGAGGCGAAGAACGTGCACGAAGTCCAGAGGTAGCCGTCGCGCCAGAACTTCCAGATCGAACTGCCGCCCTTGAGCGCGTGTAGAGTGCCGATGAGCACGCCGTTGAACAGGTATTGCAGGAGCGCCATCACGACGAGCGGCACGAGCAGTTGCTCGAACGTCAGCCGCGACATGCCGACGGGCTGGCGCGCGACGCCCGCGTAAGAGTCGAGCATGAAGTAGAAGGCGGTGGCCGAGACGAGCACCGTTAGCGACATCGTGGCGGGCGCGGCGATCCAACTCGGCGCGCGGCGTGAGGTGCAGAGCGAACTGACGAGCGCGCCCGTCGCGCCGAGCGCGAGGGCGGCGGGCACGCCGAGCAGGATCGCGCCGAGGAAGATGAAGGCGTCGCCCGCCGTGATGCTGGCCGACGTGTTGGGGATGCGGATGGGGAGAGAGCTTGAGATGACGACGAAACTCGCGAGCGCGAGAAACTGTAGCCCTTGCGTCTGGGTGAACGAGAGACACTGCGACAGCGCCCACGCGACGATGAGCGCGCCCGCCGAGACGAGCGCGACCCAGTAGACTTTCGCCGCGCGGCTGTAGCCCGACATGTCAATCATTCTCGATTCGTCCTTTGCACGCTGGAGTGTCCGCGACTGCTGGTCTATCAAGAGGCTGCAAGATTCGTTTTCGCCCCAATTTGCGACCGACCTTGAAAAGCCCGCCGCCGGAGACGATTGACGGGAGCAAATCGTCTACTGTCTCCGGCGACGGCTTGGGCAAGCGGCGAGTGCGTGGCACTCACTCGCCGCGTCAGGGGTGAGAATCTCGTCCGTCTTCCGGGTCGCGCTGCTTGCGGCGCGCTGCGGTCGAAACTCTCTTCGAGAGCGCTTCCGTCGCGACCCGTCGGGTTGTCAAAAGTGGTGCGGCCGTTCGGACTCCGTGCGGAGAGTCCGAAGAAGCGCGTTAACGCTTCCAGCCGCACCCACCCTCTAAACAAGCCGCGTGCCGCACGGACACACGAGACAAACACGCCGCAAAACTCGCCAAAGCGCGACGCCCCGCGCCTCGATTGAAAACTGGAAGTTACTCCGACACGATTTCCCGTCAACCTGACGCGTCATGCTGACGCCAACGTCGCGCCCTGACCGAAGCGCACACTCATTAGTGCCTCGCCCCATACAACCGCGCGCCTAGTTCCAGTTTTTTCATTCCCCGCGACACAACGCACGTTTGACAACCTTCATCCCGCTGTCGCACTCTCAAAAAACAGTGACGAGTGACAGGTGACGAGCGACGAGCCGGAACAAGTTTCCGGTTTTCAACTTGTCACCTGCCACCCGTCACTCGTCACTATTCTTATGTCCGTCGGCTATCTCGAATTGCTGCGTGAGAATCGCGGCTTCCGGCAACTGTGGCTCGGTCAGGTGGTGAGCCAACTCGGCGACTGGTTCGACACCATCGCCGTGATGACGCTCGTCTTGAACTTGACGGGTTCGGGGCGCGACGTGGGACTCATCATGGTGGCGCGCTTCCTGCCGAGCGTCGTCGTCGGGCCGCTCTCCGGCGTCGTCGCGGACAGGTTCAACCGGCGCACGATCATGATCGTGTCCGACGTGTTGCGCGCCGTCGTCGTGCTCGGCTTCCTGTTCGTGCGCCGACCGGATCAAATCTGGCTCATCTACGCGCTGACCGTTTTGCAACTCACCTTCTCGACTTTCTTCGAGCCGGCGAAGTCTGCGGCCATCCCTTCCATCGTCGCGGAGCGCGAACTCATCTCGGCCAACGCCATTGCCTCGGTCACTTGGTCGGCCATGCTCACGCTCGGCGCGGTGGCGGGCGGGCTGGTGACGGGTTGGTTCGGCACGGACGCCGCCTTCGTCGTTGACTCGGCGACTTACATCGTCTCGGCCGCGCTCGTCTGGAGCGTGCGCTTTCCGCGCCGCCCGACGCGCGAGAAGACGCGGCTCACGCTTGCGAAAGCGCTCGGCATTACCGACACGCTCGAAGGCATCCGCTACGTGCGGACACGGCCGCGCGTGCTCGCGCTGATGGCGGTGAAGCCCGCGTGGGGTCTGGGCGGCGGCATCCTCGCGCTGCTCGCGGTCTTCGGCGAAAAGATTTTCCCCGTCGGGCCGAGCGCGGCCACAGGCATCGGCGTGCTCTACGCCGCGCGCGGCATCGGCACGGCCATCGGCCCGGTCTTCGCGCGTCGCCTCGCGGGCGAATCGCGCGCACGCATGCAGACCATCATCGGCCTCTCGTTCCTCGTCGGCGGCGTCTTCTACGCGGCCTTCGGCGGCGCGACCAACTACGCCCTCGCGCTCGTGATGCTGGCCGTCGCGCACATGGGCGGCAGCATCCTCTGGGTCTTCTCCACGGTGCTGTTGCAGCAGGGCGTCGAGGACAACTTTCGCGGGCGCGTCTTCGCCGCCGAACTCGCCCTGCTCACGCTGACGATGGCCGCCTCCAACTACCTCGTCGGCGAACTGCTCGACCGCTTCAACTTCCCGCCGCGCGTCGTCACCATCGGCATCGGCATCCTCTTCCTGTTGCCCGGCCTCCTCTGGTTCGCCACCGCGCGCTGGTGGAATCGCGAGCGCACGACAACGCCGCACGCGCAGACGACTCAAGCGGGCGAGCCTCCCGTCACGAGCGACGCCGCGCTGCGCGACGCCGCCACGAAGATTCACCTCTCAAGCGATTAACAAACCGCGCGGCTTTCAACTATGATCGTTCCCTGGTCGAAGCAAAGGAGACTTCCACAATGGATTTCGGTTTAACTAACCGCGTCGCGCTCGTCGCGGCGGCGAGCAAGGGGATCGGTTTCGCGGCGGCGCGCGAGTTGGCGCGCGAGGGTGCGCGCGTGTTTTTGTGTTCGCGCGACGAGGAACGCGCACGCGAGGCCTCGCGGCAGATCGCGGAAGAGACGGGAACGGAGTGCGTCGGCATGCGCGCCGACGTGACGGACGACGCGGACGCGCGTGCGTTCGTCGAACTGGCGCGCGAACGTGCGGGGCGCGTGGACATCCTCGTCACGAACGCGGGCGGCCCGCCCTCTGCGACGTTCGAAAGCGCGGACTTGGAGATGTATCGCCGCGCCTTTGAACTGAACGCGCTCTCGGCGATCAGGCTGTCGCAGTTGGTCGTGCCCGCGATGCGCGAGGCGCGTTGGGGTCGCGTCGTCAACGTCACTTCGATCTCGGTCAAGCAGCCTATCGAGGGGCTGCTGTTGTCGAACACCGTGCGCGCGGGTTTGACGGGTTGGGCCAAGACGCTCTCGGCGGAAGTCGCCGCCGACAATGTGACGGTCAACAACGTCGCGCCCGGCTACACTTTGACGGAGCGGCAGGACGAACTCGCCGCCGCGCGCGCAGGGACGAGCGGCAAGTCGAAGGAAGAGTTGCTCGGGATGTGGGCGGCGCAAGTCCCGATGCGGCGGCTCGCCTCGGCGGAAGAGATCGCGGCGGCAATTGCCTTCCTCGCTTCGGAGCGCGCGTCGTACATCACGGGCGTCACCTTGCAGGTGGACGGCGGCTGGGTGCGCGGGCTGTTTTAGACCGGGGGTGAAGCGGGGTGGCGAACGAGGAGAACATCGTCGAGGCGAGCCGCGCGCGCGCGCTGGTCGGCGTCGCCGAACTCGACCACGCGGAGTGGGCGCGGGCGCGCCCCGTGCGACTCAAGCGTTACTGGTCGGGCGAGGCCGCGCCCTTCGCGCGACAGGCCGAGGCGCGTCTCATGTGGGACGAGCGAGGGTTGTCGGCGCGCTTCGTGTGCGAGCAGCGCGAGCCGCTCGTCGTGAGCGCGAGTCCCGAACGCGGTTGGAAGACCGTGGGGCTGTGGGATCGAGACGTGTGCGAGTTGTTCGTTGCGCCGCGAGCGGACGACCCCTCGCGTTACTTTGAATTTGAAGTCGCGCCGACGGGCGAATGGCTCGACCTCGCCTTGCGCGTGGGCGTGTTCGGGCGCGAGACCGACTGGGGATTTTATTCGGGGATGGAATCCGCGGCGCGCATCGCAGCCGATTCCGTGGCGGTGGCGATGCGCGTGCCGTGGGACGCGTTCGGCGTCGGCGGCGCGCCGCGCGCGGGCGAGCGTTGGCGCGCGAATCTGTTTCGCTGCGTGGGCGCGGGCGAGACGCGCGGCTACGTCGCCTGGCAACCGACCCACGCGCCCGAGCCAAACTTCCACGTGCCGGAGAAATTCGGCTGGCTACACTTCGCAGACTAGCGCGGCTCACACCGCATCCGACGCTTGTCCGCCGCGCCCTTCGATGTAGCGTTCGACTAAAACTTCCAAACGATCAAGCCGCTCATCCGTGCGTGAGACGGCCGCGCGAAGCGACGCGTTGATCTCGCCCTGCGCTTCGATGTGGCGCGTCACGATCTGGATGAACTCCGTCTGCGTCTCCGCTTGTAGCCGGACGACCCTGTTCGTCTCCGCAACCTCAGATTCAAGACTCGCCTGACTCTGTAGGAGAAACTCAATCGCGCGTTCCATTTCTTCGCCCGTCATAATTCATTATCCCCATTCATTATCCCCTAACCGTCTCCAAGGTGGGCTGCTTGTGAGTACCGTAAAGTAACGAGGCGAGGCGAGTCAAGATAGTTGGCGGAGGTAGTCTTCAAAGCGCGCGCGGTCGTCGTCGCTGAGGTCGGCGATGCGGACGCCGATGAGATAGCCGGAGGCCGCGCCTTCGCGTTCGAGTTGTTCGTAGCGCACGGGCGCGACGCGCATCTCGATTGTGCCGGAGGGGAGTTCGAGCAGGAGGTGGAGCTTCTGATCCGTGGCGGTGAGGTAGCGGTCGTTGATGCGGATGGCGGGAACGACGAGGCCGAGGCCGCTCGCGCTGAGGTCGGAGGTGTCGCCTTCGAGATAGGGCGCGTGTTCGAGTTGCTCGCGGCTCAACTTCGGGTCGAAGATCGAGACGCTAAAGTGTACGCCGCGGCGATAACGGCGCGCGTGGCGTCGGTTGCCGATCAAGACGCGCATGCGCGCGACCATGGAACGCATTAGTTCCGGCATAAGGTTTTAAGAAGGGTAAAGGGGAAGGGTTAAAGGGTAAAGGAAAAGAAGCACGCCTATCCTGTGGTGCCTTTTATCCCTTCCCCTTTCCCCCTTCCCTTTACCCTTTGACTTATCATCTTGCCCTTCGACTTACTTCTTCGTCTGCGGGTTGAGCGGCTTGCCGCCCGTGTCCTTCTTCTGAATGCCCGCCTGATCCATGTGGTAAGAGAGCAAGCCGCTGCGGCCGTAGCGGGTGGGTTCGGCGTTGACGCGGTAACTTTCGCCGTCCTTGCCGACGGTGATCTGGAACGTGTAGCCGAGTGTGCGCGCGCTCTCGACATCTTCACGCAGCGCGGGTTTGCCGTTGAGCAGCGCGGGCATGTCGGCGAACCGCCCGCCGTTCAGCGCGCTGTAGCCCGCCTCGGCGTTCGCCAGTTTCAGCAGCAACGCCTCCACCTCTGTGTGGTGCGTCTCGATGCGCGCCTTGAGGAAAAACTCTTTGCCGTCGCGCTTGACGATCTCCTGATTCTCGGCGTCGCCGAAAATCCACGCGCCGTCCGCCCCGCGCATCAACGTGATCGCCTCCAACTGCGCGTTCTCGCCGCCGACGCGCGCGAAGACCGTCGCCGTGTCGCCGCTGATCTGTTCGCCGCCAAACTCGATCTTCTCCGGCACAGCCCCGGCCAACTTTTCAAACTCCGGTTGCAACTCGGCGTACTCCTCCGCGCTCAAGCCTTCGAGAGCGGGCTTGTAGATCGAGAGCGCGAAGGCTTCGCGGAAACGCCGCTCGCGCAACGCCTTGTAAAACTCTGTGACGGTCTGGATGGGCGTGCGCGCTTGTTGCGTGGTGTTCGCGGTCGGCGCGGTGGTCGGCGTCTGCGCGTGCGTAGTCGTCGAACTCGCGCCGACGAAACTCAGTGCGAGCAGTAGCGACAGTAGTTGTAGCAGGGACAACGCCGTGACGGGCGACCGGGCGAAGCGCGCGCGCATGCGGCGAGGCATGGACTGTGGCATGTCGGGTATTTCCTTCGGACGGATGAAATTTGTGCGGCGCGTTCGCGGGGCGACTGAACTAAAGTCGCGCGCGAGCGCGCCGCACTTGATACGGGAACGGGGGAGACTATCGCGTCTGACGATCTCGCCTACCTCAACTGCGTCGCCGGTGGCGGTGGTGACGGCAGGCCGTCTCCTCCTCCGCGCGACAGGCCGTGGCGGCCGACGTAGTAGAGCGTGGCGACGAGCACGCCGAACATGATGATGCCAATAATCATGCTGTCGTGCAAGGCTGCGGGCAAAAATCGCCCGACGTTCAGGACGTTGCTCTCCAACGCCTGCGGGATGGCGAGCAGCAAGCCCGCAATCGCGCCGCCCGCGATCAGGCCGGAACTGTAGAGCACGCCGGGGCCGCTCTCCTCTTCCGCCAGCGTTTTCTTGCCGCGCGCGACGCGTTCGACGAGAGCGCGCACCGCGCCGCCGACGAAGATCGTCGCCGAGGTGGCGAACGGCAAATACATGCCGACGGCGAACGGCAGCGCGGAGATGCCGACGATCTCCAACAGGATCGAGATGAACGCGCCGATCAAAATCAGCGACCAGGGAAGTTTCTGCGTCAGCACGCCGTCAACGAGCACGGCCATCAGTTGCGCCTTCGGCGCGTCGAACTTGGAACTGGGGCCGGTCTCCGCCTCTGCATACTTCGCCGCGCCCGCGTCGTCCACGTAGTAAGTCTTGGTCGTCTCGCCCTCGGTGACGGTGGCGACGCGGTAGAGTTGCCCGTCGAGTCCGCGCTGCCGCGCCGTGCCGATGGCGACGTTGCCGCCCGCGACTAAGGGCGCGGTCGGCAGCCCCTCGGTCGAGATCGCCGTGCGAACGCCGCCGACGCCGGGGTTGATGCGGTAGTGAATCTCGCCCGCCTGATTGATCAGATATTGACCCGAAGGGATGACCGTGCCGTCGGCCATCTTCTGGTCTTCGGCCAGACGGTGGATGTAGAAGGGGCCGCCCGCAAGCCCTCCGCCCTTCGTCCATTGGTCGTCCGTCGCGTTGACGGTCGCCTTGTAGCCTTCGTAGTTGCGCGGCAGGAGGTTCGTGTAAGAAGAGTTGAGCGCGGAGAGCGTGTAGGCGATGAGCAGGGCGGAGGTGGTCGCGCCGACCATCAAGCCCCACTGCATGCGCGAGGGCGTGCCGCCGACGAGGAAGCCGGTCTTTAAATCCTGCGAGGTCGTGCCCGCGTTCGAGGCCGCGATGCAGACGATTGCGCCGACCGAAAGAGCCAGCACGCGCGAGTCCGCGCCGCCTCTGCCGAGTAGCAGAAAGATGAGCGACGTGATCAGGATCGTCGCGATGGTCATGCCCGAAATCGGGTTCGACGACGAGCCGATCTCGCCCGTGATGCGCGACGAGACGGTGGCGAAGAAGAAGCCGAACACGATGACCAAGAGCGCCGACAGCAGGTTCATAATGAAACTGCTGCCCGGCGAACCCTGAAAGATGAGCCACGCCATGATGGCGAAGAACAGCACGACGATGCCGCCGAAGACGAACGAGATCGGCATGTCGCGCTCGGTGCGCGGGACTTCCGCGGAGCTGCCGCCCTTGCCGCCGCCGAAGCTGCCCATCGAAGACTTGAACGCGCCGACGATCGTCGGCATCGAACGCGCGAGGCTGATGATGCCGCCCGTGGCGACCGCGCCCGCCGCGATGTAGCGGATGTAGAGGTCTTGCACCTGACCCGAAGACATCGCCGAAATCAGAGGCCCGCCCGCGAGCACCGGGAAGAGCGGGGCGGTGTAGCCCGCGCCGAAAAACTTGACCATCGGAATCAACACGAGCGCGGACAGGAAGCCGCCGCCGAGCATCATCGCCGCCACGCGCGGCCCGATGATGAAGCCGACGCCTAAGAGTTCCGGCGAGATGTCGGCCGCTACGGTCGCGCGCTGGTAGCCGCGCATGACGTAGGACGGCGCTTCGTTCCACAGTTTCGCGCCGCTCATCAGAAACTTGTAGAGCGCGGCGATGCCGAACCCTGCGAACACGGTCTTGGCGTCCGTGCCGCCCTTCTCGCCGACGACGAGCACCTCGGCGCACGCCGTCCCCTCCGGGTAAATCAACTTGCCGTGCTCGCGCACGATGAGCGCGCGCCTCAGTGGAATCATCAACAGCACGCCGAGCCAGCCACCTAAGAGCGCGACCCAAGTGATGCGCGGGATTTCCAGATCGTAGCCGAGTATGAGAAGCGCGGGCATCGTGAAGACGATCCCGGCGGCGATTGACTCGCCCGCCGACCCGGTGGTCTGCGAGATGTTGTTTTCGAGGATCGAGGTGCGGCCGAGCGCGCGGAAGATCGAGATTGACATGACCGCAATCGGGATCGAGGCCGACACCGTGAGGCCGACGCGCAAGGCGAGATAGACGCTCGACGCGCCGAAGATGATCCCCAGCACCGCCCCGACGATCACGGCGCGCGCCGTGAACTCCGGCAGGATAGTGGAAGCGGGCACGAACGGCTTATGCACCGCGTAGCTTTCCGCGATGGGCACACTTACCTCGTCAACAATATCTCGCCCCGTGGCGTCAATAGTTCCACTCGACATTTGGGTCTGTGACCTCCGGCAGAAAGATTTAATTAAGCGGGGAGCGGACAGGGGATTTCAGCCGCTACTTTACACGCGCACGCGGGTGGAGAGCAAGGAATAAGCAAGGGGAGTCGTCCGCCGCACGTTGTGCTAAACTCGGCCGCGCACGATCATCAACGCAAGTTTTTCGCAGCCACTTCAACAGCCGGAGTTGTCACCGACATGCGCTCTCGCCTCTTCGCTCTCGCGCTCATCTACGCCCTCGTCGCCGTTCCCTGCTCATCACATTCAACCTACGCGCAGCAGCAGCAGCGGCGAACGCGACGCGAACAAGCCAGGTCTTCACTGCCGCGCCCCGGCGTTTCCGTCGCCGACCCGGCGACTGTTCCCGCAACCGTCCCCGCGCCCGAAGAGGTCATCGGCTTTCGCGTGGGCGACGACCGGAAACTGGCGGGTTGGGCGAGCATCGTCGAATACTTCCGACGCCTCGACGCGGCGAGCGAGCGCGTGAAGTTTGAAGAGTTGGGCAAGACGACGTTCGGCGCGCCCTTCGTCCTGGCGACGATCAGCGCGCCGGAAAACCTCGCGCGGCTCTCGGAGTTCAAAGAGATTCAGCGTCAACTCGCAGACCCGCGCACGCTCGGCAAAGGCGGCGCGAACGCCGACGCACGCGCACGCCAACTCGTCGCGCGCGGCAAGACCATCGTCCTCATCACCTGCGGCATCCATTCGACGGAGGTTGGCTCGACCCTTTCCAGCATGACCATCGCGCACCGCCTCGCGTCGTCCGACGACCCCGTAGTGCGCCGCATCTTGCAGGAGACGATCGTGCTGCTCGTCCCGTCCTTAAACCCCGACGGCGTGGACATCGTGAAGAACTGGTACGACCGCACGCTCGGCACGCCCTACGAAGGCATAAGCCCGCCGACGCTCTATCACAAGTACGTCGGCCACGACAACAACCGCGACTGGTACGCCTTCACGCAGGTCGAGACGCAACTCACCGTTGACCGGATTCACAACGCGTGGCATCCGCAGATCGTCCACGACATCCACCAGCAGGGCGAATACGGCGCGCGCCTTTTCCTGCCGCCCTACATGCAGCCCGTCGAGCCGAACGTGCCGCGCAACATCGTCGAGGGCTACACCGAACTCGGCAACGCGATGGCCGCCACGCTGCGCGCCGCCGGACTGCAAGGCATCACGACCGACTCGACCTACGACGCGTGGACGCCCGCGCGCGCCTACTCGCACTACCACGGCGGCGTTCGCATCCTCTCCGAAACCGCCTCGGCCAAGATCGCCACGCCGCTCACAGTCGAGTTCAAACAACTGCGCTCGCGCGAGGGCTACGATCCGCAGCGTGAGTCGGCCAACTTCGGCCCCGTCTGGCGCGGCGGCGAGTGGCGTCTCTCGGACATCACGAACTACATGACGACGGGCGCGTTTGCGCTCCTCGACCACGCCGCCGCGAACCGCGAACGCTGGCTCACGCGCTTCTACGAAGTCGGCCGCGAGGCCGTGCGCGAACGCGCGCGCGGCGAACTTTTCGCCTATGTCATCCCGCACGCGCAGTCAGTCGCGCGCACGCAGAACGACCAGCGTCTAATCCGCATCTTGCAGCGCGGCGGCGTCGAAGTTGACTACGCCGGGGCGTTCACGGCGGGCGGCGTGCGCTACGCGAGCGGGGCGGCCGTCATCCGCATGGCTCAGCCCTACGGCGGCTTCGCCAAAGCCCTGCTCGAAACGCAACGCTACCCCGACCTGCGCGACGAGGCCGGACATCCCATCTCGCCCTACGACGTGACGGCGCACACGCTCTCGCTGTTGATGGGCGTCGAAGCCCGACCCGTGAACGCGCCTTTCAACTATCCAGCCTTGAGCGCGCGCGTCTTCAAAGACGCCCCGCCCGCACCGCGTTCGACGCGCACGCGCCTCGCGCTCTACCGCTCGCACGTCCCCTCGATGGATGAAGGCTGGACGCGCTGGACGCTCGAAGAAAACGGGATTGCTTATACCTCACTCGAAGACAAGGAAGCCCGCGCCGGAAACTTACGCGCAAAGTACGACGCGATCCTCGTACCCGATCACTCGCCGCGCGCCCTGCTCGAAGGCCACCGCAAAGGCACGATGCCCGAAGAGTTGACGGGCGGTTTGGGCGCGGAAGGCGTGCGCGCGCTCGCCGATTTCGTCGCGGCGGGCGGCACGCTCATCTGTCTGAATCGCGCCTCTGACTTCGCCATTACCCAACTCAAACTCCCCTTGCGCGACCTGACCGAAGGACTCAAGGAGACGGAATTCTACGTGCCCGGCTCGATCCTGCGCACGGAACTCGACACCGCGCACCCCATCGCCGCCGGGATGCCGCGCGAGTCAATCGCGTGGGCGGAAGACTCGCCCGTCTTCGAGTTGACCGACGCTAAAGACCCGGCGCAAACAGTGCGCATCGTCGCGCGCTACCCGGTCGCGGCCGACCCGCTGCTCTCCGGCTGGCTGCTCGGCGCGGAGAAGATCAAGGGCAAGGCCGCGCTCGTCGAAGTCATGCGCGGCAAAGGCCGCGTCTACCTCTTCGGCTTCCGCCCGCAATACCGCGCGCAGTCGTCGGCCACTTACCCGCTACTCTTCAACGCCATCTGTCAGGCACACTGAGTCTCGACGCTCTTTCGTCAGGGATTCAACTCCACAACGCGAACGGGGCGGGCAACGTGTTACGCACACATCGCCGCCCCATTCTTTCGCTTCGACTGCTGTTCTATTTATCCAGATACGACTTCGCGGCCATCTTCGCGAGCTTCCACATCTTGCCCCACTCGATGCGCCCGTCAGGGCTTTCACGCCCCATGAACTTGTCTAGGATCAGTTTGCGAAACTGCTTGCCCTCGCGCCTGAGCATGAACTCTTTGGCGTAGGGCTTCGCCGTCTCGAAGAAACTGAAGCCGGGGTCGGTCACGAGGCCGATGCCTTCCAGAGTCATCAGCGCGCGCATCACGTAGGTGAAGTTCGACGGCAAGCGGAACGGGTACTCGTACATCACCTCCGCCAACTCGTAAGTCAACTCCTTGAAGTTCACCTCGCCGAGTTTCAGATTCAGGTAGTGCTCGAACAGTCCTTCGACCACAGGGCGCACGAGTTCCGGGTCAACGCCGGGCTTCAGGAAATTGAGGTTGATCAAATCCTGCGCGAGTCCGTGCACGTCGCGCGAGACGACGTGGAAGAAGGCGTCAATCATCTGCGATTGCAGGCGCGGCGTGATGCGTCCGGTCATGCCGAAGTCGAAGAAGGCGAGCCGCCCGTCATCCATCACGAGCAGGTTGCCGGGGTGCGGGTCGGCGTGAAAGAAACCGTCTTCGAGCAGTTGCTTGAGGTACGTGCGAATCAGCAGGCGGTTGACCTTGACGGGCGAGATGCGGCGCGCGCGCAGGGCTTCGAGTTCGATCACCTTTGTGCCGCGGATGAACTCCATCGTCAGCACGCGCCCGGTCGAATGCGTGAAGTGAATGCGCGGGACGTGGACGACGCGCCACGTCTTGAAATTCTCGCGGAAGCGTTCGGCGTTCCCGGCCTCCTGCGCGTAGTCCATCTCCTCGTGGATCGTCTCGTCGAACTCGTCGAGCATCCCCTGCCAGTCGGCGTTCTCGTTGAACGAAGGATAGCGCGAGAGTCGCGCGACGATGCGGCGCAGCACGGCGATGTCGAGACTGACCACACCATCGAGATCGGGGCGTTGCACTTTCACCGCCACCTCTTCGCCCGTGTGCAGACGCGCGCGGTAAACCTGGCCGAGCGACGCGGCGGCGACGGGCGCGGCGTCAATCTCTGCGTAAGCCTGTTGGAGCGTGCGGCCGAGTTCCGCCTCGATGCGCGCATAAGCCTCTGTGGTCGGGAACGGCGGCACTTGATCTTGCAGGAGCGAGAGTTCCTTGACGTAGGCGAGCGGCAGCAGGTCGCCGCGCGTGCCGAGCGACTGCCCGATCTTGATGAAGGTGGGGCCGAGTTTGATCAGCCGCGTCTTCAACCACACGGCCTGCTCGCGCAGCCGCGCCTCCTTGCTACTCGATTCGTCCGCGCCGCGAAAGACGAGGTGACGCACGAAGCGTATGAAGCGATCAACCGCCCGCACGAAAAACGCGCGCAACTTCGCGCGACGCAGCGCGACGCGCCCGCGCGCCGCTGCCTCTTCAAGCCGCCGCGCGCTCATGCGCCCGTTAAACTTCGCGCGCGCCTCATAGTTTTCCAGAAACAGGTAGAAGCCGAGCGTGCCGAGCACGCGCACGACTTGCAGCATGCGCCACCACCCGCGCCAGCCGCGCGCCACGCGCGCCGCTTCCGCCGCGCGCGCCTCCGCTTCGGCCGTGCGGGAGACAGTCTCTTTGGTGTGGCCGCCGTTAGTCGCTGCTGCCGACGGTTGCTCTGTGCGCGCGGGAGGGACGAGGCTCAAGGCGGAAGCAGCAGCGTGCCCGTTGCCGTTCTTGCGCTGCGTGCCGCCGTTCGAGTCGTGCCCGTTGCGCGGAACGAGAGCGGTTGATTTTTTCTCAGTCGTTGCCATGTTCACCTTGATGATAAATCACACTTGTCGCGATCCTGTGACAGCCGGGTGCATTCCTTGTACGTCAGGGGGCGCACATTAGATGCGACTTAAATTCTTTCCGCCCGCCGCGCACGAGCTTTCACGGGACACTTATTTCCAGACTGATTCGGGGTGAGTTTGAGAGGAACTGTGTTTGGTGAACGGTTGAGCACGGAGCAACGTGCGCGTCGCCGGACGGGTTGCGCGTTTCAAATAATCGCCAGTGAACTCTGCACGCCGGGGTGCTTGAAGTAGCGCGCGGCACGCGCGACATCCTTGTCAATCTGCGCCTTGAGATCATCAACCCCGGCGAACTTTCGCTCGTCGCGCAGGCGTCGGAGGAAGCGCACGCGCACCACGTCGCCGTAAAGGTCGCCGCTCCAATTCATCACGTAAGTCTCGACGGAAGGCGCAGCCTCGCGCCCCGCTGCAAACGTCGGGCGCGTGCCGACGTTGGTGACGCTGCGCCGCCACACGCCATCAATCAGCGTGGCCGTCACGTAGACGCCGCCGCGCGGGATGACGCGGTTCTGCGGGTGGAGGTTGGCCGTCGGGAAGCCGAGCGTGCGCCCGCGTTCGTCGCCGCGGACGACGCGCCCCTCGACGCCGTAAGGCCGTCCCAGCATGCGCCGCGCCAAATTCACGCGCCCCGCCGCGAGCAACTCTCGAATCCGGCTCGAACTGATGCGACGACCACGCAGGCGCACCTCCGCCACCTCGTCCGCGTGAAAGCCGAGACGCCCGCTCGCCGCCCTGAGCAACTCGATGTTCCCCTCACGCCCCCGCCCGAACGCGAAGCCGCGACCGAGGTACACTTCCCTCGCCTGCAAACGATCCCGCACCACGTCGCGCAAAAAATCCTCCGCACGAACGCGCGCGAACTCCGCGTCGAAACGAATCACAATCGCCTGCTCGACGCCGAGCACGCCGAAGGCTTCGATCTTCTGGTCGAAAGTCTGCAACAGGGGCGGCGCGGATTCCGGGTGCAGCACGGCGCGCGGGTGCGGGTCGAAGGTGATGACGGTCGGCACCGAGCGTGTTGCCCGCGCGCGCTCCACCACCGTCCGCATGATCAACTGGTGGCCGAGGTGCAGCCCGTCGAAGACGCCGAGCGTCAGCACGGTCGGCCGCGCAATCGCCGCGTTGTCAGTTCCGTGAAAGAGTCTCATAAGACAGTGACGAGTGACGAGTGACAAGTGACGAGTAAGTTAAGAGCAACGAGTGAGTCGAGAGCGGCGAGAAGGGCGTGATCAGAGACAAGTTGGTTGTTTGCATTTTTAACTCGTCACTTGTCACTCGTCACTCGTCACTGTTTTAACTTGTCACTCGTCATTGATTTCCAATCCGTCGTAGCCGAACGCGACGCCGGGCGGGAGCAGTGCGGAGTCGCGTTCGTGTTTGATGTCGTGCGCGATGTGGGTCAAGTAGGCGCGGCGCGGTTTGAGTTCTTCGATGTAGGCGAGGGAGCGTTCGAGCGAGAGATGCGTCGGGTGCGAGGTGAGCCGCAGGCAGTCGAGAACGAGCACGTCGAGGCCGCGTAAAGATTCGAGCGTCGAGGGCGGTATCTCGCTCAGATCGGTGGCGTAGGCGAAGTCGTTGCAGCGGTAGGCGACGACGGGCAGCCGCCCGTGGATGACTTCGAGCGGCGTCACGCGCAAATTCCGGCCGAGGCAGAACGGCGCGCCGTCCACGACCGTGTGCGCGACGACTTGCGGCAGGCCGCCGCCGAAGTGCGACGGCTCGAAGACGTATTGAAAGATGCGGCGGATGTCGCGCCACGCGCGCTCGTTGGCATAGACGCCGAGCGCGCCGTGGCGAAAGTTGAGCGGGCGAATGTCGTCGAGGCCGAAGATGTGGTCGGCGTGGCAGTGTGTGATGAGCACGGCGTCGAGCCGTTTCAACTTCTGCCGGAGCGCCTGCTGGCGAAAGTCCGAAGAGGTGTCAATCAGCACGCTCTGCCCGTCGTGCTCGACGAGCACGGAGACGCGCAGACGCCGGTCGCGCGGGTCGTCGGACGTACACGTCTCGCACTCGCAGCCGATGGAGGGCACGCCCGTCGAAGTGCCTGTGCCAAGTAGCGTAAACTTCATAAGAGTTTCAAGTTTCAGGTTACAGGTTTCAAGTTAAAGAATGGAGAACTTGTCAGTCCTGAAACTTGAAACCTGTAACTTGAAACTATCTTCCGCCCGTGATGTCGCCGCCGGTGAAGCCGCGCGCGGGCGGGCGTTGCGTCGAGGTGAGCGAGATGTATTGCATGCGGAGTTCGGCGAGCAGCCCTTCGAGGATTTGCCCCTCCTGCGTGCCGAGGTGGCCGTGCGTCTTCTGTTGGAGCGTGCCGAGCAGATCAATGCAGTGCTTGGCGAGCGGCAGATCGAGTTCGCCGGGGGCGAGGCCGGGGTGCTCGGTCATGCCCATCGCGGCGGCCGCGGGCGAGGCGATGAACATGACGAGGTTGGCGAAGGCCGTCGGGTCTTCCTCCACTCCCGCCGCTGCGTTCGTGGCTGAAGCGTTCGGCGCAGCGGCGACGGGCGGCGCGGCCGCGCGCGACTCGCTCGCGGTTGCGGCGGCGGGCGACGACGACGGCTCACGCCGCGCGCCTTCGGACGCGGGCGCAGTAGTAGTAGTAGCAGCGGGCGCGCCGGCGGAAGTGGCGTCCGGCCTTGCGGCGGCGGTTTCCGTTCCGGTCGTCGCGGCGGCGTCGCCAGCGGTCGCGTTGTTGTTGTCGGTTGTGGCCTCGGCCTCGCGCTCGATGTCGCGGGGCGTGCCGTCCGGGTTGAACAGACGCCGGTCTGTCACTTTGAAACGTGGTTTTTCTTCGCTCATCTCGTCGCTCGAATCCGGGGCGGCGACCCGCGTACGTGAGCCGCGCCTCCATCAGTTAAATTTTGTGATCTATGAGTTGCCGGAGGATGGTAGCACCGAGCGCGACGCGGCCGCAAGAAAGGCGTCCGAAACGTCAGCGCGATGCGGGCGGCCGAGACTGGTTAAGGAGGTTAAGCGGCGCACTCCACGTCGGCGCGGTCGGACTCGCCGCCCGCGTGTGCGAGCAGCACGCGTCGCGCTTCCTCGAACTTGCGCGCGGCGAGCCTTCGTTGCAGCGCGGCGGAAAGTTTCTCCGGGGCGGCTTGGAACATCGGGCTTTAAGTTTTAGACTTGAGTCTTCAACATACTTGACGACACGCATTCAATTTTCGACTCTGAACTTCGGATAAATCTATGCCCGCCACATTCAACGATCTCGTCGCGCTGATGGCTACCTTGCGCTCGCCGGAAGGATGCCCGTGGGATCGCGAACAGACCTACGCCACGCTCGCGCCCATGCTCTTGGAGGAAGCCTACGAGGCTTTCGAGGCTGTCGAAGAAGCACGCGAGGGACGCCCCGAAGAGTTGCGCGGCGAACTCGGCGACCTCCTGTTTCAGATCGTCTTCTACGCGCAGGTCGCGGCCGAGCGCGGCGAGTTCACGATTGACGATGTGGTCGAGGCGATTCACGCGAAGATGGTGCGCCGCCACCCGCACGTCTTCGCGGGCGAGAGCGCGGCCGATTCGGCGGAGGTCTTGCGCAACTGGGAGGCGATCAAGGCCGAAGAGAAACGCGCGGCCGGGAAGACCGAGGCCGCGAAAGATTCGTCGCTGCTCGACGGCGTGTCGGCCAAAGCGCCCGCGTTGATGGAGGCGCACCAACTGACGACGAAGGCCGCGCGCGTCGGCTTCGACTGGCAGAACGTGGAACAGATTTTCGACAAGCTGCACGAAGAGGTGGACGAACTTAAAGTTGCTATCGAGGAGAGCAACGCGAGCGGCGACGGCGACGACGCAGACGCTGCGACCGTCGAAGCCATGCAGGCGCGCGTGCGCGAAGAGTTGGGCGACCTGCTCTTTGTCGTGACGAACATCGCGCGCCATTTGACGGTCGAACCGGAGGCCGCGTTGAAGTTGACCAACCGCAAATTCCGACGCCGCTTTCGCCACATCGAGCGCGGTCTCGCGGCGCGCGGCCAGTCGCTCGACGCCGCCACGCTCGACGAAATGGAGGCGCTCTGGCTCGAAGCGAAAAGCAGTGACAAGTAAAGTTTGAGCGAATAAAATATCCGTTGCGCGCGCCAAATACGCGTTAATGAACGACGGCAATTTTAGTTCGCTTAGAGTCAGACGGAGGTTTTCGGCATGGCGTTGGTGCAATTCGTGAGTAACTACGACGATCTCTCGACGGATCGGGGCTATCAATTCAAGTTTCATTGCGACAAGTGCGGCAACGGTTACATGTCGCGGTTTCAAGCGTCGGCCATCGGCACGGCGGGGTCGCTGCTGCGCGCGGCGGGCGACCTGTTCGGCGGCTGGGCGAGCACGGCCGGTAACTCGGCCTACGACATTCAGCGTTCCGTCGGCGGCAAGGCGCACGACGACGCGTTAGCCCGCGCGGTCGAAGAGGGCAAAGAGCATTTTCATCAATGCTCGCGTTGCGGCCGTTGGGTCTGCCCGGAAGTCTGCTGGAACGCGAAGGCCGGGCAGTGCGAAGGGTGCGCGCCGGACTTCCAAGAAGAACTCGCCTCTTCGCACGCCAACGCGAAGGCCGAAGCCGCACGCGAGCAACTCCACGAACGCGCGCGCCAGACCGACTACGCCTCGAAGATTGACATGGGCGCTGACGCGCACGTGAAAGCCCCGGCGCATACCGACGCCGACTCCGCGGCGCAGCCGCTCGCGTGCGTCTCGTGCGGCACGGACGTGGGCAAGGCCAAATTCTGCCCCGAATGCGGCACGCCCACACAGCCGCCGCGCCCGACGTGTCAGGGCTGCGGCCATCAGCCGGAAGCCATCACCAAGTTCTGCCCGGAGTGTGGCGCGAAGATGCCCCTCATCGGCTAGACGCGACCGACGTTGCGCTAGACGATAAGCGCAACAGTCGCGCGCGAAAGACGCAAGCGCGTGTTCGCACGCAAACGAAAAGAAGGCCGGTTCGTGTGAGCGAACCGGCCTTCCGTTGTTACGACTCTGACGAGTTGCGTCGAGACTCGTTAGTCGTTCAGTTGGATGCTGCGCATGATCTGATCGAACGCGCGCTGGTAGTTGCGATAGTCCGACTGCGGCGCGATGGCGTTCATGTAGAAGATGTCGCCGTTGCGCAACGTGGTCGTGACGACCGTGACGATCTCCGTCTGCCCCGTGACGGGCGAACGGCCGGAGAGCGTGGTGGCGAGTCCGGCGCGCCCCGAAACGGTGGCGCGACGATAGCCGCCCTGCTGCCGCAGGTACGGGTTGCCCTGCAAGACTTCGCGGAGGTACTGATCGGTCGCAGTGCGCAGGTCGGTCGTCTGCTCGCGGTCAATGCCGAGGATGACGCCGTGCGTCACGACGTTCTGCCCGACCGCGCCTTCGGGCGCAATCGTCACGGAGTTCTGCCCGGCGTAGTCGCGCCAGTTGTCGGGCACGCTCAAGCGGAACAGTTGATTGTTGACGGTGCGATAGCGCGTCGAAGGATAGGCCACCTGGCCGCCGGTCGGGTAATTCTGCCCGCCGGTCTGCCCGCCCTGACCCTGCGCGATCTCGCCCATCGAAGGCGCGCGACCCTGACCGCGCAGGCGCGCCTGCACGTTCAGAAACTCGCGCGAGTTGCCGATGGGGTTACGCACCGCGCCGAGCAGTTGCGCCTCTTGGTTGATGCGCGCGTAACGGTTTTCGGGGTTCGGGTGGCTGCTCAAAAATTCGGGGCCACCGCGCCCGCCCTGCTGCTGGATGGTCTGGAACATGCGCGCCAGATCGCGCGGGTCGTAACCGGCGCGCGCCATGATCTGCGCGCCGAGGATGTCGGCCTGCGTCTCATACTCGCGCCCGAACTTCAGGAAGTAGACGCCGACGGCCGTCTGCGACCCCTGCCCGATGACACTGCCGACGCCGCCGCCGATGACCGCACCCGCAATCGCGCCGATGCCGCCGAGGATGGAATACTTCTGCGCCTTCGTGGCCTGCGCCGTGCCGTGCCTGAGCGCGACGTGGCTGATCTCGTGCGCCATCACGCCCGCCATCTCGCCCTCCGACTTCGCCGCCTCGATCATGCCGCGATTGACGTACATCGGACCGCCCGGCAAGGCGAACGCGTTGATGTCACGCGCGTTGACGAGCTTGAAGCTGTAGCGAAACTCAGGATGGTTGAACTCGCTCGGAATCGCGGAGACCAAACGTTGGCCGACGCGTTCGAGATAAGCGTTCGCCTCGTAGTCGTTGAGGATCGGTAACTGCTGCTCGGCCTCGCGCGCGGCCTGTTGCCCGGCCTGCACGTCGTCCTGAATCTTATAGCCGTTCTTCGGCGCGACGATGCGCGTGCCCTGCGCCAGCGCGGACAGCGGCATCAAGGCCACGGTCAAGACCATCAGCCACGCGCAAATGGCGCGGGCGCGGCTTTGATTACGGTGGTTAATATTTTTCATGCTCTCTCCTTCGATCATACGCGGACTCTTACGGTCGGGCGTCCGCGTTCTCATTCGTCAGATGCAAACTACGTTCTCATTCGTCAGATGCAAACTAAAAGAGCGGCGCGAGTTTCCCTCAACCTGACGAGGGGTTCGCGCCGCTCTTCTCAAGAAAAGCATCTCCCCCCGAAACCTCTAACTCTTCGACGC
Source organism: Pyrinomonadaceae bacterium (assembly GCA_030841105.1). Classification (GTDB taxonomy): domain Bacteria; phylum Acidobacteriota; class Blastocatellia; order Pyrinomonadales; family Pyrinomonadaceae; genus JAIVJZ01. The sequence goes on from JAVEDE010000060.1 coordinate 67,412, forward strand.
CGGTCTTGACCTAGCGCCGATTGCTGCAACGGGAGAGCGTTGATTCTGACGTGCCGGAAACTCAGTGAGCGCGCGCCGCGCGCCGTGTATCGTTCCGACGTTTCTTTGGATGAATTCGTGCAGTCGCAGGTTGGCCTCCGTCAGCCTTCTTCAACCCCTGCGCCCGCGTCCACGCCGCCCGCGCGGTCTGACAATAATCTTGCGATTTTGTTGCGTTTCCGGCTCTGCCACGCCCTGCCCCTCGTCCGTCAACCTGACGCTCGCGCCCGGCGGCGGATGCGGAATCGAGACGACGACAAACGGCGACGTGATGACCTGTGTTGTAACGTCTCCGAACGCCGGACGCCGCTCTTTGACCTTCACTGCAAGCACAGTGCCATCACGCCTGATCTCCGCGATCTCGATGCTGTAACCGCCCGCGGGCTTCTGCCCCTGATAGACGACGATTGACGCGCGTGAGTTGAAATTGATCTCCGGCTGCGGTCGCCCGCCGCCGACCAAAGCCCACGCGCGCCGCCAGTCGTTCTCGTTCGTGATCAACTCGACCATCCGCCCACCCTCGTGCCCGCTCAGCGCGCCCGTCGCCAGCACGGAAAACTCGACGACGTTCGTGCGATCTTCGTCATTCGCGATCGCTACGTTCGACGGCGCGGTCGTGTCGCCGAGCAGAGCCATGCGTAAAATCTTGACGGGCGGGCTGCCGTATGCGAGCAGGCGATCGTGAAACTCGCCGAGCCGGAACGACGCGCCCGCACGCGCGCGGTACTCTTCGCGCAACTTTAAAATCTCCATCTTGCCGAGCGTGTAGACGAGATAGGTCGGGTCGAGCGTGCCGCGACGCGCTTCGCGTTCGGCGTTGGCGCGCTCCATGTAGCCCTCGCGCATGAAGAACTCCACCCCGCCCTCGTAGGTCATCCCCTGCGTGTGCAGTTTGAGGCCGACGAGGTAGCGACACAGGCGCGACAGCGCGGCCTGCAACTGTGCGAGTTTCAACTTCGGGTTGTTGCCGCCGAAGCCCTCGTCCAACATCATCTGCTCCGCGTAGTGCGCCCAGCCCTCGATGAAACTCCCTGAGCCGAGCGCGGCGCGCACGCGCGAAGGCGAGCGACGCGCGGCCAGCAGTTGATAGTAGTGGCCGGGATAGACTTCGTGGATCGAGACGATGGGCAGCGAGTAGCGGTTGTAGAAACTGAGGTGCTCCTCTTTGCGCCGCGCGTCCCAAGCGGGATCGGGCGGCGTCACATAGTAGTAAGCCTCGGTCGCGACGCGCTCGAACGCGCCCGGCGTGTCCATCGAAGCGAAACTCGTCGAGCGCGCGTACTCCGGCGTCTCGGCCACCTGCAAATTTTCGCTCGCGGGCGGCGTCAGAATTTGCTGCGTGCGGACGAAGGCGCGGATGCGATTCAACTCCGCGCGCGTCTCGCCGACGAGGCCGTCCGCCGAAGGGTGCTCGCGTCCGAGGGTGCGAATCACGTTCATCAAGTCGCGCCCCGGCGCGATCTCTTCGGCCACGGCGCGCATCTCGTTTTGCGTGCGGCGCAACTCGCGCTCGCCCTCGCGGATCAACACGGCGAGCGGCGTCTCCACCATCTCCTCGTAGAGAAGTTTGCGGCGAAAATTTTCCGCGCCGATGGCGTAGTCGCCGTTCGAGCGCGGCAACAGATCAACCCGCAGCCACTCCCTGAACGCCGTGAGCGCGCGGACGACGCCCTCGTTCGTCGTCTCAAACTCCGCGCGCCGCGCCGCCGGGAGACGACCGCCGCCCGCGCGCTCGAACATCTGCGGCACGACCGTTGTGAAGTAATCAATGCTCCCGCCGACCTGCGCGATGGCCGTCTCGGTGTAGATGCGCGGCGGGTTTTGCAGATTGACGCGGGCGTCCGCAAGAAGGCGCGCGATCTGCCGTTCGCGCGCGACGAGCGCGTCGAGGCGCGCGGCGATGGGCGCGTAGTTGCGCTTCAGAATGTTGTCCACGCCCGACGCGAGCAGCCGGTTATAGACGTTCGGGTTACGCTGCCACATCCGCACGTCTTCGAGTTCGAGCAACTCCGCGCGCGCGTGCGATTGCAGCACGAGATAATCGTAACGCGCCTCTGGCGACAGCCTCGTCTCCGCCACGCGCGCAAGCGCCGAGAGCGTGCCGCGCAGACGCCTCATCTCGCGCGCGAGCGCGTCCCCGTCGCGCGCTTCGAGTACGATGTCGAACTCGTGCACGCCGAGCGCGGTTGCCTCCGACGGGTAGAAGGCGAAGTAACCGCGCAAGTACTCGTCCGCGATCTGCGCCACGCGCGCGTCCTGCTGCGCCGCCGACGCGTTCGCGCGCACGACCGTCGGCGGCTGGAACACGCGGCGCGGGCGACGACTTCGCTGCGCTAAACTTTCGACGGGCAGCACGAGTTGAGACAGGGCGAGCACGACTGAGACCACGACGAGCCGCGCGCGGAGTTTGGGAAGCAAAGCCAAGAGACAGCACCTCTGTGTGTTGAAGTTGAATCGGACGAAGTTCGCGCATGCGTGGAGAGACACGCGCGAGATTATCACAAAACGGGCGCGCGCGAAGGCAAAAGAAAAGCCCACCCCTGCTGCTGCTGCCGACAGGCGGCGGGGAGAAAAAATTTGTAACAGACCACACGTAAAAAGTACGATACGGCCACGAAGTGAAAGGGTCTTCGGTCATCTCACCGCCGCGCACCGCGCCGGGTTAAGGGGGCAGCGTATGAGCGAAAGCGATCCCGTGTTGGAACTCTATAAGTTGGAGTACGAGAAGGCGGCCGACCGTTATGAAAATGTTTACCAATCCATCTGGACTAACTTCTCCTACACGTCTCTGGTGGCGGGCGGCATCCTGACCTTCGGCTCGGCGTCGTTCGACGTGAAAGAGACCGCCGTCCTGCTGGCCTGCTTCCCGCTCTTCTTCTGGTATCTGGCGACGTTCCTCCCTCTCAACCGGTACGGCGATCAAGCCGCGGAACGCCTTCAAGAGATCGAGGCCATCGTCAACTGGAAATACAAGACCCGGTTGAACCATTTCACGAAATTCTCCATGCGCGCCGCGGGCGGGATGAAACCACTGACCTCAGTCCGCTTCGCGCTCGCGATCTTTTTTCTCCTCCTCTTCGTTGTCGCCGTGTTCCTTAGCTACAAAATTTTTATCCTTCTGGGGAAGTGGGAAAACTTCAGAGTGCTCGGCGGCGTGGCCGCCTTGGCCGAGGTATTTATTCTCGCCGGGATACTCAGAGGCATGCGGCAGGCGTTCCGCGCCAAACACGCCGGACTCAAAGTGCTGTTGATAGATTTGAACGATTACGCGGCGGTTGAGATCATTAACGTGGAGGGGCTGGCAGAACGTTTCAAACATCTGACCGAGAAAGTGATTAAGAAAGTGTCGCTGTCGGCGGCGACGGCCGGGGGCATCTCGGTCGAGGAGATAGATTGGGACAGGCTGCGGGTCATCGTCGAGGACGCGTCCGTCCCCGGAATCAAAGCGGTGCTCGTCTATAAAGAATTCGTCATCGAACCGACGACGGGAGCTAAAGAAAATAAGGGGAGGCTAATGGTGCTGGGGGCTAACGAGTTGAAGGCAATTCATGAAAGCGTCTTCCCCGACTAGGCGGCCGCGCCAGCCGATCCATCTTTCAACAATCGCCTATTTTTTCAACTTGACGTGTTCGTAGAGCCAAGTGGTCGCGTCGTCGAGTGGCGCGAGGTGGTGCGGCTCGCCTTTCCAGACGCGGACGATGGAGACGATGAGGAAGATGAAGGACGCGAGCCAGAAGATGCCGCCCCCGAAGCCGCTGCCCGCGAGGCGTCCGACGAAACTCAGCATGAACGAGATCACCAGCATGGCGAGTTGCAGAGCCAAGCCTTGCGCCGCGTGGAAACGGACGCGCGTTTCCGTGCGCGGGACGATCAGCAGTTCGATGAACGCGCCGACCATGCCGATGTAAAAAGGCACGTAGGGCAAGACGAGCGCGAGGTTTTCGGGGATGCCGACGCCTGCGACCGGGCGCGACGTGGGCGGCGCGATCTGTTGCCCGTGCGGCGCGCCCACCATCGGCGCGGTGCGTCCCAAGTTGGTGGGCGCAGTCTGTTGATAAGTGGGTTGCTGGTACGTCGGCTGTTGATAGGTCGGCTGCTGGTACGTCGGTTGTTGATACGTGGGCGTCGGCGTTGGCGTCTGAGTTGGCGGCACGAAGACGGAGGGGTAAGGTTGCGAGAGCACGTCGTCAATGCGGCGCGTGGGCGCGTCGGCGTCCGGGTTCAGGCGTGCCTGTTCGTTCGTGGTGCGCGCCGTCTCGCGCGCCGCGCTGCCGAGTTGTTCGGTCTCGCGGACGAACTCCGGATCGAGCGGGTCTGTATCGTACTTGCTTCGCTTCTCGGACATAGCCTTTATTACGAATCGCGCGTGCCGCAGGTTCGCCCCTTCTGCTTCAACTCTCGACGACGGCGTATTCTACCCTCTCCCACAAGGTTTCGCTCCTAAAAATACGAAACGCGCGCAGGCTCGCTGAAGCAACTGGGTCTGCTCCGGCCTCTGCTTCGTCGTCCGCGATGCCGATGATGAAGTAGATGGCCGACGGGTGATAGGCCAGACGCACGTCCGACTCTGAGGGCGCGGGCGCGGACTCGCGCGGGTGCGAATGATAGATGCCGAGCAGTTGCTCGCCGCGCGCGCGCATCGTGCGTTGCGCCTCGCACAAATCCTGCGGGTCGCCGTCGTAGGCCACGCGCGGGTCGGGCGCGCGGTTGCGCAGGCGATAGACTGACGCCCCGACGCCTTCCGCGTCGCCGCCGACGAGGCCGCAACACTCCGCGGGGCGTGCCTCGCGCGCGTGCGCCAGCATCTCTTCAACTTGCGCGCGACGGATCGTGACGATAAGCCGCTCCCCTTCTGTGTGTCCGCTGTCCGGCAAAACTTTACTTCGACGGACGCCCGACCGCCGTCGCCGTCAACTCATCTTTAACAACCGTGCCGCCCTTCATCACAAAGCGCACGCGTTCGAGTTCCGTGATCTCTTTCAGAGGGTCGCCCGCGACGGCGATCAAGTCTGCGAACTTGCCCGCCTCGATGCTGCCGAACTGGGCGCGCTCGCCCATGAACAGTTCGGCGTTATTGATCGTCGCGGCGCGGATGATCTCAAGCGGCGACATGCCGGACTCGGCGTAAGCGCGAAACATGAGTTTGCTCGTCTGCCCGCGCGTCTGCCCCGGCTCGGCGTAGTAAGCATCCGAACCGGCCGAGACGCGCACGCCCATCTTGATCGCGCGCGCCAGACGCTCGCGGCTGCCCGCCGTGAAGCCCTTGATGTTTCTCAACGCGGCCTCGCGCTGCTCCGGCGTCAAGGTGTCGGGCGGCAGGTAAAACTCCGAGGGGAAGTCCGTCGGGACGAGAAAGATTTTCTTCGCGGCCATCATCTTGAGCGCGTCGTCGGGGATCGTGTAGGCATGCTCGATGGAGTCCACGCCCGCCTCGGCGGCGATGCGCGTCGCGGCGTCGCCGATGGCGTGCGCCGACACCTTACGGTTGACCCGGTGCGCCTCCTCGACGATCACTTTCAACTCTTCGAGCGACACGACGCGCGCCCCCGTGTTGACGATCACCTTGATCAAATCCGCGCCGTCGTAGAACGCCTGCCGCACCGCGCGTCGCGCCTCTTCGACGCCGCTGATGACGACGTACTCCTGCTCCAGTATCTTCTGCATCTCCGCCGAGACGTTGCCGAACTGGCCGCCCGCCGCCGACAGTGCGCGCGTCGAAGCAAAGATGCGCGGCCCCGTGACCCAGCCCGCGCGGATCGCATCGCGCAACGCCACGTCGCCGTTCCAGCCGGAGTTGCCGAGGTCGCGCACGGCCGTAAAGCCCGCTTCCAGCATCTCGCGCGCCTGCGACGCGCCGAGCAGCGCGCGGCGGGTCGTGCCGAGTTGCGTCACGGTCAGGATCATGTTCGGGTCGTCGCCGCCGATCCGCTTGTCGTAGTTCTGCAACAGGTGCGTGTGGCTGTCGGTGAGACCGGGCAGGAGCATCGCGCCGCCGAGGTCAATCACCTCCACGCCCGCAGGGATCGCCAGCCCGCTCCCGGCCGACTGGATGCGCCCGTTCTCGATCAGCACGACGGCGTTTGCGACTATCTGGCCGCTCCGCACGTCGAGCATCCGCGCGGCGCGCACGGCGATGCGCTTCGGCGCAGCCGTCGGCGGCGGAGTCTGTGCCGACGTGTGGTTGACGGCGAACAGCGACCAGACCAACAATAGCAACGCGGGCAACTGCCGGGTGAGACGTTTCATGTTCATCGAGACTTTCTCAACTTGATCTTGTCCTTGACGTTGCTTCCCCTTCGCGGCGGCGCGCTACGCTTCGTCAACGCGGATGTGCAAATCTTCGAGCATGTGCGGGTCAACCGCGCCGGGCGCGTCAATCATCAGGTCGGCGGCCGAGGCCGTCTTCGGGAAGGCCATCACGTCGCGAATGTTCTCAGTGTTCGCCAAGACCATCATCGTGCGTTCGATGCCGGAGGCAATGCCGCCGTGCGGCGGCGTGCCGAACTCAAGCGCGTCAAGGAAGAACCCGAAACGCTCGCGCGCCGTCTCCTCCGTCATGCCCAGTGCCTTGAAGATGAGCCGTTGCACGTCGCGGCGATGGATACGGATCGAGCCGCCCGCCACTTCCACGCCGTTGATCACCGTGTCGTAAGCCTTCGCGCGCAATTGGCCGAGCAACTTCGTCTCGCCGCCTTCGACCGCGCGTTCCAACAAAGGCAAGTCCTCGTCGAGCGCCGAGGTGAACGGGTGGTGCATCGCGTAGTAACGATCCCCTTCCTCGTCATACTCGAACATCGGAAACTCCGTCACCCACAGCGGCGCGTAAGTATTTTCCGGGATCAACTTCTCGCGCTTCGCAACTTCGACGCGCAACGCGCCGAGACTCGCCGCGACCGTCTTCGCGCGTCCTGCGACGATGAGCACCGCGTCTGTGATGTCTGCGCCCGCAACCTCGACCATACGCTTGATCGTCTCTTCGCCGAGAGCCTTCAACAGCGACGACGAAACTTCGTCGCCCAACTTGATCCACGCTAGCGCGCCCGCGCCGTAACGCTTCGCGTGCTCCTGCAACTCGTCGAGCGTTTTGCGCGACATCGCTGCGCCGCCTTTGACGACGAAGCCCTTCACCTCGCCGCCGCCCGCGAGCGCGCTGGCGAACGGCGGAAAGTCCATGCCCGCGAGCGCGGGCGCGAGGTCTTGCAGTTCCATCCCGAAACGCAGGTCGGGCTTGTCGCTGCCGTAGCGACGCATCGCCTCCGCGTAAGAGAGGCGCGGAAACGGCGTGGGCAGTTCGACGCCGATAGTCGCCTTGAAGACGCGCGCGAAGTAGCCTTCGACGAGCGCGTAGATTCGTTCGAGCGTCGGGAAGCTCATCTCCACGTCGAGTTGCGAAAACTCCGGCTGGCGGTCTGCGCGCAAGTCTTCGTCGCGGAAGCAGCGCGCGATCTGGTAATACTTGTCCAGCCCAGCGATCATGCACAGTTGCTTGAACAACTGCGGCGACTGCGGCAGCGCGTAAAACTTCCCCGGAAACGTGCGCGACGGCACGACGTAATCGCGCGCCCCTTCCGGCGTGCTCTTGATCATGATCGGCGTCTCGATCTCCGTGAAGCCCTGCTCGTCCATGTAGCGGTGAATCTCCGATAGCATCCGGTGACGCATCCGCAAGTTCGCTTGCAACTGCGGCCGACGCAGATCGAGATAACGATACTTCAGACGCAAGTCTTCGGCCGCCAGCGTCTCGTTCGCGGCGACTTCAAGTTGAAACGGCGTCGTGCGCGCATCGTTCAAGATCAACAGTTCGCGCGCCTGCACCTCCACCTCGCCCGTCGCGATCTTCGGGTTGCGCTGCCCTTCCGCACGCGACACCACCTCGCCCGTGATCGCGATGACATACTCGCCGCGCGGCTGCTTCGCCTTCGCGTGCGCCGCGCGCGCCGTCTCCTCGTTGAAGACGACCTGCGTGATGCCGTCGCGGTCGCGCAAGTCGAAGAACGTCAACGGCCCGAAGTCGCGCCGCCGCGCCACCCAGCCCATCAACACCACCGTCTGCCCCACGTGCTCCGCGCGCAACGCCCCGCACGAATGCGTCCGCTCCAAGTTTCCTAAATTATCCAGCACAACTTATTTATCCTTCTGTCAAAATTATATACGCACGGTACACGTGCTCCGCTATTTGCTTACTTCTCATCTGCATATTCTATTGGCATTCGTTCTAAGCGAACCCAGTTACCCAGTTGTTCAGCTAAAACAGTTGACATCACCGTAAATTGATCCCCTGAACTCATAACTTTGTAAGTGACCTCACCACGCTCCCGCTCTTCCGTCCCCTCAATCACGACAAGAGGCACACTATACGCGGACGCATATTTTAGCTGTTTACCTAATTTGTCACCGGGAACGGGGTAAACATCTACGCGCAGCCCTTCCTCACGTAACTCACGGGCGAGGGTTAATGCACGTGTGACAGATTCTTCATCCCAAATAGTCACCATCACGTCGGCCGAATTTTTTACCACCTTGACCGGAAACATCTCGCGCTCCGTCATCACGACGATAATGCGCTCCAAGCCGAGCGAGAATCCGCACGCCGGAACTTGCTGCTTCGAGAACATGCCGACGAGATTATCGTAACGCCCGCCGCCGCCGAGACTGCCCGCCAGATCGGGCACGCTGATCTCCATGATCGCGCCCGTGTAATAAGAGAGGCCGCGCGCCAGGCTCGGATCGATCTTGATGCGCCCGCCCGCGCCCGTCGCTTCGGCAAACTGCAAAATCTGTCGCAACTCGTCCGCGCCGCGCGCGCCCGCTTCATGCGCCCCGACAAACTCGACGAGCCGTCCGAGCACGGCGGCGTTGAAGCCCTCGCGCTGTCGCTCTGCGCTGTCGTCTGCGACGAGTTCGGACGCACGCTCTAGCGACGCGACGCCCGCCACGAACTCCAACAAACGCCCGCCCGCCTCTTCCGCGATGCCGCGCGCCGCGAACTCTCGCGCCACGCCCTCCGCGCCGATCTTGTCCAGCTTGTCGAGCGCGACGAGCGCGTCGCCGTGTAGTTCCGGGGCGATGCCAGCCTGTTCGAGCACGCCTGCGAGCGCCTGCCGGTGGTTCAGACGGATCGTGAAATTCGTGAACCCTAGTTGCGTTAACACGTCGCTGACCGCCGCGCAGAGTTCGGCCTCCACTATCATGGAGCGCGAGCCGATGGCATCAACGTCGCATTGATAAAACTCGCGGAAGCGGCCGCGCGCCGGTCTGTCCGCGCGCCACACGGGCTGAATCTGATAGCGTTTGAAAAACTTCGGCAGCCGCTCGCCGTACTCCGCGACGACGCGCGCCAGCGGCACGGTCAAGTCGTAACGCAGCGCGAGATCGGCCTCGCCCGTGCGCTCGCCCTCGCCGCGCTTCAGGATTTTGAAGATGAGTTGATTGCCCTCTTCGCCGTACTTGCCCGTCAGCGTCTCGATGTTCTCGACCGCGGGCGTCTCCAGCGGCTCGAACCCGTAACGCTCATACACCTCGCGCACGACGCCGATCACGTACTCACGCCGCCGCACGTCCGCAGGCAAAAAATCGCGCATCCCGCGCGCCGGTTGTGTCTTCCCCATAACTCAAGTGACGAGTGACAAGTGACAAGCGACAAGTTAAAGACAAGCAGTTTCAACTTGTCACCCGTCACTTGTCACTCGTCACTTTTATATTGTTTCGTATATTCGATGTAGTTCTTCCAGTACTGCGCGAGGCCGCTTACTTCTTCCGCGGTGAGCGGGCGTTTGACCTTCGCCGGGACGCCCATGACGAGCGAGCGCGGCGGCACGTGTGTGCCCGGCGAGACGAGCGCGCCCGCCGAGACGATTGACTCCGCGCCGATCCGCACGTCGTCCATCACGATTGAACCCATGCCGATGAGGCAGCCGCGCTCGACGTGGCAGCCGTGCAGCGTGACGTTGTGGCCGACCGTCACTTCGTCTTCGAGGATGGTCGCGTGCGTGCCGTTGGTGACGTGGACGACCGTCCCGTCCTGTATGTTCGTGCGCGCGCCGATGCGTATGTAGAACACGTCGCCACGCACGACCGCGTTGAACCACACGGACGACTGCTCGCCGATCTCGACGTCGCCGATCACCTGCGCGCTCGCTTCGATGAAAGCACTGGGGTGAATTTGCGGGTGCTTCCCGCGGAAAGGTCTAATCATGCCGCCCCTTCTGCTGCGCTCCCCTCACTCGATTGACAGTTCGGACACCAACTGCCGCCCGTCGCGGCGAACGACGAAGACGCGCATCGTCTTGCCCGTCGTCGTATCAACGGCGACCGCCGTCCTCTCGCCTTCGCGCCCCGCCTCGCGCCAGTTCTTCAAATCCCCGACGCTCGCCCCGGAACGTTTGAACGACGCGGAGAACTTTTCGATAAAGTCCTTATGAAACTCGTCGCGAATTTCATCGTCGGGCAACTCGACGTAACTCTCGCCTACGTTCGCGCCCGGCACTTTCAAGTTCTCCCAATCGAACGCGCTCGCCACCGACGCGTCGCCGCCGAGCAACCCCTCGACCGCCTCTCTCGCGAAAACAACATCAGCCTTCGCCGTCGTCTTCCCGGCCACGCCGCCACCACCACCACTACTACTGCCGCTGTTCGCGCCCCCCGCACTACGCGCCCCCTCGCCCTCATTCTTCGCCCCGCCGCAGCCCGCGCTCAAACAACACCCTGCCACCACCAAAAATAGCAGAAGCCAACGCTTCATCGCAGGTCTCCTTAAAGTCAAACGTCACCCACCCCAACCGACCGACGCTTCAACAACTCACACCCGAACTGAAAGCAAAAACGGTAGCACGAAACAAGTGAAAAGGAAAAAGCCTCGTCTGAAAACCTCTGTAGATTCGCGCATATAATGAAAATTCCCCTCACGGGGAATCAACAACTTACGGGCGCTGTTCGCTCATAATGTGAAAAGGTTTTTGCGCATAAAGTGCCAAAACCCTATGATTTTCGCGCATATAATGAAATTCTCCGAGGGTGGAGAATTCGTTGTTTCCCTATGGAAGATGATGAACCATATATGATTACTTCTAGCGAGGACCGAGGCTTAACATTTCATCGCGGATGCGATTACACGCTGTTGCAACGGCGGCATCAGGATGCTGTTGAAATCTCGTAGGATCATAATCGAGAAAGGTTAATCCTCGAAGGTCAGACGGCAGCTTTAGTTCACTTCTGGGGCTAATTCCAAAAACCCTTTTGCGCCCGAGTGCTCCCATGAAGAAACCAAATTCAAAAAGAACATTATCTCTTATACTTGGCTTAATCTCACCATTTGAAAGCTCCATATCGTCGGACGTAAGAATTAAGACTGCGAAATCAAAGTGCTGGACTGCATCCTCTAGAGATTCGATAGACGTTCTTGAGGGTCTGAAGACACCTTGCTCCCATATTACACAGTCAAGATTGTCATGCTCAAAACGGCCATGGACTCTTCGAGCTACACCTAATCCTTTGACAGAAGAGCCAATAAAGACAGATGCACGATCAGGTGATATGTCTTTTTACCTGCCCCTATCTATTTTAGCCTTTTAGCAGGTTGACCTCGACCCTTCTATTTTGTGCTCGACCCTCAGCGGTCTTGTTATCCGCTAAAGGGTTTACACTCCCGTATCCTTGCACAACTACTCTCTCGGATGGAATTCCTAGCCGAACTAGATAGTCTTTCACTAAAATTGCTCTCTTGACCGATAGCTTAAGATTGCGAACGGGATTGCCTTCATTGTCAGTATACCCCCCCACCTCAACCTTTATGCTTGGATTCTCAGACATCATGTTAAAGACTTTAACGAGGTCTGCTTGAGCTTGCGGCGACAGTGTGAGATTTCCCGACTCAAACCTGACAACGGCCATTGAGGATGCGCTAGACTGCCTTTGCTGTACATTAGAACCCGCACCCGTAGGTTCTTTAATCTCCGCACTAGGAGAGTCAGTCGGTTGTACCTTGGCATTTATGTTAGGAGACTGAGCTGGTTGCTCCACTATCGCAGGGGCCTGAGTTCCCGAAGGACTCTTTATGTATCTATAGTTATAGTAAAGAATTAACAGATTGGCACCTGTAATAGTAACGATTATTATTCTCTTTAACAAGGTTCGATTTGTCATAGGCATCCTCTCCGGATTATTAAGTTACCAGCTTTACCAGCTTAGTAAGCAGGAAATTGACGATAAACAGCGAGAACACTTCTAAAATCGTGGCTGATGAAACATACCGCCAAATATCACTACCATAGTACATATACACACCAATCAATATTAGAGCCTGTAGCGGGACACACATCAGACCAATAGCTGCGTCCATTCCCTTCTCTTCTATTTTCTTCTTAAATTTGTCAGCCCACTTTTCCGGTGGGGACTCAGCGCTCTTTACTGGCGGCGTCTCTGTTCCTAAGTCTGATGTTCTACTGTCGCGGACTAGCGATCTCCTAATAATCGCCTCAATATCACCGTCTAGCGCGGACAAGAAGTCTGGCGATGAATACTTTGCTTCGATTACCTCCTCGACTCTTTGCTTCTGTCGTTTCTCTACACGTTCAAGTATCTCGGCGTGGATGTTACTCTCCATCGTATCCTCATCTATCGCTCGCTGACTGGAACTCTCCAGTAAGTAGTCGTACGCCCCTTTTTTTGTAGTCACCTTCAAAGTTATCGGCAATATATCCACGAATAGGAATAATAATATTATTAGCCTCTCTGTCCACCTGACCACGCCACTCGCTGCGGTGAGATCACTAAGGGCATTTTCCTTGGCGAGGTAGTCACGCGGTTGTTGATAATTTTGTAAGTCCGTATCCCGTGCTTTTTTAAGTTCAGTAATTCTGTTATCTATAGGTTGCTTATCCGTAGCGATCTTGTTGATGGCGGCGTCACGCTCTTCAATGAGCCGCTTTCTTATGTTCCTTAGCTCACTCGCTCTACGGCGTGACCTCCGAGCCCCCATAATTCTGATCAAATCGCCCTCACGCTGTTTTACGTCTTCATCCTTCTGCGTCCGTATGGCTGCTATGTTCTGATCTAGCGCGGCCTTCTTATTCTCCTGCACTTGAATTTCATTGTCATAGGCAGTATTGATGTTTTTAATCTCAAGTCTTCTCCTTTCATCCAGTCTCCCCTCCACGCTTGAATTAAAGTAGAACATGACTAGAGGATGCGCGATCACGAATCCGACAAGTAGGGCGAGGAAGAACCTAGCTAAAAAGGAGACTGAGACTAAGTCATTAAAAATCGTGTTCCCCTTACGGAACGTGGACATAATGACTCTGTCAAATACAAACACCATGAGTGCCCAAACGATCCCCGCACCAAGATATATTCGTCTATCACCAGTGAGCGTTGAGACAGCGAAACTCATCGAGATCGAGGCAAGGATCACAGGCACAAGAATCAAATTTCCGTAGCCTGCATGTTTGGTACGCTCCGACTTCGGACACTTACGCAATACCTCATCGTCCGCTCCAACGCACCACCAGAAGAACTGCTGAATATATCCTGTCATGAGTTAAACCAGGGCCACAGGCCACAATAGATATGGGTGAAGCTGATATGGATGTGAGGCTAACAAGAAAGGCTCTTGTCAGCAGGAAATACCAGTAAAGCGCGGGAAGAATATTCGGGTTAAGCTAAAGTGTCAATACCAACTAAAACTGACTGCTAACTGCTTTTGAGAACTAGGAAGCATGAACGACCTTTCCCAAATCACACCTCACACAGCACAGTGCCGCGCTGTCGGTCTGCCGAATCGTGAAGTTTCACCCTTCTTAAGTTGTCTTGCTTTGAAGGCTTCCCTCTCGGTGCGGAGTTTCTCTACGTCGCTCCGCATGAATAGATTCTTCCCGAAGCCATCAACCTTGGGGCCGGAGATTGGCGTGAGTAGTTCGTCGGCCATCATCTTATCCACGCAGGAGACGTTAACGCCAAGGATTTCCGCCGCCTCCGGCGTGATGATAGTCTGCTTCTCTATCTCTATCAGAGCCTCCAAATCCTCCAGACGAAAGTAATGATCGCCGCGTCGCCCATCGTCCAGAGCGGGTTTCAGGCGGCCTGTCTTGACGTACCTGTTGTAGAAATTGTCCGGCCACAGGTCGAGCATTCTGGCGGCATTAGCGAAAATGACCAAGCCAGTGTGCTCGACGGATCTGTTCTTGTACTTCTCAACCGTGTAGCAAGAAAAGTAATATGCTCCTCCTTTTTTCCTATCCTGCGACAGCCGTTTGTGCGGCTTAAGAGCGCCTCCTTCTGCCAAGCATCGCACAGTTTTCACATCCAGATTAAGAAGTTCGGCTGCCTGTGTTTCGCTGAGAATAGGGGGCGGTTTGTAATAGTACCGCTTCGGCGTAGGACTCTTCTTCGCCTTTGAATCTTCAGTCGTCAATTTCTCTTTGCGAGTGGATTTTAAGATGACGAGACGAGCCTTTCTCTCTTCCACGATTAAGGCGGCAACGTCGAGCGGCGCAACGTCGAGCGGCGCAACGTCGCTCGTCTTGAACAAGTAAGTGCGACTGCTGTCTATTTTGCGCCCCATGACGGGGTGAACACCTCGCGCAGCGAGTGAGTTCACGACATGGGCTGAAGATGTCTCGTGCTCGGATGCGAGTTTACGGGCCAATATAAAATCCTTGTTGAAAGTGTTAAAGTCCTCCCGTTTCACCAGCCTTCCCAACGATGGTGCGCTCTCGAACGTTTCGGCGCTGAGAAACCCTTTATTCACGAGGGAACAGACCGTATCGGACGACACACTGAGGGATTTAGTCACCTCACGCAACGTCATGGCGTCGCCCACCACAAGTCGGTACTCGCTCCGCACATAACGCGAAATTTGACTGTCAGAAAAAAGCAGACACCGCAATCCGATCCCTTCGGCTTTGCCGACCAGCTTAATCTCATCGTCCAGAACGGCCTGAAGGAAAGTGCCTAGGTCGATACCAGCGCGCCCCCCTAGGAGCGTGCTTTTTGTCAATGGCTGCTAGCCGGGCTTCCATAAGTCCAATGAGTTCGTAGAAATTTACTCTGTACAGTTGAGGCGTATCATTTGCATAATATAAATGATATGCCTTAATTGCACTAACTTTTCTCTTTGTGTCATGAATCTACTTTCATTCGGGTTTTGCCGAGGAATGACTGGCAGATATGAAGCGTAAACGACCAATAACCGAAGGTGAAAAGAAGACTTCGAAGGAGTGTCTAAAAAATCGTCCGCTCACAAAAGAACACTCGATCAGAAGATTTTTTACGATGTTGGAAAAAGACGCTAGCTTAATCGCTAAGCTTAGGCGCAAATACGGTATTGAAGAGGCAGAGTTGCACGACAGTGAGATAGTTCGTGCGGGGCTTGATACGCGCTAGCTGGACTACCGGATGAGGAGGCTATACAAGTAATTTGTCACTTAGAGAAATCAAAGACAGGTCCGAAGCCGGGATAATGAGGCATTCACTAGGGTAGTGCCGGACCTATCAATGCCCTTTCCCCGTCCTCCTAACGTTTGAACAATCTTGTAGCTGGAGCTAGATCAAACGCTAGACTCGATTCTTACCCACCACCCATTCATGTTTGACGCATGAATATAGACAGTTCCGGCGTCACCGTTTCAGCTTATGCGGGAGTTCTAAGCATTTTGTGTAAGTGAGTTTTGGTTGAGTCCGCCCATTGGCACTCTGCCGTCGAACAGGATGGCGAACTGGTTCATTGCGCCGCTCCAGTTTGGGATCGGCATTGTCCATCGCTTACTGATATTCCGCAACGCCAGATACATCAGTTTGAAGACTGCTTCATCATTTGGGAACAAGGAGCGGTTCTTACTCACCTTGCGCAACGTCATGTTCAGAGACTCTATCGTGTTCGTCGTGTAAACGGCTCGCCTGATCTCAGAAGGATAGCCGAACATCGGCACCACTTTCGCCCAGTTAGCCCGCCATGACTTGGCGATCACCGGGTAAGTTGTTGCCCAAGTCTCCTCGAACGCGGCGAGTTGCTGCTCGGCCTCTTCAAGCGTCGCCGCCTGATAGACCAACTTCAACTCATCGGCCACTGCCTTGCGATCCTTGTGTGACACATAACTCAAGGAGTGCCTGACCAGATGCACCATGCAGAGTTGCACCTGCGTCTGCGGATACACCGCCTCTATCGCTTCGGGGAAGCCCTTTAAGCCGTCAACGCACGCGATAAAGATGTCCGAGACGCCCCGGTTCTTCAACTCCGTGATGACCTGCATCCAGAACTTCGCGCCTTCCGTGTCCGCCGCCCACATCCCTAAAACTTCTTTCAAGCCTTGCAGGTTGACGCCAAAGGCCAGATAGATGGCTTTATTGGTGACTCTGCCCTGGCTCTTGACCTTCACCTGTAGCGCGTCGAGGTATCAGACGGGATAGACAGAATCAAGTGGCCGGTTCTGCCACGCGCGCACTTCGTCGAGGACAGCATCCGTCACCGTCGAGATTAAAGATGGCGAGATCTCCACGCCGTAAATCTCTTCCAGATGCCCTTGAATCTCGCGCTGCGTCATACCGCGTGAGTAAAGAGAGATGATCTTCTCGTCGAGGCCGTCGAAGCGCGTCTGTCCCTTCTTGACGAGCTGCGGCTCGAAGGAGGCATCGCGGTCACGCGGCACATCTAGCTGCACCTGCCCGCGCTTGCCTCTCAGCGTTTTGGGCGTGGTACCGTTCCTGGAGTTGCCGGAGTTATCGCCTGAGGAATCGTGCTTCTCATAGCCGAGGTGGTGGGTAAGCTCACCGTCGAGGGCGCGCTCGACCAAAGCCTTCGTGAGTTGTTGGAGCAGTCCGTCCTGACCAAGCAGGTCTTCGGGCTTCTGGTAGTCTTTCAGTAGTTCATCGAGCAGTTCGGGTCGAATCGGTGGCATAATCTGAATCTCCTTTCGAGATCGAACAGTAGATTATCGCCACTTACACAAAATCTAAAGAACCTCCACGGCCGCTACTCGTTGTAGTCTAGACACCTCAATCAGCCCCGTACCTGCGCGAGTTTCTAGAGTGTTGGTTCAAGCACTTCCAGTCCCTCCGGTTTCCTTTATTTCTCTCCAAGCTGACCGAATTCTGACCCTCAGACTGCTCCAGTCTTTAGGAGGACTGTCAACTTTGGATTTTCATTTTATATTCCAACTCACAATGTCAGGTCATTTTAAGTTAACGTGAGTTCGACGTAAGAATTGAAAAGAGAACCCAATTCGGTAAAGATGAAGTTCGCCAAAACTAAACATCGA
>JAVEDE010000072.1 GCA_030841105.1 Pyrinomonadaceae bacterium
CTATGTGGAGACGAAAAAGTAATGCAATAAGGGCACTGACGATCCCCAATATCGTCAGGGATAACGGAAAAGGAGAAGGGGTAAAAGGGAAAGGTTGAAATCTAGAAGGCGCGCTCATCGTGCGCGACTTGCTTTCAGTCTTTCCCCTTTACCCCTTACCCCTTGCCCTTTGCCCTTTGCCGTGACGTTATTCGGGATCGTCCGTGCCCTTCTTGCCTTTCTTCTTCGTCTCCACTTCGCGCGGGCGCGTGGCGGGGGCGGCGGCCGGTGGTGGCGGCGAATCGTCGTCGCGGTTGGGCACGACCGGATCGGCGCGTCTGGGTGCGCCGTCGCCGTCAGCCGCGCTCGATGCACCGGCGGGCGGCGGCAGCGTGATCTGTTCGAGGTTGGGTTCGGCGAAGGCCGCCGGGAGCGTGCTGCGGTCGCCGCCGCGCGGGCGCAACTGGGCGAATTCGGCGGCGCGCTGTTCGGACATCTCGCGCTGGCGTTGCTGGAAGAGTTCCTTGATGTCTTCGGGCATCTTCGGCGCTTTCTCGAAGTTCTCCTTCTCCTTGTCCTTCAAAAAGTCCTTCATGAAGTTGACCCAGATGGGCAGCGCGCCGTGGCCGCCCGTCATGTCGCTGCCGAGGTTGCGCTTGCGGTCGGGGTAGCCCATCCAGACGCCCGTTACGTAAGTCGGCGTATAGCCGATGTACCAGACATCCGTGTGGTCGTTGACCGTGCCGGTCTTGCCCGCGGAGGGGACGCCGACCGCGCCCGCGGCGGTCGCCGTGCCGCCCGTCACCACGCCGCGCATCAGTTCGACCATCGTCAAGGCGACGTACTCGCTCGTCACCTTGTAGGTCGTCTTCTCCCACTCTTCGAGCACGACGCCTTCGCGGTCGAGCACGCGGCGGATGAGGTGATCCTCGACGCGCACGCCCTTGTTCGGGAAGGCCGAGTAGGCCGAGACCATCTGGTCGAGCGGCACTTCGGTCGCGCCGAGCGCGGAGGGCAGGTAAGGAGCCATCGGCTGCGTGATGCCGAAACGGCGCACCATCTGCGCGCCCGTCTGGATACCCACCATGTCGAGCAGGTGGACGGCGGCGATGTTGTAAGACTTGGCGAGCGCGGTCTTCAAAGGCACGTCGCCGTGGCTGGTCGAGCCGTCGAAGTTGTGCGGCGTCCAACTGCCGCGTTTGATCGCCGCGCCGCTGACGGTGGAGTCGGGCGTCAAGCCCCACTCGACGGCGGCGGTGTAGACGAACGGTTTGAAGCACGAGCCGGTCTGGCGGTAAGCCTGCGTCGCGTTGTTGAACTTCGACATGTAGAAGTCGTAGCCGCCGATCATCGCGACGACCTCGCCGGTCTTGGCGTTGACCGTGTAGAGCGCGCTCTGCACGTCGGGCACTTGCGTCAGTTCGACTTGCAGGCGACGCTCGTCGGCGTCAACTTCCTTGATCTTGAACTCGGCCACCGTGCCGACGGTGAACTCGCTCTTCGGCTGGCGGCCAGACCAGCCCATGTCCTTCGCCGTGACGGTCGCCGTGAAGCCGCCGAAGCGCACGGTCGCCTCGTTCTTAGCCTGATCCACCTTCGTCACGAGGCCGCGCGCGTAGGTGTCGGGCGCATAGTTGTTGCCGTACCATTCGGGCAGGACGAAGGCGGCGAGTTGCTGCGGGGTGGGAGCGGTCGCGCCGTTGTTTCCCTCAAACTGAGCGATGTTGGTGTAGGCCGAACGCCAGCCGCGGTGGCCGCGGTCGTAGACGCGCAAGCCCGTGCGCACGGACTCGTAAGCCTTCTTCTGCGCCGCCGCGTTGATCGTGGAATAGACCGAGAGGCCGCCGAGGGCGACGCGCGTCGTGTACTTGTCCTCGATGTACTGCCTGATCTCCTCGACCGGATACTCGAACCACGCGTGCGAGGCTGAAGGCGGCGGGTAGTAGGCCGTGTCGGCGATCTTCAAGGGCTTCGACTTGGCGGCGTCGGCCTCTCCTTGGGAGACGAAGCCGTTGCGCGCCATGAGTTCGAGCACGAGGTCGCGACGCTCTTTCGCGCCCTTGGGGTTGACGGTCGGGGAGTATTGCGCGGTCGAGCGCGGGATGCCCGCAAGCAGCGCGGCCTCGTCGAGCGTCAGGTCTTTGGCGTGCTTGTTGAAGTAGGTTTGCGCGGCGGCCTCGAAGCCGTAGGCGCGCGCGCCGAGGAAGATGTGGTTGACGTACATCTCCATGATCTGGTTCTTCGTGTAGTAGCGTTCGATCTGGAGCGCCATCGCCCACTCGTTGATCTTGCGCGTGTAGGTCTGCTCGCGCGAGAGGAAGAGGTTTTTGGCGAGTTGCTGCGTGAGGGTCGAACCGCCCTCGCGCCGGTCGGCCGTGACGTTCTTCCAGACTGCGCCGACGATACGGATCGGATCGATCCCGACGTGGTCGTAGAAGCGCACGTCCTCGACGGCGAGGATCGCGTTCTTCAAGACGGGCGGGATGTCCTCGAACTTGAGCGGGATGCGTCGCTCCAACGCGAACTCGCCGATCACGGTCTCGCCGTCGTCGGCGTAGACGCGCGTCACCTGCGACGGGCGGTAAGTCGCCAGCGACGCCACCTCGCCCGCCGCCTTCGAGTAGTTCAACTCGTAAGCGATGACGATGCCGGTCAAGCCCCCGGCGGCGATGGCTAAGAGCAGCACGGCGGGCAGCCAGAAGCGGCGCAGGTAGCCGCGGCGGTTCGAGGCCGGGGGCAACCCGGCGCGCACGCGTTTCGACGGGAGAGGGACTCGCGGATTTTTAGCGGACATGAAAGGTGATCCTCGTTGCCGGACGGCACGGCAAATGACTCTTTTGGAGTGTGCCGAAAAACAATCAAGTCAAACGTCAGGAGAGACTAGCCGGGCGCAATTATAACGCAACCTTTGGATGAGCGCGAACGTCTAAAAGCAGTGACAAGTGCTAAGAGCAGTGACAAGTGACGGGTGACAGGTGACAAGTTAAAACGAAGACAAGTTTTTGTTTTAACTTGTCACCTGTC
>JAVEDE010000036.1 GCA_030841105.1 Pyrinomonadaceae bacterium
GGGGCACTTCAATTGAAGTGCCCCGCCGCTTTCTTTTGGCGAACGAGTTTTAGAAATCGAACTTGATCGCGAGTTGGAGTTCGCGCGGCGTGAGGAAGGCGCGCGGCAGACCGTAGGCGGCGGCGGGCGCGGGCGTCGTGAGCGTCAGCGTCTGCACGTTGTTGACGATAGTCGCCGTGCGGCTGGCGAAGAGGTTGGTGTTGACCGTCGCCACGTTGGCGCGATTGAAGAGGTTGAAGCCTTCGAGAATGAGGCGCAGGCGCATGCTCTCGCCGAAGTGGATGCTGCGCGTCAAGCGCGCGTCGAACTGGTAAGTGGCGGGCGTGTAGAACGCGTTGCGGCGCGTGCCGGGCGCGCGGTCGTTGCGCGCGTTGCCGTCGCGGTTCAAGTCCGCGCCGACCGTCTGCGAGAAGGCGAAGCCCGATTGCAGTTGGACGATGCTCGACAGCGTGTAGTCGCTGAGGAGCGCGCGCAGCACGGAGTTGTCGCTTGAGGTGAACTTGCCGAAGTCGTAGACGGGGCTGAAGACGAAGCGGTGGCGCAGGTCGGAGTCGGCGGCCGCGTAGTCTTCGCGGATGTTGAGTTGGTTCTGGACGATCTTGGCGTCGTCGCCGCCGCCGGGTACGACCGCCGTCTGGTCGGGCTTGTCGTCCTTCGCCTTCGAGAAGGTGTAGGAGGCGAGGAACTGTAGGCGGCGCGTGAAGCGTCGTTGCGCTTGGAAGGCGAGGCCGTTGTAGCGCGAGTTGGCGTTGCTCTCGAAGAGGTTGATGCGGCCGTAGTTGGGGAACGGGCGGTCGGGCGCGGCCGAGGTGAAGCGCGCGTTCGGGTTCGTGCCCGTGCCGGGGAAACGCTCGACCGTGTAGGTCTGGCCGCTCGCGTCCGTCGCGGTGACGAGTTCGGGCGCGCGCAAGTTGATGTCGCGCGTGCGCGACAGGTGCACGCCCTTGAAGAAAAGATAAGTGACGGAGACGCTCGTGTTCTTGAACAGTTCGTGCTCGAAGCCGAAGCGCGCCTGCTGGACGTAAGGCTGCGTGTAGTCTTCGGCGAAGACGAAGATGTCGGGCGTCGGGCGCGTGCCGCCGGTGGAGGGCGGCGCGGCGAGTGTGTTCGGGTAGATGAGACCGGCGTTGGCGATGGCGGCCGTGCCGGTGAAGTTGACGCCCGTCGTTTGAATGCCGTTGCCGGTGTGCGCCGTGCCGAGCATGATGGCGGTGGTGCGGCCGTAGAAGATGCCGTAGCCGCCGCGCACCACGGTCTTGCCGTCGCCGCGCACGTCGTAGGCGAAGCCGAAGCGCGGCGCGAAGTTGTTCGAGTCCTTCGGCTGCGTGCTGGTGTCGAAGCCCGTCTCACTCAAGAACAGCTCGTTGCGAAGGGGCGGCGCGGCGAGCGTCTGACGGTCGTAGCGGACGCCGAGGTTGAGCGTGAGTTTGGATGTGGCGCGCCAGTCGTCTTGGAAGAAGACCGCGTAGTCGCGGCTGTTCGGATCGCTCGACGCGCCCGACGTGCCGGGGAGAGCGAAGCGTTGCGTGAAGGCGGAGGGGCAGTTCGGGAGCGTTGCGCCGCCGGGCGTGCGCAACGTCGCGCAGTTGGCGTTCGAGGCGAAGTCGGCGTAGGAGTTGAAGGTGTACTGCCCGGAGAAGAAGCCGGGGAAGAAGTTGAAGATGTTGTCGAAGTTGAGGTCAACGCCCGCCTTGAAGTTGTGCTGGCCGCGCACGTAGGAGAGGTTGTTGATGAACTGCGCGCGCTTGATGGTCGTTTCGCGCGGGCTGAAGTTGTTACGGCCAAGCAGGAGGAAGCCGTTGCCGGTTTGAATCTGCGTCTCAGGGAGTTCGCTGTTGGCCGTGCCCGGTTCGGCGTCGCGCGCGAACTGGAAGCGAAATTCGTTGACGACTGACGAAGTGATGGTCGAGGCGAGCGTGCCGGAGAAGGTGGTGGTGCGCGCGAGGCTGTCGCCGGAATGTTCCTCGGCGGCGAGCGCGCCCGTGAACTCGTTGTTGACGCCCGTGAAGTTCTGCCGGTTGAAGCGCAAGGAAAGTTGGTTGCTCGAATTGACGAGGATGTCGCTCTTGATGAGGAACACGTCCTGGTTGCGGCTGATCTGGTAGGCGTCGAGGCGCGGGCGGAGCAAGTTCTGGACGGCCGCCGACTGCGCGCCGAGGTTCGGCGGCTCGACAACGTTCGGGAGGTCTTGCCGCTGGCCGTCGTAAGTGCCGAAGAAGAAGGCGCGATTTTTAACGATGGGGCCGCCGAGGCGGAAGCCGAACTGGTTGATCTGCTGCGGGGGTCGCTTGTTGCGGTCGCGGCGTCGGCCGAGGTCGAAGTCCACGCCCTGCTGCCCCTTGATGTTCGGCGCGTTGGCGTTCAAAGACTCGTCGCGGAAATACTCGAACGCGCCGCCGTGGAAGTTGTTCGTGCCCGACTTCGTGACGACGTTGATGACCGCGCCGCCCGCGCGCCCGAACTCCGCCGAGAAGCCGTTCTGGTTAACCTGAAACTCCTTCACGGACTCTTCCGAAAACTGGTAAGGCGGGCGCACGCCGGTGCGGCCGAACGCCTGACCGAAGAAGGTGTTGTTGTTGTCCGCGCCATCAACCTGCAAGCTGTTGAGCGTGCCCTTCTGGCCGCCGACGGAGAGGTCGCCCTGCCGCGTGGGGTCGCGAATGACGCCGGGCGTGAGCGTGGCGAAGTCGAGATAGTTGCGCCCGCTGACGGGCAAGTTTTCGATGTCGCGCTCGTTGACCGTGGTGGAGACGGATGTGCGCGTCGTCTCGACGACGGGCGCGTCGGCCGACACGTCAACGGTCGTCGTCGCGCCGCCGACGCCGAGGTTGATGTCGAGGTTCGTCTGGCCGCCGACGCTGACGACGGCGTTCTCAAGCGTCGCCGCCTGGAAGCCTTGCGCGCCGGTGGCGACAAGGCGGTACGCACCGGGCGGCAGCAGGATGAGGCGGTAGTTGCCTTCGTCGTCGGAGGTGGCCGTCTTCTCGAAGCCGGTCTGCTGGTTGGTCGCCGTCACGGTGACGCCGGGCACGGCCGCGCCGTTCGGATCGAGCACGCGCCCTTCGATGTTGCCCGTGGTGGCCTGCGACTGCGCGAAGGCCGAAGCGGCGGCGAGCGCGAGCGACGCGCACAGCAAGAGAACTCGGTTGAAACCAAGGAGGGGATTTTTAAACATGATGTCCTTTCGACTGGGAACTGGCTAGCATGTAGCGGGTGACGTGCGAGACGCCCTCACACTCTCTCGCGGCGGGCGTCGGCCAAACTGACGATGTTGACTTGAATTATTTCGAGGACTCGAATCCCTGTAGCTCGTCGGACGGCGAGATATTAATTGAGGGGCGGAAGGCGGTCAAGGAAACTGTCAACGCGCGCAGAAGAGTTGAATAAAAAATCGGAGGGGACGAGTTGAACTCGTCGCCCTCCGATTTTAGTTATGCTGTTTGAACGTTACGCCCTGCGTCCGAGCGCGAGGGGACGCCGCCACGATTGGATGCGTTTGCCGCCCGCGGTTTGCAGAATGCTCATCAGGCCGATGTAGCCGTAGCCGAAGAAGAAGAGGAGGAGGAACGGGATCGTGCCCCACATACGCATGTGCGCGGCGTACCAGACGGCGCAGAAGAAGTAGGCCGCGAAGCCGAGTTCGAGCAGCGGCAACAGTCCGCGCTTGCGTTTGTACTTCTTCGCCTTCCACGTTGCGTCCGTCGCCTTCTCCACCTGATACTTCGGCGTGCGCACGAACTCCGACTGCACGCCCATCAACGCCTCGATGACGGCGCGCGCGTTAGAGAAGGCCAGCCCGATGCCGACCGCCATCACGAGCGGCAGATGCAAGAGTCGCCTGCCGCGCCCCGCTTCCTTGTCCAGATACCAGATCGCCGAACCGTAGAAGAGGATGACCGAGACGGTCGAGAAAAACAGCAGCGGCACGTCGAAGGCCATCAGGTGATAGAAGCCCTGATTGTAGCGCACGAGCAGGAGCGGGAATTGCAAAAAGCTCGCCACGATCATCAACGGGTAACTGATGTTGCCCGTCAGGCGGAAGAACATTTCCAGACGCACGCGCAAGGGGAGAGCGGCGCGCCAGATGCGCGGGTAGAGTTTGATGCCGACCTGCATCACGCCCTTCGCCCAACGGCGTTGCTGCGCCTTGAAGGCGTTGATCTCGACCGGAATTTCCGAAGGCGCGTCTTCGTCCAAGAGATAAATGAACCGCCAGCCCATGAGTTGCGCGCGGAAACTCAAATCGGTGTCTTCCGTCAAAGTGTCGTGCTGCCAACCACCGCTCAACTCGATCGCGCGGCGACGCCAGATGCCAGCCGTGCCGTTGAAGTTGAAGAAGCCGCCCGTGCGATTGCGAACGGTCTGCTCGATGACGAAGTGGCCGTCGAGCATGATGGTTTGCAGCCGCGTCAGAAGGTTGTACGCGCCGTTGATGTGCGACCAGCGCATCTGCGCGCAGCCGACGAGCGGGTCTGTGAAGTAGTCAACGAGTTTGCGCAGGCAGTCGGGCTTGGGCACGAAGTCTGCATCGAAGATGGCGAGCAGTTCGCCTTTGGCTGTCTGCGTGCCGTTGGCGAGCGCGCCCGCCTTGAAGCCGGTGCGGTCGCTGCGGTGGATGTAGTGAATGTCGAAGCCTTCGGCGCGATACTCCTCGACGGTGCGGCGCGCGAGCGCGACCGTCTCGTCGGTCGAGTCGTCCAACACTTGAATCTCAAACTTGTCGCGCGGGTAGTCGAACGCCGTGACGGCGCGAAGGAGTCTCTCGACGACGTACACTTCGTTGAAGAGCGGGAGTTGCACGGTGATGACGGGCAACTCGCTCTCACTGAAGCGCGACTTCGGGGCGGGCTGGATGTGGCGGTAACGCCAGAAGTCCGCCACCTGCTTGATGCGATACGCGCCGTAGATGGCGAGGACGAGGAGGATGCTGAAATAGAGTATGAGCACCGTCCAGTCGAAGGCGTCGAGTTGATAGAGGACGCTGATATTCGACTGCGTGCGCCAGTGCCACGCGTCCACAAAATCACTCTGGAGCGCGCCGTATTCGCGCCACAACTCTTCCGGCGTTTTCGACACAGGCTCGGTTAAAAAAAGGAACATTTCGATATTTCTCGTCCGGGGAAAATGACAACGACCGGCGGCTCACGACGGCGGCGGCGCAGACCGTGCGGCGCACTCGACACGCGCGCCGCGCACCCTCTACATAAAACGAGCAGCGCCCTTGCCGGACGCTGCCCCTGTTAAGTCGCGCACATTGTAACCGAACGGGCGCGCGCGAACAAACTTGCAGCGCGCCTCACAAACCCACCACACGCACACGAAGGCACGAAGTTAAAACGTAAAGTTAACTTCGCATCTTCGTGTCTTCGTGCCTTCGTGGTAAATCGCCGACGAACGTCTCAGTGGCCGCCGCCGAAACTGCCGTAGCCGCTGCCCGCCGGTGGTTGGCCTCCACCGAAGCTGGGCGGCGGCGGGGGCGCGGCGTTATTGATGGTCATCTGACGCTTCTCGAAGAGTTTGACGCCGAGCAGCCCGCCGAGCGTGGCGAAGGCGATGTAGATGACGCTGTTGAAGGCGGCGGTGGCGAGGATGACGGGGAGTTTGTGCGCGAAGGTTTGCGCCTGCGCGATCTCCATCTGCTTGCGCATCTCTTCGGCCACCTGAGGGTTGAAGTTTTGAAACGCCTTCAACAAAAATTGGTTGAACGAGTCGCCCAGAATCAGGCCGAGCGGGATGCCGATGGAGTGCGACACGATAGTCCCGGCGACCCCGGCCAGCACGCCGAGTTCCGCGCCCTGTCCGAGCAACACCGGCTGCGGCGACCGCCGCACGTAGAGGTAAGAGGCCAGCGCGCCGCCGCCGATCACCCACACGCAACAGCACATGTTCATGAAGCTGATCGGCGGGATCGAGGAGAGCAGCCCCAGCGTCACGCCGCCGGTCAGGGCGGCGCGCATCTTGTCAGTCATATAGTTTGGATTTGACGAAAGGATTCAGGGCGCGCGACGGACGGCGGCGGGCGCGGCGGCCGTCTGGAAACGACCACCGCGCCTGCCGCCCGCCCTCTCGAAACACCGGCGCGTGAGTTATCGCGGCCGGAGCGCACCGCAGGGCGCGTCCCGTTTAACTGCCGGAGCCGTAAGTGCCACCGCCGCCGCTGCCGTAGCCGCCCGGAGTGCCGGCCGGAGGTTGCGTCGAGCCGCCGCCGTAGTTGGGCGGGGGAGGCGGAACGTTCGGGTTGCCGCCGACGCCCGTGCCCTTCCCGAAGATGGCTGAGCCGATGAGGCCGCCGATGGTCGAAAGGATGGTGAAAACGACAGCGCCGATGATGCCGAAGACGATGACGAGCGCGAAGCCGGTCAACGATGCCGGGAGGTTGATGCCCTGATCGCGCAGTTGCGCGAACTGGGCTTGCATCACGGCCGAGTTGACGAAATACGAGAGCGGCGCGCCGATGATGAGATTCAACAACCCGCAGGCCGCGCCCGCAATCGCGCCGAGCATCGCGCCGTCTTTGGGGTCAACGGTGGCGTGCGAGTTTTTGGTGTAGAGGTAGACGGCTAAGATACCGGCGGCGATGGGCAGCAGGCAGTTGCAGCAGCCTACGCCGGGGATGACCGAGCCGATCAAGCTCAGCACGATGATCGCAGCGCCAACGCCGAGTCCGGCCATTACCGCCGCTTTTGTTTTGTCATTCATGTCTTTGAAACACCTTCGCGGAGAGATTGGGGTAAAACTTGGGAACGTGCATGTCAGTCCCCGATGCTAGCGACGACTGACGGGAAAATGCCTTGCGCGACGAAGTTATAAAATCCCTTGAACGTTTGGAAAGACCCGGTTGGTTAAATAAGACTTGGCAGCTAACAAATGCCACGGCCGTTGCTGCGATTAACTCACTTCGCCGTCGAGTGGTCAACTTACTTTCGTTGAGTCAACTTACTTTCGTTCAGTCAACTCACTTTTGATCAAAGGCCAGTAAGCCTTTCGGCCGCGCGCCGCGTTGCCGTGCGATCTCGACCGCGCCGGGGACGACGTAAAAGGCCACCCACGCGCCGAGCCACGCGCCTGTTAGAAAACGCGACGAGTGCGTGTTCGCCCACAGCCCGGTGATGCCGAGCGTGAAGTCGAAAGCCGTCGGCGCGAGCGCGAGCGCGAGCCACGCGCGGCGCGGCGTCTCCGTGCGTTGCAGTCGGCGCGAGAGCGGGTAGGCCAGCACGGCCGCGGCGAAGCCTGCGTAGATGCCGGAGCAACGCGCGCACACCGCCAACGGATGCCCCGCCACCCAGAAGGCGCGTTCCGGCATCTGGTGACACACGGTTTTCAAACCCTGATAGATCACGAACGCCGTCGCCTCGTGCCCGGCCGACGCCGCCAAGGGCGCGCCCACGATCAACCCCAGCCACAACAGCGCGACCCCGGCCACCAACGCCCACGCCGTCCATGCCCCGCGCGCCGAAAACTCCCGCGGCGCGAACGGCGACACATAACTGTCAGGAGAAGCGGGCATAAACGAGTGACGAGTGACGGGTGACCAGTGACAAGTGACGAGCGACAAGCCGTGAATCGTCAATCGTGAATCGTAAATAGAGGAAAGCAGTTTTCTTTCTATTCACGATTGAAGATTCACGATTTACTTCTCTTCATTCATCCCTCTGCCTTCATCCCTAGAATCTGATCACCGTGTCCGGGCCGCCCTCGACGTGGACGGTGTCTACGAAACGGATGTGACGCGACTCGGTGGTCATCACGAGCGAGTGCGTGCGTTTGCCCGCGCCGAAGAAGCGCACGCCGCGCAGGAGTGCGCCGTCGGTGACGCCCGTCGCGGCGAAGATGATCTTTTTGCCGGGCGCGAGATCGTTCGTGCTGTAAACCTTGTTCGGGTCGTCAATCCCCATCTCTTTCAGGCGCGTGACGACCTCTTCCTGCGGCGGCACTTTGTTCTTGTCCACGTCCAGGCGTTCGGGGTCGAATACCAGCCGCGCCTGTATCTCGCCGTTCAGGCATTTCATCGCCGCCGCCGTGATGACGCCTTCGGGCGCGCCGCCGATGCCCATCAGCGCGTGAATGTTCGTGCCCGCGACGGCCGCCGAAATGCCCGCCGAGAGGTCGCCGTCGGAGATGAGACGAATGCGCGCGCCCGCCTCGCGCACTTCCTGTATGAGTTGCCGGTGGCGCGTGCGTTCGAGCACGATGACGGTCAGGTCGTCCACGTCGCTCCCCAGGCCTTTAGCGATGGCGGCGAGGTTCTCTTTGACCGGCGCGTTGATGTCCACGAGACCGCGCGACGAAGGCCCGACGACGATCTTGTCCATGTAGATGTCAGGG
>JAVEDE010000040.1 GCA_030841105.1 Pyrinomonadaceae bacterium
GCCGCCACCGCCCTTCGTGCCGCCGCCCGTGCCTGTGTTCGCGCCGCCCGTGCGCGCCGCGCCCGCACCGCCCTTCTTCGCGCCGCCACCGCCGTGCAAGCCCTTGCCCGCGCCGCCTCCGCCCGCGCCCTTCGCGCCGCCCTTCGTGGCCGCTCCCTTACTGGCCGAACCGCTGCCGCTCTGTCCGCCCTGCGTGCCGCCGCCTTTGTTCTTCGCGCCCGCCGTGCCGCCCTTCTTCGCCGCGTCGGTACGACTGCCGCCGCCCGCGCGCGAAGCACTCGCGCCGCCCGACCCTTGCGCGCCGCCCTGCTTGGCCGTGCCGCTCCGACCCTTCGACGCGCCGCCCGCAGCACCCGACGACGAACCGCCGGAACTACTCGTACCGCCGGACGACGAACTGCCAGCACCGCCGCCACTCCCGCGACCGCCGCCGCTGACGCCGCCGCCCGCGCGACCACCTCGACCGCCCGTGCTCTCGCCGGACGCGCCGCGCCGGGCAGTCACGCCGGTCGCGCGCCCGATGGCCGTGCCGCCGTGACTTACATCGCCGCCCGCGTCGTCGCCGACGCTCGCGTTATCGTCGCCGCTGTTGTCGCCGTCGCCGCCCGCGTTATCATCGCCGCCGCCTGCGCCCGCGGCGCGCGCGTCCGCGCGTTCGGCCGCGTCCAGACGCCCGTTGTCGGCGACGGGTTCGCGGTCGCTTTCGGCGTCGGTCGAGTCGCCGCCCCCGCCGCCGTCGGTCGCAGTGTTGTCGCCGCTTTTGTCGCCGATAATGATGCCGCTCGTCAGGTTGTCTCTGTCTTCGCCGTTTCCGCCGTTCCCTGTTTCCGCCATCGCTGTGCTCCTTGTTCTGGTGTGAAGAGGCGAGACCCCGCGTGCGGAGTCCGGCCTTGAAGATTCCCGGCCCAAGTTATTAAATTTCGCGCTTCGTTTTGCGGCGGAGCATAGCACAACTTCACGCGCCCGCGCGCAACTCTTTACCGTTCTGCGCGCGAAAATTTTCGCCCCGCGCCGCGCCCCGCCGGTTGCCCGCGACTGCGGCGGGCGTTATAACTACCCGTAGCCCGATTCAAACTTTTACGCACATGGAACCGCTCTCTTCCGCCCTCGCCGTCCTGACGGCCATGATCACGCCCGCCGTCTTGATCTCGGCGTGCGGCGCGCTCATCTTTTCCACCTCCACGCGCCTCGGCCGCGTCGTGGATCGAGTGCGCGCGCTCTCGGATCGCTTCGAGGAACTCGCCACGGAAGGCTGTCAACTCTCGCTCATCGAAGAACGCCGCGCCGTCGCCTTCACTCTCCTCGACAAATTGACGAGCCGCGCACGCATCCTCCAACGCAGCATGACCGTGCTCTACATCGCGCTCAGCCTCTTCGTCGCCACGAGCGTCGCCATCGGCCTCGTCGCCTTTCTCGGCGAACGCTTCAGCGCAGTGCCCGTCGTGCTCGGCCTCGCCGGCGCGTCGTTCCTCTTCTACGGCAGCATCACCTTGATCGTCGAAGCCCGCCTCGCCGTCGCCTCTCTGCGCGTCGAGATGGATTTCACGTGGCAACTCGGCAAGCACTACGCGCCCTCCGAACTCGCCGCACGCCACACCAGCCCCCACTATCGCCTGAGGGTCAAACCGCAGCCATGACGACAACACCGCAGCAGCAGCACGCGCCTTCATACCTCGCGCTCTACGAGACGGGCGAACTCCGCGCCCGCGTCGAGGCGTTGGAGTCTCTGCTTGCGCGCTGCACGGTCTGCCCGCGCGACTGCTTCAACAATCGTCTGGACGACGAGATCGCCGCCTGCTATTCCGGCCGCCTCCCCGTCGTCTCATCCTACACCGCGCACTTCGGCGAAGAGCCTGCCATCACCGGCACGCACGGGGCGGGCAACATCTTTTTCGGCAACTGCAATCTGCGCTGCGTCTACTGCCAGAACTATCAAATCTCGCAGACGCACCGCGAGCAGATCAAAAACCAAGTGACGCACGAACGCCTCGCGCAGATGATGCTCGAACTACAAACGCGCGGCTGCCACAACATCAACTTCGTCTCGCCCACGCACTTCGCCCCGCAGATGGCGCGCTCGATCCTCCTCGCCGCCGAACAGGGCTTGCGCCTCCCCGTCGTCTACAACACGAACGCTTACGACTCCGTGGAAGTCCTGCGTCTGCTCGACCGCGTGGTTGACGTGTACCTCCCCGATCTCAAGTACGCCGACTCGGCCGACGGTTATACTTACTCCAAAGTTCAAGACTACACCGAGCACGCGCGCCGCGCCGTCGCAGAGATGTACCGGCAGACCGGCTACGAGTTGGTGTTCGACGACAACGGGCTGCTCAAGCGCGGCCTCGTCATCCGCCTCTTAGTTCTGCCGAACGATCTCGGCGGCATCCGCGAGTCTCTTGAGTGGATCAGGGACGCGCTCAGCCCGCGCGTCGCCGTCTCGCTGATGGCGCAGTATTACGCGACGAACCGCGCCGCCACGGACGAACGCTACATGCTGCTCTCGCGCCGCATCTCCGAATCCGAGTGGATGCGCGCCGTCGCCGCGCTCGACGAACTCGGCATGGAGGAGGGCTGGATGCAAGAGTACGACGGCGCATCGCATTACTACCGCCCCGACTTCGCCGACAGCGAGACGCCGTTCAAAGACATCAGGGACTTTAAGACAGTGACGAGTGACGAGTGACAAGTGACGAGCGAGAAGTAATTAGTGATAAGTAATAAGGGACGAGTCACGAGTGACGGGGCGGAGACGTGAGAGGGTTTCTTTCGGATGACAGGCGGTTTAATCTCAGTCGCTTTTTTCGACAACACCGACCCCGGCGCGGCGGGCTGGCTCGTCCTCGCCGCGTGGTTCGTCGTATTCGTTCTCATTCTCAACACGATCATCTTCTTCTTGCGTCGCCTCTTTCGGCGGCGGCGCGGCAAGGCTGCAATCAATCAGGGAGAAAAGCAAGCATGAGTAGAGCGAAGGAAGCGACGGCGGCGGTCGGCTCGGTCGCGCCCGATTTCATCCTGCACGACACGGAGGGCGCGGAGTGGCAGATGTCGGCGCAGCACGGGCGCGTCGTCGTGCTGCTGTTCTATCCCGGCGACGAGACGCCCGTCTGCACCAAGCAACTCTGCTCGGTGCGCGACAACTGGGAGAGCTACGCCGCGACGGGCGCGGAGGTCGTCGGCATCTCGACCGACACGGTTGAGTCGCACCGCAAGTTCACAGACCACCACAACCTGCCCCTGCGCCTCTTGGCCGACACGGAGGGGAAAGTTCACAAGGCTTACGACGCGAGTTCGTGGTTTCCCGGCCGCGCCGCACGCGCCGTCGTCGTCGTTAACGCGCAAGGCATCATCCGCTACCGCAAGGTCGAGACCGTCTCGCTCTTTCGCCCGCGCGACGCCGAGATCGTCGAAGCGATCCGCGACGCGCAACAACAACAGCAATCATGAGGCGCGCACGCGTGACGTGCACGCGCGTTTATCAACCACAGATTTTCAAGCTACAGATTTTCAGTCAAGGAGAATTTTCGAGTATGGCCGATCAGATCAAATGCAAACACTGCGGCGAGCGTCGCCCCGCGCTCGGCTACGCGCCCTTTCCCAACGAGATCGGGCAGCAGGTAGGGGCGGAAATCTGCCAACCGTGCTGGCAGGAATGGCTGCAAAAGCAGAGCCAGATCATCAACCACTACGGCCTCGACCTGACCAACCCCGACGCGCAAAACTTCCTCTTCGACAACATGAAGGGCTATCTCTTCAACGAAGCCCCGCAGCAGGTCGCGCAGATTGACACGTCGAAAGAAGGCTCGGTCAAGTGGTAAGGATATAACAAGGGATGAGGGCAGCAGGGTGAGGGAATGAATAAAGAAAGCACTCAACTGTGCGAGGGCTTTTCTTATTCATCCCTCACCCTGCTGCCCTCATCCCTTCTATCCTCGCCCTCATCGCTTGTCTCGCCTCGCTCCTGTTTCATCTCGCGCATGAGGAAATAGTTGAGGCCGGTGCGGATGACGGCGATCGCGCCGAGTTTGCCGATCTGATCCCAAGAGGGCGCGATGGCGGTGGAGAGGATGTCCGCGCCGAGTTGGAATTCGAGCGCGAGGGCGAGGTAGCGCGCGAGCGTGAGCCGCGTCCGGTTGTAGTTATCGTGATGCTCTCCTGCGAGGAGCGTGCGCGCGAACTGTATGCTGGCGACGATGATGCCGAGACAAATCACGGCCGCCCCCGTCGTCTCGACCAGCAGCCGCAGCCACAACACGCCATGGCGCACGCTCGTCTCGACCGCGCCGCCTTCGGGACTGCCGACGAAGTGCGTCGCACCCTCTTGCAGCGCGAGAAAAATTGTGGCCGCCGACATCAATTGCCGCCTCCCCTCCAACGGACAAAATAGCACCAACTCGAACTTGAAAGCGATACGGACGACGGAAGAATCTCGACGCCCGCCCTCATCCCTCATCAATTAATCTCCTTGCGTCTTTCGCGGCGCGGTGGTAAATATGCGTGCGCTAAAAAAATAATTCCCCTGATTGCCGGAAGAACTAAATTTGCCCGCGGCCGTGCGGCCGTCACGCGCGCCGCCGAGGCAGGCGGGCGTCCGTTCGGTCGCGTCCCGCCGAAGGGCGCAGCCGCAATCGGGTCATTAGAGGACATCACACACTTTTCACAGGAGCGAATCACGATTATGAAGAAACTAGCCACTCTCGTCGCGCTGGCCGCGCTGGCCGCCGGTTGTTCGTCAACCGATAACGCCAACATGGCGACACGTAACGGCAACGTCGGCACTGTCGTCAACAACAACGCCAACATGGCCGCCAACACCAGCACCGCCAACGCGAACACGGCCAACGCCAACCGCCACACCTACAACGCGAACATCAGCGAAGCCGATTACGAAAAAGATAAAGCGCGTTACGGGACGGAAGCCAAAGAGGCGGGCGAAACTGTCGGCTCCGGCCTGAAAGACGGCTACCTCTGGGTCAAGACCAAAGGCGCGCTCGCGGCCGTTGACGACCTGAGAGATTCGACCATCAACGTGGACGTGGACAACGGCGTCATCACGCTCCGCGGCGACGTGGCAAGCCCGGCGCAGAAGTCCGCCGCCGTGAAGGCCGCCAACGGCATTGACGGCAAGAAGAGCGTCTCGGACAAGTTGGTGGTCAAGGCCGACGGCGCGGCGAACGCCAACGCCAACACCAAAGCGGGCGCAGCGCACGGCAACGCCAACCACTAAACTTTAGCGCCGCACCTGCCGCCTCCGGCAGACGTGTTTGAACGAAGGCGGCGCGTGCGATGTTCTGACTCGCACGCGCCGCTTTTTGTCCCGGCCTGACGACGCTCGTTCGTTCGCCCGGCCGCTTGAAAATTCGCGCACTTGAAGCGCGCACGCGCCCGGCGAAACTTTCCGGCGCGCGCCCCCGTAACAGGACGAGCCGACGGGAGTCAGAACTAAAGTTAAGCCACGCGCCCCGGCCTGCTGCGCCGTGCGCTCCCCGATTTCCCGGCGGCGACCCTCTTCTTTTTCGTCTTTAAAATTTGCGCGCCGCTTTCCCGCCCGGCCTCCGTGCGGACGAGCGCAAGCGCACGTTGACTTTCACACCGAAGGCAGAAGAAACGATCATGCAAACTCAACCTGCACGACGTCGGCGACAACGCGCCGCGTCCGCCCTTTCTCTCGCGCTGGCTTGTGCGTTAGTGGTCGCCTCCGTCGCGTCGTCGCCGACGTCGTGGGTCGCACGCGCGCAACGCAGCGCGATTGACACTTACGCCATCACGGGCGCGCGCATCGTCACCGTCTCCGGCGCGGAGATCGCGCGCGGCACAGTCGTCATACGCGGCGGACTCATCGCCGCCGTCGGCGCGAACGTCGCCGCGCCTTCGGACGCGCGCATCATTGACGGCACGGGGCTGACCGTCTATCCCGGCCTGATTGACGCCAACACCAACCTCGGCATGCCCGCCGCGACCGCGCCGCGACCGGGCGGCGGAGGCGCGGCCGCCTTCCTCGCCGCGCAGCAACAGGCGACGCCCGCCGTCTCTTCGCCCAACTCTTCGCAGCCCGTCGGCCTGCAACCTGAGATACTCGCCTCCGACGTGGTGCGCCCCGGCGGCGAACAGATCGAGGCCGCGCGCAACGCAGGTCTGACCGCCGCCTTGACCGCGCCGCGCGAAGGCATCTTCATGGGGCAGTCGGCCGTCATCAACCTCGCGGGCGAGACGCCGCAACAGATGATCGTGCGTTCGCCCGTCGCGCTGCACGTCGGCTTCACGCCGCTGCGCACGGGCACGTATCCGGGGTCGCTCTTAGGCGTCTTCGCTGCCATCCGCCAGATGTTGCTCGACGCCGGGCGTTACCGAGACGCCAACGCGGTCTACGAGAAAAGCCCGCGCGGGGTGCGGCGTCCCGATCAGGACAAGTCGCTCGCCGCGCTCGTGCCCGTGCTCGCGCGCGAGATGCCCGTCGTGATGTATGCCGACCGTCAACGCGAGATCGAACGCGCGCTCGATCTCGCGCAGGAGTTCAACCTGCGCCTCGTCATCGCGGGCGGCGCGGAGAGTTGGCGCGTGGCCGAACGACTCGCGGCGGCGAAAGTGCCCGTGCTGCTCTCTCTGAACTACCCGCGCCGCACGACCGCCGAGACGCCCGAAGCCGACCCGGATCCCGTGCGCGTCCTGCGCGAGCGCGTGGACGCGCCGAAGACCGCAGGGCGTCTCGCCGCGGCGGGCGTCCGCTTCGCCTTCCAGTCCGGCGGCCTCTCGAACATGAACGACTATCTCGCAAACGTCTCGAAGTCGCTCGACAACGGACTCGCCCGCGACGAAGCCTTGCGCGCTTTGACCATCCGCGCGGCGGAAATCCTCGGCGTCGCCGATCAGCTCGGCACGATTGAGGTCGGCAAGATCGCGAACCTCACCGTCACGCGCGGCGATCTGTTCGCGCGCGAACGCCGCATCACGCACGTCTTCATAGACGGTCGCCCCGTCGATCTCAAACCCGCGCCCGCGCCACCCGCCGCTGGGGGAACGGCGGCAGCGAGCGGCTCAACCCGCGCGTCGGCTTCGGGAACGTGGACGCTGCGCGTGCAGGTCGAGGGACAGCCCGAACGCTCGCTCACGCTCACGCTCCAACAGGAGACGGAACGCCTGAGCGGTTCGATTCAAGGCGACTTCGGCTCGGCGCAGATCGCGAACGCAAGTGTCGGCGCGTCGGGCGACATCAAGTTCACCGTGCCCGTCACGACCGGCACGCAAACCACCGAGGCCACCTTCAACGGCACGATCAGCGGCAACGAGATGCGCGGCACATTCACCACCGTCGGCTCAGGCGCGGGCACTTTCAACGGCACGCGCGCGGGCAGCACCACGCCGCAATAGAACAGTGACAAGTGACAGGTGACAAGTGACAAGTTAAAACAGTGACAGTTGACAAGTGACAACAGTGAGGAGTGACAAAGGACGAAATGAAGACGAGTTCTCAGTTCTAACTTGTCACTCGTCACCTGTCACTTGTCACTGTTATATGGAGCTTAATATGAGAAAACTTATTACACTTTTCGTTTCGCTGGCCGTGCTCGCGCCCGCGTGGGGCGTGGGGTCGGCGGCGCGTGCGCAGCAGTCGCAACGGCCACGCGAGGGCGCGGCGCGCGGTGCGTCTAATGCGGCCGCGACGGAGACGTTGATCCGCAACGCGACCGTCCTCACCATCACGCGCGGCACGCTCGCCAACACGGACATCTTGATTCGCAACGGCAAGATCGCGGGCGTCGGTCAAAATTTGAAAGCGTCGGATCGCGCGCGCGTGATTGACGCCACGGGCAAGTACGTCATGCCCGGCATCGTGGACGCGCACTCGCACTCAATGTCCGACGCGATCAACGAGGGCACGCTCTCCGTCACCTCGATGGTGCGCATCCGCGACATGCTGAACCCGACCGCGCCCAACCTCTACCGCGAACTCGCGGGCGGCGTCACCACGCTCAACGTCCTGCACGGCTCGGCCAACACCATCGGCGGGCAGAACACTGTGGTCAAGATCAAGTATGGCCGCCCCGTCGCCGAATTCATCTTTCCGGGCGCGCCCCCAGGGATCAAGTTCGCGCTCGGCGAAAACGTCAAACGCGCGAGTTCCACGGTGCTCCCCGGCCAGACGCGCCGCTATCCCGCGACGCGCATGGGGCAGGAAGAAGTTTTGCGCGACGCCTTCACGCGCGCGCGCAACTACAAGCGCGCCTGGGACGAGCACCGCGCCGCCGTCGCGCGCAACGAGAAGAATTTGATCGCGCCGCGCCGCGACCTGCAACTCGAACCGCTCGTCGAAATTCTCGAAGGCAAGCGATTCGTTCACGCGCACTGTTACCGCGCCGACGAGATCATCATGCTCCTGAATCTCGCAGACGAGTTCGGCTTCAAGATCAGGACGCTCCAACACGTGCTCGAAGGCTACAAGGTGGCGAAAGAGATCGCGGCGCACGGCGCGGGCGCATCTTCGTTCGCAGACAGTTGGGGCTACAAGATCGAAGCCTACGACGCCATCCCCTACAACGCCGCCGTGATGACGCGCGCCGGGATCATCGTCTCCATCAACTCCGACTCGGACGAGCGCGCGCGCCGTCTGAACATTGACGCCGCCAAGATGATGAAGTACGGCGACCTGACGGAAGACGAAGCCCTGCGCCTGATCACGATCAACCCGGCGATCCAACTCGGCATACAGGAGCGCGTCGGCTCAATCGAAGTGGGTAAAGACGCCGACCTCGCCATCTGGACGGCGCACCCGTTCAGCGTCTACTCGCGCGTCGAGACCACGTTCATTGACGGCGACATCTTCTTCGACCGCCAGCAAGACCTCGCGCGTCGTCCTGAGTTGCAGCGCGAGCGCGAAGAGTTGTTGAAGGCGGAAGTGAACCGCCCGCCCACAGAGGGCGGCGCACAGCCCGGCGCGCCGCGCCGACGCCCCGCCAATCATCACGACGACGACGACGTTGACAACGGAGAAGGAGACAACCACAGATGAGCCTGAAAACTTTCTCGCACGTCGCCGCGCGATCAGTCGCAAACGTCTTCGCACCGTCAGTCACAAACGTCGTCTTGCGCGGCGGTGTCGGCGCGCGCCGGATGTCGTTCGCGCTCGCCGCGTTGCTACTCTTGTCCGTCGCTCCCATTGCGTCGGCGCAGCAGGCTTCGAGCACGATGGGGCAGCAGTTCATGTCGGGCACGCCGGGCACTTACGCGATCCGCAACGCGCGCATCGTCACCGTCTCCGGCGCGGACATCGAGAATGGAACGGTCGTCGTCCGCGACGGCAAGATCAACGCCGTCGGCACGAACGTCGCCGTCCCCGCGGGCGCGATTGAGATTGACGCGCGCGGCCTCTCCGTCTACCCCGGCATGATTGACCTCGGCACTTCGATGGGACTCGTCGAGATTCCGCAGGGCGCGAACCCGACCGTGGACGTGGCCGAAGTCGGCGACATGAACCCGAACGCGCAAGCCTTCTACGGCATCAACCCGCACAGCGCGCACGTCGCCGTCACGCGCGTCAACGGCGTCACGAGCGTCCTCAGTTCGCCGTCGGGCGGGATCATTTCCGGTCAGGCTGCCTTCATTAACTTGCTCGGCTCAAGCCCGCAGGAGATGTCGGTCGAGCGGACGGCCGCGCTCGTCGTCAACTACCCGCGCGCTGCGGGTGGCGGTGGCTTCGGCGGCTTCTTCCAACAGGCGCAGGCGAACCCCGCCGAGGCCGCCACGGCGCGCGACCGTCAGGTCGAACAACTGCGCAAGCTCCTGCGCGACGCCGAAGCCTACGGCCGCGCGATGGACGCCGCCAACA
This sequence comes from Pyrinomonadaceae bacterium, assembly GCA_030841105.1. GTDB lineage: Bacteria > Acidobacteriota > Blastocatellia > Pyrinomonadales > Pyrinomonadaceae > JAIVJZ01. The sequence continues at coordinate 9,821 of JAVEDE010000040.1, forward strand.
GCGACCGCACCGTGCCGCGCCCCGACGCAGACGTGGTGCTCGCGTCGCTCGTCCCTTACGTGCGCGGCGAGCGTCCCGTCGTCTTCCGTGCCGACCGCGAATCAGAGATACGCGCCATCGTCCGTTTCAGCGAAGAGTTGAAACTCAAGCCGATCATCCTCGGCGGCAACGACGCGTCGAAGATCGCCGCGTTCCTCAAAGAGAAGAACGTCCCCGTCATCCTCGGTGGCCTCTTCGACCTGCCGAGCCGCGAAGACGACTTCTACGACGTGCTCTACGAGAGCGCCGCCAAACTCCAACAGGCGGGCGTGCGCTTCGCGCTCTCCACCGGCGATCAGGGTGCGGAGGTGCGCGACCTCCCCTACCGCGCCGGAATGGCCGCTGCCTTCGGCCTCTCCCGCGCCGACGCTTTGAAGTCAGTCACGCTCTACCCCGCGCAGATCATGGGCGTCGGCGACCGCCTCGGCTCAATCGAAGTGGGCAAGATCGCCAATCTCGTCATCACCGACGGCGACCTCCTCGAAGCTCGCACACACATCCGCCACCTCTTCATCAACGGCCGCCAAGTCCCCCTCAACAGCCGCCACACGGAGTTGTACGACCAGTTCAAAAACCGGAAGTAGAAAGACAACACACGCCGCGCCGAACTCAAACCCGCGCCGCACACGACAAAGGCAGTCGAGACTCTCAAAGTCTCGACTGCCTTTCTACATACGATTTCAGTTCTGCCTGTCGGGACTCCAACTCGCCTATCCACCGCTCACTACTTTCAACCGTGCAGCGCGACGCCTAACCTATCCCACATCTTCCCCGCCCTCACTCTCCTCCACATGAAAATCATCCTCCGGGTCAATCTCCACCTCCGGCATCGGCTCAAACTTACTCGCATCAAACACTGGCATCAACGGCTCAGGCGCCCCCAACTCCCTCAAATGCCTCCGCGCCTTCTCCAACCCCCAGTGATACGCAAACGGCGGTCCATCACACCACGCTAACCGATACGCCCGCTCCGCCGCTTCCACCGCCGCCGCTTCATTGCCCGCGTCCCGCTCAATCTGCGCCAGCACGTTGCGCGCATCCGCATGAAACAGCGGATACGGCCCGCGCTCCGCCGCCTCCCACACGTCATCCAACAGTTCGCGCGCCGCCTTCTCATTCCCCTGCCGCCGCCGCAGCTCCGCCAGCGCCACGAGCGCGGGCAGTTCTTCTTCGACGAGATTCACCATCCGCGCACGGGTGAGTGCATGGTGCAACTGCTCGTCCGCCGTAGCGAGAACACTTAAGTTCAATACCGCCTCACCATGCAGCCGCGACGCCCGTATCTCCCCGCGTTCATACCGTTCGCTTTGACTATAACTCAATGCTTTGCTCGCCAAATCTTTCGCAGCCTCAAACTCCCCTATCCATAGGGCACGCATGGCTTGATGGTCATATGGCTTATAGGCACCGCTCTTGAGCGCAGCCCTCAGTGAACGCTCTAGCGCAACTGCACTCTCCTGTTTCCTTCCGCGCGCCGCCAGCGCCAATCCAAGCCAAGACAGGTTATTCGATTCGAGACGGCGCTTGGGATGTGCGCGCGTGATGATCAGCGAGCGGCGCGCGGCCGTCTCCGACTCGAACAGTGCACCTAATAGACGCAACGTATAAGAGAGGTTACGCAAGTTACCGGCTAAATCATCATCATCATTCTTTATGTCCGAAAAAATTGTATTGGCGCGGCGATATAACGGGACTGCCTGTCCAGTCTGCCCACTAAACTGGTATCCCATTGCTAGCACAGCGAGCACATAACCTTGATCCAGAGCACTACTCAGACGCGGCGATTGATTCAGCCCATCTAGAAAGAGCATTTCTAGGAGCCCAACCATTTGGCGACTGGCACTCAGACGGTAGAGCGTGGCGTGGGACAATAAGTCGCGGAAGACTACGAAGGCGTCATCGTAACGCTTCAGACCGATCAGCGTGTTATACAATTCTATGGCGGGCGTGAGGTCTTCGAGACCGCCGACCTTATGCCAATCGTCAATCTTCGGCACTGCTTCAAAGTGCGAGTGCAGGCTCGCATAGACGCCGCGCCGGGCATCGTCGCCCAAGCCGCTCCACACCACGCCGCGCACGAGCGGGTGCAAGTCGTAGCGGTTGGCGCGCTTGTCCCAGCCGACCAGCCCGCGGTCTTCTAACTCGGTCAGCACCTTATCCAAATCGCGCTCGCCGGCGCACGGCTTTCCTTCACCCATCAACAGCGCGGCCAGCGTGTCGTAGCGCGCGGGCATTCGGAAGGCGGCGATGGTGCGCAACACTTGCTGCGCTTTATCGTCCAGCCCGCGCAGGGCGAAGGCCAGCACGTGCGACTTCACCTGCACGAGCGGCAGGCCGAAGGGATCGAAATCCGGATGGGCGCGCCGCCATGCGTCGAAGTCGCCGGGCGCGGGACGGTAGCGCGCCACCTCGCTCGCCAATGCCTGAATCAACAGCGGGTGATTATCCGCCCGTTGGAAAAGCGGCAGCAATGCATCGCGTGCGCCGGACGCGCCGAACGCCCGCCACAGTTCGAGCGCGTCGTCGTCGGCCAGTCCCGGCAGGAAGACCGCGAAGCAACTGCCAAGCGACTCGCCCGTCACTGTCTGCAAATCGGCGGGGTAGAGGCGCGTGCTGACGAGGATGCGCGAGGCGCGCACGTTCGACAGTTTGCGGAGGAATGAGCCGGCGCGCGGGTCGGCGGTCTTGCGGAGGCGGTGTTCGCCTATGAATGACTGCGCCGCGCTCGGGGGCAGGCCGTGTGCATTGGCGACGTAGTTGGCGGTCTGCCGGTCGTAGTCGTCGTCGGAGAGATGTGCTGCGTCCATGCGGGCGTAGGCGATGAGGATGCGTTCGAGGCCGTCGAGGACGAGGAGGAAGGGTTCGCGGTCGAGCGCGGCGAGGAGTTGCGACTCGCGTTCGGGTGCTGGCGTTTGCTGCACTTCGGCGAGCGGGCGGCGGGTGACGTAGGCGAGGGCGCGGGTGACGAAGTTTTCGAAGGTGGCGTCGGATTCGTAGAAGCTCCACCAGAGGCGACCGGCGAGTGGCGACATTTCTTGCGGCGCGATGTCGTTGAACCACTTCCAGGTGAGCGCGCTTTTGCCGAGTCCGCCGATGGCGACGACGTTGAGGATGTGCGCGCGGTAGACCGGGGAGTCGGGGCGTGCGACCCAATCGGTCAGGAGGTTGAGTTCGGGTTGGCGGCCGACGAGGCGGTGAGTTTGCAGCAGCGTGTAGGGGTGCGCGATGAACGGTTCGGGCGGCGCGGGGATGTCGCTAACGTAGTGAAACGTGTTGAGGTCGGGCTGGCGGAGTTTCGAGAGACTGTTGATGACGTGCGCGCGCAGGTCGGTGGGCGAGTTGAAATAGTTGACTACCTTCTCCGTCTCTAATCTCTTCTTGAGGTCGCCGAGTTTGATCGCGCCTTCCCCCTGTTCTACGACATCAATGGTGATCGGGTGGGTCTTGTCAATCAGAAATATCAGGCGTGGAATTTTGCGTTCGACGGCGCGGTCGTACTCCATCTCGGTGATGGAAATTTGCCGCGGGTTGTTCTCCTCCCGCGGCACGTAGCCGTAGCGGTGCGCGAACACGCCGACGTAGATGTCGGCCTCGTCAACCATGCGGAGCGAAGTTTCGATGGCTTCGGCGTCGCCTGCGGGCAGGTGCTCCATCATCAAGGGCAGCATGCCCTGACGCAGGCAGGCGTCAAGGATTTCTTTGCGGTGCTCCGGCAGGTCAAGCGCGGTGCTGCTGATCATGACCTTTTTGACTGTCGGTGGGTGAGACATATCTTTGTGAGAGACGGCTTTCGGATATAACTCGAATTGCTGGCGCAGAGTATACGAATTTTGCGCGACGGCGAGGGAAATTTCTCGTCGTCGCGCGGGCGACGCACGCTACATGAAAATGAAACAGGCGCTTCTCGAATGAAGCGCCTGTTGGTCGTTTATGTGTTTCGTGTTGAAGCCCGTCTGTCACATCTCGGAATCGGAGAGGAGCAGGTCGGTCGTGTGAGGGCTGGCGAGGTTGAGGATGGCGTTGATCAGTTCGCCGGGGTCAACGGGCTTGGGGACGAACGTGTTGAAGCCGGCGGAGAGGGCGCGGGCGCGGTCTTCGACTCTGACGTAGGCGGTCAGGGCGATAGCGGGCGTCTGCTCGCCGGTCTCCGCTTCGCGCGCGCGGAGTTTGGAGATGAGCGAGTAGCCGTCCTCGCGCGGCATCGCCAGATCGGAGATGAGAACGTCGGGCTTGTACCAATTGAGCGCGTCGAGCGCGTCGGCGGCGCAAGCGGCCGTCTGCACCGTGGCCTGATAGCCGGTGAGGATGGCGGCGAGCGTGTTGAGACTGTCCTCGTCGTCTTCGACGAGCAGCACGCGCACGCCTTCGAGCGAGAGGGGCGGTTTGACGCGCGGCGCGCCGCTCTCGCCGTAACGCCAGGAATAATCGTCGCCCATCGCGCTGTGACCGTGGTCTTTCGCGGCGTGCGGGGTGATGGCGAGCGGGAGCGTGATGGTAAAGGTCGCGCCGTGGCCTTCACCGGGACTGTCGGCGCGCGCCGTGCCGCCGTGGAGTTCGACGAGGTGGCGCACGATTGACAGGCCGAGGCCGAGGCCGCCGTGGCGTCGCGTGCTCGTGCCGTCGGCCTGCCGGAAGCGGTCGAAGATGTAGGGGACGAAGGCGGGGTTGAACCCGCAGCCGTCGTCGCTCACGGTGAGCCGCGCCTGCGCGCCCGCGCGTTCGAGACGCACTTCGACGCGCCCGCCTTCCGGCGTGAACTTGACGGCGTTCGACAACAAGTTCCAGACCACTTGTTGCAAGCGACCGGCGTCGCCGGAGACGTGTCGCGCCGACGGGTCGAACGTCACGGAGAGTTGAATATTTTTCGAGTCGGCCGCCAGTTGCACCGAATCAATGGCGGCGTTGATGACCGGGGCGATGTCAACCGGCGCGACTTCGAGCCGGAGCTTGCCCGTGATGACGCGCGACACGTCGAGGATGTCTTCGACGAGTTGCGCCTGCGCCTTGGCGTTGCGCTCGATGGTCACCACGGCGCGCGCCGCATTCGCCTCGTCGAGTTGGCCGTGCAGCAGCATGTGCGTCCAGCCGAGGATGGCCGTCAAAGGCGTGCGCAGTTCGTGCGAAGCCGTGGCGAGAAACTCGTCCTTGAGGCGGTTGGCCTGTTCGGCGTCGGCGCGCGCCACCTGCTCGCGCGCGAGCGCGGCGCGGAGTCGCTCTTCGGCTTCCCTGCGTTCCGCGATCTCCGCTTCCAGCGTCCGCGCCTTCTGCTGCAAACTGATGATGGTGCGAAGTCGTTCGTCTGCGTCCGCGATGCCGGAATAGCTCTCGGCCGGGATGACACGCGCGTGCGTGGTGCAGACATCGCCGAGTCTGCGCGCGTCTCCCTCGCCGCCGAAGCCTTGCATGGGATAGGCGCAGAAGAGTGTGAAGGGGCGCGTCCGGTGCAACTCGTTCCAGAGTTCTTCGAGGCGGATCGCGGCGTCGTAGTTCTCCTCAGCCCAGAGCAGCGCGACCATCTCGCCGAAGATGCGCACGCGCCGTTGGCCTGCCGCCGCGTGCGCGACGACGACCCCGACCGACTCCGCGAAGCGACCCGCGTCCGGCCGGCCGCCGACCATGAACTGCGACAACATCTCCGACGCGTCGGCCGAGACGTACTGGCCGCGCGCGCGTGCGGCGTCCACGTCCAACCCGTCGGCGCGCAGGTGTTCGTCGAGCGCGTCGCGGTGCGCGCGCGTCGCCACGACGATGCAGGCGTCGCCCTCGCGCAGCCCCGCGCCGACAAAACCGCCGAGCGAGTTTAAGAGAAACGCGTCCGCCTCGTAGAACTGGACGAAGTGTTCCGGCTCGCCCGTGCCGCTCCAATCCGACACAGGCGCGAGTTGTCCGGCCGTGGCGGTCGCCTCGCGCGCCTGCCCCGTCCCGCGTCCCGGCTCGTTCATGTTTTCGGCTTCGATCAAATCCGTCTCTCCTACACGGCCGCACGCGTCGGCGTTTGACATCTACGCGAAAGCGCGTCGCCTACCACTCTTTAACGAACACGTCGCCCACGCAGTTATGAACTAACTGAGACGGGCTTGCCGATGTGTGGGTATTTCCGACGGCCACTACGGTTTCATCTAGACGACGGGGGTTTGAGTATTGCGGAGCGGCCAGCGTCGCGGTCAGGGGATGCCCGCGCCACTTTCTATCTAACATTTTTCAGAGGGAAAAGCCAGAGCCAGACGTTGTAGCGCACGCCCACTCTACATAACCGCGCATGACGAAAGCAGGGGCGTCGAACTCGCAGCAAGTCGAGTTAAGAGAGAAAGTTGTCGTATTCGTCTTTCACCACGCGGTAGCACTTGCAGGAGGCGGCCTCTAATCCGGCGCGGTCGAGTATCTTGATCCGGCCGCGACTGTAGTCTATGAGGTTCTGTTTCTTCAGCATGCTGGCGGCCACCGTGATCTGTTCGCGCGTCCCGCCGAGCATGTGCGAGAGGAAGTCCTGAGTCATGCGGAACTCATCACCTTCCACGCGGTCGTGCGTCATCAGCAGCCAGCGCGCGAGCCGCACGCTGATCGGGTGAAAGCGGTTGCAGGCGGCCGACTGAGAAATTTGCGTCAGGAGCGCGTGCGAGTAACGGCTCAACAGCTTGTGCAGCGCGCCGCCGTTAATCGTCTCTTTGCGGAGCGCGGCGGCTTTCATCCGCATGGCCGAGCCTGCCCCCTGCACCAGCCCGCGCGTGCGCGACGTAGTGACGCCCATGAAGACGGGCAGACCCGCCATCCCCTCGTTGCCGACGATGCCCACTTCGAGGAGTTCGCGGTCTTCCACCGCCGACAGCAGCGAGACGATGGAGTTGTCCGGGAAGTAGACGTGACGGAGGCGGTCGCCCGGCTCAAAGATGATGTCGCCGAAGATGAGCGGAACGGATTCCAGTTCGGGCAGCAGACGTTGGTACTCTTTTTTTGGGAGGGCGGCGAGCAGCCGGTTCATCACCGGCTGATTATTTTTTGCGGATGCCATCAGGGACGCTCCTTGTTTGAGTCAGGTCTTAAAAGACACAGACGGCACAAGAAGTTGGGCGGTTCAGCCCGATCCCGATGTCGAAATATGAATTTTCAGAGAACGGAGTTCAGTTGAGTCTGAACTCTAACCGTGACTATAGCACGCCGACTCGCTTTCGCCTCGCCTGCGGCGCGCGGCCGGTCGTCGTCCGTGTTGAAGGTAGAGGCGGCCTCGTCGTTTCAATTCTCTCTCAGCGTGAAGTGAGGAGTGACGAAGCGGGAGAGCCTTACCCGATCAAGCGGTTGTGCTCGATTCTCACCACCTCGTAACACTCGCAACTGCACTCTTCCAGAATCTTCCGGTTGACAATCTTGATGTGGCCGCGCTTGTAGCTGATCGCGCCCTTCTCTTGCAGGCGGCTGGCGGCGAGGCTCACGGCCTCGCGTTGAATGCCGAGCATGTTGGAGATGAACTCGTGCGTCATTTGCAGTTTGTCCGACCGCACGCGGTCGTGTGTCATCAACATCCAGCGGCAGAGTCGTTGATCGGTCGTGTGCAGGCGGTTGCAGACGGCGGTCTGCGAAATCTGCGTGATGAGCACTTGCGTGTAGCGCAACAACGCGAGTTGGAACGCGCCGCCCCTCCTGAACTCCGCCTGCATGGTCGCCGCCTTCATCTTCAGGGCTTCGCCCGACCCCTGCACGATGGCCTGATTAGGCGTCGTGTCACCGCCCATAAACAGCGCGATGCCGACGAGTCCTTCGTTGCCCACCAAGCCCACCTCGGCCGTCGAGCCGTCAATCATCGTGTAGAGCAGCGAGACGTGCGAGGTCGTCGGGAAATAGACGTGCTCCATCTGTCCCTGCGACTCGTAGACTACTTCGCCGAGAGTAAAAGTGATGGGCGTCAGCCCCGGCAGCAGCCGCGCGTAGTCTTCGGCGGGCAGCGCAGCGAGCAGTCGGTTGTCGGCCGGTTGGGAACTGTCCGGTGCTAAGGGCACGGGCACACCTCATTTCTGTCGTTGAATGAAACATGAAAAGCCGACGGAAGAACCATGTTCGGCTCTACGAGCGCGGCAGTTTAAGCGTCGGCAGCGTCGGCAAGCACAACGCCGCCACGGAAATTTATTTGTAGAATAACACGCTATGTATGTTTTCACACTGATGAAAGTTATGCCTATGCTATACTGTGCATGCCAGTAATAGCTAAGTTTGCCGGGGCGAGCGATTCCGACGAATCCGACCCGCTATGTTGACTCAGGCAAAACGATGCGTCCGGCCGCATTCAAGAGGGAAAACTAGGCGGGGTGGGGTTTCAGCCAGACAATCTTCGCCCCTCATTTTCCACCCACTTCATTTCCACTCACTGCAAACTCCCCCATTCCCACAGGAGTCTGTCATGACCCCGACGCCGCGCATTCTCATCATTGACGACGACCCCAACAGTAGCGAGTTGATCGAGTTGATGCTCCGTTATTCAGACTCCGATTACGAGATCACTTCCGTCCAAACACCCGAAGCGGGATTGCGTCTGGCGGCGGCTCAACGCTTCGACCTGTTCCTGCTCGATTACCGCTTGCCGGGCATGACCGGCGCGGAAGTCTGTCGCCGTATCCGCCGGACGGATGCCGAGACGCCGGTTATGTTCTTCACCGGCACGGCACACGAGCGTGAGCGGCAGGAAGCGATGCAGGCAGGGGCGAATGCCTATCTGGTCAAGCCGGACGATATCAAAAGACTGAGCGAGACCGTGAAGCGTCTGACCGGCGAGAACATACACGCCTCCGCACGCGGCGCGGCAACGGCCGCTCGCCTCTCATCCTCCACGCGGTAAGACGCGAGTCTCGCGTCCCGCCCCTACACGCTTCCCAACAACGCGCCAAAAGAAAAGGCAGAAGTGAGTGCGAATTGCCCGCCTCACTTCTGCCTTTTAACTTTTTACTGCTTGCGTTCGCTTACCTGTCGGCCGTCTGGCTACCGCTCTTGAGTTGCTTGAGCAGTTCTTCGACGGCGACTTCGAGTTGGCGGTCGCGCCCGGCGAGCGTCTCTTCGGGCGAGTTGTCAACGAGGATGTCGGGGCGGACGCCCGTGTTCTCCATGTTGGTTTGTTGTTTGTCGGCGAGGTAGACGCCGACGCCGGGCGTGCGGACGGTCGAGCCGTCAATCAAGGAGTAACTGCCCGTGCCGATGACCGCGCCCATCGTCGGCGTGCCAATCACTTTGCCGAGGCCGAGCGCGCGGAAGCCCGCCGGGAACATCTCCGCGTTCGAGGCGGAACGCCAGTTTTGCAGCACGACCTTCGGGCCGAAGAAGCCGCCGAAGGGGCGCGTCGTCGCCTCAGTGCCGCGCGGCTGCCAGACTTGATACTGGCGTTGGACGAGGATGCCGAGCAACTCCTGCTCGATGTTGCCGCCGCCGTTCCAGCGTTGGTCTATGATCATCGCTTCCTTGTCGCGGTACTCGCGCAGTTCCTTCTCGAACTTGCGCAAGGAGGGTTGGTTCATCGCCTGTATGTGGACGTAGCCGACGCGCCCGTTCGAGAGTTTCGTCACCGTCTCGCGACGCTGCTTGACCCAACGCTCGTAGCGGAGTTGGCCGTAGTTGCCCATCGAGGTTGGCTCGATGCGCGTGCGCCACGCGCCTTCGTCCGTCGCCTTGTTGTTGAAGGTGACGGCGACCTTGCGATTGAGACGATAGTTGAGGTGCTGCCAGTATTCGTCGCCCGCGCGCACGGGCTTGCCGTCAATGGCGATCAGGTAATCGCCGACCGAAACCTTCACCCAGTCCTTGTCCGAGGGGCCGTCTTCGTAGATGTGCGTGACGCGATAGCGACCCGCCTGCGCGTCGGCTTCGAGTTCGAGGCCGAGGTGTCCGGTCGCGGCCGCGCCCGGCTCGCGCCCACCGCCCGGCGGCGGCGCAGCGCCCGTGTGCGAGGCGTTCAGTTCGCCGATCATCTCGTTGACGATGTTCAAGAGTTCCTGCCGGTCGCCGACGTACTCGACGAGCGGGCGATACTTGGCGCGCATCGCGTCCCAGTCCGTGCCGTGCATCTTCGCGTCGTAGAAGCGGTACTTCATCGTGCGCCAAGCGTCGTCGAACATCTCCGCCCACTCGGCGGGGCGATCAACTTTGACCTTCGCCGTGAAGTTGACGCGGCGACGCTGCGCGGGCGCGGCCGACGTGGAAGGCGGCGCGCTCGAAGCACTTGCGCCCGGCGGGAGCGGCGGCGGCATCGAGACGGAATAGACGAAGTCGCCCTCTTGGAAGAAGAGCGTGCGGTTGTCGCGCGAGACGTTCAGGTTGGCGACGCCGCCGCCGAAGCCGCCGCCACCGCCGCCGCCCTGCGCGCCGTCCGTCGGAGGCGTGCCGGAGGTGATGCGCGTCAGCCGCTTGCCGTCCTCCTGAATCGAATAGATGACGGGGACTTGCGCCAGCCCCGCCGGTTCGCTCGTGACGAAGACGATGGTCTTGCTGTCGGGCGAGATGTTGTAGGTGGGGATGGCGAAAGGCATGCGCGTCAACTGGCGCGTGCGCCGTTTGAGTCCCGCCCAGTCAATGTTGACCGGCTTCGGCGTGGGTTTCGGTCGCGCTGCACCACCGCCACCACCGCCCGCGCCCGCTTCGCCGGAAGGCGTTTGCGACCCGGACGACGCCGCCGCTTGCGCCGCTTCCTGATCGGCGCGCTCTTCGGGGTCGTCCGGATCGCGTTCGAGTTTTTCGAGCGCGACGGAATAGATTTGCACGGAGGGCTGCGAGCTAAAGCTGCTCTGGTCTATGCGCAGGAAATAGAGCTTCTTCCCGTCGGGCGAGAAGCGCGCGCCCGTCTCGTTGAAAGAGTCGAAAGAAACTTTCCGCTCTTCGCCGCCCGCCGAAGGAGCGATGAAGATGTCGCTGTTGCGCGTGAAGTCGGGTTTGGAGTAGGCGAGCCACTTGCCGTCGGGCGACCAATCGGGCTGGCCGATCTGGCCGTAGCGCGACGCGCTGATCTCCTTCGACTGTTTGCCCGCGACCGTGACGACGCGCAGCTTGTTGTCGGAAGCCGTGTAGGCGATCTGTGTCGAGTCGGGCGACCACGAGTAGCCGAACTTGAGTTCGTCGAGGTCTGTGATCTTCTGCGCCTCGCCCGCGCCGTCCGTGGCGACGACGTAGAGTTCCTCGCGCCCGCTGCGGTCGGAGACGAACCCGATCCACTTGCCGTCGGGCGAGTACTCGACGTTGCGGTCGCGGAACGGGCTGTCGGTCAACTGCCTGAGGTCGCCCTCTTCGACCGGCGCGGTGAACACTTCGCCGTGGATGGAGAGGACGATGCGGCGCGAGTTGGGCGCGAGCGCGTAGTCGTCAACCTGCGAGGCGAAGTCGCGCACCTCGCTCAAGCTCTCCTGCGTCTCGGCGGCGATGTCGAGGTTGATCGGAGTGACGCGCTTCGACGCCACGTCGAGTTTCGAGATGCCGAAGTCGTGCTCGAAGACGATGGTCTTGCCGTCGTTGCTGATGGCAGGCCAGCGCACGTCGCCCGACTTGAAGGTCGTCACCTGCGCCGCCTTGCCGCCCGTTTCGGGGACGCGCCAGATGTTGGTGAGGCCGCCGCCCTCGCGGTCAGAGACGAAATAGATGTTGCCGTCGCGCGCCCACATCGGCCACGAGTCCAAGCCCTCGAAGTCCGTCAGGTTCTTGAAACTCTTCGTGGAAGCGTCCATCACCACCACGTCCGACTGCATCGCGCCGCGGTAGAACTTGCGCCAGTAGACCTGCGCCTTCTGGTTGTAGGCGATGCGGCGGCCGTCGGGCGAGTAAGAGCCTTGCACGCCCATATCCACGCCCGCGTTCACGGGCATGCCGCCGTCTGTGCTGACGGTGTAGAGACGCGCCGCCCAGTCCTCGCCGCGGTTCGACGAGAAGAGCACGCTCCGGCCGTCGGGTGTCCAGTTCAAGACCGAATCGTCGGCCGAGTGCGAAGTCAACTGCTTCACCGTGCCGCCCGTGGCGGGCATGATGTAGACGTCGAGGTTGCCGTTGCGGTCGCTCGAAAAAGCGATCCACTTGCCGTCGGGCGAGAAGCGCGGATACACGTCGCGCGCCTTGTGGACGGTGAGCCGCTGGATGTTCTGCCCGGACTCGTCCGCCGTCCAGATGTCGCCGAGATAACCGAACGCGACGCGTCCTTGATGGTAGTGCGGGTAACGCACGAGCCTCGCCTCTTTCGCCGCGGCGACCGCGGAGGCGAAGAAGATAAACGCGATTGCCGAGAGGTAAATTTTCTTCATCGTTTTTTCCAGACACTTAGGGAGTTAAAGGCCGCCCGACTACGGAGACTGAGACGGGCACGACAAGGCTGCGCCGGGGCAGCGACTGTTTTGGTTCTTGAAACGGACAGGAAACTTTTAGGTGTCCTCACACCGGGGACACGTCGCAGGTTAGCCAGTGCATTGTAAGTAAAACGCCGCGCGAGCGCCAATCTTACGGGCGGGGGCGGGAAAAGTTTTTCCCTTCAACTTCCGGCGGGAAAAATCCTACTGCCCTCTTCCCACACGAGCAATTTCGACGCGGGCAACATGCGTTCGCCGCGCGTCTCGATCAGCACGGCGGGCGGCGTCGCCGCATGTCCTCGGTCTGCGTGCGGGTGAAGTCGTTGTGTGTCCTGTCGCTGTGTGTCTTTAAGTCAGCGCGTGGACTTCCCCGCCGCGCGTCGCGCGACGACGCGTGCGAGGCGACCCACGAGCGGCAGATTGAGTAAGCGCGCCTGCAAACGCGCCGTCGTCGAATGGGCGGCGGCTTCGCGTTCGGCGCGCGCGCTCAAAGTCAGCCAGCGCAGGTAAGCGGCGGCGGCGCGTCCCTCGGCCGCGACGCCCTCGCGCCCCACGCCCGCCGCGTATTCGTCAATCACTTCCCGGTAGAGCGCGACGATCTCGTCAACCGCCGGCTCGATCCCGGCCGAGGCGCGGACGCGCCGGGAAACTTCGCTCGCGTCGCTCGCGTCGTAGCGCGCGATCTCGCGCGCGAGCGCATCGGCGTCGGGCTTCGACGTGAGGGCGCGGACACCGAAATTCACACGCCGCAATGCTTCGAGTTCGCGCGTCGTGACGAGCGCGCCCGCGCCCGCTTCATCACACAGCACGACCGCCGCGCCGACCGCCATCGCTTCGAGCGCGCAGCGCGCTTTCGCAAACACCAGATCATATTGTCCGAGCAGTTGCTCCGGTTGCAGCGACGCGTTCCCCGCCCTGCGCCCCACCACGTCGAGCGCGAGACCGGCGCGACGGCAAGCCTCGCGCACCGCGCCGAGGTAGGAATCCTCGCGCGCGTAGTTGCTGAAGACGAGCGCGCGCGACGGTTTGGCGGGGAGCGGCGGGCGCGGGCGGAAGCGCGCGAGATCAACGAAGTTGAGGATGACGCGCGCGCGCTCCACAGGGATCGCCTCCTCGCAGACGAGACGGTCGTAGCAGGTGTCGTCCACGGCCACGTAGCGCAGGATGCGCGGGAAGCGCGGCGGCGACTCAAGGCGCGCGAGCCAGCCGTGACAGAAGTAGGCGGCGGGCGTGTCCGTGAAATGAAGGAGCGCGGTCATCGTCTCCGGGTTGTGCTGGCCGTGGATCACGTCGGGCGGGAGGGCGACGGAGTTCAGATCGTCCGTGACGGGGACGGTCGCCGCGCGCAGATCGTCTGCGACGCGTCCGAGTCGCGTGCTGTAGACGACGGGCGTGTGGCCGCGCGCGAGGAGGCGCGTGGCGAGATCGCGCACGTAGAGTTCCGTGCCCGTGTAGTCCGACAGCGAGTGGTTGGTGATGAGCACGCGCAAAGCCCCCGCGCCCATCAGACGCACCTCTCGACGTGCTCGCGCAAGGCGACGGACAAGGGCAGCAAGTGCTCGCGGTAACGAATCACTTGCTCGTAGTGACCGGCGGCCACGAGTCGCTCGGCGTGCGTCTCGTAGAACGGCGGCCGGGACGAGACGGCCGCGCGCTCTTCGTCCGCGACGACGGGGCGCAAACACTCGACACGAAACATGTCCAACCCGGCGCGCGCGTGCTCGCGCCGCTCCGCCTCGTCGCGCGCGAGATAGTCGTCCAACGCGCCCGCTGTGCCGGCCGCGCCGCCCGCGTAAGTGTTCTCGACCTCGGCCGTCAGTTCGGGATAATACTTGCGCGCCGAAGAGACTTTCCGTTGGAACTGATCGCCGTCGAGTTCCAGCCGGAGCGACGGCAACGCCGCGCCCGCGACGCAAGAGTCCGGCCGGTTGACGATGGGAAAGTCGAAGTTGTTGATCGCTCTGCCACCAGCCTTAGACGCCATCTCCACCGCCGCGTCAATCAAGAGGCGGCAGACGTCGTGCGTCGAGTTATAGCCCTCGGTCGCGTCGCCGGAAACGTGGCCGATGCCGTCTCGCAGGAAACAGTCGGTGAGTTCATCAGCCAGCCGTAGAAACAACGGGAAGTCGCGCGCGAGCAGCGCGAGGTAGACTTCGCGGTCGGTAAAACGGCCGTAGATTCCGCCGCGCTCGACGCCGTATTCCGACAGGTAGGCCGTCGTCGCGCCGAGCCGCGAACGCGAGGCGCGACCCGAACCGTCCGTCAGGACGAAGACCCGCGGGCGGACGAGTTCGAGCCAACCGTGGAGTCGGATTTCGTGGCCGGGATGAGCGACGATGAGCGCGGCGGGAGAATCGGGAAAAATTGTTGACATCGCTTCCGGTGCAGAACCTCTACTGCATCTGTGCCGGCGGTTTCCTGCTTGAGAGAACGACTGCGGCAAAACAACTCTGCGAGGCTGCCGGTAAACCAACTGCGAGACTGACAGTATAGACGATGCAACGCGCCGGATGGTTTTAATTTTTGTCGGCCGCGCGGGTGAATTTTTTGCCGGACGCACGAATGAGCAGGGCGGAGACGCGGGCGGTTTGAACGTCGCCCGCGTCTCCGTACTGCATGAACTCACTTTTACTCACGCACGATCAATTTCGCCGCGGGCAGCATCGCGGGCTTGCCCCTGTGCTGCCAGCAGCGACCCGTGCCGCGCACGCGCCGCGAACAGGGCGTGCCCTTCTTCGTGCGCGCGCCGCAAACGGAGACGACTTCGGCCGGGTCGGTCGGCCGCTCCGACTCCGTCCCGTCCGCGCCGTAGACGGGAGCACGCCCGTTCGTGTTCGCAGCCGTCGTCTCTTTACCCGCCGTCATCGAAAGTTGCGATGCGAGCGCGGGAGAGTACGACGCGCCGCGTTCGATGACGAGCGGCGGGGGCGCGGGTCGCATCGCGCGACCGGCGACGTAGCCCGCGCCCAGAAGCGCGACGCACGCGGCCAGCGCACGCGTGACGCGACCCCGCCTGAACCTGCGGTCGCACCCGTCGCAAAAACGGCGACTCGTCCACGCGCGCCAGCGCACACGCGCGACGCGCCCGCCGCACTCCGCGCAGAAATTCGGCTTGTACATTTTTGGGAATCCCCTCCGCGTGTGAGGACGCGCCGCCGCCAACGTCGCCGCCGTCGGGAGTCGGGGCGCGTCGCTGAAAGAGAAACGGGCTTTTCGGAGTGGGCTAGCGCGGCGGGCGTTGACGCGAGCGAGTGGAACGCTCACCGAACGCCGCTTGGTGCGGCGGATTATGGTCGAACCGGAGGCGCGGGCGCAAGAAATTTTTGTCTAACAAACAAGAAATTTTTGCCTGACGCGCACAAGAATTTCTGTTCTGACGCGCGCGAGAAATTGCTAACGCGCCCGCGAAATCTCCACTTGCGCGCGAGAAATTTCTACTTGAAATCGCCGCCCCTCTTCGTTTCATACGCTGGTGAACGTTGCACGCGCAACACAAACGTGTTATAGTCCGCAGTCACTCCCGAACGATTGAGAATGCCCTTCTGTGAGGCGTGCTCCGGTGTGCGTCCTCGCTCTGTCGTTCTCCCGCCGCCGCAGTTCACGTCAGGTCTCGAAGCCGATGGGTTTGAAACTTTACTGCAATCGCTACGCGCACTTCAAAGACGCGCTCGTGTGTTCGGTCAACTGCCTATACCGCACGCGCTGTCAGGATTTCGCGCTCTTTTACGACGAGCACCGGGAGGCGGTGGACACGCTCGTCGGTGATTATTACGCCGGTCGGCGCGCGAACGAAAGAAGCGTGCCGGCGGCAGTTGCCACGTCGCGCTCGCTGCCCGTCGTGCCGGTCGCGCGACCCATCGCGACGGCCGTGGACATGCGCGAGTTGATACGTTTGGAGGTGAAGCAAGAGATGGCCGAAGCCACATACATCTGGATTGACAAGGACGGGCGCGCGGAGTTGCTGGGACAGGACGAAGTGCTGCGCCGCGCCGCGCGCGGGACGAAACCGCAGACGATCTACAAAGTCGCGCAGGAGATGGAACTCAAGTTTCAACTCGTGCCGCGCAAGCGCATCGAAAAGGCGCGCCGCCTCGCAGAGGTCGAAGAGGAACGCGCAACGGCTCGCCGCACGCGCCGCACGACGGCCCGAACCGCCGCCCCGCAGGCGTTCGACGAACTCGACGAGGCGACCCCGGCGACACCCATCGCCGCCGCGCCGCGCCGCACGCGCCGCCGCACGCTGAAAGCCGTCAGCTAAACACGCGCGCCGCGACGCCTTGTAAAACCGCGCCGCACACGCTGTCGCCGCGTCCCGTCGGGCGCGTGCGAGCAACGCGCCCAACGCTCCGAGCACCAAACAAGTCTCGCACGGTCGCCCCACGCGGGCGGCCGTGCGAGGCTTGTTTGCTATTTTGAAGGCGATTCGTGCCCGCCGGGTGTACGGCCGCCGCGCTTCTCGCGCCACCCGTGAGAAAAGCCGCGCCGCTTGCAAACGCGGGCGCGGCTTTGCATACTGACGGCATCTATAACTTATGCCCCGTGCTATTTCTGAAGCGATGACTCATCAACGTTTTTTCCCGCGCCCTCTTTTGCTAAACATCCGCCGCGCATTTGCCGCCCTCTGCCTGTGTGTGCTGGTCGCCGTGCCCGCGCTCGCGCAGCAAGACGACGACGAGAAGGTGACCGTCGAGTCGAACCTCATACGCCTCAACGTCGGCGTCGCCGATGCAAGAGGCCGCGCCGTCACCAACCTGTCGCGCACAGACTTCTCCGTCTTCGAGGACGGCGTGCCGCAGACCATCCTCAACTTCGAGACGACCGAGCAGCCGTTCAGCCTCGTGCTCCTGCTCGACATGTCCGGCTCGACCCTCAGTTTCCGCACGCAACTCAAACAGGCGGCCATGCGTTTTATAGACGCGCTCTCGCCCGCCGACCGCGTTTCGGTCGTCTCCTTCTGGACGGAGATGAAGGAGCAGAAGCGGGGCGTCAAAGCTGTTGACCACATCGAGACGCTCACCGACTTCACGAGCAGCCGCCCGCAGATCGCTTTCGCCATCGAACAGGCGCGCGGCGGCGGCGACACCAACCTCTACAAAGCGCTGCGCCACGCGCTCACGTCGCTGCGCGGCGAAGGCGCGCGCCGCAAGGCCATCGTCGTCCTCACCGACGGCATTGACAGCGACGTGCGCAAACAGGATCGCGCCGCTTCGATCTCGGCCACGACCGCCGAGGCGGCCATCAACTCGATCAAGCCCGACGCGAACCCGACGCTCGCCGCCGTGCTCAACGCGGCCGACGCGCAGGGCGTCACCGTCTACCCGCTCGCGCTGCCCTCCGGCGACCTCAAGCGATTGGCCGACCGCGCCACGCTGAGCATCACGCCGAACAAGGGCACGCCGCCCGAAGAGATGAAACGGCTCACCGAACCGACGCCCCAACAGGCCGCCATCTACGCCGCCGCCCGCGCGCGTCTCGACACGCTCGCCGCACGCACCGGCGGCCGCCTGCACGAAATCAACCGCCTCGAAGACATGGCGCGCATCTACGCCGAAGTGGCCGCCGAGATGCGCACGCTCTACAGCATCGCCTACCAGTCCGCCGGTTCGCGCCCGCGCGACGGCCGCTGGCGCGCCATCCAAATTCAGGTCGCGCGTCCCGAACTCATAGCCCGCACGCGCCCCGGCTACTACGCGCGCTGACCCACGCCGGGACGCGCTTCCAACCGTCGCCCCGCGCCCCCTCAGACGCGCGCCGAACGCCCGCTTGACACCCGCGGGAGCCATCCGTATATTCGTCCCTATCGTATTCAACCCCTTATGCACCCGTAGCTCAGTTGGATAGAGTACATGACTACGAATCATGGGGTCGCAAGTTCGAATCTTGCCGGGTGCACTATTAAAATCAAACGGTTGCGGGCAGCCCACGGGTTGCCCGTTTTTGCGTTGTGTGACTGTGGCGTGAGGAGTCTGAAAATCCAGGGGAAGGAGGAAGAAATAAATCGTATATTTCAACGATGAGGCGCACTCATGACAAAAAAGCTCATCCAAGTATGAGCTGCCGGGTCGGGGTTTGGCCGGACTCTAACAATTAAGAGCACAGATTACTTATGAACTACCTTTATTCAAAAACACTACTTCAGATGGTTATTGCTATTCTTTGTTTGGCTACCATAGCCTCTGCTCAGGAGTCTCCCGCGCTCAAGATATTCCCTCCCGCGAGTGGAGAAATACGTTTAGAAAATCCTGCGGGCGACATTGAAGTGGACGTCTGGCGAGAAACTTATATAGAAGTTTCAACTTCCGCCTTACCCTCGAACGTTAAAATATCCCCTTTAGATTTGGAGCGTTCGGAAAGAGACTTGCGCATCAAGGTGTCCGGCGTTCTCTCAGGGAGTGAATACCCGGTTGCCCTCAAATTGAAAGTTCCGTTGAATAGCAAACTACAGGTCTCAACCACCAAAGGAACAATTAAGATAAACGGCCTGCCCTCGTCTCTCGCCGCGCGAAGTGTGTCGGGAGACATCAATTTTTATTTGCCGGAAAATCCGAATATCTCCATCACGGCTCAGTCCCTAAACGGGTCGGTGATCTCCGCCGACAACAAAGAAACCAAAACGAAGTATCAAGCTCTCCGGGGCACTGGCTCTGCACAGGTCAGGCTGTACTCCGATGCGGGGATCATCCGCCTGTCTTCCGCGAAGCCCGCTACAGAAACGGCAACGTCAGGAGAGAACTCCGCTTTGAAAAGTGAGAATCTCTCGCCAACAGAAACTCCGCTTCCGCCAGTTTTAAAAAATGATGCTTCCACTGTTCCGCGCTCGAATCAGTCAGCCGTCCGGCCGTCCGTGACCGCCCCGCTTGAAGTTGATGAGGATGAGGTTGTCAGAGTTGAGACCGATCTGGTGACGTTAAATGCGAGCGTCGTGGAGCGTTCCACCGGGCGAGTGATCACGGGATTGACTCAGAAGGATTTTAAACTCGAAGAAGATGGGGTCGAACAAACAATTGTTCACTTTGAAACCGCTAACGCGCCTTTCGATCTGCTTCTGCTCATAGACTTGTCCGGCTCGACCGCTAAAGTCACGGACATCATACGCGCCGCGACCGCGCGTTTCGTCTCCGCCACACGCCCGCAAGATCGCGTGGCGATCATAGCTTTTTCCGGCACGACCACGCTCGTCTCGCCCTTCACGGCGAACAAGGCCGCCCTCACTTCGGCCATCAATTCGATGCAATCGCCCAAGGGAGATACCAAGCTGTACGACGGGATAAATTATGCGCTCGACTACGTAGACAAGGAGTCGGTCAGCACGCGGCGCAAAGCCATCATCGTGATGAGCGACGGTCTTGACAGCAATTTACCTAACGTCACCGGGGTAGGTTCGACGCTGACTTACAAGGCCATCTATAGCCGCGCCCAAGAGTTTGACGGCATGATCTATTCCATCTGGACGAACACGGAATACGAAGCCCACAGCCCGCTCGATATTCAACCCGAAACTTTCGATTTAGCTTACGACCAGTTATACGATCTGGCCGAAGCCGGAAGCGGGCTTTTCTATGAAGTGGAAAAGTTGGAAGACCTGGCCGGCATTTATGAAAAGGTTATCAGCGATCTGGGCACGGTCTACAGTCTCTCCTTCAACCCGACCAATAAGGGAAGAGACGGACGCCTGCGCCAAGTTCGCGTCCGCCTCCCGAATAAACCCGGTGCGGTCGCACGCACTAAACAAAGCTACACAAGGTAAGTTTCTCAGAAGGCTAACTGAGAAGTTCGAGCGGCCTTGAGAGGACGCGCCGACGCGGCATCGAGCGCGTCAGGGTGAACTTTTAGGTTCACATTAACGAATTACATTCGCGCGTTTGAATCTTTTTGCGGGGGCGGTCGGACTCGCGGGCGTCGCGCTTGACTTTGGGCATGGGCGCGTGGATGCTTTGGCACGCATGTTTAATTTGGAGCGTTTCATCGGGGAGGTGCTGGACGGGAAGTACCGGCTGGAGCGTCTGCTGGGGCAGGGCGGGATGGGCGCGGTCTATCTGGCGACGCACCTCGGCACGGAACGCCCCGTCGCGTTGAAACTGATCACGCCGGAGTTCATGCGCAACGACGAGTTCGTCGAGCGTTTCAAGCGCGAGGCGCGCGCGGCGGGGCGTCTGCGTCACCCGAACGTGGTGGACGTGACCGACTTCGGGTTCGCGCAGGTGGGCGCGCAGCGCGTGGCCTACCTCGTGATGGAGTACTTGGACGGCTGCACGCTCGGCGACGTGCTGGCCGAAGAGTCGCGCCTGCCGATTGACTGGGTGGTGGATATTTTGGAGCAGACCTGTTCGGCGGTGGACGAGGCGCACCAGCAGGGCGTCGTGCATCGAGACCTCAAGCCGGACAACATCTGGTTAGAGCCGAACCGCTTCGGCGGCTACCGCGTCAAGGTGCTCGACTTCGGCATCGCCAAACTCGCGGACGGGACGGACGCCGCCGCCGCTGCTGCCGACGAACTGGCCGCCGCGGCCGGGACGACGCAGGAGCAGCCCGCGTCGCAGACCGGAGCGCAGGAGGAGGAGCAGCAATCGCAACAGCAGTCGCAACTCGATGTCGTGCAGGCGTCAATCGCGCGCGCGGCCTCTTCGGTCGGACGTGGAGGTGCGGCGCAAGGGAGTTCATCACAAGGCAGTTCGTCGCAAGGTACTTCGTCTCACGGCGGCTCGTCTCAGCAAGGCTCGTCCGAGGCCGCGACGCAGTTGCAACTCTCCGTTGACGAGAGCGAGACGGAGCAGCCGCAGACGTTGATCTTCGCGCCGCCGACCGCGCGTCCGACGCAGCAACAGCAGACGCAGCAACAGCAGCAGTCGTCGCCGCACGACCCGACGGCCGTCGCGCAGACGCCGCGCGCGACGCAGGCCGACCACGACGCCGACCAGACGCGCATCTTCGACCAGACGACCGCCGGGCGGCGGCAGAAGAACGAGTTGCAGACCGAGGCGGCGGCGGGCGTGACGCGCGTCGGCGCGATCCTCGGCACGCCGCTTTACATGTCGCCCGAACAGTGTCGCGGCCGCCGGCTCGACGCGCGCTCGGATATCTACAGCTTAGGCGTCATCGCCTACCAGATGCTCACGGGCGAGACGCCTTTCGCGGGCGACATGGTGTCGGTGATGCGGCAACACATGGACGCGCCGCCGCCGCCTTTGCGCGAACGCAACCGGAAGGTGTCGAAGAAGGTGGCGCGGCAGGTGATGGCCGCGCTCAGGAAGAACCCTGCGGAGCGACCCGCGAGTGCGGCCGGTTTCGCGTCCGCGCTGCGCGGCAGTTCCGAAGGCATCGGGTCGCTGTTGACGCGCGCCTTCGCGCTCTACAGCGAGCACTTCCCGAAGTTCCTGCGCATCTCTCTCTTGGCGCACGCGCCCGTCATCGCCATGGTCTTCGTGATGCTCGGCTTCGACGCCGTGCAGCGCGCCGGGGTGTTGCCCAAGTGGCTGACGCTGGTGCTGGCGGGCGTCTTCGGGCTGCTCAACGTCGTCGTCAGTTTCCTGTCCACCTCCGTCATCACGGCGATGACCGCGCTCATGGTGACGCAACTGCACGTCGCGCCGATGCGACCGCTTTCGATCCGCGACGCACTCGCCGTCTTGAAGCGACGCTGGCGGCCGTTCCTGCGGACGAGTATCAGGGTCACGCTCACGATCATGGCCGGCTTCGCACTTCTGATCATCCCCCTCATCTACATGATGCTGACGGGCGGCAAGCCCACGGTCACGGTCGTGATCGGCCTCGCACTGTTCATCATCCCCGGCATCATCATGATGATCAGGTACGCCCTCTACGCGCCAGTCGTCTTAATGGAGAGCTTGGAGAAACGCCCCGCGCTCAAACGCGCCAACGAGCTTTCGCGCCGCTCGCGCCGCACCGTCATCGCGCTGTTGCTCATCCAGTTGACGCTGCCGTTCATCATGGGCGCTATCGTCGGATTCCTCTCATTCAAAATGAAGGGCGGCGATTTGCACATCAACAGCGGCTCCAAAGCGTTAGGCCATTTCGCGCCGCTCTTCAACATCATCACCGTGCCGCTCATCTCCATCACCACCGCGCTGCTCTATTTGAAGATGCGGCAACTCGGCGGCGAGACGTTCAAAGAGACGCTCGAACAATTCGACAACGTGGAAGCCCCGCTCAGCCGTTGGCAACAGCGCATGCGCCGCAGGCTCACGGTCGGCAACACTCCTGTGAGTCGCGGCTGAGTGTCCGTCCCACCTCCGCGCGCAAGCAAACACAGACAGGCTGACTCGCGCTGAAACTTTCCTTCCGCGCCCGCTCTCAGGAGAAACTATGACGCGCAAAATTCTTTACCCGGCGACTTGCCTGCTGCTCCTTTTTCTCATGCCCGCACACGCACAACAGCCGCAGCAACCGCCGACGGCGGAGGGGACTTACCTGACCTACATTGGCGGCCAACTCGTCGCGACTGAGAGCTATCGCGTCACGTCGAAGCCCGACGGCTCGACGACGGCCGAAGGCGAGTTCACGCCCGCCGCAGGCGGCGCGAAGCAGAAACTTACGACGACGGCGACGAAGGCGAAGCCGGAGATTTTTTTAATCGAGATCGGCGGCGCGCGTGCGCTCGAAGCGAAGTTCGGGGAGGGCGGCGTGGTGAAACTAAACGTCGCGGGTCGCCCCGAGCGCGAGGTGCAAACGAAGGCGACGGTCGTGTTGGAAAATCTCGTCTGGCATCAGTTCGTCTTTCTGCTCGGCCAGTACGATGAGGCGCGCGGCGGGCGGCAGGAGTTCACGGCCTTCCTGCCGTCGCAGGGCGTCGAATACCCGGTTCGGATCGAGTCCGCGCCCGCGCAAACTTACACACCGAAGAACGGGACGGCAACGTTAACGACGCGCCGCTACAAGGTGCTGGCGGCGGGCGCGCTCGCGCTCGACATGTGGACGGACGAGGCGCGCGTGCCGCTGCTGTTTCAGGTGGAGTCGCAGAAGATCAGGGTCGTGCGGCAGGGCTTCGAGAGTCTGGCCGAGGTCGCGTTCGCCGCGCCCGCCGAGTACAAGCCGCCCGCCTACGTCGTGCCCGCGTCGTTCACCGAACAGGAGTTGACGGTGGGCGCGGGCGGCGAGTGGCCGCTGCCCGCGACGCTCACGCTCCCGGCGGGCAAGGGCACGTTCCCGGCCGTCGTGCTCGTCCACGGGTCGGGGCCGAACGACCGCGACGAGACGCTCGGCGCAAACAAGCCCTTCCGCGATCTCGCGTGGGGGCTGGCCTCGCAGGGCGTCGCCGTCCTGCGCTACGAGAAGCGCACGCGCCGCTACCCGGACAAGATCGGCGGCATACGCAACCTCACCGTCAAAGAGGAGACGACGGACGACGCGCTCGCCGCCGTCCGCTTGCTACGACAAACGGCGGGCGTTGATGCGAAGCGCATTTACGTGCTCGGCCACAGCCTCGGCGGGATGCTCGTGCCGCGCATCGGCGCGGCCGATTCGCAGGTCGCGGGCTTCGTCGTCCTGGCCGGGCCGACGCGCCCGCTCGAAGACGCCTTCGCGCGCCAGTACGAGTACAGTGCGATGCTCGACGGCCGCATAGACGACGCCGAGCGCGCGCAGATCGAAGACGCCAAGCGACAAGCCGCGCGCATCAAGCAACTCAAGGCGGGCGACGCCGCCAACGCTGCGGGCGAGACGCTCCTCTACGCGCCGCCGAGTTACTGGCTCGACCTGCGCGGCTATGATCCGCCGCAGACTGCGCGCACTCTCAAACGCCCCATGCTCATCTTGCAGGGCGAGCGCGACTACAACGTCACCCTCGACGACTTCCGCAACTGGCAGACGACGCTCGCCGCGCAGAAGGAGGTCGAGTTGAAAACCTACCCGAAGCTCGACCACCTCTTCTACGAAGGCGTGGGCGCGGCCAGCGGCGCGGACTACGACCGCCCGCGCAACATCCCCCGCTACGTCATTGACGACATCGCCGCGTGGATCAAAAAACTGAAATGAAGGCTGGCGGCGCGTCTGTTTGCCCGTCGCCATGCGGCGGCCGTCCACGCGTCGCCCATCGAAATTTTTTGCCACGCGGCGCGCGACCTGTGATATAGAACGGCCGGGCAGCGGGTCGGTTTGAAGCAAAGCGTTCCCGTCCCCCGGTACACCGGCGCGCGCCGCCGTTGAAACGTCCTGCCTCGTTGTCTCATATCACAAGTAGAGGACGGCAAGCGGGACGACGGCCGCGTCAACCGGAGACGCCGTCGCGTTCTTTTTGATTTTTGCTATTGACCGACCGGCGCGACCTCCATGCGTGCGTCAGGAATTCATCCGCGAGGCGCGGAGCGCGTTGCCGCACGCGCGTTCGTCGCCGCGGATGAGAATTTTCCTCTCGACCGCCCCCGACTAGTTTCCGTCCGCATCTTCAACAACGATAGCCGGCAGCCGTGATTCCGCAAGCGCGGCCGACGCAACCAACCGGCTCTGCTTCCCACCATCAACGAGGACAAAAAATGAGACCCCCAGTCACCCCCGAAGTTGTCTGCGAAAAACTGTTCGACCGCGACCGCTCCGGCTCGTCCGCGTCCCGGCCGCGTCGCGCCCCCGGTCGCTTGAGTCGCCGCGCCGTAGTGTTAGCCGTGAGCCTTGCCTGTTCGCTCGGCTGCGCCCTTCCGGCGTTTGCCCAGACGCCCACCCCGGACGCCACGCCCGCCGCCACCACCGCTGTCCCGACCGCGACCGCCGCGCCGCCGCGCGCGACGCCCACCCCCACCGCTACCGCGACTCCAGCCGTGTCGCCGACCGTCGCCCCGAACAACGCCGCGCCGCCCGCCAACGCTGCTCAGCCGACCGTGCCCGGAGCAGCCGCAGCCACGCTGCCTGCTGCGTCTGAGGAGAGAGTCTCCAGAGCTTACAGGATGGGGCAGGAGACGCCGCCCGGCGACAGTCAGAAATTACCGGAGTGGCAAAAAGACAGTATGATGGCGGGGCTGAACGACATCGTCATCGTGGAGGTGAAGGGACTCAAGTCGCTGCTCGAACGGGCGAAGTGTAAGACCGGCACGGGAGCCGTCCCGACCTGTCGCCCGAAGAACATCCTTCTTTTCATCGAAGGCCGCCCGCTCAAGGGCATGGAGCCGGAGTCGGGCGCGCCGGAACTGCCGGACGGCGTGAACGGCACGCTGCGTTATCACCTCAAACGCCCGCCGGAAACCAGTCCGGACTACGCCGACGCGAAGGAGCACTGGGCAGACCTGCTCGGCCTCAACAACATCTTCGAGTTATTCGAGGCGACGCGCGACGTGTCTCTGAGCGTCGGGCTGGAAGACGAGTACCCAATCGCGTCCGACATCAAAGAGAACAATAAGTTTCACCTCCTGCGCGCGCGCCAGTGGCGACTGCTCACATGGGGGATTCTACTGCTCGCCTGCCTGCTCGCCTTCTGGCAACTGGCGAAACGCAGCGACATCGTCCGCGACCGCAAGCCCATCCTGTGGGGGCATGAAAAGCCTTACAGCCTGAGCCGTTCGCAGGCGGCGTGGTGGTTCTTCTTCGTCATCATCGGGTTCATCTTCATCTGGCTGGTGACGGGTCAACGAGATCTCTCGCCGTCGGTGCTGGTGCTACTCGGCATCGGCTTTGCGACGGCCATCAGCTCGACCGTCATAGACCAGAGCCGCACCAGCGCCCCGCTCAACACGGAAGTCACCGACAGCAGCGAACTCACGACGCTGCTGCAACAGAAGGACGCCCTCGAACGCGAGTTGTCGGACTTGAAGGGAAAACCCGGCTTCGACGCGAAGTGGAAGGTGTACGAAGATTTGATTCAGACGATCAGGACGAAGTTCCCGGATGCGCTCGGCTGGAATCACACCAGCTTCCACATAGACATCCTCTCGGACGCGAACGGCGTCAACTTTCACCGCTTCCAGATGGTTGTGTGGACGGTCGTGCTCGGCATCGTCTTCATCCACGAAGTGCTGAGCCGCCTCGCCATGCCGGAGTTCAGCACCACGCTGCTCACGCTGATGGGCATCAGCAGCGGCACTTACCTCTTCGGCAAATCCACCGAGCCGACGGGCGCGCTCGGCGCTAAACCGGCGACCGGCGGCGCGGGCGGTGGCGGCGCGGCGGGTGCAGCGGCGGCGGGTGGCGCAAGTAGCGGCGGCGTCACGTCCGCACCGAACAAGCCGTAAACGAAGAACGACTCACGTGCGGCATGCGCGGGCGTCGTACGCAAGAGCGAGACGGGGGCGGGAGTTGAC
>JAVEDE010000077.1 GCA_030841105.1 Pyrinomonadaceae bacterium
AAACCATATCGGAAGCATCGGCCTCTCGTTTTGCGTCGAGGGTGAAAGAGATGAAAAAGTTTCTCGCCAGCAAATCGGACGCCCGCGCGCCGAGCGTCATCAGTACGTAGTAATGTGACTTGGTTTCGTAGACTTGCGCCGTCCCCTCGTTACCTTCGGCGCGCACAATGTATTGCTTCGCGGGTTGACCGTTGGAAATCACCTCGCTGTTGAAGGTCAATTCGTTATCAGTGGCGTGCGAACTGTGCTGGATGGCGTGGCGCAGGCCAGCGGCGAAATCTTCGGGAGTCTTGAGTGAGGCTACTGCCTTTTTATCAATTGACAGGACAGAGAACAGGATGCCCCGATACGCCAACTCGTAGACAGGCGTCGTCAGTTTCAACTCTTCCGAGAAGGGAATGACGCGCCTGACGCGCAGGGGCGGCTCGGGCACGAGGATGCTAAACGCCTCCTTCTCCGGTGTCAGCCGATGCCAGCGAACCGTGATCTCTTTCTGCTGCGCCGCGAGCGCGGTCGCCACCGACAAGGCAACGAAGATCATCGAAGTGAAGAATAGTCTTCTCATTGCCCGTAGCCCCGCGGCGGGTTGGCGTAAACGTTGGTGTACAACTCTTCGGGCGCAGGCAGGGGACTCTCCTCGGCAAACTTGACGGAGTGTTCCACCTCGGCGCGGACGCGATTTTCGAGTTCTTTGATCGCGGCGTCGTCCATCACGCCCTTGTGTTTGAGACTATCGGAGAAGAGTTTGACGGGGTCGCGCTCCTGATGCTTTTCGATCTCGGCGCGCGTGCGATAGTTGCCGGGGTCGGACATGGAGTGACCCATGAAGCGATAGGTGCGTACCTCGATGAGCGTCGGGAGCGATTCGTCGCGCGCGCGTGCGACGGCGCGTGCGGTCGCCTCGCGCACGGCGAGCACGTCCATGCCGTCAACGAACTCGGAGGCCATGCCGTAAGCGTGCGCCTTCTGCGACACGTCTTGTAGAGACATCGCGCGCGCGAGCGACGTGCCCATGCCGTACTGGTTGTTCTCGCAGAAGTAGATGCAGGGAAGTTTCCAAAGCTGCGCCATGTTGAAGGACTCGTGCAGCGCGCCCTGATTGACGGCGGCCTCGCCGAAGAAGACGAGCGAAACTTGACCCGTGCCCTTGTACTTCGCGGCGAAGGCGACGCCTGTGGCGAGCGGTATCTGAGCGCCGACGATGCCGTGGCCGCCGAGGAAATGCGCGTCGCGGTCGAAGAGGTGCATCGAGCCGCCCTTGCCCGCCGAACAGCCGCCCGCCTTGCCGTAAAGTTCCGCCATCACCTCGTCGGCCGAAGTGCCGCGCGCGAGCGCGTGGCCGTGGTCGCGGTAACTCGTCATCACGTAGTCGTCATCACGGATCGCCGAGAGCGCGCCGACGGCGACCGCCTCCTGCCCGATGTAGAGATGGCAGAAGCCGCCGATCTTGCCGAGCGTGTAAGCCTCCGCCGCCTTCTCCTCGAAACGACGGATGAGCACCATCTGGTAGAGGATTTTTTGCAGCGTCTCTTGGTCGAGTTCCTCGATCTGCTGGTGCTGGTGCTGCTGGCGTTGCTCGTGCTCCTCGCGCAGTTCTTCGGGGTTGATGGCGTCCGTGCTGTCGGTTTCGGCGACGCCGGCGGCGGCAGTCGCCTGACCGGCGGGTTGGTCACGCGGTTTCAACGGTTTCACTTTAAGTTCGCTCATGAAAGTATTCTCTCGGACTGTTTGGCCGGACACGTGCGACGGCGTTAACGCGGAGGCTAAGGCGCGCCCCACGCGGCCGCCCGCCGACGCCCGACCCAAGCCCACTGCTATGCGTTTGAAAGCAAAACGGGATTATACGCGAGATGCGCGCCGCTCTGCAAAAGCAACCCAAAACGGGGCGGGCGAGACGCAAAAAGGCGCACCCGAAAAGTAGTTTCAAGGTGCGCCGTGAATGCCCTCGGAGGGCTGTGTCCGGGCTTGAATGTTTGCGGCGTGCGCCCGCTTTATCTAGCGCGGCGTGCGTGTGCTTTACCTGAAAGAGTCTATCGAGAGCACGACGTTTTCCGCGGCCGACGCGGGGTTGAGCTTGCGCCCGTGTTTGTCCTGCTGCATGTTGTGACCGGCCTGCGAGAGCAGTTCTTCGGACGTTTCGCCGTCGCTCGGAAAACAGGCGATGCCGATACTGATGCCGATTGAAGTCGTGCGCCCGGTGCGGATCGTGAACTCGTGCGACTCGACCGCCGCGCGGATGCGCTGCGCCACCATCTCGGCCACGTCACCCGAAGCCATGGGCATGATGGCGACGAACTCGTCGCCCGCGTAACGTGCCAGAATGTCCATCTGCCTGAACTGCTTCTTGATGATCGCGGCGACGCTCGCGAGCAGCCGGTCGCCGATGGCGTGCCCGTGCGTGTCGTTGATCAATTTGAAGTCGTCCAAATCCATGCTGAGCACGGAGAGCGGTTCGCGGTTGAGCCGCTGGCACTCGGCGATGCGCTGTTCGAGCGCGAGGTGGAACGAGCGCGCGTTGGGCAAGTCCGTGAGCGTGTCGGTGAGCGCGCTCTCCTTGGTCTTCTCGAAGGTCATCGCGTTGTTGAGCGCGATGGAGGCGTGCTGCGAGACGGATTCGAGCAGTCGGACGTGTTCGGTCGAGTAAGAGGCGCGCGTCTTCGAGTAGACGGTGATCGCGCCGAACGCGCCGTCCTCGCGGATCAGCGGGGAGACCAGCACGCCGCGAATGCTGCTTGTGACTTCTTCGGGGAGGCCGACGAGATCGAGTTCCGGCGGCGTGTTGCACATCGAGCGCGCGTTGGCGATGACCCAGCCGGAAATGCCCTCGCCGATTGTGATGCGACGGCGCGCGAACGCGTCCGCGTGATCGCCGGAGGCGTGCACCGCGATGGCTTTACCGGAACGGTCGTCAACGAGATAAATGATGCAGGTGTCGAACGGGACGATGGAGCGCAGCTTGCTTGAGACGAGCGTCACGGTGTCCTGCAAGTTGAGCGACGAACCGATGGTCTGCGCGATCTCGTGCAGGGCGAAGACCTCGCGCTGCGCCTCGACGATGGAACGGAAGCCGGAGTCACCGTCCATCGTCGAGCCGAGGATGTCGGATGCGAGACCGGCGTCGGGTCGCGCACCATTGAGCGCGTCTTCTTCCGAGGCGACCTGCTCCTGTATGTCTTGCTCGGCGATGAGATTGTCGAAGTACTCGATGTTGCTGACGAACATGTCTACGACGCGCGGGTCGAACGAACTCTCAGCCATTTTACGCAACAGCGAGAGCGAGTCCTCGCGCTTCATGCCGACGCGATACGGGCGGTCGCAGCGCGTGGCGTCGTAGAAGTCAACCACGGAGATGATGCGCGCGACGAGCGGAATCTGTTCGGCGCGTAAGCCCTTCGGGTAGCCCGAACCGTCCCACTTCTCGTGGTGGAAACGCACGATGTCTTCGACCGGGTAAGGGAAGTTGACGCGCCGGATGATGTCGCCGCCGACTACAGTGTGAATCTTCATCTTGTCGAACTCGGCGGCGGTCAGTTTGCCGGGCTTGTTCAAGATGTATTCGGGCACGGCCAGTTTGCCCACGTCGTGCAGGAGCGCGCCCGCGCGTAGGGCGTGCAACTCTTCGTCGCTGACGCCGAGTATGCGCCCCAACTCCATCGCGTAAATCTGCGTGCGACGGACGTGGCCGTGAGTCGTCTGATCCTTCGCGTCAATGGCGATGGCGAGCGACTCGATGGTGTTCATATGGAGATCTGCGATCTCCTGTATGTGTAGGAGTTTCGCCTCTTCGCCGCGGCGGGTTTCGTCCACGCGCTTCTCGTCGAAGAGGAGCAGCAGGTAAACCAGCGAGACGATCATGACGCCGACGACGAGGAACGAGAAGCCGCTGCCGATGAAAGTCGAGTAGAAGAGAGCCGCCGCGGCCGCGCCCGCAAGCTGCGTCATCGAAGTCCAGAAGAGGCTCTCGCGCGAGAACTGCAACTTGGTCGTCCCGGCCTCGACGGCGGCGTAGAAGGCCGACGCCAGCGTGTTCAAAGCGAACTGCACGATGGCGAGCGCGAAGAGGGGGAAGAGTAGTCTTTCGAGTGAGGCATTCGACGCGCCCGTCGCGTCGGAGCGGCCGACGGTGAGGAGTGTCAACAGGTAGTAGGTGAAGACGGCGAGGCAGGTCGAAATGATGGCCGAGAGGGTGCGGAAGATGCGCACGCGAACGTCTGCGATGCGTCTGGAGGAGATAAAGCCGTCAACCCCTGCGAGGATCGCGGCGGGCGCTGCTCCGAACATCATGGCCGCCAGAAAGATGAGCGCGTCGGCCACGGACTTGCTGCCGTTGCTCGTGCCGTCGGCGTTGCGAAGCGGGACGGTGAAACGCGCCGCGGTGGCGACCGTCAGAGCCAGCAACACGACACCCCAAACATGGCCGGACGTAGTGAGCGACCACAGGTCTTCGAGGGAAAAGATGAGGAGGGCTGCCGCCAGTGCCGCCGCTCCACATAAAAGCGCAAGGCTCTTCCAATTTCCGTTGGACATAATGATGAAATCCGCGAAGGGTAACGAATTTTAAGGCTTTTTGGGTTTTTGAGAGCCTGCTCGCGTCAGGGCACGAGGCGGGAGGGTCGTTTTGTAAACGATTGCCAAACTTGTTGGCACAACCAAAGTAGCCGTTTTCCGCCACTTAGTCAAGATTTTTCACTGAAAAAGGCGAGATTTTTATGTGAGAGACTTGTCCCACAGGGACATTTGGTCATAGCCCGTTGATTTATCGCCGGGGATCGTGAACGTCTTGTGTACATAGAGTCCAGCCGGGACGATTGAAGGCGTTTAACTTCAATCGTCCCGGCTGGACTCAAACATTTGCCTGCGACTTATCCCCGGCACTCAAGTGCCGGGCTATTGGCAATCGTCCCCGGCGGGACTTCTCAAACAGATTGCCGGAGGCGCGCTAGGCGAGCGGCGCGCCCTTCGTTTTGGGTCTGTCCAACTGCGCCGCGAGTTCGGCGGGCGTGTTGACGGGTTGGAGGCAACTGTAGTTTTCGCAGACGTAGGCCGTGGCACGGCCGCCGGGCGCGGGGCGTTCGCGCAGCAGCGGGACGACGCTCGCGGCCTCCTCGTCCTGCTCCGCCGTCTGCGCGACGACCTTATTCGGCAAGTAGCGTTTCCAGACTTCGCGCAGCAGTGCGAGCGAGTCGTCAGCCCCCGCCCGGCTGACGATGACGATCTCTTTCGGCGTCGAGAGGTAAAAATCGAGCGCGCCGAGCAGGTAGCCGAAGGCGGACGGGTAACGCGCCATCTGGTCGCGCAGCAGTCGAAAGACGGTGACGGCCTTGCGCCCGTACTCCTGATTTTCCGTGAGCAGCGCGAGACGCAGGAGCAGTTCGGCGGCCACGGAGTTTCCGGCGGGCGTGGCGTTGTCCATGAAATCTTTGTTGCGCACGATGAGTCGCTCGCCCTTCGTGCTGGTGTAGAAAAATCCGCCCTCCGCGTCGTCCCAGAACTCCGCGCACATCTGTTCGGTCAGCGACAGGCATTCGCGCAGCCAGCGAAT
This sequence comes from Pyrinomonadaceae bacterium, assembly GCA_030841105.1. Taxonomy (GTDB): domain Bacteria; phylum Acidobacteriota; class Blastocatellia; order Pyrinomonadales; family Pyrinomonadaceae; genus JAIVJZ01. The sequence goes on from JAVEDE010000077.1 coordinate 5,543, forward strand.
CGCGCCGGTCGCCTCGTAGAGCGAGAGGAGGCCGGAGGCGACGCAGGCGTAGTCGTCGAGGTAGCCGTGGTGCTTGGCCTGCCCGTCTTTGTAGACGTGTTGGAGCGCGCCGTCGCGCCGGAGCGTGTCGAGCAGGAACTCGGCGTTGCGTTCGGCGATGCGGCGATAGTCTGCGCGTTCGAGGATGGACGAGGCTTCGGCAAAACTCGTGAGCATCATCCCGTTCCACGCGGCGATGGCCTTCTCGTCGCGGCCGGGCTTGATTCTTTTTTCACGCGCCGCGTACAAGATCGGCTTGCTTCGTTCGACGACTTCGCGCAGCCGCTCGACCGGCACGTTTAACTCGGCGGCCACCGTCTCGGCCGGACGCGGCACGTTCAGAATGTTCTTCTCTTCAAAGTTTCCCCCGGCGGTCGCGCCGTAATAGGCCGCAACGAGCGGGGCGTCCGCTTCGCCCAACAGTTCTTTGATCTCTTCCAACGTCCAGACGAAGAACTTTCCTTCCACGCCTTCCGAGTCGGCATCCTGCGTCGAATAGAACGCGCCGCTGCTGTTGTCCGTCATCTCGCGGACGACGTAATCGAGCGTCTCTTCGGCAATGCGACGGAAGAACTCTTCGCCCGTCACTTGATAGGCGTGCAGGTAGAGACGCGACAAGAGCGCGTTGTCGTAGAGCATCTTCTCGAAGTGTGGGACGAGCCACTGCGCGTCGGTCGAGTAACGGTGAAAGCCGCCGCCGAGTTGATCGTAGAGACCGCCCTCGGCCATCTTGCGACAGGTGTGCGTCACCATGTCGAGGGCTTCGGCGTCGCCCGCGCGTTCGTGCATGCGAAGCAGAAATTCCAGATTCATTGATGCGGGAAACTTCGGCGCGCCGCCGAAGCCGCCGTGCCGCTTGTCGTAGTTTCGCGCGAGCGCGCTGTAGGCCGCGTCGAGCAGTTGCGTGTCGAGCGGTTCGTCGGACTCGTAGGCCACGTTCATGCGGCGCAGTTCGTTAAGAAAACTCGAAGTGGTTTCCGCGATCTCGTCGGGGCGCGAGCGGTAGGCGTCGGCCACCCCGGTGATGACGCGCGGGAAGCCGGGCAGCCGGAAACGATCTTCCGGCGGGAAGTATGTGCCGCCGTAGAAGGGGACGAGTTCGGGCGTGAGGAAAACCGTCAGCGGCCAACCGCCGTGGCCGAGCATCAACTGCACCGCGTTCATGTAAATCTGATCGAGGTCGGGTCGCTCCTCGCGGTCAACTTTGATGTTGACAAAATTTTCGTTCATCAACGCGGCGATCTCTTCGTTCTCGAACGACTCGCGCTCCATCACGTGACACCAGTGACAGGCCGAGTAGCCGATGCTCAGCAGGATCGGTTTGTTCTCGGCGCGCGACTTCGCCAGAGCCTCTTCGCCCCACGGATACCAGTCAACCGGATTGTGCGCGTGTTGCAACAGGTACGGGCTGGTCTCGTTTTGCAGACGGTTCGTGTGCTTATGTTCCGACATGTCCCCTTGTCCTCTCTTTTCGTTTGCGCCCATTCTAACGCCCGCCCGCGCCGGATGCACACGGCCGACGCGCGAAGGGTTTAATTTCTCCCCGCTCAGAAAACGTTGCCGGCCGGGTTCGCGGCTTCGACGGCGGGGAGGCTTTTGCTATACTGTGGAAAATGAATAGCCATTCATTTTGTCTTTGATCAGCGCGCCGCGTCGAAGCGTGAACTTCGATCTCGCGCTACTTTTAGCATCACTACTTTTTTAGACGGTTCGGGTGGAGCGAAGAATGGAACGAGAGAGTTTGGAGATGGATGTGGTGTTCGTCGGCGCGGGGCCTGCGAACTTGAGCGGCGCGCTGCATCTGGCGCGTCTGGTGAAAGAGCACAACGAGGCGGTGGCGAACGGCAAGCGCGAAGGCAAGCCGCTCGGCGAGCTTGAGATCGGCGTCATCGAAAAGGGCGCGGCGGTCGGCGCGCACATCCTGTCGGGCGCGGTGATGGATCCGCGCGCGCTCAGCGAATTGATCCCCGACTTCATCGAGCAGGGCGCGCCCGTCGAGTCGCCGGTTAAAGAGGACGAGTTTTTGTACCTCACGAAGACGCGCGCGATTCGTTCGCCCGTCACGCCGCCGCCGCTCAAGAACCACGGCTACTACATCGTCTCGCTCAACAAACTCGTCGCGTGGCTCGGCGAAAAATGCGAGGAGGCGGGCGTCAACATCTTCCCGGAGTTTCCGGGCGCGGAGATGCTCTACGACGAGCGCGACGCTGTGGTCGGCGTGCGCACGGGCGACAAGGGCATCAACAAGGAAGGGAAGCGGAAGGCGAACTTCGAGCCGGGCGTTGACCTCTTGGCGAAAGTCACTGTGCTCGGCGAAGGGCCGCGCGGCTCGCTCACTAAGAGTTTGTCGCAACGCCTGAACTTGAACGAGGGGCGCGAGCCGCAGGTGTACAGTCTCGGCGTCAAGGAACTGTGGGAGTTGCCCGACGACCGCTACCCGGCCGGTCGCGTCACGCACACGCTCGGCTACCCGTCCGACGCGCACACCTACGGCGGCGGCTGGATTTACGGGATGCAGAACCGCATCGTCAACCTCGGCTACGTCACCGGACTCGACTACGAAGACCCTCTGCTCGATCCGCACGCAGAGTTTCAACGCTTCAAACAGCACCCGGCCATCGCCAAAATCCTCGAAGGCGGCAAGCTCCTGCGCTACGGCGCGAAGACCATCGCCGCGGGCGGCTTCTACGCGATGCCGCAACTCTACGCAGATGGCGTGCTGCTCGTCGGCGACTGCGCGGGCTTCCTCAATTCGCAACGCCTGAAAGGTATCCACACCGCCATCAAGAGCGGCATGCTCGCCGCCGAGACGATCTTCGAGGCGCTCGTCGCGGGAGATTTTTCGGCGCGGCAATTACAGCGTTACGAAACACTCGTCCGTGAAAGTTGGATCATGCCGGAGCTGCGCAAGGTGAGAAATTTTCACGCGGGCTTCCGTCGCGGCCGCTGGCTCGGTATCGCGAACGCCGGTCTGCAATTCCTGACGGGCGGTCGTTCGTGGGGCTTGTTCGACCGCGCGTCGGCCGAGCCGGGGCACGTCGCGCTCAAAAAACTTTCCGCCTATGGTTACAAGGGCGACAAGATCGAGCAACGCTACGACGGCCTCCGCTTCGACGGCAAACTGACCTTCAACAAACTGACGGATGTGTATCACGCGGCGGTCGGCCACGACGAAGATCAGCCCGCGCACCTGCATGTGCTCGACACCAACATCTGCGCCGACCGTTGCGCCGAAGAGTATGGCAACCCCTGCCAGCGTTTCTGCCCGGCGGCCGTCTACGAGATGGTCGAAGACCCTGCGGCGGCGGGCAAGCGGCGTTTGCAGATCAACTTCTCCAACTGTGTTCACTGCAAGACCTGCGACATCATGGATCCCTACCAGATCATCAACTGGGTCACGCCCGAAGGCGGCGGCGGGCCTGATTACAAGAACATGTAACAGCCGTGAATCGTGAATCGTCAATCGTGAATAGAAGAACAGGTTTCCTCTATTCACGATTGACGATTTACGTCTCTATCGTTATGCGACTTGCGGAAGAATCTCGTGCGCGGCTCGAACGGTTTTTTTGTTGGTATGAGCAGGACGAGAAGTTGCGTCTGCCCGTGGTGTTCGTCCACGCGGGATTTTGGTCGCACCAACTGACGCGGGTCTTGCGCATCGCGGCGATCACGGTTGGCCGCCACGTTTTCGTCGCGCGGAAATTAATCGGGAGAGACGTGCGCGGGCAATTGACGATGCCCGGCTGGCTGCTGGCGCACGAGGCGACACACGTCAGGCAATATCAACGAGAAGGCTTTTGGCCGTTCCTCTTCAACTACGCACGCGAGTATCTGGCGTTCCTGGTGCGGGGCGGGAAGTTTGACGCGAAGGCGAGGGCGAAGGCTTACGAACAGATCACGCGGGAGCGGGAGGCGCGGGAGGTTGAGGCCGCTTATCTCAAATGGCGCGCGGGCGTGCCCCCGTCTCTAGTTTAAGTCTGGTTCGTTAAAGGCGTGGTCGCCGCTTCACTCGGCTTCCTTGATCGTGAAGTCAATTTTTCCCTGCTCGACTTCCATCAGGGCGACGCGCGTGTGCTTGTGCTGCTGCGTGTCCATCTCGATGCGGGGACGCGCGCCGCGCTGGAGTTGCTTGCTGCGCTGTGCGGCGACGATGATCATGCGGTATTTGGAATCCAGAAAAGGATGCACTCTCTCTTCGACCGTTTCGACAATCTCTTCTTTGCTCGCCTGGGTTGCTTTAGCCATAATTGGTTTCCGTTCACGCCGGACTGACCGGCTCTCCTAAAATAAGTTTAAAAATAAGTTCACTCGAACCGCGTCCGGGTGGCGACATCGCCGCCCGTTACGGGAATGTGGCGAGGACACGCTCGGCTAATCGTTCCTGCCGCACGCGTCGCGCCCTCTCAGCATACACGATAGAGGCCAGTTGCGTCGCGGCGCGGTCAACGTCGTCGTTGAGCACCACGTAATCGAACTCACGATAATGTTCCACCTCGCCGCGCGAATTTTGCAAGCGCAGAGCGAGCGCGTCCGAGTTTTCCGACTGTCTTCCCGTCAAACGACGCCGCATAATCTCGAACGACGGCGGCAGGATAAAGACGCTTACGGCCTCGATTTCGAGGCGACGGACGGTCGCCGCGCCCTGCACGTCTATCTCCAACACCACATCACGCCCCGCCGCCAACTCGCGCTCGACCACCTTGATTGACGTGGCGTAAAAGTTTCCGTGGACACAAGCCCATTCGAGAAACTCGCCGCGCTCGCGCGCCGCCTCGAACTCTTCGGTGGTGACGAAGTGATACTCGCGGCCGTTCACTTCGCCCTGCCGCGGGGCGCGCGTCGTCCACGAGACGGAGTAGCCGAGCCGCGGCATGTGCGTCAGGATGCGGCGCACGAGCGTGCCCTTGCCGCCACCCGACGGCGAACTGATGACGAAGAGAATCCCGCGCTCCGTCTCGACCGGCGCGGGCGTCCCGGTTGTTCCCGCCGGCAACGTCTCACTCAACGTTCTGCACCTGCTCGCGCAACTTTTCCACCTCGGCCTTGATCGCCAGCGCGGCCTCTTTGATCGCCATGTCGGTTGATTTCGAGAGCACCGTGTTCGCCTCGCGGTTGAACTCCTGCAAGAGAAAGTCCAGACGTTTGCCCGTGTCGCCCTCGCTGTCAATGATCTCGCGAAACTGTTTGACGTGGCTGCGCAGACGCGCCAACTCTTCGCTGATGTCGCTGCGGTCGGCGAGGTAGGCCACCTCCTGCGCGAGTCGCCCCTGATCGAGTTCGACGATCTCCAGTCCGTCGCGCGCCAGCAGTTCGCTGATGCGACGCTGCAAACGCGCGCGGTAAGATTCGATCAGATCGTTGGCGACGGCTTCGATAACTGGCACTTGTCGCTCAATCTCGTCGAGCCGCGAATGCATCTCGGCGGCCAACGCCTCGCCCTCGCTCTGGCGCATCCGGTTCAACTCGGCCAATGCTTCCGTGACGGCGCGCTCGACGCCCTCCTTCATCGCTTCCGTCAAGTTGCCGTCGCGCACAGGCTGCAACGCGCCGGGCAGACGCGCCAGCACGTTGATGTCGGGTTCGCCCGTCAAGCCGAATTCCTGTTGCACGGAGCGCATCGCCTCGATGAAGCCCGCGATGAGCGGCCGGTTCACTTCGTAGGCCAACTCGCTCGTGCGGTCAATCACGATGGTCGCGTCCACGCGCCCGCGCGAAAGTTGTTCGCCGATGCGGCGGCGGATGCTCGTCTCAAGGCTCGACAGTTCCGCGCCCGCGCGCAGGTGAACGTCGAGGAAACGATTGTTGACGGTCTTGAGATCAACGGCGATGTTGAAGTTCTCGCCCGCCGCCGTCCCGCGCCCGAAGCCGGTCATTGATTTCATAAGTGATGGTCAGTTGTCAGTTGTCCGCGGTCAGTTGTCAGTGGTTCTTTGTCAGTTGTTCGATTCAGTGTTGTCACGAATGATTGTTAAGCACGAACAACTGACGGCGGACAACTGGCTACGGGCTAATGCCGACCTCCTCCTCTTCATCCGCGAATTGCAGTTCGTAGAGTTTTTTGTAAGTGCCGCTCTGCGTCAACAGTTCCTCGTGTCTGCCCATCTCGATGATGCGCCCGCGTTCCATGACGACGATGGCGTCGGCGCGACGGATGGTGGAGAGGCGGTGCGCGATGACGAGGGTGGTGCGGTCGCGCGTCAAATTGGCGAGCGCCTTTTGCACGAGTCGTTCCGATTCGGCGTCGAGCGCGGACGTGGCTTCGTCGAGGACGAGCACGGACGCGTCGGCCAGCACGGCGCGCGCAATCGCGAGTCGCTGCCGTTGGCCGCCGGAAAGGAAGATGCCGCGCTCGCCGACGATGGTGTCGTAGCCGTCCGGCAGCTCCTCTATGAAATCGTGCGCGAAGGCGACGCGCGCCGCCTCTTCGATCTGCGCGTCGGTGGCGTCGGGGCGACTGTAAGAGATGTTGTAGCGCACCGTGTCGTTGAAGAGGACGGTCTCCTGCGTGACGAGTCCGATGTGACGGCGCAGGCTCTTGAGGCTCGCGTCGCGGAGGTCTGTGCCGTCCCAGATGACCCGGCCGGAGACCGGATCGTGAAAGCGCAGGATGAGCTTTGAGAGCGTTGACTTGCCGCCGCCCGATTCGCCGACGAGCGCGACCATCTGCCCCGCGGGGATGCGTAGATTGACGTTGCGCAACACCGTGCGCTCCTCGCTGTTGGCGTACTCGAAAGAAACGTCGCGCAGTTCGATGGCGTCGCCGAGCGGTTTCAACTCGACGGCATCGGCGCGTTCGACCGTCTCCGCGTTTTCGTCCATCACTTCCCAGACGTGGCGCGCTGCGGCGAGAGCCACCTCCAAGGCGTTTTGCAGGCGCGAGAGCTTGCGCATCGGATCGTAGCTGGAGAAGAGGAAGAAGAGGAACGTGAGAAACTGCGCCGGGTTCATGTTGCCCGACATGATCTCGCGCCGTCCGAAGTAGAGCAGGATGGCGACGGCGATCACGCCGATCATCTCGATCATCGGCGGCGCGAAGCCGTTGATGCGCGCCGAGCGCAAGTTCGCGCCGACGATCTGGCGCGCGACCGTGGTGAAGCGTCGCTGCTCGCGTGCTTCGCCGCGGTAGGCTTTGACGATGTGATGATTGGCGAGCGACTCCTGCGCCGTGTCAACGAGGCGTTGGCTGCCTTCGTAAGTTTCGCGCGCGAGGTTGCGTAGGTTCTTACCGAACTTCGCCGTCATCACGCCGATGATGGGCGCGATGAGGAGCGAGCCGAGCGTCAGCCGCCACGAGTAATAGAAGGAGGCCGCGAGGAAGGCGACGAGCGTGAAGCTCTCGCGCAGCATGTCGCGCAGCGTGCCCGTCACGGCCGCTTCGATGGCCGCCGCCGAAGAGACGAGACGCGAGACGAGATAGTTGGTGCGGTGTCGTTCAAAAAAATCGGCCGACTGCGTAAGCAGGTGCGTGTATAAGTCTTGCCGGAGTTTGAGGACTGACTCCTGCCCGATACGCGCCATCAGGTAAGTGGAAAAATATTCGGCCACGCCTTTGGCGAGCGTGAAGACGATGAGCAGGATGGCGATGGCGCGCCACGCGTCGAAACTCGATTCGGGGATGAACTGTTGTAAATCAAAGAGCGTCTTGGTACGCTCCGGCTCGCCGCCGCGCCGGAAGGCTTGATCGAAGATGGGCACGATGAGCGCGCCGATGGCGCTCTGCAAGATTGCCCCGGCCAGCATCGCGAAAGTCGCGAGGGTGAACTTTCCCCAGTGTGGCTTGAGATAAGTTAGTAAACGGCGGAGATCGTGCATCGTGACAGTGAGCGCGCGTCGGTTGCGAAACGTTCGAGACAGCGGGGAAGGGTTGTTAAAGTTTATATCGGAACGGAACGAAAACTATACGTACACAGCGGCGCGAGCGTCAAGTTGTTGACCGGCGGACGTGCACTTCAGGCGACGCGACGCGCGACATGGTGACGCCCCGGCGCGGGCGCGACTTTTTTCTTTGAGCGCGCGCTTTTTGACTTATAATCGCCGCGTCTTAAAATAACCGAATCAGAACCGGGATGCACCGCGCCCGGTCTCCGCACAGATCACAAGGGAATCGAGAACAAGTGAACCGAAAACTATTGATCGTTGATGACGAAACGAGCATGCGCCTGCTTCTCGCGGGCTACTTCCGCCGGCTCGGCTACGATGTCGAAGAGAAAGAGAGCGCGGAAGATGCTCTCCAACCCGCGCTCACCGGCAGCTACGACTGTTTTATCTTCGACGTGCAGATGCCCGGCATGAGCGGTCTCGAACTGCTACGCAAACTCCGCGAGCGGCACATCCACACGCCCACGCTCTTCCTGACCGCGCAGGATAAACTCGAAGACAAAGTGGCCGGGTTCGAGGCGGGCACGGACGACTATCTGACGAAGCCCTTCGAGCCGCGCGAACTCGAACTCCGCGTCGAGGCTCTGCTCAGACGCCCCGCGCGTGAGGTCGAGCTGCAACAGGAGGGCGAGTCGCAGCGCTTCGAGATCGGGAGTCTCGTCATAGACAAGCGTCGCCATGAAGTAACGCTCGACGGCGCGCTCGTCGAACTCACGCCTTTAGAGTTTCAGATTCTCGAACGCCTCGCCAGCGAACCGGGTCGCGCGTGGTCGCGCAACGATCTGCTCGACGAGGTGTGGAGCACGGAGTACGAAGGTTATCAACGCAACGTTGACCCGCACATCAACCGTCTGCGGCAGAAGATTGAAAACGATCCGAAGAATCCACGCTACGTGCTGACGGTGCGCGGCGTCGGGTACAAACTCAACGACGCACTATGATGCTACACAGACGCCCCTTGCCGTTCTTCCACACGCTCTGCGTCGGTTTGCTCGCCGCGCTCTCGCTCCTGCTGTCGCCCGCCCGCGCGCAGCCCGCCGCGTCCGCGCAAACGCCTTCCGCCGCCGCACAGGCCGCGTCGCTCAAACTCAAGTGGGCGGCACGCCCGCGCGTGCGACGCTACCGTCTGCAAGTTGCGCTCGACGAGAAGTTCACAGACATCGTGTTCGACCGCGCCGTCGTCGGTGTCGAACAGGAGGTGAGCGACCTCAAGCCGGGCAAGTACTACTGGCGCGTCGCACCCGCCACGCCTGAGACCGGACGCTATTCCGTGCCCGCACTCGTTGAAGCGACGCCGCCCACGGCGACGGCAGCAACGGCTACCGTCGCGTCGGCTGTCCCTGTGATGCGCCCGTCCGCGGATGTCGGTTGGCAGGCGACCATCGGCGCGGTGGCGCGCCCCGTGTCGGCGCGGCTGCGCGCGGGGAAGAATTTTGATCTCGTCGCGATCAACTCGGACGGCGCGGTGTACGCGCTCGACGGCAGCGACGGTTCGGCGTTGTGGTCGGCGCGTGGGGGCGTGAAGTCGCCGCAGGGCGAGGCGAAGGAGAAAGCGTCGGGCGCGAACGTCTTCTCGCCGCTCGTCCTTCCGGTGTCGGCTGAGAGTCGTTCGGTCGTCGCCGTCGCCTTCGCGGGCGGCGTGCGCGGTTTGGACGGCGAGACGGGGCGCGAGTTGTGGCGCACGGCGTTGCAGGGTCGGCTGGCGGGCGGCGCGGTCGCGCAGTTGCAGGGCCAGGCGAGCGCGGCGGAGTTCGCCATCGCGACGAGCGACCCGGATGCGCTCTACGTACTGGACGCGAAGAAGGGGAGCATCGTCTCCGGCACGAAGCTGAACGGGACGCTCATTGGCGCTCCGATTCCTTTCACGCACGGCGACATTCAGGGCGTCGCCTACGCGCTCGACAACCGTCAGTTGGACATCCGACGGCGCGACGGCACGGTCGTCAAGGCGATCAAGTTCGACGTGCCGTTCACGACGCCGCCGCTCGTGCTGGCGACGCCGCGCGGCACGCTCATCGTCATCGGCACGGAGCACGGACTGATCTTTTTTGAAGGCGCAGAATTGAAACCGCTCGGCCGCATCACCACGGAGAAGGACTCGCCGCGCGGCCGTCTCACCGCCGCCGATCTCGACAACGACGGCACGCTTGAGATCGTGATGGTGACGCAGAACGGGCGTGTCGCCGTGATCAGCACGGCGGGCAAAGTTAACTGGGCATCGGAAGGCGCGACGGACGCTTACATGGCGACGTTCGCCAACCTGAACAACGACGGCGTGCTCGACGTGGTGGTCGCCGCCGGTGCGTCCTTCGCGCTCGGCTTTTCGGGACGCGACGGCACACTGCTCTGGCGCGCAGACGAGACGAAGGCGAACGCCCCGGCAGGCGACGGGACTTTGCGCACGCTGACCGGATCGTTTTCGAGCGCAGGCGTGCCGCTGCTCGTCGGCGGCGACGCCACCCGCTCCGCCGTCCGCGCCCTCGGCTTGCCGGTTGCGGCGAGCAACGCGGCGGTGAAATAAACTCGACCTTAGTTTCGATTAAAACGGTGTCTGAAGTTTTGAGTCAAACGACGTGTGAAGTTGTGAGTCAAATGGCGAGTGAGGTTTCGCGCCGGTTGATGCTTGAGTTGAAGCCCGCGACGGTGAATGTGAATTGGTAATCTGGGGGATAGCTCTGACGCTGTTTGTGCTCTGGGCGCTCGGCGTGTTGTTGGGAAAGGGCGGCTTTATCCACGTCGTGCTGCTGTGCGCCGTGGCCGTCGCCGTGGTGCAGTGGATGGCCGAGCATCGCGCGGGTCGTCGCTAGGGCAGGCGCGGGGTCGCCGGTCGAGGGCAGACAGAGAGGCCGCCGTCGAAGTTTTTGGCGGCCTCTTCGCACGAGGGCGCGGCAACTCTCGCGGGCGGCGCGCGCATCCATTCACAGCGACAACTCGCTTTCTCCCGTGCCTGCGCCACGCACGCGCACAAACGTTCTCAACAATTTCGAGAGGCCAAGTCATATGAAGTATCCGCCCACACGGGAAACATTGCTCCCAAGATTGCTCCGGGGTCTGTTCGTGTCGCTGTTGCTGCTCGCGTCCTTTGCCGCCCCCGCGGCTGTCTCGGCGCAGAGCGACCAGCAACGCGAGACGGTTGCCATCACCTACCCGCTCGATCAAAACGTGTCCGTGCGCTTTCGCGGCACGACCCGTCTGCCGCGTTTGACGGGCGAGGCCAAAGTCCGTCGCAGCGGGCGGCGCGGCACGCGCGTCGAACTCAGTCTCAAAAATTTGCCGCGCGCCATCGAGGTCGGCGGCGTCTATACGACCTTCGTGCTCTGGGCGATCACGCCCGAAGGCCGCGTGGACAATCTCGGCGAGATCAAGCGCAGCGGCAGTTTCATCGTCAACTCGAAACTCGACGTGACCACGCCGCTTCAAACCTTCGCCATGATCGTGACGGCCGAACCGCACTTCCTCGTGCGCGGGCCGAGCCGCGCGGTCGTCCTTGAAAATCTGCCGCCGAACGATCCCGGCGAGGCCACCGTCGCCACCGCCAACGTCCGCTATCTCGGCAACGCCAGCGACTACTTGAACAGCAGCGGCCGCGTGCCCGAGATCGCCGACGCCGACTACGTGCGCACTCCCGCTTCATTGCTCGGGGCGCGTCAGGCCGTCAACCTCGCGCGCTTTGCCGGGGCGGAACGCGACGCCGCGACCGAGTTGAAGGCCGCCGTGGAGCAACTCGAAGCCGCCGAGAACAAGTGGCGTCTCAAGTCTGCCGAGGAGGAGGTTGATGTCGAGGCGCGTCTGGCGACGCGTTTGGCGACGAACGCCGAGGAGACGGCCGAGTCGCGCAAGGCCGCGCGGCTGCGTCGTGAAGAGATCGCGCGGCGCGACGCCGCCGTGCGCGACGCGGAACGTTCGGCCGATTCCGCCTCGGAGGAAGTGGCGAGCTTGCGCGCCGCGCTCCAACGCGAAGAGCGCGCGCGCGAACTCTCGGATCGTGATCTGTCGAACGCCAACCAGCAGGTGCGTGAGTTGCGTATGGAAGTCGCGCGACTGCGCGAAGAGTTGCAGACCGTGCGCGCGCAATCGGACGACGCGAAGTTGAAACTCGCGCGCATCGAGGGCGAGCGGAGCGCGGAGATTCAAAGGCAGGAAGCGCAGCAGCGCATCGCGCAGCAGC
>JAVEDE010000084.1 GCA_030841105.1 Pyrinomonadaceae bacterium
CAACCCCGTGGCGGCGTCGGACGACGTGCGCGCGCCTCAACGGCGTTTCCACTTCAACTCGATCTCCATTTCCTCCTCGCCATCCCGACGCTCGTACTCGAACGCGACCGTCGCGTCGGGCGGGACAGAGATGCGCTCGCCCGCGATCTGTATCTCGAAAGTCGTCCCCGCCTCCAAAGCGTCGGCCAGCTGCCGCAGTTTGGCGACCACTTCCTTCGTCGAATAAGACTTCTCAAGTTCCTCGTCACCCGTCATGTTTAATCCCCCGTAGATGAAATCGGCACGAACGAATCGGATTATAAACACTCCCCCGCTCACACAACCTAACGTCGGGACGCGAACCGCGCGTGAGGTCTGCGACTCAAAGGATAGAGATGAAGTGGGAGGTTGTCGGCGAGTGGCTCGAACGATTGTCGAAGGGGAATGCTTGACAGAGTTTGAAAGGGGCTGGCCGGTGAGTTAGGGAAAGCAGTGAGTTGGGGAAAGATAGGGCGACGGGGACGCTTGTGTGTGTCGCCCCGTCGCCTCACCCTTCGCCGCCTAAACTATCCCGGCCCGTAGATCAACATTGCGCCGGAAGGCAGGCGCGAACCCCAGTTCAGGTAGAAACGCACGCGGCAGTTTCTTCCCTGATTGTAGAGTTGCACGCTGTCCGTGCTGTACCACGCAGCTCCGGCGTGTGAGAAGTTGCCCGCCACCCATTCCGTCACCCAGACGGTGATGACGCGCGTGTTGAGCGGCAGCCCGATGATGGTCAGGGTGTTCCAACCGGGGGCGGGGTCGGGCGACATGCGCCCGAAGAAGGTGGTCAACGCCGCGCCGCCTGCGCCGACGCCGCCACTGACACCGGACACTTTGAGAGACACTTGCCCCTCGCCCGCGGTGAACTGTGTTGCGCCCGAACCTTTCGCGCTTTTACTGCTTGAGGTTTTTTTCTTGGTAGCCATAGAGGTCTCCTATCTGAGGGTAGGTTGGCAAGAGTTGTCGCGATCTGCGGCGGCGACAACCTTGTGTGAGGCTAACGGAGTGAAGGCTTCCGTTAGCGGAGAGTTAACGCGGCCGCACGATATGCCTATTGACCCGCGAAGTCAATAACTAATTTTAGAAGAGCGCGCCCGTAAAAATTTGACGCTCGACCTCGCGCCGAAACGCGCGACGGCGAACGCGGATGTTAAGAATGTAAAATCTCCGGCGCGCACGGTTTCAGCCCGCGCGGGCTATGCTACATTGCAGACGTGAGAGGCAAGTTCAAACCGGGTCAACCGTCGCCGTTGCTGCTCGTGCTGGCGGCGTCGCTCGTCGTGCTGCTCGTCGTGCTGGCGACGTTGCAGTATCGCTGGCTCGGTCAGGTCAGCGCGGCCGAGCGCGAGCGCATGCAAGGCACGCTCAGCGCGGGCGCGGCGCGCTTCGCGCAAGACTTCGATCGCGAACTCGGCCGCGTCTATTTCAACTTGAAACTTGACGCGAGCGCGTGGCGCGCGCGCGACGCCGACGCCTACGCCGCGCGCTTCGATCAGTGGCGCGCAAGCGCGCCGCACCCGCGGCTCGTCGGCGACGTGTACGTCGTTGACGCGGGCGACGCGGGCGCAGAACCGCAACTCACACGCTTCGACCCTGCGACGCGAAAGTTCGTGGACGCGGCGTGGCCTGCCGCGTTCGCCGCGCTCAGGCGTCGCTTCGCGAGTGCGCGCGAGCAACATGCGGCGCACGCGTCGCCACCGGAACGCGACTTGGCGGGGGCGGGTCTATACGCGCCGCAGCCGAACGTGGATCAGGAAATCCCGGCCGTCATCATCCCCGTCGTCCCGGACGTGATCGTGCCCGCCGACGGGGTGGGTCGCCCGTGGCAACCGCCCGTGCTCGGTGACGAGAATAAACTCGTCCTGACGAACTACTCGCCGCTCTCAACTTACGTCGTCGTCGCGCTCGATCTCGATTACATCAAGGGCGAACTGTGGCCTGCGCTCGCCCGCCGTTATTTTTCGAGCGGCGACAAACTCGATTACCGCGTCGCGGTGGTTGACCGCAGCGACCCGCGACGGACGCTCTATCAATCCGCGCCGGACGCGCCGGAAGCCGCCGCTTCGTCGTCGGCGGGCGACGCGCGCGCGGACATTTTTCAGATTCGTTTCGACGAGATGGACGCCTTTCTCCCGTCGTTCGTTTCGCGCCGCGTGCGAGAGGAGCAGACGGCGGCGGGCGCGTCGTCCTCGCCGGAGTCGCGCGGGAAGAAACTTTCGGTGCGCGTGTTTGAGAGCCGGACGAGCGAGATGGCGGTGCGTCGTGTGCTCTCAACTGAAACACGAACGGGCGGCTTGCAACTCGTCGTGACGCACGTCGCAGGGTCGCTCGACGCGGCGGTCGGGCAGGCGCGGCGGCGGAGTTTGCTCGTCAGCTTCGGCATCCTCTTGCTGCTCGCGGGGAGCGTCGCGCTCATCTTCGTCTCGACGCACCGCGCGCAACGTCTCGCGCGGCGACAGGTGGAGTTCGTCGCGGGCGTCACGCACGAACTGCGCACGCCGCTCGCCGTGATCTGTTCGGCGGGCGAGAATCTGGCCGACGGCGTGATTGACGACCGGCGGCAGGTGCGTCGTTACGGCGAGGTCATTCACAGCGAGGGGCGGCGGCTGGCGGAGATGGTCGAACAGGTGTTGGAGTTCGCGGGGGCGCAGTCGGGGCGACGCGAATTCAAACTCGCGCCCGTCGCGGTCGAGAGTTTGATTGACGCCGCGCTCGCTTCGTGTCGCGCGGGGGCGCAAGGGGGCGACTCCGGGTTCGAGTTCGAGCGCGACGTGCCCGCCCATCTGCCGCACGTCATGGCCGACGCCTCCGCGCTCGCACGCTCGCTGCAAAACTTGATCTCGAACGCCTTGAAGTACGGCGGCGAGAGTCGCTGGGTGAAACTGTCTGCGCGCGCTGTCGGCGACGCGAAGCGCGAAGTGCGGATCAAGGTGGAGGATCGCGGCGCAGGGATCGCGCCCGGCGATCTGCCGCACATCTTCGAGCCGTTTTATCGCGGGCGCGAAGTTGTCGCCGCACAGATTCACGGCAACGGGCTGGGCTTGAGTCTGGTCAAACAGATCGTGGAGGCGCACGGCGGGCGCGTCAGCGTGGAGAGCGAACCGGGGCGCGGCAGCGCGTTCACGATTCATTTGCCCGCCGCATCGAACGGAGCGGACGCGAACGGCAACGGCACACACGCCGGACGAGGCGACGACGTATGAGCGGGCGCATTCTTCTCGTCGAAGACGAGCCGGGGCTGTTGATGACTTTGACCGACCGCCTCGTCAGCGAAGGCTTCACGGTCGAGACGGCGACGGACGGCGAAGCGGGTCTCTCGCGCGCTCTGGCGGAAACTTTCGACCTCATCATCCTCGACGTGGGCTTGCCGCGCAAGAACGGCTTCGACGTGTGCCGCGACCTGCGCCAGCGAAGCGTGGCTGTGCCCGTCATCATGCTCACGGCGCGCGGGCAGGTGGTGGACAAAGTGGTCGGCCTCAAGATCGGCGCGGACGACTACGTCACGAAACCCTTCGAGATGATGGAACTGCTCGCGCGCATCGAAGCGTTGCTCCGGCGCGTGCCCCCGGCACAGCCGGGCGCGGCGGGCGTCGTCGCGTCGTCGGCAGACGTGTACCAGTTCGGCGTCATCCGCGCAGACTTCCGCCGCGCCGAAGTCACGCGCGAGGGCGCGCCTCTCGAACTCTCCGCGCGCGAGTTCAAACTGCTGCGCTACCTGATCGAGCACCGCGGCGCGACCATCTCGCGCGACGAACTGTTGAACGAAGTCTGGGGCTACAACGCCATGCCCTCGACGCGCACCGTGGACGTCCACATCGCCTGGCTCAGGCAAAAGCTCGAACCCAACCCGCACTACCCCCAATTCATCCTCACCATCCACGGCCTCGGCTATAAATTCGTCGGGTGATCTCCGCTGGATGTGGATAATTCTGCATTACTCCTTACCCCATCTATATACTCTGACCAGCGTTCCGTCATCGCTAAACTCAAAACCTAAACCGTCTATATGAATGATTGAACCTTCTTCATTTATCCGGTCTGGCGGGTGGCTTCGTCGTAATGTCTCAAGGACTTTAGTTCTGGTGAGTTTGGGAGTTTGAACAACAGTGAACTCGGCAAGATTCCGCAAATCTTCCTGCGTATCACGATAGCCGACTTGCATATAGTTCAAGCTCACCGCTTGGTCAACGACCTGATAAAGCAAGAAAGGAACAGCCAACCAACCTGTCATCGCGACAAACAGTAAAAGAAACGTCCGCTTTTTGAATCTTAATGCTTTCATGGTGAGTTTAGTACCCCCATTTGCCGACGATGAGGCCGATGATTGTGCCGCCGACTGCGCCGAGGATGAGGATGGGGGCGTAGGCTTTGGTGATGATAGCGTCCGGGAGGCTGAGAAGGAGGCCGAAGACGAGTCCCTGCGCCCAAGGGGGCAGGGGCAGACGCGCCGCACCGATGACGAATCCGATGGCGAAGCGGTTGAGAAACGCGCCCGTGAGCGCAGCCCGTTTGTCCGGGAATTCGAGCGGGAGCATGGAGGCGGCGGAGAGCGCGCCGTAGACGAGGCCGCAGAGTGTGCCGAGCAGGATTCTGGACATCGGGGAAACTCCGTCGGGCGGGTTGAGCGAGCGGCTGAGTAATAGCACAGCCGTCGGCGGCACGTCATTAAAATGTTCGCCGAAAAATGTTCAACGCGTCCGGCGCAGAGTTTTCCCGGTAAAAACGGTCGGATTCGGTCGTTAAAGAGTCAAATGCCGCTCCGAAAACAGTTGAAGGACGCGCGCGTCCGGTTATATGCTGCCGTTTCTCGCGCGGTCGCCGATTTCTCTCATTCCATCAAGGCGGAAATTTTTTGCGGGGTTGTTAATAAACCCCGCGGGGGGGCGTTTTATGGATGGAGATAGAGAAGTGAAGGAGAACAATGTGCCAGCTACAGCAACCCAACTGAAAGCCGTTCCCCCCGGCGGCGGGCTGGAAGAACTCGAAAGCCTGTTCCAGCAACACTACGAACAGGTCTACCGCACGGCTTACCGCATCACGGGCAGCAGCGCGGACGCCGAAGACGTGCTGCAAACCATTTTCATGCGCCTCGCCGGTAATAAAGAGAAACGCGACCTCGCGCCCAGCCCCGGAAGTTATCTGCACCGCGCCGCCGTCAACGCCTCGCTCGATTTGATGCGCGGCCGGACGCGCGCCCGCTCCGTGCCGTTCGATGACGTGGACGCGGCGCTTTTGCAAAGCCCGATCCTGAACCCGGAAGCGCAGCAGGCCGACAAAGAGATGCGTACGCTGCTCAGGCAGGCGGTCGCGCGACTCGGCACGCGCGCCTCGGAAGTTTTCGCCCTCCGCTATTTTGAAGGCTACGACAACGGCGAGATCGCCGAGATGCTCGGCATGTCGCAGATGGTCGTGGCCGTCACGCTGCACCGCGCCCGCGTGCGGCTGCGTGGAGAGATTGGTGAATATCTGGAGAAACATCATGAAGCGTAATAAAAAAGAGCTAGAAGCCATCATTGACCAAACCGTGGAAGCCGTGCGCGGCGACCAACCGGACGCGCGCGCCGTGGACACGGCGGCCTCGCGCGTGTGGGCGCGTCTCGCCTCAGACCAGAACATCTCCGCCGCGGCCACCTCGCCCGTGGCGGCGACAGTCGCGTCTGAGCAGATCAACAACTGCGGCGATTTTCAGTCGCTCATCCCGTCTTACCTGCGCCACGAGTTGTCGCCCGCTCGTGCGCTCCTTCTCGAAGACCACACGCAGGAATGTATCCCCTGCCGCAAGGCTTTGAAGGAAGCGCGCACCGGGCGCACGGCTGCCGCGCGTGCCACGTTCAACCAACCGGCGCGCTCGTCGCGGACGAACTTCACGGCTTGGCGTTGGGCGATGGCTGCTTCGGTCGCCGTGGCCGTCCTCGCTGGTGCGCTGTTCCTCTCGAACCGCCTGCCTTCGGGCGGCGCGCTCGCCGCGACCGTCGAGAGCGCGAACGGCGCGCTCTACCGCGTGACCGACGCGGGCACGCTGGCGATGGCCGTCGGCGAAGAGATCGGCAAGGGCGTGCGCGTGCGAACGGCGAAAGACTCCGGCGCGATCGTGCGACTGGCCGACGGCTCGCGCGTCGAGATGCGCGAACGCTCCGAGTTCTCCATCACGGAGACGGCGCAGGGCGTCACGCTGAATCTGGATCGCGGCGACGTGATCGTCGAAGCCGCCAAGCAGGGCGCGGGGCATCTGTTCGTCGCCACGCCCGATTCGCTCGTCTCGGTGAAGGGCACGATCTTCGCGGTGGGAAGCGGCACGAAGGGTTCGCGCGTCTCGGTGGTCGAGGGCGAAGTCCACGTCAACCACTCCGGCACGGACAAAGTTTTGCTGCCCGGCGATCAGACGACGACGGGCGCAAGCCTCGTCCCCGTCTCGGTCAAAGACGACATCGCTTGGAGCCGGAATGCTTCGCGTTACGCGAAGATGGTCACGGAACTCGCCGCGCTGCGCAAGGACATCGCGCAGCAAGTGCCGCACCCCGGCGTGCGCTACTCGACGCGCTTCCTCGACCTCGCGCCCGAAGGCACGGTGCTCTATGCCGCGCTGCCTAACCTGGCGACGACGCTCGGCGAATCGCACCGCATCATGCAGGAGCGCATCGCGCAGAACCCCGCGCTCAGCCAGTGGATGCGCGAGCAAGAATCTTCCACGGCGCACGGGCCGGGGCTGAACCAGACGATGGAGCGCGTGCGCGAGTTCGGCCAGTACCTCGGCGACGAGATCGTCGTCACGGCGGGCACGAACGCGCAGGGCGAGCCTGACGCCTTCCTCGTCCTCGGCGAGTTGAAGAACGGCGCGGGCTTCCGCCCGTTCCTCGAAAAACAGATCGGCGATTTGAAGTCTGTGGACAAGGGCGCGCCGAGCGTCCGCATCATCGAAGACCCAAGCGCGGTCGTCGCAACGGCGGCGACTACGACGACCACGAGCAGCGATAAGAAAGCAACCGGCGACAAGAAGACTGCGCGCGGCAACAATCACAACGAACTGTTCATCTGGGTGCGCGACGACTTCTTCGCGGCCTCGCCGAAACTCGAATCCTTGCGCGGCCTGCAAGCCACCATCAACGCGCCCGGCACGAACCGCTTCGTGGGCACGCCCTTCTACACGCGCATCGGCGAAGTGTACAAGGAAGGCGCGGGGCTGATCGTCGCCGCCGACCTCGAACGGGTCATCGGTCAGGCGACGAGCGACGCCGCGAAAGTCGGCGGCCAGCAGAAACTCGACCTCTATCGCCAGACGGGCTTGTTGAACCTCAAGCACTTCGTCGTCGAGCAGAAGGAAGTGAAGGACAAGACGCAGAGCCGCGCCGTGCTGACCTTCAACGAACCGCGCCGCGGCATCGCCTCTTGGCTGGCCGCGCCGGGGCCGATGGGCGCGCTCAAGTTCGTCTCGCCCGACGCGAACGTGGCGACGGCCTTCGTCGTCAAAGAACCGACGCTCTTAGTTGACGATCTGCTCGGCTTCATGGAGACCGCCTCGCCCGATTTGCGCAAACGGCTGCGCGAACTCGAAACGCAGAACGGCCTCGACCTCAAGCGCGACTTCGCCGCGCCGCTCGGCGGCGAGTTCGCCTTCGCCATTGACGGCCCCGTGCTGCCGACGCCTTCTTGGAAGATGATCATGGAGGTCTATGACCAGAAGCACTTGCAGGGGACGTTCGAGAGCGTGGTCGGGAAGTTGAACCAGTGGGCGGCCGAGCACGGCCAGAAGGGTCTGACCCTCACGGCGTCGGGCGGCAGCCCCAACATCTACACGCTGCGCTCGGTGGATTTCGGTCTCGAAGTTCACTACACGTTCGCGGAGGGCTACATGATCGCCGCGCCGACGAGCGCGCTCTTGACCCGCGCCTTGCAGTACCGCGAGTCGGGCGTGTCGCTCGTGACCTCGCCGCGCTTCACGTCGGCCTTGCCCGAAGACGGTAACACGAACTTCTCCGCCGTTTTCTATCACAACCTCGCGCCGCTCTTGCAGCCGCTGGCCGGGGCTGTCGGCGACCGCGCGAAGTCGCTCAGCGAGGAGCAGCAGAAGGCCATCGCCGCCTTCGCCGCCAACTCGCAGCCGACGCTGGCCTACGCTTACGCGCAGGGCGACCGCATCACGCTGGCGGCCAACACCGAGGGCGGCCCCTTCGGCCTCAGCCCCGGCAGCCTGCTCGGCCTCCCGAACTCCTTCGCCATGCAGCACATCATGATGGAGGCGATGGAAGGGAAGACGGGCGGCGACGCGCCACAGCAGCAGCAGAAGAAGTAGCCACGACTAGACAGCGCGCCCGGCCGGTTGTTTCAAGCAACCGGCCGGGCGCGCCGCCAATACTACTACCGCCCCCACACAGTTGTTGACGACCAACCGCAGTAACGAAGCAGAAGGAGTCATCATGAAACGCCGGAATCTCATCATCGCAGGGTTGAGCGCGTGCCTCTTGTTGACGGTCAGCGCGTGCAAAAGTCATCACCCGTCAACGGCGCTGACGATTGCCGCCGAGCACGGCGATGCGGCGCAGGTTAAGAAACTCATCGCTGCGGGCGCGGACGTGAACGAGAGAGACCAGTCTGGCTACACCGCCCTGATGTGGGCGGCGCGCAACGGCAACACGGAAGTCGCCCGCACCCTCGTCGAAGCGCGCGCCGACTTGAACGTGCGCGACTGCGCCTCGACCGGTTGGACGCCGCTCATGCACGCCATCCATAAAAATCAGAACGACGTGGGGCGTCTCTTGATCGAGCGCGGCGCGGACGTGAACGCCCCGGCGGGCGACTGCCGCCAGCGCAGCGTCGAGAGCGGAATGACCGCACTCGCCTACGCCGCCGCAAACGACAACGCACAGATCGTCAAAGCCTTACTCGCCAAGGGCGCGAACCCCTACGGCATGCACGGCGCGGAGAGCGCGCTGACCTATGCCGTCTCCGGGACGCTGGACATTGACCATCTCGGCGATAGCAAATGCCCGACCGAGACGGTGAAGGCGCTGTTTGAGCGCGCGCCCGATCTGAGCTTGCAGGGCGACCTCTGGGATCGCAAGGCCATCTTCATCGCCCGGCAGAAGGGCTGCACGGAACTTTTGAGCATGCTCGAAAAACGCAAGAGCATGCTCGGCCTCAATCAGGGCGGAACTCGTCTGGGTTCGCACCTCGTCAAAGTCTCTCCGGCCTGCTGGACGTACGAGAGTTCGTCGAGCGAGCAGGGCAAGCACAACTTTAACTGCGGCGACACCACGGTCACCATTGACGGCGAGAGGCTCACCGTCAACGGCCAGAGCTACGGCACGCTCAATCAGGGCGACATCGTGGAAGTGGAACACGGCAAGGTGCGCGTCAACTCGACGGAGGTCGCCGCGAGCGGGATGGTCGCGAGCAACTGATTCGGGCAAGCGAGTCTCCGCGAAGTGACATAGAAGTGACCTTGCGCAATTCGGCCGGTTGAGTTCACCACAGGGACGCCGCGGACACGGAGCGGGCACAGAGGAAAGCATTTACGATCTCGTATTTGAGATTCGATACGATCTCAAATTTTGAGATTCGGAATGGTTTCTCTCCGTGCCTTCTCCGTGCTTCCGGCGTCTCTGTGGTGCGTCTTTTTCTTCGACCGTGCTTCATTCCGACGACGCCGGTTTTTATCTCCGAAACCTTTCTCACGCACTGAACTTTAACTCACACCGGAGCGTTATCCTTCAACGGAACATCAGCCGTCGCACGCGCCCGTCGCGGTCTCGGAATTAGTTTGAAGTCGGCGGGCGAATGTCGTATAAAGCGACCTACTCTTCAGGGTCGGTTCGCGCGCTTCTCAACTTGGTCTCGAACCGGAGCCGACCGGGGCTTCCACACATTATGAATCCAGTTATCGAACTCGACGGTCTGGGCGTGGTCTTCGGCAAGCGCCACATCCTCCAAGACCTGCGCGGCACTTTGAACGGCCGCGCCATCGGACTGCTCGGCCCGAACGGCGCGGGCAAGACCACGCTCATCCACACGCTGCTCGGCTTCCACCCGGCAACCCACGGCACGGCGCGCATCTTCGGCGAGGACATCACGACCGAGGCCAGGCGCATCCGCTCGCTCGTCGGCTACATGCCGGAGCGCGATTCGTTCATCGCCAAGATGACCTGCGTCCACTTCGTGCGCCTGATGGCCGAACTCTCCGGCATGCCGCCCGACGCCGCGCTCGAACGCGCGCACGAGTCGCTCTTCTATGTCGGCTTGGGCGAAGCGCGCTACCGCACGCTCGACACCTACTCGCTCGGCATGAAGCAACTCGCGAAACTCGCGCAGGCCATCGTCCACGGGCCGAAGCTCATCATCCTCGATGAACCGACGAACGGCTTAGACCCGCCCACGCGCCTGCGCATGATCCGGCTCATCCGCGAGATACGCGACAGCGGCGAGGCGCGCATCATGCTCTCGTCACATTTGCTGCGCGACGTGGAAGAGTGTTGCGACGAGATACTCGTCCTCAAGGACGGGCGCATCGCCGCCAACTGCAATCTGGAAGAGGAACGCAAGGCCAACCGCAAGTTCATCGAGTTGGAGATGCGCGGCGACAACCGCGCCTTCGCTGAAGCGGTCGGGCGGCTCGGCTGCGAGTACGCGTTCACCAACGAGCGGCGGCTCAAGTTGGTCTTGCCCGAAGGCGTCGAGATACGCGACCTCTACAAGATCGCCGCCGAGCGCGAGGTGCAGATTCGCCGCCTGAACTACAAACGCGACTCGCTCGAAGACATCTTCCTCAAGGCGATGGAGGGCGGCGACACAATGGTCGAGGCGACGGCGACGCCGTCGGCGACGGTGGCGGCGACGGGAGGTAACGGCAATGGCAGTTTATGAGCACGGCTACAAGCCCTACACGGGCAGTCTGACGCCGGAGTGGTCGCGCTTTCTAATACTGCCGCGCCACGCCTTCCGCGACGTGTTTCGTTCCAAATTTTTCATCGCGTTCTTCGCGCTCTGCTTCCTCTACCCGCTCGTCGCGGCGATCCTGATCTACCTGCACCACAACGTCAACGCCATCGCGCTGATGAAACTCGACCTGCGCGAACTCGTGCCGATCAACGCCTCTTTCTTCCACGCGTTCGTCACCTCGCAGTGCTCGCTCGGGTTCTTCCTGACGGTGCTCATCGGGCCGCCGCTCATCTCGCGCGACCTCGCCAACAACGCTTTGCCGCTCTACCTCTCGCGCCCCTTCACGCGCAAGGAGTACGTCGTCGGCAAGATGAGCGTGATCTTGATTCTCGTCTCCCTCATCACGTGGATTCCCGGCCTCCTGCTCTTTCTCTTGCAGGCTTACCTCGAAGGCGCGGGCTGGCTGGGGCAGAACCTGCGGCTGGCGGGCGCGATCTTCCTCGCCAGTCTCGTCTGGATCGTGGTGCTGGCGGTGATGTCGCTGGCGGTTTCGGCGTGGCTGAAATGGCGCGTGGTGGCGTCGGGCGCGCTGCTCGCCATCTTCTTCATCCCGTCGGCCTTCGGCGAGATCGTCAACGCGCTGTTTCGCACGCGGCTCGGCCACCTGATCAGCCTCGGCGCGATCATGAACTCGCTGTGGCGCGGACTCTTCGGCCTGTTCCAGCGACAGACCGGGCAGATCGAAGGGATGCGCAACGGGCGCATCATCGAGATCACGATGCTCGAACCGCCGCTCTGGGCGTCGTGGCTCGCGCTCGCGCTCATCTGCGGGCTGTGCGTGTTGCTCCTGATGCGCAAGGTGCGCGCTTACGAGGTGGTGAAATGACTACGGCGGCAACGGCGACGACGACAACGGCGACAATAACAGCGACCACGACGACGGCAGTGCGCGCGGAAGAAAAGATGATCGTCTTCGAGGACGTGTCCAAGTTCTACGGCGAGATACTCGGCGTCAACCGCGTCAACCTCTCCATCGCGCCGGGCATCACGAGTCTGGTCGGGCCGAACGGTTCGGGCAAGACCACTTTGATGAACTTGATGACCGGCCTGTTGAAGCCGACGCGCGGGCGCATCAGCGTGCTCGGCACTTCTCCGAACGACCCGCAGGAACTGTTTCGCAAGGTCGGCTACTGCGCGCAGTTCGACTCGTTTCCACGCGGCGCGACCGGCCGGGAGTTCATCGAGTTCTACCTGCGCACGCACGGGGCGACGGGGCGCGCCGTCGAGAATCTGACGCATCAGGCTTTGGAGCGCGTCTCGATGCTCGAAGCGGCGGATCGCAAGGTGGCGGGCTACAGCAAGGGCATGCGCCAGCGCATCCGCCTCGCGCAGTCCATCGCGCACAACCCGGCCGTGCTCATCCTCGACGAGCCTTTGAACGGCCTCGACCCGATGGCGCGCGCCGAGATCATACGCCTCTTCCGCCAACTCGCCGCCGAAGGTCTGTACCTCATCATCTCTAGCCACATCCTGCACGAGGTGGACATGATGTCGGACAGCGTGGTGCTCCTGAACAACGGCTACGTCGTGGCCGAGGGCAACGTCCACGGCGTGCGCGACGAGATCGTCGAGCAACCGATGCAGATTTTGATCCGCTGCGACCGCCCGCAGGCGCTCGCCGCGCGCATCTTCGAGCAGGACGGCGCGGTGGTCGAGGCGCGTCTGCACGACGACCGGCAGGGCTTGTTCGTGAAGACGCGGCGGCCTGACGATTTTTACTTGCTCTTGAACCGCGTCGTCTTAGACGGCGACATCCGCGTCGAGTCGGTCGCGCCCGCGGACGACGACCTCAACGCGGTCTACCAGTACTTGATCAGTTCGGACGGAGGGCGATGATGAGTTCGACCATTGATTCGGCGACGACTGCGCAGAAGGGCGCGCGCGAACTGCCGTGGGGCTTGTGGGCGCAGCAGACGTTCAGCATCCTGAGCCAAGAGTTGCGGAAAAATTTCCTGAGCCGCCGCGCGCTCTTGCTCTACCTGCTCGCGGCTCTGCCGATCTTCCTGTTGTTCGTCCTCGCGATCCTCCCGCCGGACGACGACGAGTTTCAAAACATCAACGGGCTGAGCCTCGTCTTCTCGCTCATCTACAACACGCTCATCCTGCGCGCGGTGGTCTTCTTCGGCTGCGCGTGGGTCTTCATGAACCTCTTTCGCGGCGAGGTGGTTGACCGGAGTTTGCACTACTACTTCCTGTCGCCGATCCGGCGCGAGGTCTTGGTCGTCGGCAAATACCTGTCGGGGCTGGTCACGGCCATCGTGCTCTTCGGCCTGACGACGCTGGCCTCGCTCTTCATGCTCTACTTCCCGCGCTTCTCCTCGGAAAGCACGCGCTACTTTTTCGAGGGCGCGGGCGGCAAGCAGGCGCTCATCTATCTCGGCATCACCACACTGGCCTGCATCGGCTACGGCGCGATCTTCCTGATCGTCGGCCTCTTCTTCCGCAACCCGATCATCCCCGCGCTGCTCATCTACGGTTGGGAGTGGATCAACTTCCTGCTGCCGCCGCTCCTCAAGAAAGCGAGCGTCATCCATTACCTGCACTCGCTGATGCCCGTGCCCATGAACGAAGGCCCATTCGCCGTAATGGCACAACCGACGCCCGCGTGGATTTCCGTCCCAAGTCTACTCATCTTCACCCTCATCGTTCTCGTCCTCGCCGGCTACCACACGCGCCGGATGGAGATCAGCTACGTCGGCGATTAAGAAGACGGGAAGCCAAAGGGAAAAGGGTAAGGGGAAAAGGGGAAGGCAAATGCGGTGCGCCGCGAGTTGCTTTACCCTTTACCCCTTACCCTTTACCCCTTACCCTTTCCTTATTTCCTTTACCCGTTGATCTGAATTTCCCACACGCCGTCGCCCGTCGGCTTCGTCGTGATCCGAACGTCGAGAAACATCTTGATGATTTCGATGTTGGTCGTGGTGTGCAGAGAGGGTTGGCCGGTCGTGTATGAACCGCCGCCCGCGAGGGCGAGCGGGATGAGCAATTGATCTGCTAGGTGTTCGCCGACGGGCGCGGCCGTTGAGAGGTAGGCGCGCGCCTCTTCCGCCGCGCGTTCGGCTACGGTCTCGGCGCGCACGCCGCGCTCGCCGATGCCGGTGAAGACTTCCGTCAGGTGCTCGCTCTCGATCTCAAGCGTCAGGACGTTGCCGGGGCTGACGGCGTTCTCGGAAGTCTCGACGCGCAACTCGTCGCCATGCAAAGCGCCCCAGCCGAGTCTTTCGGCGACGACGCCCAACTCGCGTTCGCCGATTGTGGGCGGCAGTTTGACGACGAGCGCGCAGGCGCGCCGGGCGCGTATCTCGGCGCGCGTCAGCAGCGCGAGAGGCATGAGCGCGCCGCCCGCGGCCGGTTCGACACGCACGTTGACGCGTCCGCCGCCCGGCGGGTAGAAGCCGTAGCGTTTGAGTTCGGCGGTGACGCGCGCGCCCATGCGTGTGATGAGCGGCAGGAAAGTTTTGACGATGAACTCGTAGGGCGGCGCGTGGACGTTGTGCGTGCCGCCTTCAAATGTGAGCGTCGAAGGGGCTGCGGCGATCATCAGGGGCGGCAGGATCGTCTGCAACACGAGCATCGTGCTTCCGGCCGTGCCGATGGGAAACGCATAGTCGCCGGGCGTCACTTGGCCGGGGTGAAACGTGAAGGCCGTCGCGCCGACAGACGCGCCTTCCACCTGCGCGCCGCCGATTGCGGCGGCGGCGCGGACGGCTGTCAGGTGTTGCCGCGCGAGGCCCGGCTTCTCGCGGCGCGCGCGGACGTTGTAGATGCGGAAAGGTTTTCCGGTGATGAGCGAGAGCGCGAGCGACGTGCGGATGATCTGCCCGCCGCCCTCGCCTTGTGAACCGTCAATCGTGATCATACGAAGCGGATTGTAACGCACGCGCGCGCGCTTTTCTCAGAGCGCGCCCGCCTGTTGTACTCTGGACGCGTGACCACGAACGCCAAACAGATCGTGCTGCGCTTCGACGCGGGGACGCTCCTCTTAGACGGCGTGGAACGCGATGCGGCCGACGGCATCGTCGTGCCCGCGGCCTTCCGCTGGGACGAGCGTGTCAGGCGTTGGCGCGCGCCCGCGCTCGCTTACCGCCACGTCGTCAAAGCGCTCACGCGTGGGGGCGTGGCCTTCGCGGACGAGGCGCGCGCCTATCACCAGTTCGACTTCCCGACGAAGTTTACGGTCGAGCCGCGCCCTTACCAGCAGGAGGCAATCAGTGCGTGGCGCAAGGCCGAGCGGTGCGGCGTCGTGATCCTGCCGACGGGCGCGGGGAAAAGTCTCGTCGCGCAGATGGCGATTGAACAGACGCAGCGTTCGACGCTCGTCGTCGTGCCCACGATTGACTTGATGAACCAGTGGTACGATCTGTTGCTCTCGTCGTTTCAGGCCGAAGTCGGACTCATCGGCGGCGGCTTCTTCGAGGTCGGCGCGTTGACGGTGACGACCTACGCCTCGGCCTTCCGCTTCATGGAACGGCTCGGCAACAACTTCGGTCTCGTCATCTTCGACGAGTGCCACCACCTGCCCGGCGACGTGTTCCGCTACGCCGCAGAGATGTCGCTCGCCCCTTTTCGCCTCGGCCTGACCGCGACGCCCGAACGCGCCGACGGCGCGGACGAGATGCTCGAAGAACTGATCGGCCCCACCGTCTACCGCCGCGAGGCGCGCGAACTCGCGGGCGAGTATTTGTCGGATTACAGCGTCGTGCGCCTGCACGTCGAGATGAGCGCGGCGGAGCGCGCGGCATATGAAGCGGAGCGCGCCGTCTTCAAAAGTTTTCTCCAACAGAAGAACATCCGCTTGAGCAGCATGCGCGGCTGGCAACTCTTCATCGCCGCGAGCGCGCGAAGCAGCGAGGGGCGACGCGCGATGATGGCTTATCGCGAGTCGAAGCGCATCGCGTTAGGGACGGACGCGAAGTTGCGTGTCTTGTCCGAACTGCTCCGGCGACACCGGCGTGACCGCGTGCTCATCTTCACGGCTGAGAACGAGATGGTCTATCGCATCTCCGAACAGTTTCTGATCCCCGCCATCACGCACGAGACGAACATCAAGGAGCGGCGCGAATGGCTGGCCGCCTTCAACGCGGGCGACGTGCTCGCGCTCGCCACGTCGAAGGTCTTGAACGAGGGCGTGAACATTCCGGCCGCCTCCGTCGCCGTCGTCCTCTCCGGTTCGGGTTCGACGCGCGAGCACATCCAACGCCTCGGCCGCATCCTTCGGAAGCAGCCCGACAAAGAGGCGACGCTCTACGAAGTCGTCACCCTCGACACGACGGAAGAGGGCATCAGTCGCCGACGCAGCGGCGAGCAGTTTCGCACGAGCGCGGGACGCAGCGAGAGCCGAAGTTTGTTAGGAAGCGATCTGTAGAGAGCCGGAGTTTATTAAGCGGCAGACTGTAATTTATGTTGACCTCAGACCTCGCCATGAGTTGGCAGCGCGGCACGCAAATCCGCCCGCGCTACATCGAGACGGGAGACGACGGCTGGCTCGCGGCCGCCGCCGCCCTCATCGAACTTTTCCGCGAGCATCAGGGCTTGACGCGCGCCGAACTCGAAGGCGCGCTCGAAGATTACGTCGGCACGGGGACGGACTACAAAATCCTGCGCGGCCTGATCAAGTTGCTCTTGGATCGCGCGGAGTTTGCGGCGGGCGTCGAGATCGTCCCCGCGGATTTGCGTCGCGCGGTCTTCCTCAAGGCGCGCGGCGCGCATCCGGTGACGGACGAAGTGGCGCGCGCGCAAGTGATCGAAGCGGCGGGCGGGGAACTCGGCTGCGCGCCGGAGTTGGTGCGCGCGAACTTGTACGCCGACCTGACGAAGAACCAGCGGCTCATCGAGTTTGAAGAGACTGACGCGTCGTCGCTCCTCGAACTCTACAACGTGGCGCAGGCGCAGGCGTTGCTGTATCGCTGCGTGCGGATGCGTCTCAGCGTCGAGCCGCAACCGGCCGAAAGTTATCGCGAACTCTTCGGCGCGATCAAAGCGTATCGTTTGATTCATACGATCAAAGGGAGTCCGGCCGAAGGCTACGAGATCGAACTCGACGGCCCCGTCTCGATGTTTCATCGCTCGCAGAAGTACGGCATTCAGATGGCCGTCTTTCTGCCCGCGCTGCTGTTGTGCAAGGGCTGGCGGATGCGCGCAGAGATCGCGCAGCGGCCGCCGCACGGCATGGCCTTCTTCGAGATGGAGAGCGAAGGCCACGGGCTGCGCTCGCATTACCTCGCGGTGACGCCTTACGAAAATCCCGTCAGGGAAAAACTGGCGACCGCTTGGGCGCGTTTCGAGAGCGTGTGGACGCTGGAGGTGAGCGGCGAGATCATCAACCTCGGCGCGGGCGCGTTCATCCCCGACTTCGTGCTGCGCCATGCGTCGGGGCGGCAAGTCTATCTGGAGATTTTAGGCTTCTGGACGCCGCCGCATCTGAAAGCACGTCTCGCGGAATTTGCGGCGAGCAAGTTTCAAGACTACCTGCTCGCCGCTTGGGAAGAACTGCGCGGCAGCCGCGACCCCCTGGTGACCGAGCCGCCGCACACGATCATCTTCAAGCGTTCACTCGACCCGGCGACGGTGGAGTTAGCAGTTAACAAATTGATCTCGGAAGGCTGACGGCGTGCGTACATGAAAACTTTCAACCTGTGCTTCTTGGGTTTCGGCAACGTCGGGCACGCGCTGGTGCGTCTGCTCGGCGAGAAGTCCGCGGAGATGCGCGAGGAGTACGGCATCGAGTGGCGCATCACGGGCATGGCGACGCGACGCGCGGGTTGGATCGCGTCGGCCGAGGGGCTGGCGTCCGAGTCGCTTCTGTCGGCCGAGTTTGCCGCAGGCTCGTCATCGTCACAAAGTAGGATAGGAGTGTCCCCACCGACGAACGTGCGCGAGTGGCTGGAGGCGGCGCGTTGCGACGTGATGTTCGAGATCACCTCGCTCGAACCGCTGACGGGTCAGCCCGCCGTCGAGCACGTGCGCGCCGCGTTGGAGTCGGGCGCGCACGTCGTCACGGCGAACAAAGGAACTATCGTTCACGCCTATCGAGAGTTGCGCGCGCTCGCGCTCTCGCGCGGCCGACACTTCCTCTTCGACGCGACGGTGGCCGACATGCCTGTCTTCTCGCTCTTCCGCGAGTGCCTGCCCGCAGTTCGTCTCCAAGCCTTCCGCGGCATCTTCAACTCGACGACGGGCGTCATCCTCGAAGAGATGGAGCGTGGGCGCACGTTTGCCGACGGCGTGCGGCGCGCGCAGACGCTCGGCGTCACGGAGACCGATCCGGCTTACGACGTTGACGGATGGGACGCGGCGGTGAAGACATGCGCGCTGGCGAACGTGTTGATGGACGCGCCGCTCAGTTTAGACGAGATCGAGCGTGAAGGGATTCGCGGGCTGGACGCGGAAGACGTGCGCGCGGCACGCGCGGCGGGCAGACCTTACAAACTCGTGAGCCGCGCGGAGCGCACCGCGGAAGGACGCATCGCGGCGCGCGTCGGCGCGGAACAGATCGCGGCGGATGATCCTCTGGCCGCAGCGGGCGGCACGTCGCTCGTCATCAACTTCGAGTTGGACATTCTGCCCGGCCTGACCTTGACGGCGCACCACCCCGATTTACGCAGCACCGCCTACGGCCTGCTCTCCGATTTCATCAACGCCGTGCGCGCCGAAACTTAACAGAGATCAAGCGCAAAAAGTTATGACCTCCTTCGCGCCGCCAGCGCCTTTGAGTGAAACTATGTTTTCACTCAAAGGCG
>JAVEDE010000114.1 GCA_030841105.1 Pyrinomonadaceae bacterium
GATCACGAGCAACCGCAATTCCGTTGTCGCCGTCGCGCCCGGCAGTTTCCAGTCGGAACTCGGCTGCTCCGGCGACTGGGATCCGTCCTGCCTCCGCTCTTGGCTGCAAGACCCTGACGGCGATGGCACGTACACCTTTCAGACCACCCAGCTTCCCGCCGGGAACTACGAGAGCAAGGTAGCCCTCGGCGAAAGCTGGGACGAGAACTACGGCGCGGGCGGGGCGCAGAACGGCGCGAACATCTCTTTCAACGTGCCGAACGACAACGCGCAGGTCACTTTCAGCTACAACCCCACGACGCACGTCCTGACGATCACGGCGGGCAACGCCACCCCGACCCCGACGCCTGCGGGCAACGTCGAGTGGGAGGGCTTGCGCCATGACACGTTCGACAGTTACTACCGCAGCCCCTTCGGCGCAGTGCCCGCGGGCAACGCGGTGACCTTGCGTTTCCGCACTGCGCACTTTGACGTAGACGGCGTTTACGTCCGCGTCTACATCTTCGACCCGGCGACCGGCGCGACCAACGGCCCCGTGGATCACCCGATGTCCTTCCTTGAGAACCGCACCGAAGGCGGCACGGAGTACGACATCTGGACGCTCGCGCTTCAGACGCCCTCGTCGCCCTCGATCCTCTACTACAAGTTCCGCGTCACGGATCAATCGGACGAAGATTTCTACAGCGACTCTTACACGGACGATCACGACAACCTCAATCAAGGCGGCACAGGCGAGCCTTCGGACGGCGAGCCGTTCCCGGCCTTCCAGATCACGGCCTACGCCCCGAACTTCCAGACGCCCGCGTGGCTGCACAACGCCAACGTCTATCAAATCTTCCCCGACCGCTTCCGCAACGGCGATCCCAGTAACGACTACTGCCGCCCCGGCTCGACCGCCGGTTGCCCCACGTTCTACGGCGACCAGACGCCGCTCCTGCGCGAGACATGGAACGCGGCCATCGGCGACCCGCGCCAGCCCGGCGAGTTCAACGGCGAGTATGGCACGCAGTTCTTCGGCGGCGACCTCAAAGGCATCGAGCAACAACTCGACTACCTGCAATCAATCGGCGTGGACACGCTCTATCTCAACCCCATTTTCAAAGCGCGCTCGAACCATCGCTACGACACGGACAACTTCCTCGAAGTTGACCCGGCCTTAGGCGGCGATGCAGCCTTAGCTTCTCTCAAAACCGAGTTGGAACGGCGCGGCATGCGTCTCATCCTCGACGGCGTTTTCAATCACTCGTCTTCGGATAGCGTCTACTTCGATCTCTATCATCGTTACAGTCAGACCGACGGCGGGTGCGAGAACACGTCCTCGCCGTATCGCAGTTGGTTCAACTTCTTCAACGCGAACGCGCCTTGCGCCTACGGCGACTACGAGGCTTGGTTCGGCTTCGGCAGCCTGCCCGTCT
Source organism: Pyrinomonadaceae bacterium (assembly GCA_030841105.1). Lineage (GTDB taxonomy): Bacteria > Acidobacteriota > Blastocatellia > Pyrinomonadales > Pyrinomonadaceae > JAIVJZ01. The sequence continues at coordinate 1,416 of JAVEDE010000114.1, forward strand.
TCCGCGACGACGCGGCGGGCGTGCGCGACTTCTTCTACCGCGCGCCCGGCGCGAACGTCACCGAGCATTGGTACGAGCGAGGGGCTTCGGGCTGGCGCTTCGACGTGGCGAACGAAATCTCGCACGATTGGTGGAAAGAGTACCGGCCTCTAGCCAAGGGCTACAAAGCCGACGGGACGCTCATCGGGGAAATCTGGCCGGACGCCAGCCAGTGGCTCGCGGGCGATCAACTCGACTCGGTGATGAACTACCGCTTCCGCAAGAACGTCCTCGGCTTCGCGCGCGGCGGGTTCAACTGGGGCGACAACGACAACTTCGGCGGCAACCAGATCGTCGCCCTCTCGCCCAGCCAGTTCGACCGCGCGCTCCGCTCCGTGCGCGAGGATTACCCGGCCGCCGCGACTGCCGCGATGCTCAATCTCATTGACTCGCACGACACCAACCGCTCGCTTTATGTGTTAACCGTGGGTGGCGACAACGGACTCGCGCAGGCGAAAGAACGTCTCAAGCTCTCGGCGCTTTTCCAGTTCACCTATCCCGGCGCGCCGATGGTCTACTACGGCGACGAGGCCGCGCTCAACGCGCCTTCGCTCGCCAACGGCACGAACGGCCCCGAAGACGATCCCTACAACCGCGCGCCTTACCCGTGGGCGGACGAGGCGGGCGACCAGAACGTTTACGGCCCTGCCGATCAAGCGGTCGTCAACTACTACACGACGCTCGCGCACATGCGTAAGCAGCACCCCGCGCTCCGCAACGGCTCGTTCGAGACGCTGCTCACGGGCGACCAGACGCCTTCAACCACCGACGACAATACCTATGCCTTCGCGCGCGTGGGCAATGGTGAGACGGCCGTCGTCGCGCTCAACAACGGCACGGGCGGCAACACGGCGAGCGTCCCCGTCGCCGCTTATTTCGCGGACGGCACGCAACTCCGAGACGCCTTGAGCAGCGCGACCTACGCCGTCAACGGCGGGGGCATCAACCTCACGCTCGCCGCACGCAGCGGCGCGGTGCTCTTCGACGCTTCCATAGCGCCCGTTGACACGACCGCGCCCGTCGCCGCCATCAACGTCAACCCGCTTCCCAACGCGAACGGCTGGCATAACTCGATTCCCGTGACAATCAATCTCACGGCGACCGACGGCGGCGGCAGCGGCGTCAAGGAGTTGCGCTTCTGGATTAACGAGGGGAGCGTCACAGTCGTCGAAGGCGGCGCGGCCAGCGTCCAGATCAACGCCGAAGGCGTCACCAACGTCAGCGTGCGCGCTGTAGACAACGCCGGAAACATCAGCGGCGTCGCCACGCAGGTAATCAAGATAGACCTCACGCCGCCAACCATCGGCGGCGCGGCGGCGAACCCCACAGTCCTGTCGCCTGCTAATCACAAGATGCGTGACGTGACCGTCAACTATGACGCGTCGGACAACTTCAGCCTCGCTGCTTGCACGCTCGGCGTCGTGAGCAACGAGCCGGTTAACGGCACGGGCGACGGCGACACCGCGCCCGACTGGGAAGTCTTGGACGCCCACCACGTCAGGCTAAGAGCCGAGCGATCCGCCGCCGGCGCAGGCCGCGTCTACACCGTCACAGTCACTTGCGCGGACGCCGCGGGCAACACGTCGAACCGCGCCGTCACAGTCACCGTCCCGCGCGGGCATTAGCAAAGGTCAAGGCTCACGCCTGCCGGGAGCGACTAGACGAGAGAAGGGCGCTGATTCTGGATGAGTCAGCGCCCTTCCCT